>NZ_PIPK01000009.1 GCF_003987335.1 Aliidiomarina maris | reverse complement strand
TTTGTTGTATTCAGACCAGTTTTTAACTCGGTATTTTGCTTTGCTCATTGCGGTGTCTAGTATCAGCGTGGTTTGGCGATCTGATCAACGCTAACTGAGAAAGTTCCACTATTTGTTCAACAAGGCCCCTCCACAGGGACGATATCGCCTTCATCGGTCGCCAAAATAAATTCGATTTCGGCGCGGGCGTCATTCCATGAATAGCTTGGGTCAACGCCAATGGCAGTGAGCTCTTGTTGCACAAAGTTTTCAGCCACATAACCTTTGTATTCATAGTTTTGTTGCTTAATTTCTTTATAACTGCTGCCGAGCATATGATTAAGCAGGCCCACATCAAACAGAAACAGTTTCACCATATTTTCTTTTTTATAGGCCGCTAACGAAGATTTCGGCAATCCTTCAATAGGGTAGTTTGGCAAAGCTAAGCGGCAGCAGTTAAGCCAATGGATCGCGGTTTCAAAATCGCTATAACGAGATTTACGCTCATGCACATGCTTAAATTTAAAGCGTTTAACCGACTCATCGCTGACAAGTGATAGCTGGGCTGGAATGCTATTAAATACCGATTCAATCAGTGTGGCGTCGACCTTGCCCGCGTACTTACCAAAATCGCGGCGATAACCTTCCACTAAATCGGCATGAATTTTTGTGACTTTTTCAACACGCTCTAGAATGCTTGAATCCTTATACTGATACCAAGCAGAAACGGCTTCCGGCATACCACCAGTAAAAAAGTAGTCAGTGAGTTTGTCCATCAATTTGGTGTGTACTGCCGGTGTGCTTGCTTGACTATCAAACGCTTTGATCAGCGCTTGCTCGTTGGATGCGTAAATAAATTCTTGGAAGGTCAGTGGTCGTAAATTGTATTGTTCTACCTTGCCCACAGGGAAGGTGTTGAGCAAACCAATATTCGAGCCGCTGGCAGCGACAAAATAGGACGGTGCTTTTTCAGCAAAGTACTTTAGTGAGGTAACGGCACGTTCACATTCGCCAATTTCATCTAATATCAGCAGATCGGTTTCTGGGTTGAACGCTTGGTTGGTTAACAACTCAATGTTCATTACTAGCTCGTCAGGTGACAGAGAGCCATCGAACGCTTCTTTGTAGGCAGGGTTTTCAAGGAAGTCGATACGAAGGATGTTGGCAAAGGTGTTCCCAAATAACTCTTGTAGCAGATAGGTTTTACCTGTTTGTCTTGCACCATCGATCAATAATGGCTTGCGCACCGGTTGATTTTTCCATGCTATTAGGGCGTTTAGTAAGTTGCGCTGCATTGTCATTTCCCGCTAATTAAGACTGTTAACTGCCTGTAGTATAACTCAGTCTACACTTTTACGCGCAGAAAAGTGCGGAATCTTACATTTTTATGCGCATAAAAGTGTGATTTGATGACCTTTGGCATTCAGGGATCCAGATCATCGCCTTGGCCAACGCGCAAGCTAAACCTAAAGGTGGGATATAAATCCAATTATATTGAGTAAAGTGGGAATATAGTCCCTTTGGTTGGTGATATGGCTAAGCGTGACTTACACAATGTACTGTTTCCAAAGCAGCGCAAAATCCTGACTCATTTTGGTGAAGACTTGCTGTTGGCGATGAAACGACGTGGTTTTACCAAAAAGCTACTGTGTGAACGTACTGGTTTTGATCATAAAACCGTGAATAAAGTCTTTGCCGGTGATCCGGGTGTTTAACCGGCCAAAGTTTGTCAATTTGCTTGGATGAACTTTGAGTGTCTGAGGTAGACGCCAACGCTAAATAGCGAATTTCCTCGGCAATATGCTGCTTAAATTTCTGCAAAAACGTGCTTTGCGGCAGGTGATACCACTGCGCTGTGCCTTGCTCAAATTGTTCAAAGTAGCCATTATCACGCCCACGTTGCCCACCTAATGCCACTGTCATCGTCAAATCAGGGTACAGCACTTGGCGCATGCCGTAATACGGTATACGTGCAGCGTCTTGTACGTAGAGCCTTTCCGCCATACCAGCCACAGGATACATGGCTTCATTGTTTTGCCCTGTTTGTGCATTCGGTGCTGTGCCAATTTGCGTTTGCAAAAACTCTAACAACCACTGGTGACCGGAATAACGGCTCTTAGCGTGGGTTGATTCAGTTTGACTAAGTTCGTTTTGGCTAGGATCATTTTGACTAGGTAAGAGTGCAAACGCACCAATACCCACTTCTTCTATCGCTTCGACGTAAGGGTTTTGCGATAAAGTTTGATCAAAAAAGCCTGGGTATAACGCAAACGCACCAAATACAGGGCGGCTTTTTTTAGGAGATTGGCCAGCGTTTCCACTTGATGGCGATTTAGAATCGTGAGGTTCTGATAAACGAATCAAAGCATCCCGATAACGGTGCATTTGGTTGATAGCATCGTCTGGTACGTAATCGGTGCTTTCAATATCTTCGCTGTTATCATCAAAGTTTACCGAGGTTGAAAGAGTGTACGAAGCGGCAATGGTGTGAGCGAGTGTTATCAATTATGCAGAAGGTGAAATGAATGACAGAACATATCCCTCAAGCTCCACAAGGTGAGTTTGTTCTCTTTACTAGCGCAGACGGCCAAACTCGTGTTGAGTGCCGTTTTGAATCCGATACATTATGGTTATCTCAAGCCATGATTGGTGAGTTGTATGGGAAAGCTAAAGCAACTATTAGTGAACATATAAAAAATGGGTAAGCGGATTAAATGGTTGATCTTACCTTTGCATGAGAGTGAGACAGACCGGCATCTCATCGGATTATCTGGTTGATGCTTCACCTACTGCTGGTGCATGTTTCCTTCGCTAATTCCAGCAAGAACCCCACACGCCTCAACTTCCCGGTCATCGTTGCAACTCGCTCTCAGTGAAACGAGTTGTTTCTCAAGCGCTTGCAGAGCGGTTATCTGCGACCGCACATGAGAGATGTGATCATCGAGCAAGGCGTTGACGGCGGTACAAGGCTGATGAGGGTCGTCCTGATAGCTCTGTAGTTCGTGAATCTCAGCCAGTGACAGGCCCAGGATTCTGCAGCGACGGATGAAGGCCAGCCCCTCACCATGCTTCTCGGTATAGACACGGTAACCGTTGTCCTGCCGATCAGGCGGCGGCAACAAGCCCTGCTGTTCATAGAAGCGGATCGTCTGTGTTTCGACCCCTACCAACTGCGCCAACTGACCAATGCGCATCAGCCTCCTCCCCAACGGATTCTTTACTCTATTGACCTTATAGTAGCTTTATAGTTTAAAATGGTACCACAACATTGTTCAAGTGGAGTCGTATCATGAGTAAATCCTGTGGTGGCGCCTGTGGCGGTGATGCAACGTCCGCAGCGGATACCGATATACAGGCCTCCTCCGAGGCGCCAGGGAGATGGGTCAGTGTTTATGCCGTGCCGAAGATGGACTGTCCATCAGAAGAACGAATGATTCGCCTAGCCCTGAGCGGCTTTGAGGAGATTCGAGCGCTGTCCTTCGACTTGTCGAACCGCCGGCTGAAGGTCGTGCATGACGGCGAGGTCGAGCCCGTCACATCGAAACTGAAGACCTTGGGGCTAGGAGCCGCGCTTCAGGAAAGCGTTGCTGCAAATCCGGAGACCATCAAGGCCGCCGAGTTCTCGGCAGCTTCTGCTGAGCAAGAATCCGGGACCCTGCGCTGGTTGCTCGGCATCAATGCACTTCTGTTCGTGGTGGAAATGACTGCCGGTCTGATGGCTCAGTCAACTGGCCTCATTGCAGAGTCCCTGGACAATTTTGCTGATGCGGCAGTGTACGGACTCGCTCTTTATGCGGTTGGGCATAGCGTGAAAAGGCAGGTCCGTGTTGCGCACGTTGCTGGTGTGGTCCAACTGGTTTTGGCTGTTGGCGTACTCGTAGAGGTCGTGAGGCGCTTTGTATTCGGTAGTGAGCCTGAATCGCTGGTGATGATAGCCATCGCATTCGTCGCATTGATTGCCAATACCGCCTGTCTGCTGATGGTATCCAAACATCGAGGGGGCGGAGCTCATATGAAGGCTAGCTGGATATTTTCGGCCAACGACGTGGTGATCAACCTGGGGGTCATCACCGCCGGCGCCCTGGTCGCGTGGACCGGGTCCAATTATCCGGATCTGATTATCGGCACCATCGCGGGGGTCATTGTACTTAACGGTGCCAGACGCATTCTGGCATTGAAGGGTTAAATAATGCTCATTATTGGCAAAAAGCTCTCGCCGTATGCCCTATTGTCCATATCGGGCCTGCTGGCAGCGTCTGATCAGGCTGTAAAGTGGCTGGCCAAGGACAAGAACCGTGAAGGGCGCGGTTACTCCTTCGAGGTGATGCGGGCACGAATGCTCTACACCACGAAGCACAAGAAGAAGGCACCGACTGCGAAGGTCTCTCCTTTCTACAAGAAAACCATCGGTTACGGACTGCCGGACTTCGCAGAGGAACTCAACTACGGAGTCGATCTATCAACCATCTGAGGGTGGTATCAGATTGATGGGGTGAAGGTGCCCCATCAACCATTAAATCCGTATACCCTCTATTTACAGCAATCGGTAAATCAACATTTTATATATTCAATAAAAGAATATACTTATAACCAAGGATTTCAAGTGGCCATTGAGTGCCACCTTCAACCACACAGAGGTAACTAGTATGAGTTTACGTATTGGCGACACAGCCCCAAATTTCGAAATCGATACCACTAAAGGTAAAATTAAATTCCACGACTGGGCTAAAGACAACTGGGTGTTTTTCTTTAGCCACCCCGCAGATTACACACCGGTTTGTACCACTGAGATGGGGCGAACCTCACAACTGGCAGAAGAATTTGCCAAGCGCGGCGTGATTCCACTGGGTTTGTCTACTGACACCGTAGAGGAACATCTGGGCTGGATCGAAGACGTAAATGCGACGCAGCATACTGACCTGCAGTTCCCCATCGTCGCCGACAAAGAAAAGAAAATTGCCCAGCTATACGACATGATCCACCCAGGCGAGAGCGAAACCGCCGCAGTTCGCTCGGTGTTTATCATCGACCCAAACCATAAAATACGTTTGACCATGACCTACCCGATGGCTGTTGGCCGTAACTTTGACGAGATTTTGCGGGTAATTGATGCCCTGCAGTTCTCAGACAAGCACAATGTGGCCTGCCCTGCTGACTGGCAGCCAGGTGACAAGGTCATTATTAAACCAACGGTCAGTAACGAAGAGGCTGCCAAATTGTTCCCGCAGGGGTGGGATGAGCAACGCCCATACCTGCGTTTCACCCAAATCAAATAGTCTCAACCAAAGTGCTGCCCCGGCTTCGCCGGGGAGCCACTTTAAAATACCTAAAATGTAGTGATCCGCTCAGCCGCGTTTGGCGTTATCCCTATGTTTCTCATTATAAATGGATGCTGACCATGTCTGCTGCCACCTCGAAGCGTTTAGCCCCGTTGTTAATCATAGCCGCGGTTATTAGCACACTCATTCTTATATTTATGTACGCTGCTGGCTTCTTCGGCCGTAACCAGGTCACCGCCCAGCAATTTGTTGACTTTCAGGAAGGTGCAAGCCCGCACGCTGGATTCCGCCGTGCCCACGCTAAAGGTGTATGTGTTGAAGGTAATTTTATCGCCAACGGCGCGTTAACTGAGTACACCAGTTCAAAATATCTTTACTGAAGGTGAATTGGACGAAAGGGCAGTTGTTCGGTTATACCGAACAACTGCCTCGGACGGGAAATCTTACAATGTACAATATTTCAGTCTGCCCTTAGTTATCGCTGTGGGCTACCGAGTTCGTTCTAGTCGTGGTACTCAGTTCCGCCAATGGGCAACTCAAACGTTACAAGAATATCTTATTAAAGGCTTCGTAATGGATGACGAACGCTTGAAAAATCCACCTGTTGGGTCATCTGCTGTTCCAGACTATTTTGATGAGATGCTGGAACGCATTCGCGATATTAGAGCCAGCGAACGGCGCGTTTATCTAAGGGTGAAGGAAATCTTCACTATGGCGGCGGACTATGAATCATCCAATCAGGAGACTAACCGCTTCTTTCAAACTATCCAAAATAAGCTGCATTATGCCTCTACTGCATATTCTGCCCCAATTGCCCCATTCCTTGGGGCAGTGTAATTTCCTCTTATTCACCCTCTAAAGCTTGGCATATCAGGTATTGCCCCATTGTCCCATCTGCTCACAGTAATAGAGCGCGCGCGTTACGGTTTATCTATAATTGTATATCAAGAAGTGATTGGTGATACATAATAGCTAATCATTCTTGTGTTTGTGGGATTACGGTGATATGTTTTTGTATATAATTATTCCTAATTGATTCATTAAGGCGTATCGAAATGAGCTATGTAACAGAGCAGATACTAGAAAGTCTTCGAGAAGCTCGGGTACGCAAGGGGTTTAGCCAGAGAGAGCTGAGCGCGCGTTCGGGTGTGCCGCAAAGTCATATTTCGAAGATCGAGTCTGGTGGCGTTGATTTAAGAATGTCCAGTTTGATTGCTCTGGCCCGTGTACTCGACCTAGAGCTATTGGTTGCGCCTAAAAAGTCCATTCCTGCCATCAAGTCAATCATTCGAAGCAGCCAAGGTGCTTATCATAATGGGCCAAACAATAATGGTATCAACGATGAAGCTGAGCAGATGTCACCGGCATATCAGTTAGGGGAAGACGACGATGACTAATCATGTTTCTACGCTCAACGTGTTGCTCTATGGCGAACCCATAGCAACGATCACCAACGTGGGCAATGACAGAACGCTTTTTGCCTTTATGGATTCGTACATTCATGATGAATCACGGCCCGTGTTGGGGCTGGGTTTTAAAGATGCACTGGGTGGCTTACTGACTAATTTTAAACCGACCCAAACCAAGTTAACTCCGTTTTTCTCTAACCTTTTGCCAGAAGAAACCATGCGTCATTACCTGGCAGAGCGTGCCGGAGTGAATCCAGCGCGGGAGTTTTTTCTATTGTGGGTGTTAGGACAAGATTTAGCAGGTGCGATCACGGTTGAACCTGCTGATGGCGAAGCGCTGCCGCCTAATGTGCATCAAGGTATTGACGATGAAACGGAAATTGAATTGCCAATGCGTTTTTCATTGGCGGGTGTGCAGTTGAAGTTTTCGGCCGTACAACAAGCAAACGGTGGGTTGACTATTCCAGCAACCGGTCAAGGTGGCTCTTGGATTGTGAAATTGCCATCGTCTCGTTTTGACGCTGTGCCAGAAAATGAATATTCGATGATGGAACTGGCTCGCATGTTGGGGATGGATGTGCCAGAAACGCAGCTACTCCCGATTAACCAGATTGCTAATATCCCAGATGGTATTGGTAAATTTGGCGATGCTTTTAAAAATGCTCAGGCGTTTGTGATCAAGCGCTTTGATCGTGCAGGTGATCAAGCCGTACATATTGAAGATTTTGCGCAAGTGTTTGGCGTCTATCCTCAAGATAAATACAAAAAAGCCAGTATGCGCAATATTGCTCAGGTTATCGGCATCGAAGGTCAAGACGAAGACATTGCAGAATTTACGCGTCGATTGGTGTTCAATACCCTAATTGGTAATGCGGATATGCATTTGAAGAATTGGTCTGTGATTTACAAAGACAAGCGCACCGCATCGATTGCACCTGCTTATGACTTTGTCTCGACCATTCCTTATATCCCCGATGATAGTGCATCGCTGAAGGTGAGTCGTAGCAAGAAATTCAGTGATTTCACGCTGGATGAGCTGTCACACATAGCGGCTAAAGCCATGCTGCCAGAAAAATTGGTATTAGATACTGCCAAGCAAACCGTGGCAGGCTTTCATGAAATCTGGGCGAAAGAAAAAGCGCATTTACCACTTACCAAGTCGATGATTGAAGCAATTGAAACACATTTGCGAAGCATACCGCTACGCTAAAATGAGAACCGACGCGTACAAAGATACAGAGGCGTCGGTCATATTGGTTTAAAGATTATGTTTGGTGGCTTGTTTTGTTAATCCAAGCCCCGATTGCCCCATTCCTTGGGGCAGTGTAATTTCCTCTTATTCACCCTCTAAAGCTTGCTAAATCAATTGCTGTCCCATTGTCCCAACTGCCCACGGTAAGTGAGCAAATGGGGGATTATTAGTTTCGTCTGATAGGCCTTTTCGGCATTCGGCTGCGTTTGCCATCGAAGAAGGCCAATACTCTGAACCAATAGAGTGATTCTTCATACCCCAAGCTGTGCGTTGGGCGTGCAGGCGGGATGAGCCCCAGTTTGCGTCCTAGGCTGACAATCACGTAGAACGTGAGTTTTAGCGTCAGCCAAGGAGCGAGTACCACGAATACCATCAGGCAATACCGAGTAAGTGCGTAGCCTATACCATGAGGTTGATCGAGTAAGGCAATGCCAATACACCAACCAAGGCCTGCCAGCATGGCTATTGGAAAGGTAATGGGGGCAAGTCGCATCATAAACTGCATGTTAGCGCACTCCGATTTTGTATTGTGAAGCGGGCTCAAAGTTCACCAGTGGTTCAACCACATCAGCCACAGTTTGATGGGCAATTCGGCGCTCTTCAAAGTAATCGTGGCGGTCGTAGATACCCTCAACGCCTTTTAGCTTATGGTTAAGACAGCGTTCGGCTACGTTGCCTGCAATGCCCAAAGAGGCGGCAAGGCTGCGAAAGGTGCGGCGTAAATCGTGTACGGTGAAGTGTTCAAGCTTGCCCATTTTATTGGGAGGCTGTTTTTGCGCCCAGGCTCGCGACCAAAGAGTTTAGAAATGGCGCGGTTTAGCGTATCTGGCCCCATATGTGGACGATGGCTTGCTCGTCTGGCAGGGAAAACATAAGGCGAGCCACAAGCGCGGACTTGCAGCTCGTTAAACCAGGCAATGGCTTGGCGCGGTAAGGGGATGCTAATGGGGACGCCGGTTTTGCTGCGTTCTTTGGGTAGATCCCACACACCCGTGGTTAAATCCATTTCACGCCACATGGCTTCGCACAATTCGCTTTTGCGCACACCCAACACCAAAAACAGGCAGCAAGCGAGGTAGTTGTCGCGGCCAAAGCTATTGATATGGGTATGAAACACGCTAAAGGCGTAGTGAATTTCCTCTTTGCTAAGCATCCTGTCTTTACTGGACTCCACGCCACCGGCATCGTCCACGGTAAAGGCTGCGGCGGGGTTGTTCAGCGTTAAGTCGAGCTTTATTGCATGTCGAAACAGCTGCTTCATGTACATCAAGGTATCGTTGGCAATGGTAGGGCGGTTACTTTCTCGAATGCGCTCTAATACTTCGCGTACATGTGTGGGGCGCACAGCTTGGATAGGAAGTTGACCAATCACTGGTGCAATTTCTTTGGTAAAAACACGTTTGGGTATATTTGGGTGCTTTAATCGGCGACTTAAGTCTTTGGCATACCAGTCTTGAAACAGCTGACTGACATTTTGAATCTCAGGGATGGTTTCAATAGCACGGATTGCTAATGGGTCTTCATCTTGCTGAAGTTGTAGCTGCATTTTAGACGATTCAAGTCGAGCCTCTGCTAAGGTCATACTTGGATATTGACCGAGCGTGGCTTCTCGTCGTCCATTTAGGCTGGTATACCTTAGCATCCAATACGGCATGCCAGATTTTCTTACGCAAAAATATAGGCCATTACCATCACTGTATTTTTTGTTTGCTGCTGCGGTGCGAGCATAAGACTGCACCTGAGTTGCGGTTAGTTTTGCCATCGTTTGTTACTCTATATTCCTAAGAAATCGTTAAAATTTGCTCACCATTGCCCACCACTGTTTGTTTATCGATTGGTTCGATAGTTGAGTGATTGAACAATCTGCAAGCAGCACGATAAGTGGGGATGGCATAAGGCGGTGGTGAGATAGATGCAAAAATCTGCTCACCAGATACCTTGACTTTTTGCTTATTGAGTCAAAAAAACAGGTCTTGCCCACCATTTTGCCCACCACTTAAACAGCAACTGGTAACGGACATCTGCAAACCGATTTGGACGGGAAAAACAAAAAAGCCCTTTATTTACAAGCAAATAACAGGGCTTTTAAGACATTCTTGGACGGGTAAAAAAACTATTCGATGTTTTGGATCTGCTCGCGCATCTGCTCAATCAGCACTTTCAGCTCGACGGCGGCATTGGTGATGTCGGCATTGATAGACTTTGACCCTAGGGTGTTCGCTTCGCGGTTGAATTCTTGCATCATGAAGTCGAGGCGTCGGCCGCAGGCGCCGCCTTTGTTCATGGCAATGCGGGTTTCTTTGATATGGCTTTCGAGGCGGTCGAGTTCTTCGGCGACGTCGCTTTTTTGTGCCATCAGCACCATTTCTTGCTCAACGCGTTGCGAATCAAGTTCAATCGATGCTTCTTTAAACTTGGTGAGTAAGCGCTCACGTTGCCATTCGAGTACGGCTGGCATCTGCGCACGTACGGTGACGACCTGGCGACCGATATTTTCCAAGCGCTCTTCAATCAGTTTGCGCATGTTGCTGCCTTCGGCGGCGCGGGCACTGACAAATTCTTCCATTGCGTTATCAAAGCCCTGCAACAGTTCGCTTTGTAACGCGTCCATGTCGGGTTCTGGCGCGCTGATAACACCGGGCCAGCGTAGTATATCGAGCGGGTTCATGCTGCCGTTGCCGCCGTTTTGTTGCACCCACTCGGCACTGCGAATCACTGCTTTGGCGAGGTCTTCGTTGATGACTAAATCGGTGGCGGCGCCTTCGTTGGCGTGAAAGCGTAGGTTACATTCTACTTTGCCGCGCGCTAAGCGCTGGCGTAGGCGTTCACGTAGGCTGGCTTCGAGGCCGCGAAACTGTTCGGGTAAGCGAAAATAGGTTTCGAGGTAACGCTGGTTCACGGAACGAAGTTCCCACACGGCACTGCCCCATTCGCCTTTAATTTCGTGGCGGGCATAAGCGGTCATACTATAAATCATTACTCTTTCCTTTTATGTGCTTAGCTGCTTATGGCCGCGCGCTGTCAATGGTTTGGCGAGGCCGTAACTGCGCCAGTATACCTGTGCATAGGCGGCAAAAACAGTCGCTGGCATGGCACTTGACCCCTAATTTGCCTATAATGGGCGCGTTTTTACACTCCTATACCACTTATCTGCAACGAGGTTTCTTATGCGCCCTGATGGCCGTACTGCTCAACAAATTCGTCCGGTGACCATCACCCGAAACTATACCCGTCACGCAGAAGGCAGCGTGTTGATTGAATTTGGCGACACCAAAGTGTTGTGTAATGCCAGTGTTGAAGTGGGTGTGCCACGCTTTTTGAAAGGCAAAGGCCAAGGTTGGGTTACTGCCGAATACGGCATGCTGCCTCGGGCGACGCATACCCGCTCTGGGCGTGAGGCGAGCCGTGGCAAGCAAGGTGGCCGTACGTTGGAAATCCAGCGTTTAATCGCACGCTCATTGCGCGCTGCGGTGGACTTGAATGCCTTAGGCGAACACACCATTACCGTAGACTGCGACGTGATTCAGGCGGATGGTGGCACGCGTACAGCGTCGATTACTGGTGCATGCGTGGCCTTGGTCGATGCACTTAGCCATATGCGCAAGCAAGGTATGGTTAAAGCCAACCCGCTGCAGGCGATGGTAGCGGCCATTTCGGTGGGTATCTACAACGGCGAGCCGGTGGCTGATTTGCAGTATGAAGAAGACTCTGCAGCCGATACCGACATGAATGTGGTGATGACCGAAACCGGTAAGATGATTGAGGTGCAAGGCACCGCTGAAGGCGAACCGTTCAGCATGGTCGAGATGAATGCGATGCTCGATTTAGCTCGCCACGCCATTCGTGAACTGAATGACATTCAAAAAGAGGCGCTTAACGCATGAAAGACTACCAACGCGAATTTATCGAGTTTGCTTTAAGCAAAGGCGTACTCAAATTTGGTGAGTTTACGTTGAAGTCAGGTCGCACCAGCCCGTATTTCTTCAACGCAGGCTTGTTCAACTCCGGTGCCGATTTGGCTCGCTTAGGGCGCTATTATGCGGCGGCGCTGCAAGACTCGGGCATTGAGTTTGACGTACTGTTTGGGCCTGCCTACAAGGGCATTCCAATTGCCAGTGCGACCGCAATTAGCCTGTTTGAACACCATCAGAAAGACGTGCCGTATTGCTTCAATCGCAAAGAGAAGAAGACGCATGGTGAAGGCGGCAACTTAGTTGGTGCGGACTTGCAAGGCCGGATCATGCTGGTGGATGACGTCATTACCGCAGGCACCGCCATTCGTGAATCGATGGATATTGTTGAGGCCAACGGCGCGAGCTTGGCGGGCGTACTGATTGCTCTGGATCGTCAAGAGAAGGGCAAAGGTGAGCTGAGCGCCATTCAAGAAGTCGAGCGCGACTACAACGCCAAAGTAATTGCCATTGTCACCTTAAATGACCTCATTCGCTACTTGGCTGAGCAACCCGGTCAGGAGGCCAATATGGCCAAAGTAAGTGCCTACCGCGAGCAGTACGGTATCACTTAGCGGAAGCTCCGATTACGGTAGTACCGGTATGGACACCCTTGACCGTTGAGGTGACCTGTTCGCCTATGCGGACCACCATGCAATAACGCCTAATGCGGTTACCACCATGGCGCTGCCGTAACATACGAATGCCGTGGTCGACCCACCATACCCTATCTTCATATCATGCAGCCCATGGCGAATGCGGTGGGCGGCATGAAACGCTGGGAGGCTGATGACCACCGCGGTAAATACCAGCCCCCACAGGCTTTGATACCAGGATTGCAAGGTGGTGAAGCTCACGTCCACCACTCCAAGTGGCCACAGCAAGCCAAACACCAGTACCACGCTAGGCACCAACACGGCAAAGCATACGCCACCGGCGCTAAATAACCCCCACCACAGTGGCTCTAGGTGCAGGCCTTTAATTCGCTGTTTCATACGCGACCTCCGGTCACTAACCAAAGGCACAGCAGTGCCACCGCCAATACCGCGGCCCACTGTCCGGCGACCATAAGGCGAGCTGGCAATGTGTAGTTGGCAATGCGAATTGGCATCACTCGCGGGAACAGCACGAAGAAGGTGGCGGCATGGTACAGCGCAGCACCCAGTGCCACCGTATGGCCAATGATCACCAACGGATGCGCCATATACGCCTGCCACTGGCTAAAGCGTTCCACGTCTTGCAAACTGAATACCCCAGCCAGCAATGAACACAGCAAGAATACCAAGGGTATGACGGTGGCCTCGCGCAGCATATAGCGCTTGAAATGGCCGTGCTTGAGCCACCAACGGCCGGTCAGTTCAGGCTTGTAACTCATGAGCGTGAATCTCCTATCGAGCTGCCTTTGAATAACTGAATCAACATGCTTTTCGCTGACTCTACTTTGCCTTGGTTCACCGCGGCAGCAGGGTCTACGCCTTTGGGGCATACGTCTGAACAAAAGCCGACAAAGGTGCAACTCCAAACGCCGTCGTGGGTATTTAGCACCTGCATCCGCTCATGCTTACCATGGTCACGACTGTCCAAGTTGTAACGGTGCGCCAAAGCTATTGCCGCTGGCCCAACAAACTCGGGATTCAAGCCAAACTGAGGGCACGCGGCATAACACAAACCACAGTTGATGCAGTTGGCAAATTGCTGATAACGCGCCAGCTGTGCGGGTGTCTGCGAGTGCGTCGCGGCCGACGGATTGTTGGGGCGCGAGGCAGGGTCAATAATATAGGGTTTAACCGCCTCCAAGTGGGTTAAAAACTCGTCCATGTTCACCACCAAATCGCGCTCCCCGGTGAAATGCGCAAGCGGTTCGATGGTGAGTGCAGGCGCATCATTGGCGGCGTGATCTCGGCCGACACCCTTATGAGCTACATAGTCGCGAACGAAGTCCTTGCAACCAAGCTTGGGGATGCCATTGACCATCACCCCACAGGAGCCGCAAATCGCCATTCGACATGACCAGCGGTAACTTAAGCTGGAGTCGACCTGCTCCTTCACATATTGCAAGACATCCAGCACCGAGGTGCTGTCGTCGTACGGCACTTGAACGCGCTGCATGGTGGGGTACTGGTCACCGCGTTCAGGGTCGTAACGGCTAATATCAACATAGCAGGTGCGCGGCTGCGTCATACCTTGCCTCCTTGAGTACGATTGGGCGTGCTGGCTTGGGCATTGCCTTGTTCACCATAGGCGCGAACCTTCGGCGCCGACAATGTGGTGTCGACGCGTTGCCACTCCAGAGTGGCCGGTTGCTCATCCCTCCAGCGCACTAGGCTGTGCTTTAAGAACTGCTCGTCATTGCGCTGTTGATACTCGGTTTCCAAGCGCTGGTGCGCACCGCGCGATTCCCGTCGCTCCAGCGCCGCTAAACAGGTGGCTTCCGCTACATCTAAACTGAAGCCAAGCTCGATTGCCTGCAGTAAGTCGGTGTTGTAGCCTCGGCTGCTGTCCGCGACGTGCATGCGCTGGTAAGCCACCTTTAACTCGTGAATGTCGTTGAGTGATTGCTGCAAACCGGCCTCGTCACGGTAGATGCCACACCCTCGCTCCATGGTGGCAACCAAATCTTGCTTCAATTGGGGCCAGCTGGACACCGCAGCGTGTTTGGGGTTTTGCTGCATGGCACTAATGCGCTGCTGCCAGTATTGAGTTTTAGCGGTCATGTCGTCGCTCTTGGCAGGCGTATTTCGACGTGCGTTCGCCCGCTGCCACGCCTGTTCGCCAGCAAGTCGGCCAAACACCAACAACTCGGTCAATGAATTGGAGCCCAACCGATTGGCGCCGTGCAAGCCCACGGATGCGCATTCGCCAGCTGCAAACAACCCCTGTATCGGCGTTTCGCACTGGGCATCGGTTAGAATGCCTCCCATGGTGTAATGCACCGCCGGGCGAATCGGAATGGGTTCATGCACTGGGTCGACGTTGACATAGGCTTTGGCAAGCTCACAGATAAACGGCAGGCGTTCTTCAAGAAACGCCTTACCTAAATGACGTAAGTCCAAATAGACGACATCGGATGTGCCATGCTTCCCTGTCCTGCCTCGTTGCTGCTCATGCCAAAAGGCTTGCGAAAGTTTGTCTCTTGGCCCCAGTTCCATGTATTTGTTCTGGGGTTTACCCAGCGGCGTTTCTGGGCCAAGTTCGTAATCTTGCAGGTACCGATAGCCGTCTTTGTTGACGAGTACACCGCCTTCACCGCGGCTGGCTTCGGTTATTAGAATGCCACTGCCGGGCAAGCCTGTGGGGTGGTATTGCACAAACTCCATATCGCGCAGGGGCACGCCATTGCGATACGCGATGGCCATGCCATCTCCGGTGACAATGCCGCCGTTGGTATTGAATTTAAACACGCGCCCAGCGCCACCGGTCGCCATAATAACCGCGCCAGCACGGATGCAGTGCAGCGCGCCGGTTTTAATATCCAATGCCAACACCCCAGTGACTTCGCGCTCATCACCGTCTTCGGCCACGCCAATGTCCAATACAAAATATTCGTCAAAACGGGTAATGGCATCAAATTGAAGGGCGGTTTGATACAAGGTGTGGAGCATGTGGAAGCCAGTTTTGTCCGCCGCAAACCAAGTTCGCTCAGTTTTCATGCCTCCGAAACGGCGCACTTGCACATTGCCATTAGGCTGGCGCGACCAAGGGCAGCCCCAGTGCTCCATTTGCACCAGTTCGCGATGGGCATGCTTGACGAAATAGTCCACCACCCCTTGCTCGGCTAACCAATCGCCGCCAGCAACGGTGTCTTCGAAGTGTGCTTGAAGGCTGTCGTCGTCTCGTGTGACCGCCGCGGCGCCGCCTTCTGCCGCAACCGTGTGCGAGCGCATCGGGTACACTTTGGACAACAGTGCGATGCGGCTGTTGCCGTCACTGGCCTGTGCTGCAGCAATCGCAGCGCGTAAGCCAGCACCACCGCCGCCCACCACAACGACATCGTATTCGTGTTGTTGCATGCTTACTCCTTGTTGTGTTTCACCAGTTTAAAGCACTGCCAAACCCATCTGACACCGACTAAGCGCCACGCCACCAACTGATCAATAGCCCAACCGCCATCAGCAATGGCAACACATGCACCAGCGCCACGTTGAGCCCCAATGTTGCCACCTGCTGAGCAACCTGCTGCGGCGCACCAAGCACCTTGCCAAGCAACGGAACGCACAAGCCTAGAGACACCAGCGCCAATAATGCCCATGGGGTTATCAGCCCGCCCCATACCGCAACTCCAATTAAGCCATAGGCGAGCCAATAAAACGCTGCGAATAACTTGGCGCAGCGCTTTTCGCCCCACACAATTGGTAGATGGCGCCGACCGACGGCACGGTCTGCCTCGATATCGGGAAATTGATTCAATAATAGTAAATTGCTCACTACCAAGGTGACCACCAACGCAGCAACCCATGCACTGGCACTAAGACCGCCGCTCAGCACCCAACTGGCGCCAAGTGTCATGCACATACCAAAGCCGACACCCGGGGCGAGTAGACACAATAAGGGCGAGCGGTTTAGATAATGGGTGTAGGTATATATGACCACCACCCCGATAACACCGAGCCATAGCAGTTGCCAGCTGTGCACCCACACCAACCAAAGCCCAGCGACTATGGTAATGACTAGAGTGACACAGGCGAGGGACAAGGCGGCGCGAGCCAGATGGGGCGATTCAACCAGCGCGCCACTGCCACCGCTAAACGGGGTGCGTTGGGTGGTCAGATCCAGCCCTGAGCGAAAGTCGTGGTATTCATTAAAAGCATTCACACTGGCATGGGCCGCCAGGGCAAGCACGCTCACCAAGAGTAAGTCCAACAGCGCGATGCTGCCAACGTGTTCGAGGGCAACCGTGGCGGCCAATGCAATGCACACCACGGTGAGGGTTAGAAAGTTGGGGCGGGTCACCCGCAGTAATTGAGTCATAGTGTAACCAGCGAACCGAAATTGGGATTCGCTAGTTACTATAAACCAAGTTTTACCCGATTGGTTTGATATAAACCATGGTTCGGGTACTAATTCCGGCCTATACCGACCACGCCATTAATCACCTGACAGCGACCACGCCGCCCTTCGGCGGTGGTGTTATCGGTACGCTGCATTAAGAATACAAAGTCGTCTTGCAGCAACTGCAGCTGTTCACGTCCTTCGCACAGGCGGGCAATGTTATCGAACACCCCGGTGTCGCCCAAGAACCTTGTGGTAATTGACTCCGGTCGGAATGCGGGTTGCTGCGCCAGGCTAATGTCGGTGACGGCGCTGCGCTGAATGCGACCCATGGCACCACGGTACAAAAAGTGGAAGCCGCCGCCGACCATATTGGCGTTACCCGTGGCTTGCTGGGCAACGAATACGGCAGCGTCGCCTAACACTTCAAACACGCCATGGCTTGGGTTCACCAGTATGGCGGTGTCACGGTCGATACCAATCGCCACTGGGGTGACTGTATCTGCAGCAAGGCGCAACATGCGCGCTTGGCGGCCACGTTCAGACAGCTCGACGTCAATCATGCCAAAACTATACAGACCTAATCCACCGAGCGGGTTATAGGTCAAGGTGTCGGGGCCTACATCGCGTGGGCAGCTGTCGTCTTGCTCGCAGCCAATGGCTGGTGCCTGACGCGCTAATGAGCCGTTGACCATCGCATCACGGCTGGTGCCGTTGGTGACCATGGTGGCTGAAGACATCGCAATTGCGGCGTTGCCCGCAGCGGCGACATTTAATTGACCTGCGTTTAGCTTATTTTGAATGCTTTGCAATAATGCGTTGGCTTGGCCGTCGCTATTGATAAAGGCGTCGCGCAATAAGCTTTGGTTGCCATCGACAAAGTATACGCCGTCGGCTTCGTTCAATGCGTCGCTCCAGCTATCACGGCTTTCGCAGAATTCGACCTGCTGGGCATGTAATTGCGGATGTACCCGGGCTCTGTCGTAAGCACCAGTGCCACGGCGACGCAGTGAATCAATGCTGTCGCAACGCCCTTCGGCGCGCATCACGGTGGCGTCGATAGGCAGCCAGCGCGGTTCTGCACCTGCGCTACGCAAGGCGGCGGCTTGGCTTAAGTAGCTGCCAAGTGGATCACGCTGCGCCGCTGTCACGATATAAATGACCGGCGTTTCCTGACCCGAAAACCTTTGGGTGTCGCTGACAAAACGCTGCAATAGTTGTGCACTGGTGTTCGGACTTTCTGACACCCGCGCCACTTCCCGTAAACCTTCGACGGTTGGCATTTCAAGGCCATCGAGCACGCGGTAATATTCGTCTTCGGTTAAACGGCTAAGTAAATCAAGGTGGGCACGCGAGCGAAAGCGGTCAATCAAACGATGTTCTGGTACCACGCCGTAGCCAAAATGGTCGGCCATCATCTCCAGTGCTTCGATAAGTTCTTCGCGAATGGCTTCACGTTCGCGTGGCCACACGGCTTGGCGCATGGCTTCACGGCGGCGCACGTCACTTAGGTTATATACCCTTGCGGTGCGCATTTCATTAGCTTGAATCCAGTCTTTGTCAGCGCAGGCGTCCTGGTTCATGCTGCTACACACCTGTGGTGCGCTGCCCATCAGCATCAGGTTCAAACGCCGTTCTGGCTGCTCGCTACTTTCAGACTGTGCCTGTGCTTGCGGCGCGAACATCACTGCACTTGCGCTGATTAAGCCAGCCATCAGCGTGGTGACTAAGCCAGCACCTGCAAACGTTGAATTCAACATATGTTTTGCCATTACTACCTCTATCTGTCTATGACACTATGACGCCGCATGTCGCCGTGAGTTCCGCGCAGCCTGTAACAGCTAACGAGCCCCAGCGAAGCCTTGCTGCCGCCAAGCTTCATAGCTAATAATGGCGACGGAATTGGACAAGTTCAAACTGCGCGAGCTGGATTGCATCGGAATGCGTATGCGCTGCTCGGGCGCGAAGCCATCACGAATGGCATCGGGTAAGCCTGCGGTTTCAGAGCCAAACAATAACACATCGTCGGCTGCGTAGCTGACTTCGGTGTAACCACGGCTACCTTTGGTGGTACATGCGAAAATGCGCTTGTCTTGCATGGCTTCAGCGAATGCCGCGTAGTTGGGGTAACGCACCAGATTGGCTAAATCATGGTAATCCAGCCCGGCGCGACGCAGCTTTTTCTCTTCAAAATCGAAGCCTAGCGGTTCAATTAAGTGCAAGGTGCAGCCGTTATTGGCGCACAAACGAATAATATTGCCGCAATTGGCGGGCATCACGGGCTCATGCAAGGCGATGTGAAACATGCTGGTTCTCTAAGTAAAACGACGTTGTACAGACTTCAAAGCGCGCAGTGTAGCACACAACCCTAGCGTTCTTTGCGTGCGCTGCGTCGACGCCGGTTTGGCACCTGAATGCTGGGGTCTAGCGGCGGGCTGTCAATATGCTGCGCCAAAAACTCATAGGCCTGTGCCATCGCGGGCCCCCGAATCGCGTCGGTTTCCATAAACACTTCATGGTAACTGCCGGGTACGCGCTGCAAACGGCTATGCGGGTGCGCTTGTAACTGCATGAACACCTGTTGTGGCTGTGGGCTGACAATCATATCTTCGCCCGCTTGCAACAGTAGCACGGGAATACGAATACGCTGCGAGGCTTCGGGTAGTTCGGCCATAGCTTGTAACGCCTGCTTCAGCCATTGCACCGTCGGCCCGCCAAGTTGAATTTCAGGGTGATGTTGATACATGGCTTTAAACCATTGGTAACGCTGCGGGCTGTGGGTCAGGTTATTATCGTCAAAGCTGACCTCTGCGTAATCACGCATACCAATGAAGTAGCGTGGTTTGTCACCAGCAAATTGCTGATTGAGCCAATGCCCGATTCGGATCAAACCACGCGCAATGGCTTCGGGCCAAGGCTTGGTTTGCACGCCCATCATCGGCGCGCTAAGCACTGCGCTTTTAAACGGGTGGGGGTAATGCGCCATATACAAGCAGCCGATAGCCGACCCCATCGAATGCGCCATTAATTGGCACGGCGCGGCACCGATATGCGGCTTTAATGCCAGCATAAAATCCGCGAAATCACGCACAAATTCATCGAAATGCGCAATATGCCCGTGTTGCGGGTGGTGACTGGTGCGCTCTGAAAACCCTTGGCCGCGATGGTCAATAGCCGCCACGCTATAACCTTGGGCGGCCAATTCGAGCATAATTTCTTGGTATTTTAAGTAGCTTTCAATCCGTCCAGGCGATAACACCACCCAGCCTTTGTCACTGGGCTGGGATTGCTTAAACAGCACATAGCGCACTTCCACATCGTCGGCAGTTTCCAGTGTGTGTTGGCTAACATGCTGCCAAAATTGGCTAAGTATGGTGGCTGACCAATGCGCCCAAGCCGGTTCAGTGTCACTTGGGCGTGCAGCCAGCCATTCTTGCAGCTGTGCCTGACTGAGGGGCTGTTCACTCGAATCTAATGAGTCGGACTTAGGGTTATGTGACTGCGCAACGGACACTGGCGCTCCTTGTACGTTTCTAATTACCGAACACATGGTTATTGAAAAGAGGCGCGCGGCACATGCACCGCACTCACGTCAGTATAGCTTAGCTTAAGATTTTAGCGGTAATGTTAAGGTGACTTCGAGACCGCCATCGGGGTGATTGCGCGCTTCCAGATGGCCGCCTAGCACGGCACTGGAACGCTGACATAAGGCTAAACCCAAGCCTACACCAGCACCGTGGTGACGCGAGGGGTCGGCACGGAAAAACGGCACAAACAGTTCTTCGACTTTGCTCTCATCGACGCCAGGTCCTTGGTCGCACACTTTAATCTTCACTTCGCGCTTGGTGACATCGGCAATGACTGTCACATGACCGTCGTCTGGCCCGTACTGGAACGCGTTGCGTACTAAGTTCTCTAAAATTAAGCGCAGCAGAATGGGGTCGGTTGCCAGCACCGGTAAATCTTCATGGGGTATTTGCAGGCGCCCGGCATACACGTCATTCTCGTACACCAGGTCGCTTTCAAGCTCTTTGAGCATTGCACTCAGTGACACGTCTTCACGCTCTAGTTTGGCAATACCGTTTTCTAAGCGTGACAGCCATAAGATACTGTCGATAATGCGGGATAAGCGCAAAATGTCCTTTTCCATCATCAGCCAATGGTTAGACTTGCGCAGCTCCTCGGACTCCAACAGATCAAGTGCAACTTGCAAGCGTGCCAGCGGCGAGCGCAGTTCGTGGGACACGTCACTTAATAAACGTCGCTGTGCATCGCGCGAGGTCGCAAGTTCAATCGCGGTGGTTTTTAAAGTACGGGCCAATTCGCCGAGTTCATCGCGGCGCGCGGGCAAGCGGGCCAGATTCGGCTCGGCGCTGCCCGCTGCGATTTCGCGTGTGGCTGTGCGCAAACGACGCAGGGGGCGCACAAACCAGATACCCAGTATCAACGCACCGATACCACTGGCCGTTACCGCCATCCACAATAAGTTAGGTAATAATTCGCGCTCGTCGCGTGCCGCCAGTTCAGCCACTTCGTCACCTGACAATGGACGACTGACAATTAAACGCGAATCACCCATAAAGAATGGCCCAGCAACAAACTGCCCACGCACAGCGATTTGCTGCGGTGCACTGTCCGAATCAATCAAACTCAATGCTGCGCGCGCGGTTTCCTGAGACAACCCTTGGGTCATATCTAAATCGCCGTCTTCACTGCTGCGCCTTGCGACCACACGATACTCGCCAACCAGTAAACGCCCTGGTTGTAGTAATGCGAAGTTTTCCGCCTGCTCAAGAATGGGGCGTAAGGTGCGTTCGAAGTCAGAACTAACGGCTTGGGGTTGGGGTGGGCGGGTTAAATAGAACACGGAGGCGAACGCAGCAAGCGTCGCCCCCAACAGTAATGCCCAAAAGAGCGCCAGTAAGCGTAAAGTTAACGACTGATACCAGCGCGTTGGTCGGTTATCCATTAACCTCTTTCTTCTACCCGATAGCCTCGGCCACGAACGGTTTGAATACGCTCAGGGCGGCTTGGCAACTTTTTACGGATATTACTAATGTGCACATCTAACGAGCGGTCAAACGGGCCTAACGCACGACCTAACGCCAAGTTGGATAAGCTTTCTTTAGTGACTAGCTGGCCATGGTGGGCAAGCAGGCAGCGTAAAATATCAAACTCGGTCGGGGTGAGCTCAAGCGGCGCTTCGTCACAGCTTACTTCTGCTGCTACGGTGTCCATCTTAAATCCTGAGAACACCAGCTTTTCGTCCGCAGGCAAGGTGTTGTTCGCCCGTGAACGGCGCAGCAATGCTTTGATGCGAGCTAACAGCTCGCGCGGATAAAATGGTTTCGCTAAATAATCGTCTGCTCCCAATTCCAAACCAACAACTCGGTCAACGTCGTCACCGCGTGCGGTTAGCATCAGTACGCTGGTTTGGATTTGGCGCTCACGCAACTTCTTCAGTAACTGCAAGCCATCAATTTTTGGCAGCATAATATCTAGCAAAATGAGGTCAAACTTACCCTCTGTTGCTATTTTCAGTCCCTGCTCTCCATCTTCAGCGGTGGTCAGCTGCATGCCATCCTTCGCCAAGAATTCGGTTAACATGGAGCCCAGGTCAACATCATCGTCAATCAACAATATGTGTGCCACAACGGTATCCTTTACAAAACCTAAGGGTGCTTTTTTCAATTTGCCACCCTATCGAATAAATCGAAATAAGGATAGAGCAAATTATCTATTTTACCGAAACTTTACGATTTGAGCTTGCGGCTCAATGTATTGCGTCCCCAGCCTAAAATTTTTGCCGCCCGCTGGCGGTGTCCACCAGTGATCTCAAGTGCTATTTTCATCGCGGTTTGGTTAAATTCGTCTTCAAACGGGCTAAACCCACTATCCGGTTCGCTTGCAAACGCTTCACGTAACGAGTCACCCAATACCTGCTGCCAAGATACCGAGCCGGTGTCTTGCCGTATTTGTCCATTGAGTGTCCCAGCCACGATATCAGTAGGTAAGTCCTGAGGGCGTATTTCCTCACCGGGTGCCATCACCATCAACCACCTGCAGGTGTTTTCCAGTTGACGCACGTTGCCAGGCCAGGGTGCACGTTCCAGTGCGTGCTGTGTATCTTTATTTAGCACTTTTACTGGAGTTTGCAACTCATTTGCGGCACGTTGTAAGAAATAATGGGCTAACGCTGGAATATCTTCTCGGCGCTCTGCAAGTGGTGGCAAGCGCAAATGAATGACATTTAAACGATGGTAAAGGTCTTCCCGAAAGCGTCCATCAGCGACAGCTTGCAATAAATTCTGGTGCGTAGCCGCGACAATACGTACATCTACTTTGACCAATTGGTGTGACCCAACGGGATAAAACTGGCCTTCGGCAAGCACACGCAACAGCCGCGTTTGCACGGACAGCGGCATATCTCCAATTTCGTCTAAAAATAGCGTGCCACCATGGGCTTGGCTAAATCGGCCAGGTCGTTTATTGGTGGCGCCAGTGAACGCACCTTTTTCATGCCCGAATAGCTCCGACTCAATTAACTCGCTGGGTATAGCGGCCATATTGAGGGCCACAAACGGCTGCTCGGCGCGGCGGCTATGTTTGTGTAACGCATGGGCGACCAGCTCTTTACCAGTGCCTGAAGGCCCGGTGATCAGCACGCTGACACTAGAGCCACTTAATTTTCCAATTGCTCGAAAAACCTCTTGCATGGCAGGGGCTTCACCGATCAAATCACTGACCTGCTCGATCGCCTTATTTGGCTTAGCAGTAGCCGCTGATTTTAGGCGCTCAGCAGCCCGTTCTGCCACCTCCAATACTTCGTTTAAATCGAAAGGTTTAGCTAAATACTCGAATGCACCGCCTTTGAATGCACTTACGGCACTGTCTAAATCGGAGTGTGCGGTCATCACTAATACCGGCAGTTGCGGCGCACGTTGCTTTAATTGTTGCAGCAGCGTCATGCCGTCCATATCCGGCATCCGGACATCGGTTAACAGCACATTTGGCCAGCTTTGGGTGCCGGCATCGAGCGCGTCTTGGGCGCGACTGAACACTTTTACCTGCCATTTTTTTTCGCTAAACGCGCGCTCCAACACCCACCGCATGGAGTCGTCGTCATCTACTATCCAAATACTTTGGCTGGACATACTAAAGCCTCCTAAATGGCACGGGTGTACGGTAGATACAAAGTGAAGTCGGTTTTACCCGGACGGCTATTCAATTCAATTTTGCCTGCGTGCTGATGCACCAACGACTGCGCTATAGATAAACCCAAGCCGCTACCGCCCTCTCGCCCACTCACCAGCGGGTAAAACAAGGTGTCACGGAGCTGTGCATCAACCCCAGGGCCGTTATCGATTAAATTAATCACCAAGCACTGGCGGTAACGGGTGCCATAAATGGTTTCCTGGTGCGCCACCCGTGTGCGCACGATCAGCTCGGGTTGCGATTGACCGACCATTGCTTCCACCGCGTTCTGCAGAATATTCAGCACGACTTGTTCGACTTGGTGTTCCACAATTTCAATGTCGGGCAGGCTCGGGTCGTAATCGCGCTCAACCGCAATGTGCTGGTTCGAATCCAACGTCACCAGCTGAATACTGCGCTCTATTAATTGATGCACGTTGACGGTGGCGCGCGTGCCTGGCTTGTTCGGCCCGAGTAAGCGGTCGACCAATGCGCGTAAGCGATCAGCTTGTTTGATGATCAACTGGGTATATTCTTCTTGCTCGGGGTTAGCAAGTTTCGCATCGAGCAACTGCGCTGCGCCGCGAATGCCCCCCAAGGGGTTCTTGATCTCATGGGCCAAACCGCGGATAAGTTGCTGTGCAGCAGCCAGCTGATGTTGCTGCGCTTGCTCTTGGTTAAGGCGTCGAATTAAGTCAACTTGGCGCAGTTCCAGTAACTGCCCGGGCTGCCCGTCCACTAAATTGCATGGCGAGACCATCAGTTCGACAGTCATTTGCTTGCCGTCGTGTAATACCCAAACGACGTCAGAGTCGGACAACGACTGTTGACTTTTAAACGCTTCATGCAGCAGTTGAAAGTCGATGCTTGAATATCGCAATAAGCTTTCTAGCGGAGCGCCCTGCAAACGTCGCGAGCTGCCGGACAACAAAGATTCAGCTGCGGCATTGGCAAACCGAATATGACCGCGCTGATCCAGCGTGATCACTGCGGTAACAAGCTGTTCAAGTAATTGTGGCTGTTGCATGCGAAGTCTCGCCGAGCTGAATTAGAATGAGTCACTATTGCACTATTTTGGTGCATGCTCCGTGTCGGTGCAATCAATATCTTGTATCGTAATGCCAGCTGTCAATTTCAGCGGTTACGTGACAAATTCTGTGCATAAAAAAACCGGCCTGTCACGGCCGGTTACCATGCTACTCAGGCGGCATTGCTGCCTGAAAGTAGCCGGCTGCCAGTCACGTCTGGGGCGTTATGGCAGCCGTCCCCTGGATGTAGTGACAGCTTATGAGCTGTAGTACATATCAAACTCAACTGGATGCGTGGTTTTGTTGAGAGTCTCAACTTCCTGACGCTTCAAGTTAATGTAGGCATCGATCATATCGTCTGAGAACACGCCGCCAGCAGTTAAGAAACCACGGTCTTTATCGAGTTCTTTCAACGCTTCTTCCAGCGAAGTAGCTACTTGTGGAATTTCAGCCGCTTCTTCAGGCGGTAAATCATACAAGTCTTTGTCCATCGCATCGCCTGGATGGATCTTGTTTTGAATACCATCAAGGCCCGCTAACATCAGCGCTGAGAACGCTAAGTAAGGGTTCGCAATTGGGTCAGGGAAACGCGCTTCGATACGGCGTCCTTTCGGGTTTGGAATCACTGGAATACGGATAGACGCTGAACGGTTACGCGCAGAGTAAGCCAGCATAACCGGTGCTTCGAAACCTGGGACCAAACGCTTGTACGAGTTAGTCGACGGGTTGGTAAATGCGTTCAGAGCTTTCGCATGCTTGATGATACCGCCAATGTAGAACAACGCAGTTTCTGACAAGCCAGCATATTTGTCGCCTGCGAACAGGTTTTTACCGTCTTTCGACAATGACATATGCACGTGCATGCCTGAACCATTGTCGCCTACCAAAGGTTTTGGCATGAAAGTCGCGGTTTTGTTGTTACGATGAGCAACGTTATGAACCACATACTTAAAGATTTGAATTTCATCGGCTTTTTTAGTCAATGTATTGAAGCGGGTAGCCACTTCATTTTGACCTGCAGTGGCCACTTCATGGTGATGCGCTTCAATGACTAAGCCCATTTTTTCCATGGTGTCACACATTTCGCCACGTAAATCGTTTGACGAATCCACTGGTGGTACTGGGAAGTAACCGCCCTTCACGCCTGGACGGTGAGCCAGGTTGCCTTCTGCGTAGTCAGAACCTGAGTTCCACTTTGCTTCTTCTGAATCGATTTTGTAAAACGAGCCGCTCATGTCGGTGTGGAAGCGCACGTCATCAAAGATGAAGAACTCTGGCTCAGGACCAAATGCAGCGCTGTCAGCCACGCCGGTAGAAATCAGATATTCTTCAGCGCGCTTAGCGATAGAGCGTGGGTCACGGTCGTAACCTTGCATGGTGTCTGGCTCAAGAATGTCACAACGGATATTCATAGTTTTGTAGCTTGAAAACGGGTCTACCACGCAGCTGTCTACGTCAGGCTTCAGCACCATGTCTGATTCGTTAATGCCCTTCCAGCCAGCAATCGATGAGCCGTCGAACATTTTGCCATCTTCAAAGAAATCTTCGTCTACCGCAGACGCAGGAATGGTCACGTGCTGCTCTTTACCCTTGGTATCGGTAAAGCGTAGGTCTACGAATTTAATATTTTGCTCTTCGATTTGCTTAAGTACGTCTTGAACGGACATGCCGATCCTCCAGATGCTTTATCATCAAAAATTTGTCTACCTTGCGCTCGCTTACACGCAGCCAAGCTATTGTTTTTTCTCGTCCTAAACCATAGCTCAAAAATGGCGATTTTGCGCAGCCCAAGGGGGTTAAAACTTGGATTCACTCAACTGAAACGTAATTAGCAAACTGCGTACCACATTTAAATTCTCAAGCATTTTCAAAAGCTTACGCGACACGCACCACGTAAGCTCAGCTTCCCCAGCACATATTTGCACCAGTTCTGCGCATATTCGCACCAAAATAGTGCATAGCGACTTGTTTAGCCTCATTTGCGAATAATTGGTGACAATCGGATGAATTTTCGTAGCAAACGCAAAATAATTTAGAGTTGTGGCGCGCTTACCTGTATAATCTGCGACCAGTTTTTCACCAGTTCGTCGATTTCCTGCGCGCGCAAACGCGCATACTTTGGCGCCCAATTTAAGAAGTGCTTTATGACCGATTTAGTAAACGGTAAAGAAATTAGTAAGTTACGTAATATTGCAATCATTGCTCACGTTGACCACGGTAAAACAACCTTGGTTGATAAACTGCTTCAGCAGTCTGGCACCTTAGAGAGTCGCGGCGAACTCGAAGAGCGCGTAATGGACTCAAACGATCTTGAAAAAGAGCGTGGCATTACCATTCTGGCGAAAAATACTGCAATTAACTGGCAGGACTACCACATCAACATTCTAGACACCCCTGGTCACGCTGACTTCGGTGGTGAGGTTGAGCGCGTTCTGTCAATGGCTGACTCGGTACTGTTGTTGGTTGACGCGGTAGACGGTCCAATGCCACAAACTCGCTTCGTAACTCAGAAGGCATTTGCCCACGGTTTGAAGCCTATCGTTGTTATCAACAAAGTTGACCGCCCAGGCTCACGCCCTGATTGGGTTGTTGACCAAGTATTCGATCTGTTTGATAACCTTGGTGCTACCGACGAGCAGTTGGACTTCCCAATTGTATACGCGTCTGCACTACAAGGCTGGGCGTCATTAGACCCAGAGCAACCAAACGAAGACATGAACACTTTGTTTGAAGCCATTGTTGAAAAAGTATCACCACCAGAAGCGAATGCTGATGGCCCATTACAGATGCAAATTTCACAGTTGGACTACTCAAGCTACTTAGGCGTTATCGGTATCGGCCGTGTTCGTCGTGGCAGCGTAAAGGTGAACCAACAAGTGACTATCGTGAGTGCCGATGGCACCACGCGTAACGGTAAAATCGGTAAAGTATTTGGTTACTTAGGTCTTGACCGTATCGAAAGCGACGGCGCAGGCGCTGGTGATATCTGTGCGATTACTGGTTTAGGCGAACTTCAGATTTCTGACACCGTATGTGCAGTAGGCGAAGCGCAAGCATTGCCACCACTGAGCGTAGACGAGCCGACCGTTACAATGACCTTCCAGGTCAACACGTCACCGTTTGCTGGTAAAGAAGGTAAATTCGTTACTTCACGTCAAATTCTTGAGCGCTTGCAACAAGAATTGAAGCACAACGTTGCTTTACGTGTAGAAGAAACAGCCAACCCAGATAAGTTTAAAGTGTCTGGCCGTGGTGAATTGCACTTAGGCGTGTTAATTGAAAACATGCGCCGCGAAGGTTTCGAGCTAGCGGTATCACGCCCTGAAGTTATCTTGAAAGAAGAAGATGGCGTGAAAATGGAGCCGATGGAAAACCTGACCATCGACATCGAAGACCAGCACCAAGGCGCGGTGATGGAAAACCTTGGTTTACGTAAAGCCGAAATGACGGATATGTCACCAGACGGTAAAGGCCGTGTGCGTATCGACTTTATCGTGCCAAGCCGTGGTTTGATTGGTTTCCAAACTGAATTTATGAGCTTAACCTCTGGTACTGGCTTAGCCTACCACTCGTTTGATCATTACGGCCCGCACAAAGGTGGCCGCATCGGTCAGCGTATGAACGGCGTATTGATTTCAAACGCTCAGGGTAAAGCATTGACCTACGCATTGTTTAACTTACAAGAGCGTGGTCGCTTGTTCGCATCGCACGGTGACGAAGTTTACGAAGGTCAGATTATCGGTATTCATAACCGTTCTAACGACTTAACGGTTAACTGTTTGAAAGGTAAGCAGCTGACCAACGTACGTGCGTCAGGTACCGACGATGCGCAGGTGTTAAGCCCACCAGTACGTATGTCATTAGAAAAAGCACTTGAGTTCATCGATGATGACGAGTTAGTAGAAATCACGCCACATTCTATCCGTGTGCGTAAGAAGCTACTGACTGAAAACGACCGTAAGCGCGCATCTCGCGGTTAATTGGTCGCAGTGAAGCTGTCTTAGTGACGCTTTAAAAAACACGCCTTCGGGCGTGTTTTTTTGTGCCTGCTTTCTTGTGCCTGCTTTCTTGTGCCTGCTTTCTTGTACCTGCTTTCTTGTACCTGAGTGTACGGTTCGATCTGTCTTAAAGATCGAATACCAATAAATAATTTACGTTTATCATAAAATATTTATTGCAAAGCATTATTCATTTGGCTATAAATACAGCATCTGAGGGGCACCTGCGCCGCTCATCATAATGCGCTGGTTGGCAAAGCTGCCCGCTAAGCGACTTAGGAGCTTATATGTTGAATCAATCCAATGCGTGGCCAGCCGCAGCAGCTGTCGTCTTAGCGGTGCTATTTCCGATTTACTGGTTATCCTTTGCCTGGAGCTTAGAAGGTTCGTTCGAGGCAATGCTGATTGCTGACGTATCCACGTTAGACGTGTGGGACCTACTCTTCGTAGTGCTCGGTGCGTTGGAGGTCGCGGTATATCTGTTCTTAGCACGAGAGTTTAAACAGCGTTTAAACGGCACCACCCCTGCCATTTTGCTGTCATTAATGGCTATGATGGTGGTTATCTTCCATGCCAGCGTGCTCGCCGACGTCGCCTATGCACTCGGTATCGTGACCTCGAGCCTAGCGACATTAGCCAGTGCTCTCGTGGTATTTAGTCTGATTATACTGTTCTTATATGCTGTGCTGGGGTCGATTCTGGCGGTCAGCTTGTTCCTGCGTTTTAGCGACCTGCCAACTACACTGAAAGTCTTCTCAATTGGGCTATTGATTGCCTGTTTACTACAAATCACCGTGATTTTCGCGCCGCTGAATGTGCTACTGTTTCCGGCACTGATGCTGGTGCTTGCACTGCATTTTATGCGCAATCCAGATCATATTGACGTTGTATAAAGAGGTGATGCAGATGGGTATTCGCATCAATTTAGATATTGAGCTAGCTAAGAACAAGATGTCGCTGAAAGAGCTGTCAGAGCGCGTGGGTGTTTCGATGACTAACTTATCGCTGCTCAAGAATGGTAAGGTGAAAGCGATTCGATTTAGCACCCTGGAGGCAGTTTGCGCAGCGCTTCACTGCCAACCAGGTGACATTCTGGTCTACGAAGCAGACCCTCAATAGACCTTTGAAGATTAGGCGTCGGCGAGGACGACGCCAAATAACACGGCGCAAAAGTGCAATGCGCTACCGGCCATCACAAACATGTGCCATATAGCGTGGTGATACAGCATTTGCTTGCGTACGTAGAATACGACCCCAAGCGAATAACTTAAACCACCCGCCAACAAGAACAATAAGCCGACGCTTGGCACTGAGTCGATCATCGGTTTAATGACGACTATCGCCATCCAGCCAAGGCCTAAGTAAAGGCTGAGTGACAGCCATTTAATGCGTTCTTTTTTGACGGTTTCTAAGATAATGCCCGCGATCGCGATGCCCCAAACAACTCCGAACAAGGTCCAGCCCCAAGGCCCACGCAGTGACACCAGGGCAAATGGCGTGTAGGTACCAGCAATCAGCACGAATATCATTGAATGGTCGAGCAGTTGAAATACGCGCTTGGCTTTAGGGTGAGGGATTGCGTGGTATAGCGTAGAAGCGCTGTATAAAAGCACCAACGAGGTGCCGTATATTGCGGTACTGACCACATGCCAGACGTCGCCATATTGCACCGATAGCCAAATTAGGAAGCCTAGCCCAACCATGCTCAGTAGCGCGCCAATGCCGTGCGACACAGAATTGGCTATCTCTTCGCCGAGTGAATATTTTGCAGAACCCATAGTTGCCTCATTAAGCCTTGCGAGTGGTCAGACAAGCTTAACAACTTTTAGCGTACACGTGTTAGCTTAATCGTACTCTTTATCGATAAATTTCAGCTTTTTCATAAATTGTTCAGCATCGCGTTGGCTGTCATAGTCAAGCCGATAGGTATTATGAAACCCAGTTTGCAGCTTGGTATTATGGCCTTCCATATACACTGTGTAGCCATCGTGATCGGTAAACGCGGTGATCCCCTCAAGCACATGGCGGCCGTCTTTCGATTCTCCATGGTCACTGATTTTTTCGAAAATATTCAGAATTTCACGAATGTTCAATTCATTTTTCATACATCACCTCATCAAAACCAGTTATACAAAAGCCAGGGCATCTTATTCCTACGCAGTTTGTTCGCGTGCAGATAAAGATGACACCTGGCTTACTTAGTTTCCAGTCGTCGTGGCAAATTATTGCTATATGTTATGCCCTTTAGTTGGCTTGCGGCCAAACTTGCGTTCAATAAACTGGTAGAACACCGGAATAAAGAATATCGAAACGAAGGTCGCGACTAACATACCGCCGACTACAGTGACGCCGACCGCGTTGCGGGCTGCAGCACCAGCACCCGAACTTATCGCCAGGGGTACTGAGCCCAAAATAAAGGCCAGCGACGTCATTAAGATTGGTCGGAAACGCTGACGGCAAGCTTCCAGCGCCGCTTCGCGCACGCTCATACCGCGCTCACGGTTCAGCACCGCGAATTCCGTGATCAAAATCGCGTTTTTCGCCGCTAGGCCGATAAGCACCAACATACCTACCTGGAAGTAGATATTGTTCTGCATACCCGCCATCCATACCGCGAGCACTGCACCGAAGGCGGCGAACGGAATCGCAGTAAGTACCACTAACGGCAACGTCCAACGTTCGTATTGCGCTGCCAATAGCAAAAATACAATCAAGATACCGAACATAAATGCCGCGCCGCCTGCACCACCGCTGGCTTGCTCTTGCTGCGAAGCGCCGGTCCAGAACAATTGATAGCCTGACTGCGGGTCAAATAAATTGTTCGCCACTTCTTCCATCGCGGCAATGGCTTGACCGGTACTGTAGCCAGGTGCCGGTTCACCAATGATACGCGCCGCTGGGCGGTTGTTGTAACGGTGTACGGTGTCTGGCCCTGTAGTGCGCTCTAAGCGCACTATACTGTTCAGCGGCACCATGTCACCGTCGTTTGAGCGCACAAAGGTGGTGGCTAAGTCTTCCGGCCCGGCACGGTAGCTTGACTCACCACTCATGTAGACCCGCCAAGCGCGCCCTAAGTAGTTAAAGTCATTCACGTAAGAGCGACCAAACACGCGGTTCATCGCGCTAAAAACGTCATTTAAGTTGACGCCCATCGACTTTGCTCGCTCGCGGTCGATGATGGTGCGATAACGTGGAACATCGGCATTCAGTGTGGTTCGCACACCTTGCAGTTCAGGGCGTAGGTTCGCCGAATTGCTTAAGCGCTCGACTTGGTTAATCAGCTCTTCGGTGTCGCCTTCCATAGTGACCACCAAATACGCCTCAATACCGCCCGTGGTAGAGATACCGGAAATCGGTGGTGGGTTGAACGCACTCACGATTGCTTGCGGGTAGTCCTCACCAATCTGGTTAATATGCTGGGCGAACTGCTGCGAGCTTTCACGGCGCAGGTTACGGTCATCCCACGACTTTAAGGTTAAGAAGCTGGCACCGACGTTCGCACGTGTATTGCCATTCACCATGTCATAGCCAATGAAGGTAAGCGCACTTTCGACAATGTCTTCATTGCGCAGTATCTCGTTCCATTCAATCGAGAACTCAGTGGTCCGCTCCAACGACGCACCTTCGGACAACTGATGCGAGACCAAAATATAACCTTGGTCTTCGTCTGGCACTAAGCCGCCGGGCAATTGTGAGAAAATCGTGTAGGCAAGTAGTGACAACACCCCAAAAATAGCAAATGCTAAGCCGCTACGCTTCAACATAAAACGCACACCGTCCGTGTATTTGCGGGTGGCATAGTCAAAAAAGCGGTTAAACTTTTGCAGCAATTTGGGCGGTGTTTCCGCTTCGTTCTTCAGAATTTGCGCACACAATGCCGGGGACAGCGTAAGGCCAACGAGCCCCGAGAGGACAACCGACACCGCAATGGTCAGCGCGAACTGCTGGTACATGACACCAGCTAAGCCACCTAAAAACGCGACCGGAATAAATACCGACACCAACACCAGCACCATGGTAATGATTGGCCCCGACACTTCGGTCATCGCCTCTTGCGCCGCTTGCTTCGCCGTCAGGCCTTTTTCACGCATCAGGCGCTCAACGTTTTCAAGCACGACAATGGCGTCATCAACCACGATACCTATCGACAATACAATCGCCAGTAAGGTCAGCAGGTTAATGCTAAAGCCAAACACAAACATGCCGGCGAATGCACCAATCAGCGCCACTGGGATGGCCATTAACGGAATCAAGGTTGCGCGCAAACGCTGTAAAAACAGATAAATAACCGCTACGACCAAAACTAATGCTTGGATAAGCGTAATCACCACCTGCTGAATCGACACCTGCACAAAGTCGGTGGTATCAAACGCTATGTTGTAACCAACCCCTGATGGGAAGTTACGACTCATACGCTCCATCACCTCATCGACCGCTTGTGATACTTCAAGGGCGTTGGCACCTGGGCGTAAGGTAATGCCGATTGGTACTACGGTTTCGCCATTTTGAATCGCATCGAAGTTGTAGTTCGAGGCGCCAAGCTCAACCCGTGCCACGTCCGACAAACGCACCACAGAGCCGTCCGCATTAGCGCGTAAAATAATGTTTTCAAATTGCTCAGGCGATGAGAAACGCCCTTCGGTTTCAATTGGAATACTCAGTTCTTGCGGGTTTTCAGGGTTTGGCGAATCACCAAAGCGACCAGCTGAGAACATCGAGTTTTGCTCGTTTATGGCTGAACTGACATCCGCTGGCACCATGCCGTAATTCGCCAGTTGGTCAGGGCGCAACCAAATGCGCATTGCATAGGTTTTGGAGCCGAAGAAAGTGGCTGAAGCCACGCCATTGATACGGCTCAATTCGTCCTGAACCGTTAGCGTTGCATAGTTATTGAGGTACAGCGAATCACGGCTACCGTCGGGTGAAGTAATCGCGACAATTTTTAAAATCGCCGCTGATTCTTTATTAATTCTCACGCCCGCGCGCTGAACTTCTTCGGGCAGGCGCGACATTGCACGTTGCACAGCTGAGTCTACATCAATAGCAGCTTGGTCGATGTCAGTGCCAACCTCAAACACTACGCGAATACTGACGGCACCACTGTCGTCCGCAGAAGAGGTCATATACAGCATGTTATCGACGCCGTTGATGTACAGCTCAAGCGGCGCTGCCACGGTGTCTGATGCGGTTTGTGCAGTGGCTCCGGAATACGTCGCGCTGGCCACAACCTGTGGCGGTACAATTTGCGGGTATTGTTGAATAGGTAAACTACGAAGGGCCAATAAGCCGGCGAGGACAATTAAAATCGAAAGCACCGACGCCGTCACTGGGCGTCGGATAAATACATGTGAAATCATTCGTTATCCATTTCTTCTGCACGCACACGAGCACCAGGGCGAAGCAAAGAAAGCCCCTCGACCACCACACGATCACCAGCTGCCAAGCCCTGCTCAATCAGCATGCGGCTGCCAACACGCACACCTAAGGTGACTTCACGTACCTGAATACTGTCATTGGCATCCACGATATACACGACTGAACGGCGGCCTGACTGCACCACTGCGCGCTGAGGCACAGCAATGGCGTTAGCCACCTCAATGCGTGGCAATTGCACACGTACAAACTGACCGGGTAACAAATCCATGTCTGGGTTTGGAATCACCGCTCGTGCTTCAATGGTACCCGTAGCACTTGAAATCACGCGGCTCACATAGTCGATAAACCCTTCCATCGGATGGGTGGTGCCGTCTTGTAGCACCAAACGAGCTGTTGGGTTGTTGTCACGGCTGCCGTCAATCGCAGTGTTTTGCAGCAAATAGCGCGCCGCGATGTCATTCTCGGCGACTGAAAAAGTGATGTACAGCGGATCAAGGCGGGTAATCGTCGCCAGAATTTCGCCTTCACTAATCAGGTTACCTACGGACACTCGCTCACGGCCTGCAACGCCATCAATCGGTGCGGCAATGTCAGTATAGTTAAAACGTAATTCAGCGTCGCGTACGGTGGCTTGCGCCGCCAACAGTTCGGCTTGAGCAAGTTCAAACGAAGACTGCGCTTGGTCACGTTCGCGACCGCTAATCGCGCCATCTGAAAATAGGTTTTCGACGCGCTGCCAGTCACGCTCGGCTGAATTAAATGTCGCTTCTGCGCTGGCTAAATCAGAACGTGCACGCTGTAATTCAACTTCATAAGGCGCCTTTTCAATGCTAAACATGGCTTGGCCTTGCTGCACATACTGGCCTTCTTCGAAGTTACGTGATTCGAGCACACCTTCCACCCGCGAGCGCACTTCAGCGACCATCGAGCCTTGGGTATTACCTGGGAAAGAACGTTCTAAACGCAAGTTTTCGCTTTCTGCAGTGACTACCAGCACACGAGGTAAATTAACACCGCCTTCTTGAGGCGCGGCATTGGTGTCGCTACATGCGTTGAGGAACAATAAAAACGGCAGCACAAGGCTGAGTTTAACTACTTGAATGGGTTGCATATTGCTTCCTTAGCAAATCTGATACTGCGACAGTTTACTGCTCGCGTGCGATTAAAGCCGTTGATTTTACCTCGTCTTTACAATTTGGATTGGGTTTTTGTGCCACGGTGCGGGTGGCGCTCGCCTTGTTGGCGTTGATAGAAGCGGTGCGCCAGCACAAAGGCGTGAATAATCGCAAGTACGTATAGGACTGGCCCCGCAGCGTAGCCACCCATGAAGGCGCCTGTATTCGCGCTATACAGCGCTACAATCGCCAATACAAATAGCACCGCACTTAGGGCGACCTGTAGACGGCCGCCACTTAGAAAAACACTGACTGGGGGGCACACCAGTGCAAGTAAGTAGTTCATGCATACCTCTTAATTATCAGTATAGTGGGTATTGTTTAATTCACCTCTGTGCAGCATGAACCTTTTTTGACCACGGGGCAAGCCACTTCAACGAGCCTTAATAAGGCAAAGCCTTACCATCCCAAAACCAAAAGCCACCGGATTGCTCAGGGCTTAAGTTCGCTATCACCGCAAGAATGCGCTGCGCACTTAATTCGGGGGTAAACAAGCTGTCGTCCGCAATACGCTGTTGAAATGGTTTCGATAGTTCTGTGTCTGTGGTGCCCGGATGAATCACGGCCAAGCAAAGCTGCTTGTGTGTGCGCTTAAATTCAATCGCTGCGGTTTTAAACAACATATTTAAAGCGGCTTTTGAGGCGCGATAACCGTACCAACCCCCTAAGTGATTATCGCTGATACTCGCAACTTTAGCGCCAAGCTGCGCGACCACTGCGAGCTCGTTCTTAGGTAACAAAGGCTTAAGCGCTTGCAGAATCAAAATTGGCAAACTGGCATTCACCGCGAAGTATTCCGCCAACTGCGCTTCGTTCAGTGCCTCAATGCGACGCTCTGGGCCCCATTCACCTTGATGCAGCCAACCAATCGTAGAAATAATATGGTGAAGTTTAATATCGCGCGATTCTAAATCCCGGAAAGCCTGTTGATAGCCTTGCAGCGTGCCGTCGACCTGGAACCACTCAACGGCTGCGGGTATATCACTCGGTTTAGGCTGTCGGCTGACTGCAAACAATTGGTCTATGTGACCTTGAGCTTGCGCAGCGATTTGTTGGTCCAGTAACGCACGGCCGATGCCACCAGCCGCACCAATAATAAGAGCATGCATACAAACGCCTTGTTTACGTGGGTGTATGCTCAAATACGTGAACGCTGAAAGAAAAGTTTCAGGTCTCTAAATTGAAAGTCACCGGACCGTCGTTAACCAAATGCACTTGCATGTCAGCGCCAAATTCACCGGTCGCAACGCGTACACCCTCAGCGCTTACTGCAGCACAGAACTCGCGATATAACGCATCCGCTTGCTGCGGCAACGCGGCACTTGAAAAGCTTGGACGACGTCCTTTGCGCGTATCCGCTGCAAGGGTGAATTGCGATACCACTAACACCTCACCGCCACTATCGCGCACATCCAGATTCATCTTATCTTCGGCATCGGAAAATATCCGATAACCGACCACGCGTTGCGCTAACTTGTGCGCTTGTGCCTGGGTGTCGGCTTTCTCAACCCCGAGTAACACCAACAGGCCATGCTGGATTTGGCCCACTACTTGACCACCGACTTCGACTCTGGCTTCGCGCACGCGTTGAATTAATGCTTTCATGCTGGCCTTTTTTTATCCTTGTTGTCGTTCTCGTCTGGCTCTAAATCGACAGCCAGTTGCTCTGCTTCTTCGCGGTTCATCGCCGGTTTATTTTCGCCGCGATACTCTTCCACCGTGGCGGTCACTTCAGCGCCGATTAAAATAATATTCCAAGATAAATATATCCACACAATCAGGATTGGGATCGTCGCCACTGCGCCATACACGCGTTCGTACGTGGGAAAGTATTGTAAATACATGCTGAATGCATTCTTCGCGAATTCAAATAACACGGCTGCGGCCAAGGCCCCCCAGAAGGCGTGACGTACGCGCACGACTTTATTCGGCACCAGCACATAAATCAGCAAGAACGCGACCGTGGTGGATATAAGCGGCAGCAAGGTCAGCATTAATGAATTAATCCCACGCACATACTCATCCGCCGCTGCAGTTAACGCCAGTAGATACGAGCTCGCGCCAATACTCAAGCCAATCAGCACTGGGCCCAAAGTTAGAATCATCCAATACACCGCCAGTGACACCACGAAGCGGCGTTTTTTCGTAATTCGCCAAATACGGTTTAGCGATTTGTCGATGTTACTCATCAACATAATCGCCACGACAAACAGGAAACTTACGCCAATAGCAGATAACTGGTGGGCATTTTCAATAAAAGTGCCGAAATAGCTTTCCAGCGCCTCACCAGTAGACGGCACTAAGTTCGCCATCACAAGGTCTTGCATGGTTTCGCGAATCTCTTGGAACGCAGGCAGACTTGCCATCACGGACACTATCACCGCCACCATCGGCACCAGTGACAACATAGTGACATAGGTAAGATGCCCAGCAGTCACGCTGACCTTGTCTTCAAGGCAGCGGTTCACAAAGGCTTTAAGAAACTTAAAGGTGTGCTTGCCACCGCCAAACAGCAGAATTTTTTGTCTATGCCAATTAATCATACATGTCCTTGTGTGTTAGCAGCTGCCTAAGCATTAAACCGCAAGCGATGAATCTGGTTCGCAAAGCCGCTCGCGGTTTGCAATGTGTGCTGGAGTGAATGCTGTGCCGCCAATTGCGCGAAAAACTCAGTACTGTCAAGGCCTTCAAGCTGCATATGCGGCAACCAATTGATCACCAACTCGCCACTGGGGCTTAAGCGGTTTAAGCAGTTGGCCACTAAGGTTTGGCTCAGTTGATCATAGACGTCACATAAGATCAGCTCAAATTGACTGTTTTTCGCCTGACCCAAATATTGCTGGCTCTCAGCTAATTCAATATGCAACTTAAATGGCGCTGTTGGTGGTGTCGGCTCAAAGTAATCCCAATACAGGTTAATCACTTCACTACTGCGCTCAACTGTCACCCAATCAAGGGCCAAACCGCGTAAGTTTGCGTGGCGCACAGCGCTGCCACCGCCTAAGCCCAACTCCAACACGCGCGCACCGGCTGGCAAAGTGTCTAACTGTGCTAACATCAGCCGTTGGTGCGCGAACTCGAGTGCCGCAGGGTCTTGCAGGTTCATAATACTTTGCACCGCATCGCCCATTAGCATAAAACGATAATCTTGATTCTCCATCACCACTACTCTAACCTCAGATTCTGCGGTGAAGTACAACACCTCGGCACTAAGTAGTTCGCGTTGGAAGTCAGCTGCCTGTAACACGATTTGGGTATCCGGGCTAAAAACAATGTCACCAGTTTACGGTATTCACTGGAAATCAGGAAGCTATGCAATACACCATTATTCAACCCAGCACTGAACAACAGCTTAATGACTATTTTCAGTTGCGTTGGGAGGTTTTACGCAAACCTTTCAAACGCCCACGCGGTTCAGAACAAGACGAATACGACCAGGTCAGTGAGCACTGCATGTTGGTCGACGCTGACCAGCAAGCCATTGGCATCGGACGCCTGCATTTTAATAGCCCTGAAGAAGCCCAAATTCGTTTTATGGCGGTAAAGCCTGACCTGCAAGGCGAAGGGCATGGCGTGCGAATTATTCAATTTCTTGAGCTAAAAGCGCGCGACCAAGGTGCAACGCGGGTGATTATTAATTCCCGTGATACCACGTTAGGGTTTTATTTGAAGTGCGGTTATGAGCTGAAAGAAGAAGCCGATACCGTCAACAATCCGATGGCTGAGCACCAGTTGGTTAAGTACATTGATGCCAGTAACCACATTATTTACCGTCCGCGCTGGTGTCACGAATTACAGCAGACTTGGCAGCAGCAAATTCCGATTAGTGATGCGATGGGCATTCGCATATACCAATACACGGGTCGCAGTTTAGAAACGCGAGCGAATTTAGCCCGCAATGTGAATGTGCATGACACTATGTTCGCAGGCAGCATTTACTCGTTAGCCACCTTAACCGGCTGGGGTATGGTGCAGCTACAGTTACAGGAAAAAGAGTTGGATGGCGCGGTGGTATTGGCCGAAGGCTCAATTAAGTACCTCAAGCCCCTCGCCAGCGAACCGCGTGCGGTGGTGTATTTAGAAGACTTACATGGGAATATGCAGGTGCTGCGCAAGCATAAAAACGCTCACCTCAATGTCGATGTCACAGTCTATGACGAAGACACCCCAGTGGCCTACTTTAACGGCCGTTATGTGGTCAAAGCGCAGCGCCCATAAAAAGCGCAGCGCCCATAAAAAGCGCAGCGCCCATAAAAAGCACAGCGCCCATAAAAGCGACGGGCGCTGGCCTCTTGCGCTGCATGCTTAGTGGTAGCTACTCAGCGGACACAATCCAGTTAATTCACCACTTAAGATTAAGCGGCCAATCGCCTCAATATCCGGTGAAAAATAGCGATCTTCACTATAAAAGCTGACATCGCGACGCACGGTGGCGTGCACTTGCTCCAACGTTGGCGACGATTTCAACGGGCGTCTAAAGTCCAACCCTTGAGCTGCCGCCAGCAGTTCTACCGCCAAGATATGCGCGGTGTTATCGCTGATATCTTGTAAGCGGCGCGCCGCGAAGGTGGCCATCGACACATGGTCTTCCTGGTTGGCAGACGTCGGTAAGCTATCTACCGATGCTGGGTGTGCCAAGGTTTTGTTCTCTGAAGCCAATGCCGCCGCGGTCACCTGCGCCAGCATAAAACCTGAGTTCACCCCACCATTATTCACCAGGAACGGCGGTAAATTACTTAAATTCTGATCGATAAGTAGTGCCATGCGACGCTCAGACAATGCACCGATTTCGCTACATGCAATGGCTAATGCATCTGCCGCTAATGCCACCGGCTCCGCATGGAAGTTACCGCCCGAGAGAATGTCGTTGTCCTCAGCAAACACCAGCGGGTTATCCGTAACGCCATTGGCTTCACGCTCAAGCACACTGGCATTGAACTCAATTTGGTCATAAATGGCGCCCATAACTTGAGGCTGACAACGCAGCGAGTAGGGGTCTTGAACTTTGCCACAATTTTCGTGCGAGCCACCGATCTCGCTACTTGGCTGCAAAATGCCACGCAACGCGGCAGCGACTTTGATTTGTCCAGGCTGCCCACGCACTTCGTGAATACGCGCATCAAAAGGTGTGCGAGAACCAAGTGCGGCTTCTACGCTCATACTGCCGGTCAACAGTGCCGCATGAAACACATCCTGAATCGCGAACAGGCCATGTAGCGCCAAGGCCGTTGATGCTTGGGTGCCATTTAACAGCGCTAAGCCTTCTTTCGGGGCCAGCTCCATCGGGCTCAAGCCCGCATGGCGTAAACCTTCTTTAGCGCTCATGACTTGCCCGTTGACACGTACTTGGCCTTCACCTAGCAGTGGCAACACAAGGTGCGCAAGCGGGGCTAAATCGCCACTGGCACCCACAGAGCCTTTTTCTGGCACACAGGGGTACACTTCATGGTTCAGTAGGCTGATAAGCGCATCCATCACTTCAAGGCGTACACCTGAGAAGCCACGTGCCAATGAGTTAATTTTTAGCACCAGCATCAGACGTACTACCTCGTCCGACATAAACCGACCTATACCCGCCGCATGGGACAGTACAATTTTGCGTTGTAGCTCAGTCAATTCTTCGGGCTTAATTCGGGTATTCGCCAGTAAGCCGAAGCCAGTATTGATACCGTAGACCACACGCCCTGCAGCGAGTACATCCGCCACGGTTTGCGCCGCTTGGTCGATACGTTCCCGACTTGATGCTGACAGGCTTAATTGCACCGGTGCACGGTCAAACTGACGTAATTGACTTAAGGTTAGTTGGCCAGGTTGTAACTCAAATCCACTCATTACCGGTCTCGCTTAATCTTTTAACATAGGTAAGTCGAGCTGTTGCTCTTGGGCACAGCGCTTAGCAATTTCATAGCCTGCGTCGGCATGACGCATCACGCCTGTGGCAGGGTCGTTCCATAGCACACGGGCTAAGCGCGCATCGGCTTCATCGGTGCCATCCGCGACAATCACCACACCGGAATGCTGCGAGTAGCCCATACCAACACCACCGCCATGGTGCAGGCTGACCCAAGTGGCGCCGCCTGCAGTGCTCAAAAGCGCGTTCAGTAACGGCCAATCAGACACTGCGTCGGAGCCGTCAAGCATGGCCTCTGTTTCGCGATTAGGGCTGGCTACAGAGCCGGAATCTAAATGATCACGTCCAATCACAACCGGTGCTTTTAACTCGCCATTTTTAACCATCTGGTTGAACGCACGTGCTATCCGCGCTCTGTCTTTTAGTCCGATCCAGCAAATGCGCGCTGGCAAGCCTTGAAATGCAATGCGCTCGCGCGCCATATCGAGCCAGTTATGCAGGTGCGCATCGTCAGTAATCAGTTCCTTTACTTTGGCATCGGTCTTGTAGATGTCTTCCGGATCACCAGACAGCGCGACCCAACGGAACGGGCCAATGCCCTGACAAAACAGTGGACGAATATAGGCGGGAACAAAGCCAGGGAAATCAAAGGCGTTATCAACACCTACGTCTTTCGCCATTTGGCGAATATTGTTGCCGTAATCCAGCACCGCGGCGCCGCGCGTTTGCATGGCTAGCATGGCGCGTACCTGTACCGCCATTGACTGCTTTGCCGCTTTTACTACCTCACTGCTGTGGCTTACGCGTTCGCTAGCTGCCTGTTGCATGGTCCAGCCCTGAGGTAAATAACCATTCAATGGGTCGTGGGCTGAGGTTTGATCGGTCACTACGTCCGGCGTAATGCCGCGCTCAACCAGCTCAGCAAACACATCGGCGGCATTACCAAGTAAGCCTACCGATATCGCTTTGCCATCGTGTTTGGCCGCTTCTATATACTCCAGCGCTTGGTCCAAGCTGGTGGCTTTGACATCCACGTAACGCGTGCGCAAACGAAAATCGATACGGCTTTCATCCACTTCGACCGCCAACATCGAAAAGCCCGCCATGGTCGCGGCTAATGGTTGCGCACCACCCATACCGCCCAAGCCACCAGTTAGAATCCACTTACCTGCGGCGTCGCCATCAAAGTGTTGCTTAGCAACCGCACCAAAGGTTTCGTAGGTGCCTTGAACAATGCCTTGAGAGCCAATGTAAATCCAGGAACCCGCGGTCATTTGACCGTACATCATCAAGCCTTGCTTATCTAACTCGTTGAAGTGCTCCCAATTTGCCCATTGCGGCACCAAGTTAGAATTCGCAATTAACACGCGTGGCGCGTTACTGTGGGTTTTGAATACCCCCACCGGCTTACCGCTTTGGACCAATAACGACTCGTCGTCTTGCAAGCGATCGAGCACCTCAACGATTTTATCGAAGCACGCCCAATCACGTGCCGCGCGTCCAATACCGCCGTATACCACCAAACCTTGAGGATGCTCAGCAACCTCAGGGTCCAGGTTATTCATTAACATGCGCTTGGCGGCTTCAGTCTGCCAGCTCAGGGCTGTTTTCTCGCTGCCGCGCGGGGCTTTAATAGTTCGATTTGGGTCTAGTCTTGGGTCTTGCATGATTACTCCTGCGGCTTTGAGCGCGGTGTTCTGCGGGTAAAAGTCATGTGCCCGCCAAGGCGGAAGCGACTACCTGGATGGGTGAGCACGGCGTGGCTGACCACTCCGTCACGGCTCCAGGTACGGCGCTGCACTTGCAGACAAGGTTCTGGCATAGACATGCTTAACCAAATCTGTTGCTGACGGGTTGGCAACACGGCTTCTATCATGTGGCTAGCCTGGGTTAACGGTGTCATTTCACATAGGTATTCGTGTGGCGTGGCTTGGGTGAAGTCTTGATCTAAATAGTCGGGCACTAATTGCGGGTTCACATAGCGGTCCTCGACCTGCACGGCGTGACCATTTTCAAAGTGGGTAATCACCGAATGCCATACTCTGGTGCCTTGGGGCAGCTCTAGCGAAGTCGCAATACTTGGCTCGGCTTCAACTTCTTCGAGCAGTTGCACCACCGCGTGATGGCGATGCTTACGCAGACGAATTTCATCGGCAATATTACGAATCGTAAGGAGCGCCGACTGCGACTTCAATGGCGCCACAAAGGTGCCTGCGCCGCGGTTACGCACCACTAAGCCTTCGTCTGCCAGCTCTTGTAATGCACGCCGTGCGGTCATGCGGCTGACATTAAAGTCTTTCGCGAGTTGATTTTCAGAGCTCACCGGATGGTGCTCAGGCCATTCGCCGGACTCGATTTTGCGATACAACGCTTGTTTTATATGGTCATACTTCATAATGACTTGTCCCCAGAGGGCTACACACAATTGCTTGCGCCCTTGCTTACATGTTGTATATACAATAGCATGGTCGAGGTCTGGCTTAAAACAGTTTTGGAGAGCTTTCATGTCTGCGAGTGTGATTTACAATGCCCAACTATTGCCCATGCACCAGGGTGCGACATTTGACCTGCGCGCATCTGCAGCGCTGGTGATTGAAGATGGCAAAATTGCGTGGCTCGGCACGCACGACACATTACCTGCGCAGTACCAATCGCTTCCAGCCCTTGATGCCGAAGGCCACTTATTGACGCCTGGTTTAATCGACTGTCACACCCACTTGGTATGGGCAGGCTCACGCGCTAGCGAATTTTCTATGCGCTTGCATGGCGCCAGCTATGAAGAGATCTCAAATGCCGGTGGCGGTATTTTATCCACGGTGAAGGCCACTCGTGCAGCCAGTGAAGACACATTGTATGACCTCGCATTGCCGCGTATAGATGCATTGATTGCCCAGGGTGTGACCGAAATTGAGATTAAATCGGGCTATGGCTTGGACCTTGACACTGAGTTGAAACAGCTTCGCGTCGCGCGCCGCTTGGGCGCTAACCGCGATATTCGGGTGCATACCACCTTCCTAGCCGCCCATGCGCTCCCCCCTGAATATAGTGGCAACGCCGATGGCTATATCGACTATATTTGCGACATCATCTTGCCACAAGCCGTTGAGCAGGGCTTGGTGGATGCGGTGGATGTATTTTGTGAGCGGATCGGCTTTTCGCGGGCGCAAACCGAGCGTGTATTTGCCCGCGCCCAAGCATTTGGTTTGCCGGTTAAGTTGCATGCCGAGCAGTTAAGCGATCAAGACGGCGCTGCGCTTGTGGCTAAATATCAGGGTTTGTCAGCAGATCATCTGGAATACTTATCAGCACAAGGCATTCAGGCGATGGCCGAAGCTGGCACCGTCGCAGTGCTATTGCCCGGCGCGTTTTACTTTTTGCGTGAAACTAAATACCCACCGATTGAAGCACTGCGCAATGCTGGGGTGCCCATTGCGGTCGCGACCGACGCGAACCCGGGTTCATCGCCGATTCATCATGCGCAGCTGATGCTACACATGGCATGTACGTTATTTCGCTTAACCCCGGAAGAGGCCATCGCGGGCATGACCTGCCATGCTGCGCAAGCCCTAGGCAGTCAGCAAAGTGGTCAATTGCAGGTTGGTATGGATGCAAACTTAGCCTTATGGCAAGTGAAAGACCCGGCTGAATTATGCTATCAGTTTGGTGTTAATCCACTGATAGCGCGTTGGTATCAGGGGCGTTGCTCGCGGCCGAACAAGTAAGCCAGGGTTAATTCACTCAACAGCTGGCCGCTGGCGATATACCCGGCCTCAACGCCCGCAGGATGGCGTGCAGGTGCAGCTTCGGCTAGATGCAGATAACGCGTATAAGACGAAGCGGCCAATTGGCTGACGAACCGATACGCTTGAGGAAAACTCACCCCGGTATAATTAAGTGCGCTGGCAGGGGCTTGCATAATGGCATCGACGTCGAGCTCGAGCCCAAGGGGTGCTTGCCAACCAGCAACCAGCTCGCTGACTTCATCAATGGCCGTGGTAAATTGCATATCGTATAAGCGATGCATGCTATGGTAGCTAAACCCAGCTTCAGCAAGCTTGCGTAAACTCTGGGCTGAGTTTTTGCCCTCATGTAACGACACCACATGGTAATGCGCTAGCGCACCTTCCATATAAGCGTAGCTAAAGCCATTGCCGCTATGACGGCCTTCTAAAGGGCGAAAGTCCGCGTGGGGGTCAAGGTTGACACTGGCAAAGGCTTGCCCAGTGGTTTCAAAGCCTGCTTTTAGCAACGGATACGCGTTGTTATGCCCGCCGCCAATTAAAATCACTTCGTAATCCGCTTGAAACAGCGCGCTCACGACCTGCAACACGCGCTGGTCGAGTTCCGCACATAACGCTCTTAATTGCGCTAAAGTTTGATTGTTGGCGGTAGCTGGTGGCAAATCATCGGCTTGCTGCTGTAAGTCAGCGCAATCCACCTCGCCCACCAACAGTAATTCATGGGTTGGCATTGCTGGGGTGGCTTGTAAATTCATAAAAGCGTTTAGAAACGCCTGCCAACCAAGTTCCGCGCCACCCTTGCCACAATTGCCTTGTGGGCCAATCGATTCAGGCACGCCAACCAACGCGACCCGACAGCCTTCCGCTTGGTGGGAAGCTAAAAGCTCAGCCAAGTTATCGCCTTCGCGTAAGCAGGCAATGGCTTGGCCGATTTTAGTTTCGTGTTCACGCGGTCTTACCCATTGCTGCGGGTTGCTACGACGCAGGTACATAGAAACGCGCTTACTCGATGTCTAAAGGCTCAGGTGACAAGATAACCCCGGTGGTATCGGCATAAATATGGTCTTCAGGTAAGAAGGTAACGCCGCCAAAGTTAACTGGAATATCGACTTCACCGCCACCCGCTGCTGTCGCACCTACAGGAATAGATGCTATCGCTTGAATACCGATGTCTAAGTCTTCCAGCGCATCGACATCGCGCACGCAGCCGTAACAGATAATGCCTTCCCAATCATTTTCTAACGCGGCTTCGGCAACATTGAGGTCAATCAAAGCACGACGCATCGAGCCACCGCCATCGACCAGCAGTACTTTGCCAACCCCTGATTGTTGTAACGCACTCTCAATCAGCCCTTTGTCTTCATGGCACTTAACCGTGACGATTTGGCCGCCAAACGAGCTACGTCCACCGTAGTTCACGAACATTGGTTCAACCACATCAACCGCGTCTGCAAACAAGTCACACAGTTCAGAAGTGTTATATTCCATAATCAGGCTACCTAATACCAAGAGGGGTGGCACTCAGTATAAACCTTATAGGCACTAGATAAAAACCCACAATACGAATTAAAACAGTTGTTGATTTAACGGCCTAAAGCCCTGTAGAGTAAAACCATACAAAATAATAACAATAAATTCTTATGGTATTTGAAAACGCAGCACTGGCGACAGTGAACTACGCGGCTTTGGCGTTGCTGCTTCTGGGCTTCGGGTTCTTATTACGCCACTATTTTAATTACTATCACCGGCCCTATTTACGGTTCTGGTCCTATGCCTCGTGGTATTTTGGTGCCAGCGCCGTATTTGCTGCTACCCGCAGTTATGCCCTTGGCAGCCAGCTCCTCGTCCCCGCATCGACCACCCTCAACCTGATCATCTTTTTACAACTCAGTTTGACCTACATTTCCCTCGCCCTGCTGTGCTTTGGGGTGTTCGACATTATGCGTGAGCAAGCGCCGCGCCAATCGCGGCGGCGGGCGGTATATGCGGGCGCGGTCTTGTTTGCTGGCGCTGGTTGGGCGCTCCAGGGACTGATGCCACAGGCACCTTGGGTGGTCGCCTTACGCGACACTTTAATGTTCCTTATCAGCGGCATGGTGCTGCTCAGCATTGGGGTTATTGTGCTCTACCAAGGGCGCAAGTCGATTGGTCCCCGCTTAATCAGCGTCGCGTTCGTGTTGTTAGGGCTCAAGAATATTGCGCTGGTGCATGCATCACTACTAAGCGCCAATATGGCTTTGAGTGAATTTGTCTGGTCGCTGCAAGGTATCTTTACCTTGGTATTCATCTCTATTGCAGCGGGCGGCATTATTATCTGGTTGCTCGAATCTGAGCGCCATCGCAGCTTCAAGGCCCAACAGCATGCGGCCTACTTAAACACCCATGACGCACTCACCGGCATGGAAAACCGCGAAGAACTGGTCAAAAAATTACCCAGCCTGATTGAACACAGCCGTACCCGCCAACGTCACCTGACCCTCATGGTGATTGGTTTAAACCGATTTAAAGCCATTAATGATTCACTCGGTATCCGCGGCGGTGACCGGGTGTTGATTGAAGTCAGCAAGCGCTTGCAACGTTTACGCCCAGCCCCGCTCACTGTGGCACGCATCAGTGGTGATGTCTTTATTGTCGCCTTTGATCACCTTAAGAAGCGCAGCTTAGTTGAGCAGCTAGGGCGCTCTATTCAGCAACGCATTCAGGATGACATGCTGATGGACAGTAAAACCGTGAAGCTTAGTTGTGCGGTGGGTATTGCCCGCTTTCCACAAAATTCGGTGTACGCTGACACCTTGTTAAGTAAAGCCAACATCGCGCTGAGCCAAGCCAAAGGCTCGAATTCTGACTCAGTCGTGTTTTACCAGCGCGGCATGGGCGCCGACTATATTCGCTTAATCGATATGGAGCCAGAATTACGCCAAGCGCTGGATAACGATGAGTTTATTCTGCATTTGCAACCCGTCTACACCGGTAGCTCAAAGCGGTTAAGTAGCTTTGAAGCATTGATTCGCTGGCAACACCCCAGTCGCGGTTTACTGCCGCCCAGTGAGTTTCTACCTTTTATTGAAGACTTAGGCTGGTCGATTGAACTAGACGATTGGGTGCTGGCCAAAACCGCGCACATTCTATCCACGTGGCGCCGCCAAGGCCTGAATACGTTGCCCATCGCAGTCAATATTTGCGCGCGGCATTTTCAAAACCCCGACCTTATCAGTAAGCTTAAACAGCTGTTTAGCCGCTATCAATTAAGCTACCAAGATATCGAGTTAGAAATTACCGAAAATGTCGCGATGACCGATATTCAGGCGGGGCTCAATGTATTGGCGCAGCTGCGCGAGCTTGGCATTCGCGTGTCGATTGATGACTTTGGTACCGGTTATTCGTCGCTGGCCTATTTACGCCGTTTACCAGTGGACAAAATCAAAATTGACCGTAGCTTTATTAGTGAGCTGTTGCGGGATGCGCACAATTCTGAAAATGTGATTGTACGCAGCTTGATTGAGCTCAGCCACGGCCTGCGCAAGCGTGTAGTGGCCGAGGGCGTGGAAACCCAAGAGCAGCTTAATTTGCTCAATGGCATGCGCTGTGATCAGGTTCAGGGTTACTTGTTAAGCCCGCCCGTGAATATTCAACTCGCGGCAGAACTCCTGAGCCACCATTGGCAACAACGCGACCAACGCGCACAGGGGAATCTGCGCCTGATTACTCCATAGCCCAATATCTTACTGCCCAGCGCGCATAAAAAAGGGGCCATGATTAAGGCCCCTCTGCGTAGCAGCGCTAAGGCAACTACAGAATAAAACGACTTAGGTCTTCGTCGTCGGCTAAAGCGTCTAAGTGCTTGTTCACGTACGCCGCGTCAATTGTCACACTGTCGCCGGACATTTCACTGGCGTTAAATGAAATTTCTTCCATCAAGCGCTCCAGCACCGTATGCAGGCGACGGGCACCAATGTTTTCGGTCTTTTCATTCACCTGCCAGGCAATCTGTGCAATCCGTTCAATACCATCTTCAGTGAACTTGATACCCACGCCTTCAGTTTGCATCAAAGCCTGATACTGCATGGTCAGTGACGCACTCGGCTCGGTTAAAATACGCACAAAGTCATGCGTGGTCAGGGCTTTGAGCTCAACCCGAATCGGCAAGCGCCCCTGTAACTCAGGAATTAGATCCGATGGCTTAGCCATTTGGAACGCGCCCGAAGCGATAAACAAAATATGGTCGGTCTTCACCATGCCATGTTTGGTATTGACGGTCGTGCCTTCAACCAGTGGCAGCAAGTCACGTTGTACACCCTCACGGGACACATCCGGGCCACTACTTTCACCGCGCTTACAAATCTTGTCGACTTCGTCTAAGAACACAATGCCGTTTTGCTCAACTGACTCTATCGCCTTTTCTTTGAGCTCTTCAGGGTTCAGCATTTTCGCCGCTTCTTCTTCCACCAGCTGCTTCAATGCGTCCTTAATTTTGACTTTGCGCTTCTTAGTTTTGCCACCCGACATGTTTTGGAACATGTTCTGCAACTGCGACGTCATTTCTTCCATCCCAGGAGGCGCCATAATTTCCACACCCATTTGCGGCATAGCTAAGTCGATTTCGATTTCTTTATCGTCCAATTGACCTTCGCGCAATTTTTTACGAAACGCTTGGCGCGTCGCTGAATTGTCTTCCGGCTTTTGCTCTTCCTCGTCATCGCCCCAACTCGACTTGCGCGCTTTTGGCAACAGCGCATCTAAAATACGCTCTTCTGCGGCATCTTCTGCACGATAGCGCACGCGGGCCATTTCCTGCTCACGTACTTGCTTGACGGCGGTGTCGGTCAAATCGCGAATAATCGATTCAATTTCCTTACCCACATAGCCCACTTCAGTAAACTTAGTCGCTTCAACTTTAATAAAAGGGGCATTCGCGAGCTTGGCTAAGCGACGCGCGATCTCAGTTTTGCCCACGCCCGTTGGGCCAATCATTAAGATATTTTTGGGGGTCACTTCATGACGCAACTCATCATCTAGCTGCATGCGGCGCCAGCGGTTGCGTAAAGCAACCGAAACCGCACGCTTAGCGTCGTCCTGACCAATAATAAAACGATTCAATTCATCAACAATTTCACGCGGTGTCATATTTGACATGCAATACTCCTACGCTAAGCGTATTAAGACGGGTCGCTGTTCTTGGCAGGCTCGGCATCAAGAACTTCTAAGGTTTGGAAGCGGTTGGTATACACGCAGATGTCGCCCGCAATACTGAGGGCTTTTTCAGTGATCTCCGGCGCAGATAAGTCGGTATTTTCCAACAAGGCACGCGCCGCAGCTTGCGCATAAGGGCCGCCTGAACCGATTGCAATTAAATCGTCTTCGGGCTGCACCACGTCGCCGTTACCGGTGATAATTAATGAGGTAGTTTTGTCTGCCACAGCCAACAACGCTTCTAGTTTGCGCAGGGCTCGGTCGGTGCGCCATTCTTTGGCTAGCTCAACCGCGGCTCGGGTCAGATGGCCTTGGTACATTTCGAGCTTAGCTTCAAAACGCTCGAACAGGGTGAAGGCATCGGCGGTGCCGCCAGCGAAACCAGCGAGCACCTGATTATTATAAAGGCGGCGAACTTTGCGGGCATTGCCTTTCATTACGGTGTTGCCCAGTGATACTTGACCGTCGCCGCCAATCGCTACTTTATCTTTGCGACGTACCGAAACTATCGTCGTCATAATCCATCCTCTCTCTTAGGGTTGCTTAAGAGATAGGGATGAATGGCTAAAAAATCAATAGCGCGACTAATTAATCCAGGTTCCAGTACCAGATTTGACAACCATGGATGTTATTCCGGCGCAACTGGTTGTTCACGGTTTGCGCCGGGCGCAGGCCGTCAAACGGGCCCAAAATCACTCGGAACCAAACGCCATGCTGACTGCTTTCCGTGCGCCGCACCTGCGACTCGTAACCCGCCATCGCAATGCGGGCGCGTAATTCCTGGGCATCGCCTTCACGACGAAATGAACCACACTGCATTAACCGCCGACGCGCTTCTTCCCGTTCTGGCACTGCGACCTCAACCGTATGGTTTTCCAGCTCTTGGATATATTGCCAACGCTCTTGCGGTGCATCAGGCAATGCATCCAAAGTCGCTTGGGGTGCCGCTTGTTGGGCGCTTGGTTGGGTTTGCGTCTGCTCAGTGAAAATTATCGGGCTATCTGGCCCTTTAGGCTCTTGGCCTTTTTTCAGCCACACTAAGCCCAACACAAACAAAGCCACAATCGCCACCGCCAGCGCTAACACCCGCAATGGCGGTTTATTCGCTGGCGGTTTGCCACGCCCACGCGCCGCGCCAGAGCGCGGCTTGGTCGTGCGCCGTTGCGGGCTCTTGCGCTTCGGCTTGGGCTTTTTGTCTGCGTAATCCACTGGCATCGCTTACATCCGCTTTAATACTGGAATACCCAGTAATGCTAAACCTTGCTCAAGGGTACGTGCGGTCAATGCTGCCAACTTCAAGCGACTGGCTTTAAGCGCCTCATCGTCACTATTCAAGATAGGGCAAGCTTCGTAAAACGAAGAAAACGCACCCGCTAACTCAAACAAGTAACCACATAAGAAATGCGGCATGCCTTTATTGGCAACGCTGGTAATAATTTCAGGGAACTGCGCAAGCTTATTTGCCAGGTTGGTGTCTTGCTCGGTACTGAGGGTAATAGCGCCTTCGACGTCACCCATAGTCAAACCAGCCTTTTGGAACATGCTGTTCACACGGGTGTAAGCGTACAGCAGGTAAGGCGCAGTATTGCCTTCAAAGCTAATCATAGTGTCCCAATCGAACACATAATCGCTGGTACGGTTCTTTGATAAATCCGCATACTTGACCGCAGCAATGCCGACTACAGATGCAATATGCGCCTGCTCTTCAGCACTTAAATCAGTATTTTTACTGGCGATGAGATCGCCTGCGCGGCGCTCAGCCTCACTCAATAAATCTGCCAGCTTAGTCACCCCACCGTCGCGGCTTTTAAACGGACGATTGTCTTTACCCAACACGACACCGAAGCCCATGTGCTCCATGCTCATGCTTGCAGGCACCAACCCAGCTTTGCGGGCGAGGGTAAAAATTTGGTTAAAGTGCAAGGCCTGACGGGCATCGACTACGTAAATAGCACGATCTGCATGCAGTTTCTCGGCGCGGTAACGTGCAGCTGCCAAATCGGTCGTGGCATACAAGAAGCCGCCATCTTTTTTCTGCACAATAATTGGTAACGGCTCACCCTCTTTACCGGTAAACTCGTCTAAAAATACGCATTGAGCGCCTTGGTCTTCAACCAACAAGCCTTTGTCGCGCAATAAAGCCACAATGCCATGCAGTTCGTCGTTATAGGCACTTTCAGCCATCACGTCGTCACGGGTTAGCTTCACGCCCAAGCGGTCGTAGACTTCCTGGCAATGGGCCAATGAAATATCAATAAACTGGCGCCAAAGGTTCAGGCAGTATGCATCACCGCCTTGCAGTTTTACCACTAAAGCGCGGGCACGGTCGGCAAACTCAGGCTCGGCGTCAAAGCGCTTTTTAGCCGCTTTGTAGAAGGTTTCTAAATCCGATAACTGTAGCGCCACGTCAGCTGATTCTTTTTGCACGTCTTCCATGTGCGCCAATAGCATACCAAATTGGGTACCCCAGTCACCGACGTGGTTTTGGCGAATCACTTGGTGGCCTTGCAGCTCAAGGGTGCGCGCAATGGCGTCGCCAATAATAGTTGAGCGTAAGTGACCCACGTGCATTTCTTTCGCAAGGTTAGGTGACGAGTAGTCAATAACGATAGTTTGCGCATCAACGCTACTGCCCACACCAAGGCGCGGATCATGAAATGCCTGCTCTAACTGATCGATAATTCGTTGGTGGTTGACGCGAATATTAATAAACCCAGGGCCGGCAATGTCACAGCCAGCAATCACATCATTAGCTGGAATCGCATCAATGATCAGTTGCGCCAGCTCACGTGGGCTTTTCTTTGCTGGTTTGGCTAACATCATCGCGAGGTTGCTCGCGAAATCCCCGTGGCTTTTGTCGCGCGGACGGTCCAACTGGATACGTGGCGCGGCATCGTCACTCAAGACGCCCTGTTCTTTTAAGCCATCAACGGCAGCGTGCAAAAGGACTTCAATTTGCTGTTTCATAGCAGCTTACAACCTCAACAATAATCAATGTGGTACACCTGAACGCAGGCAAAATTTAAGCCGCTTAGTGTAATCCTTACGCAGGTCAAAAAAAACCTGCGCGCGCAAATATCTTGTGACCAAAACGTAAAGTCGACTAAGTGAAGTCTTGTGGGTCAATATCCAGTGACCAACGCGCTTTGCGCCCTTGCGGCAGCGCTTCTAGTTCACTGCGCTTTGCTCGTAAGTGCTGGTGCAATGCCTGTCGTGACGCACTGTGCAACAGTAACTGAAACCGGAAACGCCCGGCTTTACGTGCCATCGGCGCGCTCATCGGGCCTAACACAATCACCTCAGAGCTTCCTTGCAGCGTATTTGCCATGGCTTGTAACAGCTGCTCGGCGTCTTGGGCTTGCGTCGCCTCACTGCGGATCAGCGCCATGCTGGCCGCAGGCGGCAACATAGCTAACTTGCGTTCAGCAAGTGCGCTGCGGGCAAAGTCGTGGTAACCATTATTGACCAGCTCTTGTAGTAAAGGATGTTCAGGGTGGTGTGTTTGCAGCACCACCACGCCAGGCTTGCTCGCACGCCCAGCGCGACCAGCCACTTGGGTATATAGCTGACCTAAGCGCTCAGCCGCCCGAAAGTCACTGCTATAAAGAGCGCCATCGACATCCAGTAACGCAACCAGGGTGACGTCTGGGAAATGGTGGCCTTTGGCCAGCATTTGGGTGCCAATAAGAATCGGAAATTCGCCGCTCGCAGCGGACTCTAAATGCGCCGCGAGTTGGCCTTTACGCCGGGTGCTATCGCGGTCGATTCGTAGCACCGGATACTCAGGTAACAATTGGCCTAGGGCTTCTTCTAATTGTTCCGTGCCTAAACCTTGGGTAATTAATTGTGAACTGCCACAGGCATGGCACTGGTGCGGAATACTGCGTTCAGCGCCGCAATGGTGGCACTGTAAATTGCGCGCTTGCTGATGCACGGTAAAAGGATGCTCGCAGCGCGCACATTGGCCCACCCAGCCGCATTCATGGCAAATCAGCGCACTGGCAAAACCGCGTCGGTTCAAAAATAGCAGTACTTGGTTACCCGCCGCTAAATGCTGCTGCATGTGCGCCAACAAAGGTTCGCTTAACCCATGTTGTAAGCGGACTTGTTTGAGGTCGATAACCTTGTGGCGCGCCAACTGTGCTTGACCAGCACGCTGGCTTAACTGCACATGGTGGTAACGCTTCGCTTCCACATTGGCTAAGGTTTCTAAAGAAGGCGTTGCGGTGCCAAGTAATAACGGCACCCGTTGTGCGTGCGCTCGCTTGACTGCGAGGTCGCGCGCGCTGTAACGAAAGCCGTCTTGCTGCTTAAACGACAAGTCGTGCTCTTCGTCAATAATTAACATGCCAAGCTGCGGGCAGGGGGTAAATATTGCCGATCGCGTACCAATAATAATTGCTGCTTGATTGTCGCGGCCATGCAGCCAGCCCTGCAAGCGCTCACTTTCGCTCAAACCCGAATGCAGCGCCACAATAGGTACATCAAAACGGTCATTAAAACGTGCCACCGTTTGTGGCGTCAGGCCGATTTCTGGCACTAACACCAGAACCTGCTTGCCGGCCTCCAATACGGGTGCCATGGCTTGCAAATACACTTCCGTTTTACCACTGCCGGTCACGCCTTCGAGCAGCCACACACTACCTTCTGCGCGCTCACTGGCTTGTTTGAGTGCGGCAACGGCCACGGCTTGCTCTTGGTTTAACTGGTGACCTTGCTGTGCTTGCTGATACGCCCACGGTTGCAGCTGTGGCAATGCATCGACAGACGTTATTATGGCTTTGTCTTGCAGCGCGCGAATCGCACTTGGGCTGATATCTTGCTCACGCAGCTCACTCGGCGTCAGGCTGCGTTGCTGCAGTAATTGCAATAAACGCCACTGCTGCGGGGCCCGCTTAAAGTCTTCAGCCTGGGCTTGCGCACCTTGTTCAGTCATCTGGTAACGGCGAATTGCTTGATAGGACGCTTGCTCACCCTTGCGTAAGGCCGCCGGTGCCGCGTGCATGAGTACTTCGCCAAGGGGGTGATGGTAATACTGTGCAGCAAAATGCAGTAAATCCCATAATACCGAATCAAATAATGGCTGTTCGTCGAGTACCGCATCGACGGCTTTGAGTTTGCTAAGCGCAATATCCGGTTCAACCCCAACCGCGACTATCATGCCGACTAAATCGCGGTTAGCAAAAGACACCCGCACCCGCGCGCCAACACAAGCAGGGCCTGTACATATATAATCAAAGCTGCGGTGCATGGGCACTGGCAAGGCCACGCGCACCACTTGAGTGGCCTGCAAAGCATCGTGCTGTGGCTGATGGTGCTGTGGCTGATCGTGCTGTGGCTGGGAATGCGACTGACTCACTTCAATTCCTTTCGCAATAGATCTGGTGCAAGTGACTTAGTTATACCATGCGTTGATAGGTTATGATGCCACAAGCAGATGCGAAATAAGCGCACATTTCGCGGTTGGCGTTGATAACCCCACGCAATACCGTCCGCACCCGTATTTTAACCGCCGTCAGCTATTGATCATTTAACCGCAACAAGGTAAAATCCGCCGCTCTTTTAACCAAGCTAGTTGCGCATGGTGTTCGTGGAAAGCACGGATGGCGATGCGGCCCAAATTATGAGGTAACCCCCATGAAAGAAGGTATTCATCCTAAGTACGAAGCCATCAAGGTAACTTGCTCTTGTGGCCATAGCTTTGAAACTCGCTCTACGCGCACTGAAGATTTGCACTTAGACGTATGTTCAGAGTGCCACCCGTTCTACACCGGTAAGCAGAAAGTTCTGGATACTGGCGGACGTGTTGACCGCTTCAAGAAGCGTTTTGGTGCCCTTAAGTCTAAGTAATTACTTAGCTTCTAAGCACTCGCTTCAACAAAAAAAGGTTGCTTCGGCAGCCTTTTTTTGTGCCTCAAGTACCGCGCTGACTGCCAGCATTCAGGTAAGATGTGTTTGTTGCGCCAGAGCGACTACACTAAACCCTAGCAAGGTGTTTTCTCCGCTCACCGATGATGACTTTCCATTCCATATAAAGCACTGGGCATTAAACAATAGAGGCGCTATTCATGACCGATTTTCGGCAACAAGCTTTGGATTACCACGAATTCCCTACCCCTGGCAAAATTAGCATTGAGCTGACTAAACCTGCTGCCACCAGCAAAGACCTCGCATTAGCCTATAGCCCTGGAGTCGCTGAACCTGTGCGAGCGATTGCAGAGAACCCCGACGATGTGTATCGGTACACCGCGAAGGGCAACATGGTCGCGGTGATCAGTAACGGCACCGCTATTTTAGGTTTGGGCAACTTAGGGCCGCTGGCCTCAAAACCAGTAATGGAAGGTAAAGCCTTGCTGTTCAAACGCTTCGCTGGTCTGGATTCTATCGATATCGAAGTCAAGCACCGTACCACCCAAGATTTCATCAACACCGTTGCCAACATTGCCGATACCTTTGGTGGCATTAATTTAGAGGATATCAAAGCGCCTGAATGCTTCGAAATTGAGCAGGCTTTGATTGAGCGCTGTAACGTGCCTGTGTTTCACGACGACCAGCATGGCACTGCGATTGTCACCGCTGCAGGCTTACTCAATGCCCTGGAAATTCGCGAAAAAGACCTGAGCACTGCGCGCATTGTATGTATGGGAGCGGGTGCCGCTGCTATCGCGTGCATGGAGCTGCTGATTAAATGCGGGGCGCAGCGAGAAAATATTTATATGCTGGATTCCAAAGGCGTTATCCACACACGGCGTGACGACCTGAACCAATACAAGCAATTATTCGCCAATAACACCGATAAGCGCACACTTCAGCAGGTTATTACCGGCGCTGACGTGTTTATTGGGGTGTCAGGCCCAGATTTACTTGGAGCCGACGACTTAGCCTTGATGGCAGACAACCCTGTCGTGTTCGCCTGTTCCAACCCAGACCCGGAAATCCGTCCTGAACTGGCTAAAGCCACCCGCAGTGATGTAATTATTGCCACAGGTCGTTCGGACTACCCGAACCAAGTTAACAACGTATTATGCTTCCCATTTATCTTCCGGGGTGCCTTGGACGTGCGTGCCAGTGCGATTAATGATGAAATGAAACTCGCCGCCGTCGACGCCATTCGTCAATTGGCGAAAGAGCCGGTGAGCGCGGAAGTGATTCAAGCCGCGGGGGCCGATTCTTTGGAATTTGGCCCTGACTATATTATTCCAAAGCCGATTGACCCGCGTTTGTGTAGCCGAGTCGCGCGCGCGGTAGCCATGGCGGCGGTCGAAAGTGGCGTGGCTCGCATCGAATTGCCTGCCAACTATATGCAAGACGCATAAAATATAAGCCCCGCCGATGTACGCAACGGCGGGGCTTTATTTTAACGCTCAGTTTTAAACGCGTCGCAACCCTTAACGCTGGTCTTGATCCGAACCTAAGTGCTCGCTTAAACCTTGCTCCAGATTCTCCGGTGAGAAAATTTCAATCCAATACCCATCGGGGTCTTGAATGAACGCAATATTATTCATTTTGCCATCTTCAGGACGTTTCACATAGGTCACGCCAAGGCTGTCGAAGCGCGCACACGCAGCAGCTAAATCAGGCACCGCGAAACCGATGTGACCAAAACCTTTCGGCTCGCTGTTACCATTGTGGTAATTCACCTCAGCTTTGTCTTTATCACCCCAGTTATACGTCAGCTCCAACATAGCAGGACGACCAAAAGTTTGCGCTAAACGCTCACCATCGTCTTTAGACCACTGTTCAAGTTGGCTATCTGGAATCGCCGCAAGAAAGTACAAGGTGAACTCCATCTTCGGAAATGGCAGCTTCTTAACTAAAGTCATGCCCAGCACGCGAGTGTAAAAGTCTAACGTACGTTCAGGGTCTTTAATGCGCAGCATGGTTTGGTTAAACACATACGCATTGGTCGCGGTATCACGGGCTTCACATAGCCCAGGCGCAGTTTCAAAATGGCGGCTCATAGTCACTCCTCAATGTCACTCCAGAATGCGAAAATTGATGTATACGTTGCTTTGATTACTCGTCGTCACCACCATACAGATCATCAGGCCCGATTTCGATGCCGCGCTCAGCCAAGATATTGCGCACTTCCAGTGGAATCTTATGCGGGTTGTCTTTGCGTAAATCGTCATCTGTCGGCAACGGCTGGCCAGTAAAGGCATGCAAAAACGCTTCGCAAAGGAGTTCACTATTTGTCGCATGACGCAAATTATTGACTTGGCGGCGTGTGCGCTCGTCGGTTAGAACCTTAAGCACCCGAGTCGGAATCGAGACGGTTACTTTCTTCACCTGTTCGCTTTTTTTACCGTGTTCAGCGTATGGGTAAATGTACTCACCGTTCCATTGCATGGGGTTAACCTCATCTAGTTATAAGCTTATGACTGGGTAATTATCGCTTTTTTTAACCAATATAGCCATCTAAACTTCTATTTAACTTTAGCTTTGGGTATGCTTTCGCCTAATATTAAACGTTGAACCCATAGTTTGAGTGAGCGCAGTACATGACCGATACATCACCGGCTAGCCAAGCCGTGACAGAAGAACGAATTTCCGCCATTGCCGATCAAGTTCAGGTGCATAAGTTTGGCGGCAGTAGCCTAGCCGACGCCTATTGCTACCGTCGTGTTGCACGCATTGTCACAGAATATGCTGGTGCCAGTGATTTGGTCGTGGTGTCTGCCGCAGGTGACACCACCAACCGTATTCTTGCCATTATCGACGCTCGTTTAAGTCAGCCTGAATACGCTGCCACCTTGTTACAGTCGTTGAAAAGTTACCAGCAAGGTTTAATTGAGGAGTTGCTTTCGGGTCGCAATTTAGATGACGTGTTAGGTAAATCTGACACCGATTTCGAACGTCTGCAGCGCTGGCTAATTGGCCAAGAAGATATTCCAAGTGCTGAACTATGTGCATACGGTGAGTTGTGGTCGTCGCGCTTACTTGCGTCGTTGCTGCAAAAACAAGGGACGCGAGCGGATTATATCGACAGCCGCACATTCCTATCCGCCAAAGATGCTGCCGAGCCGGTCATAGACATCGCACCAAGCCGTGAAGCCCTGATTAAACGCATTGCTCCCCATGCTGGCACCCGATTTATTGTCACCGGCTTTATTTGTGCTGAATCGGGTACTGGCCGCACCTTACTGTTGGGGCGCAATGGTAGCGACTATTCAGCCACCTTGATCGGCAGCTTAATTGACGTGCGCCAAGTGACGATTTGGAAAGATGTTGCTGGGGTGTATTCAGCCGACCCGCGTAAAGTCGAGCGCGTGGTGAGCTTACCGAGCTTAGATTGGTCAGAAGCGGAAGAATTGGCGCGCTTGGGTAGCCCTGTACTGCACCCGCGTACTTTCCAACCCGTCAATCGCGAGCGCATGATTATCAATGTGCGTTCGAGCTTAAAAGTTGAGAACCAGCAAACCCGGATTGGTCAGTACGACTTCACTGAGTCAAAAGCCAAAGTGCTGACTTCACTGTCTGAGGTGGTGCTGTTCAGTATTGCACTGGATAAGCCGCAGGTGATTGCTAACTTCGAGTCGATGAACTTAACCCCGTTGGTGAGCTGGACGGAAGGCGAACCCGCCGAGAAATTCTATGCGTTTCACCAAAATCATTTGGAGTACATTCAGAAATGGCTCACCGAGCAAGACGCTGACCACGCAGTACATGCGGTCAGCGGCTACAGCATGGTGGCGTTAGTTGGTGCGCGGATTGCTGAAAGTGAGCAGTACGGTGTGCTCAAGCGTGAAATTGAAGAGCAGCAGTTGCGCCGCTTTATGGTGGCTGACAATAAAAATTCAGCCATCGCGATTCTGGGTCAACGCCTTGATCAGCGCTTACTCAACCGCTTGCATAGCTTGTTGTTCACCTTCCGTAAGAGCATCGGCATTTTGGTCGTTGGCCGCGGTAACATCGGTAGCCAGTGGCTGGATATGTTCCGTCAGCAACGCGACCGCCTGAATGAAAATGTGGATGTGCGGATTATGGGGATCGCCAACTCGACCCGCTTGTGGCTTGATTACAGCGGCGTTGACCTACAAGACTGGCAGGACAATTTTGAGCGCTTAGCGCGCCCCTATGTACTGACCGAGTTATTGCGCGAATTACCCAATGCGCCTTGTGACGAGCTGGTGGTGATGGACTTAACCGATGCGCGTGAAGTCGCTCGCTTATACCCAAGCTTCTTCGCCAATGGCATGCACATTATTGGTGCCAATAAACGTGCAGGCGCAGCGCAAGAATCGCTTTACCGTGAGATTCGCACTATTCAACATGAATACAAGCGTGAGTGGTTATACAACACCACCGTAGGTGCAGGCTTGCCGCTCAACTACGCGATTAATGACCTGATGCGCTCTGGCGACAATATCCGCAGTATCGCGGGTATTTTCTCAGGCACCATGAGTTGGCTATTTGAAAAGTTTGACGGCAAGGTGAAGTTTAGCGACTTGGTGCGTGAAGCCAAAAGTATTGGCTTGACTGAGCCGGACCCACGCGAAGATTTATCGTGCCACGACATCGTGCGCAAACTGTTGATTATTGCCCGCGACATCGGTGCGCAGCTTGACTGGCAAGACGTTGAAGTAAGTGGCTTGGTGCCTTGGCAATTACAGCAAGTCAGCTTAGATGAATTCTGGGAGCGTATTGAAGAGCTTGACGAACCCATGCAGGCATTATGGGAAGAAGCGCAGCAAGAAGGCAAAGTCCCGCGATTAATGGCGAATTTCTCGGTAGATGAATCGCGCAGCTATGCACGCGTTGGTATCGAATTTATTGCCGAGGGCGACATGCTTGCGAATTTAATCCCAGGTGAAAATATCTTCGTGATTCATAGTGACTGGTATCAGGAAATGCCGCTGGTGATTTCTGGCCCAGGCGCAGGTCGCGCAGTGACCGCAGGCGGCGTGCAATCCGACTTGCACCAGCTATTATCCCGATTGGCAACCGCATAACCCGAGCGTTACACGCCACGGCCTCGTTAATGGGGTCGTGGCGTTGGTTCTACGGTACTATTGAAACAGCTCGTCGTCGTTGTCTTCAAATAAACGAGGAGAATTGTCTTGGGTATCCACGAACTCCGTCGGCTCAGTCCCGCTGACAAAGTATTCAAACAAGCTGGTATAGCCAGACGTATTGCTCAACTTGCCAGTTTCATCATCTATCCGCACTGATACTACATTTGGCGGAAGTTCAAAAGGTTCTGTAGAAAAGTCACCAATCACCGCTTGCATAAAACTAAGCCAGCCTGGCAAAGCCGTCGTGGCACCTGCTTCAGACCCCACAATCGGCTGCCGATCGCGGCCTAAATTGCTGTTCAAGGTAACACTGCCAAGGGCGTTCTCTAGGTTATCGAAGCCGACCCAAGTGGTGGTGACAAAGCCAGTGCCGTAACCGACGAACCAAGCGTCTTTCACGTCATTGGTGGTACCGGTTTTACCAGCAATATTACGGTTGCGTAACGACTGCGCGCGCCAACCTGTGCCGTTCCAACCAGTTTGATTCGCCCAGCTGCCGCCACCCCAAATCGTCGAGGTTAATCCGTCACTGATCAAAAATGCAGTTTGCTCACTCAATACCCGTGGTGCCTGGGGCAATTCATGCTCCCACCAGTCTTCATATAGCTCCTGCAAACGGCAATCTGCGCAGGTGTAGGCAGGCGATGCCATTTCAATCACATCACCATGCAAGCTCTCAATACGGGCTATAAAGTGAGGGTCGACTAAATAGCCGCCATTTGCGAATACCGCAAATCCACGTGTCAGTTCGAGCGGCGTAAATGAGGCCGAACCGAGCGACAGCGACTCGTTACGCGGGATATCTTGTTCCGCGAAGCCAAAGCGCTGCATAAACTCAGCGGTTTTATCCACCCCGACAGAGCGAATGAGACGCACCGATACCACGTTTTTGGAACGTGCCAACGCTTTACGTAAACGGATGGGACCGTCATAGACTTCAGGCGAGTTACGCGGGCGCCATGCCGAACCCGAGCCTGGGTTCCACTGCGTAATTGGCGCATCATTCATAATCGTCGCCAAGGTATAGCCATCTTCAATCGCCGCCGCATAAATGAAAGGTTTAATCGTTGAGCCAACCTGGCGTTTAGCTTGTGTAGCGCGATTATACTGGCTCATTTGGAAACTGTAGCCACCGACCACTGCCGCTAACGCACCATTGTGTGGGTGCATGGTCACCATGGCAGAGCTCGGGCCCGGAATTTGGGCTAACTTAAAGTCGCTCTCATCACTTTCGCGACGCACCCAGATATGGTCACCTGCGGTAAGAATATCGCTTGCTCGCTGCGGTGGAGCACCCTGATTACGCTCATCAATATACGGCCGAGCCCAGTCCATCGCCGACCAGTTTAGGGTTACTTGCTGGCCTCCGCGCACAATAACGTCTGCCTCGCGTTCACCAACTCGGGTCACCACCGCAGGGCGCAGCGGACCATATACAGGCTGACGGCTCAAATATTCACTGATTTCAGCGCTGGTCCATGGCTGATTTCCACGTGCTTCTGGAATCGCCATGGTGTCTGGGTTCAATAAGCCAGAGCGTACATCACTGGTATCGCGCACACCTTCAAAGTTGCGCAAATCGCCCCATAAGCGGTTAACCGGACCGCGATAGCCGTGGCGCTCATCATACGCATGCAAATTCTCGCGCAGCGCACGTTCAGCAGCCAACTGGTGCTCAGAATGGACCGTGGTATAAACACGATACCCGCCGGTGTAGGCCTCATCTGCCCCAAACCGCTCGACCATCTCATTACGAACCATCTCCGCTAAATAGGGTGCTGATACCTCAATCGTCGCGCCATGCAAACGTGCGGTCACTGGGGCGTCAAACGCAACTTGATACTCTTCTTGGGTAATAAACCCTTCATCAAGCATACGACGCAGTACCACGCGACGTCTTTCAACCGAAGCCTGGGGGTTTGAAATTGGGTTTAAAATTGACGGGCCTTTCGGCAAACCCGCGATGGTCGCTATTTCAGCCAGCGTCAGTTCATGCAATTCACGTCCGTAGTAAACCTCTGCCGCAGCGCCAACGCCGTAAGCACGTTGACCCAAAGCAAGTTTATTTAAATACAGCTCAAGAATTTCGTCTTTGGTGAGTAGTTCTTCAATATGCAGCGCGATAAAAGCTTCTTTGATCTTGCGCATCCACGCCCGTTCGCGGGTTAAAAAGAAGTTTCGCGCCAACTGCATGGTAATGGTACTCGCACCTTCGCGAATTTCACCTGTGGTCACCAATACCGACGCTGCACGTGCGACACCAATGGGGTCAATGCCAAAGTGGTCATAAAAACGGCTGTCTTCGGTGGCAAGAATGGCGTCAATCAACTGCTGCGGAATTTCATCCAGCGTTTTTGGGGTGCGGCGCTGCTCACCAAATTGAGAGATAAGTTTGCCATCGGCGGTAAACACCTGCATTGGAACCTGCAAGCGCACGTCGCGTAAGGTTTCAACGCTGGGCAATTCAGGTTTCACATAGTAGTACAGTGCGACAACACTGCCCACTGCAAGCAGTGTCATCGTTGCAATGGTGATCAGCAGGTATTTTATAAATTTCAAGAAAGGCCCCATAACGGCAGAGATGAATCGAACAGCGTCGTAGTATACGGATTTTTCGCGCTAATTTTAACCAATTTCGCATTTTGCGTGATGGCTTACACAGAATTTGCATGCCCTTGTATGACATGCGTCTAAGCTAAGGGTTCAGGCAGCTTACATGTGTATACAGCAAGGATAGCTAAGCATGGCAATAGGGAAAGAATTTTGGTCGCAAATAACGGTAAATTCACAGCGCGCTAAGTCTCGGCAGTTGATTGCGCTATATATTGACCATCAAGTCGTCAGCATGGCTAGCCACGCACACTTATCACGTCCACAGATTAGGCTGCGCCCACGGCAGGCAAAAAAAAGACTGGGATTAATTGGGACTGCTCGCCTTCAATCAGCTTACAAGCCCGCAACTATTACCCAGTCATTGTCTCTCTCTCACATTGCTAAGAAGCTACGTGGGCTGAAAAGTTCCACTCGGGTGGTAATAGTTTTTCCTCATCACTTTTTCACCCCACTTGATATCACCCTACCCAGCGCTCTCAACCCTAGCGAACTAAGCACCACCATTGACTGGGCGATTGAGCAACAAGGCTTTGCCCCGGCCCAAGATTGGGCTTGGGACTTGGTTGACACGCCGGTTGCAAGCACCACACAGGCATTGTTACTCATTACCCAAGCGCAAATTGATTTATATTGCGAACGCTTAGGGCTGAACCGAAGCAAAATCGCCGCAGTCGTTCCAGACACCGGCTTGTGTAAACTGACGTCTACCGAGTCGCCTGATTTCGAAACGCATGGTCCATGGCTTGCCTCGACGCACTTACCAGCGCTTCATAGTGCACTGGAGACGTTGCCGAAATTGATCAAACCTAATCTGGCATACAACACTGCCAAGCGGTTAAGTCAGCACTACCGTCATGGCGCGTTTCAAGTCGGTAGCTTGTTACTCTGTATTTTAGCCTGTATCTATTTTTTGTGGCCCCAACAACCCAGCCCCATCACAGTGCCGCAGGTCATTTCACTGCCTAATTTGGCAGTCAGCCACCCAATCGCACAGCACTTGCAACTCTGGCAGCAAATACTGCTACAAGCCAACCCAGCCTTGCAGCTACAAAGCTTGGAATTTCGTCGCGGCCGCTGGTACCTCAGCGCATCTGTCAGCACCCAAAGTCATGCGCAAGGAGACGTTACAGCGAGCGCTCCCGCAATGGGACAACAATGGATCGCGCAATTACAAGATAGTTTACCGGCACCGTGGACCGTACGCTTGGTCTCGTCACACAGTGAGGCTGCGCAAACCAAACTCGAACTGGAAATTAGCCAATGACAGACCAACTCGGGCACGCCCAAGGTTTACTGCGCACCGTAGATTACTGGTTCAAACTACCCGCAATCGCACGCGGCAGCCTATGTTTAGTAAGTTGCCTGGCGCTGATTCTACTCGCCCTACAGCAGCAACAAACCCAATCGCAAGCACCAGTGACAAAGCGCATTGCGCCCATTGATGACACCAGCCCTCGCCAGCTTCTCAGTGAAGTCAGTTTGGCGCAGTTACATACTTTAAATGACACTTGGGCGCATTTAATGATTAGCCAACAGCAGCAACGATTTAATCTCAATGCCCGTGGGGACTGGCAGGCACTTGGGCAACTTGCTCTGCTCTTGGGTCAGTCTGCGCACATGCCAGATAGCTACAAACTACAATGGCCACAAGGTGCCACTGCAAACACACCATTTCAATTGCAGATGCAGCTACAACCAGGGCGCTACCGCAGCGCCAACGATTTACCGACGCTGCATGTGCCTTCCGTAACAGATAAAAAACCGCATGCGGAACCCGTATGCGTCGCATCACCGCCCCCAGCGGTTACCTTGATAGCGACTTGGCCTGCCCATGGGTACGTCGACCTTGATAACCGCGGGGAAAAGCGGCGTGTTTGGCTTGGCCAAGATATTGAAACTACATGGCAATTGCACCAAATACGCACGAATTCGGTAACATTTAAAGGGAAAAGCTTAAGTCTCGAATGCCCAGATACCGTTATCGCGGTTGCCATTTAGACAGTAGCTTGCGATAATCCCCTGTCATTTTTTCGCAAGTTCAGGGGTGCTAGTTCATACACACTCGTTTCTTTTGGTGAATCACAGCTATTAAAGTGAAGTAAACAAAGATATGGCTGAAAAACGTAATATATTCCTAGTTGGCCCAATGGGTGCTGGTAAAAGCACAATTGGACGCCAGATCGCACGATCGCTTCATCTCGAATTTTTTGACTCAGACGCTGAAATTGAAAAGCGCACCGGCGCCGATATTAGCTGGGTCTTTGAGCTTGAAGGTGAAGAAGGTTTTCGTGCCCGTGAAGAGAAAGTTATTGAAGAGCTCACTGAGCACATGGGAATTGTGCTGGCCACCGGTGGTGGTTCCATTCTGAGCAAGGAAAATCGTAACCGTCTTTCGGCGCGTGGTATCGTGGTGTACCTAAAAACCACGATCGACAAGCAAGTTGCGCGTACTGAGCGTGATAAGCGCCGCCCTCTCATTGCTAACGCAGACAACCCACGTGAAGTGTTAGAAAATCTAGCCGAGTCACGTGATCCACTTTACGAAGAAATTGCCGACGTAGTAGTGGAAACTGACGATCAAAGTGCTAAAGTCGTAGCCACTCAAATTATTGAGAAACTTGGTTTTTAATCGACTATCAGCATAGGGTATTGGAATGCAACAGCTTATTGTTGAACTTGGCTCGCGCAGTTACCCGATATTTGTCGGCAGCGACCTGCTGCCGACCTTAGCCAACACGCTTCAGTCCAGCTTAAATCAGCAGATCTTCATTATTACCAATGAAGTCGTCGCACCGCTGTATCTTGAGGCTGTGAAAGCGCAATTGGGCGCGCGCGACATCGCCACCTTTGTGATGCCCGACGGCGAAGCAGCCAAAACCTTAACGACTTGGAGCGAGGCCCTCGACGCATTACTTGCCACCGGGTTTGCACGCGATTGTACCGTGCTCGCATTAGGCGGCGGTGTGGTCGGCGATTTAGCCGGATTTGTAGCGGCTAGCTTTCATCGTGGTGTGGATTTCGTGCAAATGCCCACTACTTTGCTGTCACAAGTAGATTCTTCTGTCGGCGGCAAAACCGCGGTCAACCACCCGCGTGGCAAGAATTTAATTGGTGCCTTTCATCAGCCTAAAGCCGTACTCATCGACACGCACTTTTTGACCAGTTTGCCCAGCCGCGAACTCAGTGCTGGCTTAGCCGAAGTGATCAAGTACGGCATCATGGCCGACGCTGAGTTTTTTGCTTGGCTTGAGCAATATATGCCTGCCCTAATGGCACTTGATCAGCGTGCGTTAACCCAAGCCATTATGCGCAGTTGCCGTTGCAAAGCCGAAGTCGTGAGTGACGACGAGCGTGAGCATGGTCGTCGTGCACTACTGAATTTAGGCCATACCTTTGGCCATGCCATTGAGAAAGCACAAGGCTATGGCGAATGGCTGCACGGCGAAGCTGTCGCTGCAGGCATGGCCATCGCTTGTGATATCAGCGTTGAGCAAGGCCATATGTTAGCTGCGGACTACGAGCGTGTGTTAACGCTTCTGCGCGCCGCGAACTTACCCACCAGCGCGCCCGCCAGCATGGACTGGGACGAGTGGCAGCAATTGATGTTACGTGATAAAAAGGTACAAGGCGGCAAAGTCCGCTTTATTTTACCACGTGGCTTAGGGGACGCTGTGATAACCGATAAAGTTGCTGAATCACTCATCGTTAAGGCGGTCAGCCGCCAGCGGGGCTAACCAATGGCGTACCATCCGAAGCAGATGCAAAACGCAGCGGGCAAAGCCGATGATGATCGCGACCCCGGCTTAGCCATTCCCACCAAGATTACTGCCAGCCAGCAAAGTGTGCTGGATCAGCTACACAACCATGTGGCCTTTAGTGAATCATTGATATTCCTAAGTGGCCCCCAAGGAGCTGGCAAGACCACACTGCTTGAAGTATTTCTTGAGCAGGCTTCAGATTACGCCAATTTAGCCTATCAACCCGATGGCAGCACCGCCAAGGCCAGTGCCTTGCGCAGCAAACTACTGCGCCAACTAGTCAGCCTGGACGCCTATTCTACCGACGATAGTTTACTTGAAGCGCTGCAGCGTAATATCAAGAAAGGGCGTCAGCATTTAGTGGTTTGCATTGACGATGGCGCCAATGTACCAAGTCAAATTTTACAAGAATTACAAGAGCTTGTTAGCAGCCGCCACCTGTTTGACCCTGAGCAGCGCATTAGCGTGATTATTAGCGGTGAAAGCCAGTGGGTGAAGCGCGCCAGTAAAGGGCTTGCACTGGGTGCCAGTGAATCGCCGGTGGTAATCGACATTCCAGCTTTTTTCAAACGTGAGCAACAATGGTTTGCGCGCAAGTTGGCCGCTACCCAAGCCGACCATAGCGACTCGCCGCAGCGTAGCGAACAACAAGTCAGTGACTGGCTGGCCCAAACCCAAGGGTATCCTGGCCAAATTCAGGCAGTTTTGGAGCAAGAATTGCTCCAACGACCGCATACTGAGCAAGCGATTCAAGCCCGCCGCGCACGTTTACAGCAAAAGCCTAGCCCCAGCGACGAGCCTTCTGCAGCTAAACTCAAGGGTAATCAGTTGCTGATTATCTTAGTGGTTGTTGCTGCACTCATCGCGGTGGCAGTGGCTTGGTGGTTGCAGCAGCAAAAGACACCTGCCACCAACGACGCTAGCGCACCCCTTACGCAAGTGTCAGAAACGCCCGTTGAGCCAGAGCCAGAAGCGGATGGCACACAACAAAGTTCGCAGGCAGATGACTCTGAGTTGGATGAAGATGCTGCAAACGCCAATACAGTGATGCCCTTTGACCAAGCGATGGCACGTTTGCGTGAGCGCGCAGACGACCGCCCAGCTGCACGTGACATCCAATTCCAGCTGGTACAGCCGCTGAATCACCTGCGCGAAGATACACAAGCGAATGCAGAAAATAGTATCGAGGACGCAGACCCGAGCACCAATGCAGCGCTGACTGATGTTGACGATACGAGCATTGCCACAGAAACCGAGGCTGTAGCAGATGCTCATCCGTATGCCTCAGAGTATGACAACCAAGCACTGTGGCAGCGTGACCCAAATCGTTATGTGTTTCAGCTAGCCGCATTTAATGACCGCGCGCGCTTATTGCAATTCTTAGCTGGGTTCAACCACCCCGATATGGCAATTTACCAAACCCTACGTAATGACCAAACTTGGTTTATGGTGGTCTTGGGTGACTACCCGGACGCCGACAGTGCGCGCGACTACTTGGCCACAAACTCAGACCTACAAAGCATGCAGCCGTGGCTTAAAGCGGTGCGTTTGGTGCAAGAGGACCTTGCCCCAGTCATGCAATCCAGCGCTCAGGACTCAACAAACTAAATGAAAAAACAGCGCGCCTTTTTGAAGTGGGCGGGAGGCAAATATTCTCTCGTTGAAGCGATTAACCGAGTATTACCACCAGCAGACAAGCTGATAGAGCCCTTTGTGGGTGCTGGTTCGGTGTTTCTCAACACCGACTACGACGATTACCTGCTCAATGACATCAACGCCGATTTAATTAACCTATACCAAATCGTTAAGCGGCGGCCAAAAACCTTTATTCAGGACGCCCGTGAGTATTTCACCCCGCGGCACAATAACGCCGATGCGTTCTATGCGCTGCGTCGCGAATTTAACGCCACCGACGATATTTACGAGCGCTCGCTGTTATTTTTGTATCTCAACCGTCACGGATACAACGGCTTGTGCCGTTACAACAGCAGCGGCAAGTTCAATGTGCCGTTTGGCAAGTATAAAAAACCCTACTACCCGGAAGCTGAGCTTGAGTTTTTTGCCGAGAAAGCCAAGCGTGCGACTTTTACCTGTCAGCCATTTCAAAATAGCTTTCGGCGTGCACGCAAAGGCCAAGTCATCTATTGTGACCCGCCTTACTTGCCACTGAGCCCAACGGCAAGCTTCACCAGCTATGCCAGTGGCGGCTTTAGCTTGGACGAGCAGGCAATTCTTGCCAAGAAAGCGCAACATGCGGCTTTTAAGCGCGGTATTTCGGTGTTAATTAGCAATCACGACACAGGGTTAAGCCGACTATACTATCAGCAAGCGGAATTGACCCCACTGCAGGTCAGCCGCTACATTTCACAAAAGGGTGACAGTCGTAATAAAGTTGCCGAATTGCTCGCCTATTATCCGGCGCGTGTGCTGTAACGACCTCACGTTGCCAACTAAGCTAAGGCCAAGGAATGAATACAATAACCTGGTGCACCAAGCCCTACGCAGAACTCAGTCGTGATGAGTTGTACGCAATACTCGCCTTACGCCAGCAAGTCTTCGTCGTAGAGCAAGCCTGTGCGTATCTGGACGCCGATGGCGAAGATCATAAAGCACTACACATCATGGCATGGCAACAACAGCAATTGGTGGGCTATGCGCGGGTATTTCATGCCTCGGGTACAATTGCCGCGCCAAAGCAGCATCACCACGGTGCAGACCCCGATGTGCATCGCATTGGCCGCGTCATTATTGCCCCGCAGGCGCGCGGACAACAGCTCGGCCGCACCCTGATGCAACGCGCAATGCAACTGGCACTCAGCCACAGCGGGAGCAGCGAAATAGTCATTGGCGCGCAAACCTACTTATTAAGTTTCTACCAAGATTTAGGCTTTATCAGCGAAGGCGACGTGTATTTAGAAGATGGCATTGAGCATCAGGATATGCGCTACAGTGGGCCGATGCCTAACGTCGCCGCTGCCGATCTCTGCCACCCTGAACAAGCACTGACCGCGTTAGTGGCGGCGGACCCAGAACTGTCGCCAACGGCTGCTGCGCTCGCCAATGAACTGCAATTACCCAATGAAGACAGCGCCCATCCGTTTGTGCTCGAACTCACCCAGTTAGGTTTGCAATTGCGCTGGAAGCCACACCCTAAAGTTACCCCGTTACAAATCGACTTTGTCGGTGGTACCCAAGGTTGGCGGCGTCAGGCAGGGGGCATGCGCGATGAGGCCATCGCACGCGCTTTCGGCCTGCAAAAAGGCCATCGCCCCGATATTTTGGACGCCACGGCAGGGCTTGGCCGCGATGGCATGATCCTCGCCCATGCTGGCTGCCACGTGCGCTTTTTAGAGCGTAACCGCACCATTCATGCATTGCTAAGTGATGCCATTTATCGCGCCAGCCATAGTGATAGCATTGGCGATTGGGTCAGTGAGCGTGTACGTGTGCTTGGCCCCGGTAGCTTATTGCAGGACGAATATACGGCTCAGTTAGCCAGTAAGCCGCCCATGGCGATATACCTGGATCCGATGTTTCCCCATCGCGACAAAAGCGCGGCAGTGAAAAAAGACATGCAAATGTTACAAGCGCTGGTGGGGAGCGATGATGACAGCGACGGTCTACTCGCCCCCGCATTGGCCCTTGCGACCCACCGCGTGGTGGTCAAACGACCGGCCAAGGCCCCGTTTCTCGCAGGCCAAGCGCCGCACGCACAAGTGAGTAGCAAAAAGCACCGCTTCGATATTTATATTAAGCAGGCGTATTAAAACGACTTATAAAATGCTTCTGTTGTAATAAAAAAACCGCAGGCTGACCTGCGGTTTTTTATTTGCTTCAAGGTATGTGCTTCAAGGTACGTACTTCAAGGTATGTGCTGCAGCTGCAGCAAGGTGTTAGTAGCCTACAAACACCGCAAACATCAGTGCCAGCGCGCACACGACGAGTAGCTTCAACATCAATGGCGCCATAAAGCGGAACCAGCGGTCATATGGAATACCCGCAAGGCCCAGAATACCCATCAGTACAGGGTTAGTTGGCACTATCATATTCATAAAGCCGTCACCCATTTGGAATGCTAACACCGCGACCTGACGCCCAATACCGGCGGTGTCCGCAATCGGCACCATGATCGGCATGGTGACAAAAGCCTGACCCGAACCCGATGGAATAAACAGGTTAAGGAAGGATTGGATCAGCAACATGCCCACCGCACCAAAGTAGGCGCCCATGGCCTCCACTGGCATCGACAGATAATAAATTACCGTATCCAGCACTTGGCCGTCTTCCATAATGAGTGCAATACTGCGCGCAAAGCCAACCAGCAAGGCAGTCGCTGTCAACTGCGCCGCACCATCAATAAACTTCTGCGCCGCTTCATCAAAACTGATACGGCCAATAAACACGGTGGCAATACCTAAACCAATGAATAACGCACTTAATTCAGTTAAGTACCAACCATAGGCGCGAATACCAAACACCAGCGTCGCCAATGCAACAACAAAGGCGCTAATCACCGCGATATGGGTGCGGGTCATCTTCGGGTACGCGTCCGGGTCTTGTTGCACATCACCAGTGGGCAAGTCAGCCAACAAAGAATTATTCGGGTCGGCTTTTACTTTGCGGGCATAGCTATACACGTGGTGAAAGCCCACCGCGAAAATTGGCACCAACAGCACCAAACGCAACCAGTTGCCGCTACCAGGTTGGACTTCAGCAATAGCTTGGGCAATGATGACGGTAAATGGGTTGGTCAACGACAAACCATAACCGACCCCGTAGCCGACCACCAGGATGCCCATCGCGACCATGGCATCGAGTTTAATTGCGCGACACAGCCCAACCAGTAGCGCGACGAATACCACGTATTCAGCGGCCATCCCTATCACGGAAGAAAACACACCGAAGATAAACATCCCGCCGAAAATCAGAAGCCCCATGCGGCTACCAAATTTCTCCAGCAATTTACCAATCACTGCATCCAGGGCACCGGTATGGCGAATAATGCCGAGCACGCCACCAATTAAAAACACGAAGAAAATTACGTCCTGGGCTTGCGCCAATGCTTCAGGTATCGCAGTCAAAAGACGCAGTGGGCTCAACGTCGGCGCTTCAGGTTGTAGCTCGAAACTGCCTGGCACCACGACCGTGCGGCCCTCTTCGGCAACCCGCTCAAACGAGCCAGTGGGTAGAACCCAAGTCAGCACCAATGCCACCATCATCATGATAAACATCAGCACCAATGTATGTGGAATTTTTATTTTTGACATAACAAGGTGTGTTCCCCAAATTAAAACGCGCTCTAGACTATGCAAAAGCAGGCCTTGGCGCAAATCTGATTTGCCCATTTAGTGTGTTAAAATGCGCCTATTCTTGGCCTAGTGCCAATCGTTTTCTTTCACCTTGGCGCTAAGTTCATGGATTCTAAGCAGTTTGATGTCATTGTTTTGGGAGCGGGTGCCGCAGGCTTACACTGTGCAGCCACCGCAGCTCGACGCGGAAAACGCGTGTTAGTGCTTGACCACGCGAAGCAGGCAGGGAAAAAAATCCTTATTTCCGGCGGTGGGCGCTGTAACTTCACCAATATGTTTACCAGCCCTGAGAATTTTATCAGCGCCAACCCGCATTTCTGTAAATCCGCATTAAGTCGCTACACCCAATGGGACTTTATCGCCCAAGTTGAGCGCCACGGCATTGCGTATCATGAAAAAACATTAGGTCAGTTATTTTGTGACGACTCCGCGAAAGACATCGTGCGTATGTTGCTCCAGGAATGCAGCGACGCAGGCGCACGAGTGCAGCTTCGCACTGAGATAGCCAGCGTGACTGTTAATGACGCCAAGCAATATAGAGTCGCCACCAACCAAGGCGATTATCTGGCCGATGCGCTGGTGGTGGCCACCGGCGGCTTGTCGATGCCGAAATTAGGTGCCACGCCGTTTGGCTTTAAATTAGCCGAACAATTTGGCCATCGGGTGCTTCCTGTGCGCGCAGGCTTAGTGCCATTTACCTTGCATGACGCTGATAAAGCTCAATTTGAGCCTTTAGCTGGCACCGCGTGTGATGTGGTCGCAGGTAATCACCTGACCAGCTTTAAAGAAGCCATGTTATTTACTCACCGTGGATTAAGCGGCCCAAGCATTTTACAAATTTCGTCCTACTGGCAGCCTGGTGAGCCAGTTTGGCTTAACTTGTTGCCTGAGATTGACGCCCTCGAAGCATTGAAGCAAGTGAAACAGCAGCAACCCAAGTCAGGGCTCAAAGCTTGGCTAAGTAGCCAGCTACCCAAGCGTTTAGTCAGTATGCTTTTGCAGCGCGAGCAATGGCCGCTTAAAAATATGGCAGATTATAGCCACCAAGAACTCAGTGATATCGCCGAGCGCCTGCATGCCTGGCCAGTAAAACCCAACGGCACCGAAGGTTATCGCACCGCAGAAGTCACCTTAGGCGGCGTCGATACCAACCAGGTCAGCTCAAAAACCATGCAAAGCAATATTCAGCCGGGACTCTATTTTATCGGCGAAGTGTTGGATGTTACCGGCTGGCTGGGTGGCTACAATTTCCAGTGGGCTTGGTCGAGCGCGCATGTGTGCGGCGAGTCAGTGTAAACAGCTCAACAAATACTTGCCAAAAAAACACATACGCAATACCATATATATGAATTCCCATATGTATGGTGTTACGTATGTCAATTGAGCATGTTCGTCCGCGTATTTTGTTTCTGTGCACCGCCAATTCGGCGCGCTCTATTATGGCTGAGGCGATATGCCGTCAGTTTGCAGGTTCTGACTTTGAGGTGGTGAGTGCGGGTACTTTGCCTACACGACCGGAGCCGCAAGCGCTCAAAGCGCTATCTGATGCTGGCATTAGCACAGACGGTCTGCATTCTAAGTCCATTGATCAACTTGATATAGCCACGTTCGATTATGTGATTAGCTTGTGCGACCGCGCGCGCACTGAATGCCAGAGCTTATGCACAGATAACACCTTTATTGCTTGGGACTTCCCGGACCCAGTGGCAAGTCAGCGCAGCGACGCCTTTCGGGTGACCGCCCATGAACTGACAGAACGTATTCGTATGTTCTTGCTGATTGCACGCAAGCAAAGCCAACGCGCCACCTTATTTGATGCCCCCCATGAGTTTTTCAAGATCCTGAGTGACCCGTTGCGGCTGCAGATGATCTTAACCTTACATCGCCATGGCGAGGTGTGTGTGTGTCAGTTCGTCGACAGCACCCAGATGTCGCAGCCCAAAGTTTCACGCCACCTCGCGCAGTTGCGTGAATACGGCTTATTGACTGACCGCAGAGACAAGCGTTGGGTGTATTACCGTATCAATCCTGCGCTGGCTGATTGGATGGCAAGCGTTATTCGCGATAGTGCCGCCCATCACCCGCACCTGATTCCTGATGCCCTGAGCCCAGTTGATGGCAGTTGCGGCTAAATTTTTAGAGGTAAAGTATGACAGTAAAAGTTGGTATCAATGGTTTAGGCCGCATTGGTCGCCTAGCCTTTCGAATTGTAAGTGAGCACCCTGGACTTGAGCTAGTGCAAGTCAATGACCCTGCCGCAGACGCAGCGACCTTTGCACACCTGCTCAATTTCGATTCTGTGCATGGGCGTTGGCAACACCAGGTCGAGGCAGACAATGGTAGCTTAGTGCTTAACGGCCAAGGGATTACGCTGACCAATAATACAGCGATTGCCGATACTGATTGGAGTCAATGCGACGTGGTGCTTGAAGCGTCAGGTAAGATGAAAACCGTGGCATTGCTGAACGCATATTTGGACCAAGGCGTTGAACGTGTCGTGGTTTCGGCCCCAGTAAAAGAGCCTGGTGCGCTCAATATCGTGATGGGCGTCAACGATCATCTATACGACCCTGCAAAGCACCGTATTGTGACTGCAGCCTCGTGTACCACGAACTGCTTGGCGCCTGTGGTTAAAGTATTGCAGGACAATATCGGTATTCGCCACGGGTCAATCACCACCATTCATGACCTTACCAATACCCAAAGTATTTTAGACACCCCGCACAAAGATTTACGTCGGGCACGCGCCTGTGGCATGAGTCTGATTCCAACATCGACGGGCTCGGCCACTGCCATTGTGGAAATTTTTCCTGAGCTTAAAGGCAAGATTGACGGCCATGCGGTACGCGTGCCTCTTGCTAATGCATCGTTGACCGACTGTGTGTTTGAAGTCGAACGCGCGACCAGTGCTGAGGAGATTAATCGCTGGATGCAACAAGCGGCCGAGTCATCATTGCAAGGTATTTTGGGTTATGAAGAGCGCCCGTTAGTGTCTATCGATTATAAGACAGACCCACGCTCGAGCATTATCGATGCACTCTCCACCAAAGTCATCAATGGCACCCACGTCAAACTCTATGCTTGGTATGACAACGAATGGGGCTATGCGAACCGCGCCGTTGAACTGGTTGCCAAGGTCGCTGCATGCTAGCAACCTTGTCACCTGCGGTGCGCCAATATTTGATTGTAACCGGCAATTATTGGGCGTTTACGTTAACTGACGGCGCACTGCGTATGCTGGTGGTACTGTATTTCCACCAGCTTGGGTACAGTGCGCTGGAAGTTGCGATGCTATTTTTGTTCTACGAGCTATTTGGCGTGGTGACCAACTTATTTGGTGGCTGGCTAGGCGCTCGCTTTGGCTTAAACCGCACGATGAATATCGGTTTAGGTTTACAAATTGCTGCGTTATCTATGTTGTTGGTACCGCCGCATTGGCTAAGCCTGGTCTGGGTGATGGTCGCTCAAGCATTGTCTGGTATCGCTAAAGACCTAAATAAAATGAGTGCCAAAAGCACCATTAAATTGTTGGTGCCTGATAATCAGCAAGGGCAGTTGTATCGCTGGGTCGCCATTCTGACGGGTTCGAAAAACACACTGAAAGGTGTGGGTTTCTTTTTAGGCGGGTTACTACTTACCTTGCTTGGCTTCCAGGGTGCCATTCTAGCGATGGCCATTGGGCTTGGCTTGGTGTGGTTAGCCAGTTTAATCAGCCTCAAGCGGGACGTTGGCAAAGCCAAGTTTAAGCCCAAATTCAAAGATATGTGGTCAAAGAGTCGCCCAATTAATATCTTGGCGGCGGCTCGATTACTGCTATTTGGTGCGCGCGATGTCTGGTTTGTCGTCGCCTTGCCGGTTTTCCTGGCCAGCCAACTCGGCTGGAGCAACTGGCTAGTGGGAAGCTTTTTAGCCGCTTGGGTGATAGGGTATGGCGTGGTTCAAGGGCTCGCGCCCAAGTTAACCCAGCGTAGCCAAATACCCGAACACCGCCAAGCCCGCATCTGGGCAATGGCATTGACCCTAAGCCCACTCGCCATCGCCGCTGCGCTTTGGCTGGGCATAGCGCCAGCACCGAGTTTGGTGATTGGGCTGATGATCTTCGGTGTGCTGTTTGCGATTAATTCGTCACTGCATAGCTATTTAATTGTGGCTTATGCACGCGCTGACGGGGTGTCGATGGATGTTGGCTTTTATTATATGGCCAACGCTGCCGGCCGCTTACTTGGCACTGTGTTATCCGGCTGGGTGTATCAACAACATGGTTTGGTGGCCTGCTTAATCATCTCTGCGGCCTTGTTACTACTATCGGGCATTACAGTGGCTCGCTTACCAGAACGTGCGGACAACTCGACGTTCAAGGTTAAAACGGAGAAAAAATAATCCACACATATTGATAACGATTCTCAATTGCACTAAGTTAGATGAAACTTTGGAGGATCGTGTATGTTTGAACAGGCAAAGCAGGACTCTCAGTTTCACCAGCTGATGCGTAAAAGTACCACCGCACTTCAAGCCCGCGACTACGAGGCGGCGTACATCTGCTTGCAAGCTTGCGTGTGTATTAGTGAGGTCGATTTACGCGCTAAGCTGTGCGCTGAACGTGCCGAAGATTACTGCACCGCAGTCATTCTGCTAGCAGCCACTGAGCTCAAACTTGCCCATGACGATCAAGCATGTGGCCACTTTGCCGATGCCTTGCACTTGCTGCATACACTCTATCAACTGCAGCATACGGAGGCGGATAAAGCGTTAATACGCCGTTTCGAGACCATTTTAATTCGTGCACAGCAGACCGCTTGCACGCTATCACGACTGACTCGCTAAATTTTTACGAACGCATACAAACCTAGCTTGCCTGGGAATTAACTCCTGGGTAAGCTGGGCGAAGTTGATTGTTCGTTAAATTAGAATGAAAATAATTAGACGCCGCTATCGCCGCCTCACGACCCATCTACTAGTGATGATCTCGCTATCGTCCATACTTGCTGTGGCGTTGATCGGTGGGCTGTATTTTAATTACACCTATCAGCACGAGATGCAACAAACCGTGCAGCAATTGAAAGTCCAGAGCCTAAGTCGAATTGAGCGCGAGCGCTGGCCATTTATTCAGGCCGAGCAAAACACCCAACTGCTGGCTGAGGCTTTTACCGATATCTACCAGCGTTCTCATTTTGCTGACCTACTGCCTTACTATGGAGCAGTGGGTAGAAGCCACGGACGGCATCCACCGCTTGCGCCCCGCCTTGGCCCATGGGCTGACGGATGGGCCGCTCACCATTCGTGATGTCAGCGGCTTCATTGGTCGCTACGAAGCACCCCATGACGACGAATTCAAAGCCCGGGTGGTGATAGCCACACGCTTACTCGCACAATACGGTCCCGCTTGGACAGGCTTGTATTATGACCAATCGGCAGATTATTGGGCAATTACCTATCAGCGCCCAGTGGATATTGATGGCTATCACCGCAGGCGTCGCGCTATACCAAGATGGCAACGCGGAGCAACTGATTAGTGCCGCGGACAAAGCTTTGTATGTAGCGAAGCAGCGTGGCCGTAATCAAGTGGCATTGGCGTCCGCCTAAGCTGAGTTGTCACCTAATTGTCATAAAATTGCCATATAATAAAACAATACGCATGCAATTCAGGGGCTCTCATGTCATCACCTAAACTTGTCCGCCATACATCCTTACCAGGCGCTGTGCTTCTAGGGCTTGGCGCGATTGTTGGCACCGGCGCCTACGTATCGATTGCTCTTGCCACCGAAATGGCGGGTTCGTGGGTGCTATTCGCTATCCTAATCGCGGCTTTAGTCGCCGCCTGTAATGGTTTATCCAGCGCCCAGCTTGCCGCGGTTCACCCCGTGAGCGGCGGAACCTACGAATACGGCTACCAGTTTTTAACCCCATGGGCTGGGTTTATCGCAGGCTGGTTATTTGTGGCAGCAAAGAGCGCGTCGGCTGCGACCGCGGCTCTCGCATTTGGTCTTTACGTGTTGCCCGCGCTTGGTTTACCACTGGGCCTGCAAATCCCCCTTGCCCTGTTGGTGCTATTGGCTTTAATGATATTGGTGAATGGGGGCATGCGACGCTCAAATACTGCCAACTTAGTGATTGTATGTAGCAGCATCGGTGCGCTGCTGATCTTCTCGCTATACGCGGTGCTAACGGCCGACGAAACCCAGCAAGCTAACGTGCTGAATTATCAGGTGTCTATTGCTGACAGTATTGGTTGGCGTGAATTTTTGGGGTCTGCGGCGCTCTTATTCGTCGCTTACACAGGCTATGGGCGCATCGCGACCATGGGCGAAGAGGTGGCAAACCCTAGACGCACCATTCCAATTGCAATTGCAGTGACCGTGGTAGTCACCACCTTGTTGTATGTGCTTATCGGCTACGCATTGCTGCACACCAGTTTATATAGTGCGCCGCAAGCCGTTGATGATACACAATTGGCATTGGTCGCTCTGGCGGATGCGAATTGGCTGCGCGTTGTCGTATTAGTAGGTGCTGCCATCGCCTTGCTGGGCGTCATATTGAACTTAATTTTAGGCGTGTCTCGCGTCATATTAGCCATGGGCCGACGTAATGACTTACCCGCGCACCTTGCGCATTTGAATGCCGCACGTACCTCTGCACCGAATTCAGTGTACGCAGCCACAGGTGTGATGGCAGTACTTGCGCTATTGGGCGATGTGCAATTGGCTTGGTCGTTCAGCGCTTTTACGGTGTTGGCCTATTACAGTATTACCAATTTAGCCGCGCTGAAGGTAGCGCCAGCCCAGCGATTTGTACCCAAATGGGTGTCTTGGCTAGGGTTAGCCAGTTGCGTGGGACTAACTTTCTTCATTGATGGTGCCGTATTTGCGGCTGGCTGTGCGTTTATTGCCGTAGGCTTGGCTTGGCATCAGTTGCGTAGCAAAAGACACCAAGCCTAACGCAACGCTTTACACTAGGGTATTGAGCATATCGGCGTCGTAGTCGACCAGCGCTTCGCCCTGTTGTACACGGCTTACGTAGTCTGGGTTCGCAATCAGCGGGCGCCCAATGGCGACCATGTCATGGGCACCGCTGGCAATACTTGCGTCCGCTTGGGCTGCGGTATAACTGCCACATCCAATAAAGTTGCCCTTGTAGTTTTGACGTAAGAACACACTGGATTGCAGTCCGTCTAAACTTTCAAACGTCATGCTGTCGTCAAAAATACCCACATGCAAATAGGCTAAATTACGTTTCTCGAGCTCACTCAGCAGCAGCTCAAAAACGGCCTTGTCACGCTTGTCTTCGCTCATGTGCGCATACGCGCCTGGCGACAAACGCAGACCCACACGATCAGCGCCGACGGCATCGATCACCGCATCAATCACTGCCAGCGGGAAACGCACCATATTCTCAGGTGTGCCACCAAATTCATCGTCACGATGATTGCTCGCATAATGTAAGAACTGATCGAGCAAGTAGCCATTCGCGCCATGTATTTCAACGCCATCAAAGCCAGCTGCGCGCGCATTAGCGGCGGCTGTTGCGTAATCTTCAATTAATTGCTCAATTTCGCCGGCCGACAATGCCCGCGGCACTGGGTACGTTAGTCCCGGCATGCGCGGAATGCGCTCATTTAAGCCGATGGCCGACGCTGATACTGGTCGCGTGCCGTGGAATATTTGATGGGATACCCGACCGACATGCCACAACTGACAAAACATAACACCGTCATTCGCATGCACCGCGTCAGTGACACGCTGCCAACCTTCAATCTGTGCCGTGCTCCAAATGCCAGGCACATTCGGGTAACCTTGGGCGTCGGCGCGAATAATCGTCGCTTCAGAGATAATCAAGCCAACATCGGCACGGCGTGCGTAATAATCAGCCATGGTTTGAGTTGGCACCAAGCCTGGGCCCGCCATACAACGAGTTAACGGCGCCATGGCAATGCGGTTCTTCAAACTCAGCGTTTTACTTAGGGTAATCGGTTGAAACAGGTGTTGATGCATAGAAACTCCAATGCAAGCTAAGTGAGCAATAGCTAATACATCGGTGCGGATGAGTGAATTATCAAGCGTGTACTGAACGATTTTTTACCCATGTTTTAGTCACAGCAGCGACTTAAATTTGTGGCATACTAGTGCCCTGTTCAAGTGTCTGGGTTTATCCCATAGCCGTAAAGGATGCTGCATGTTTCGCTGGTTTGAAAAACGTCTCGACCCCTTCCCTAATATGGAGCCTTCGCAACCCCCGAAAGGCTTTTTTGCGTTTTGCTACCACTTTACCAAAGGGTCTGAAAAGTACTTAGTTGCAGTCGCTATTTTAATGGCGCTGATTGCGATTACTGAAGTATGGCTGTTTGGATTTCTTGGCAGCATCGTTGACTGGTTAGCCGAGCAAGAGCGTGAAAGTTTCTTAGCCAATGAGTGGATGCAGCTTGCAGCGATGTCGGCGGTGGTATTGATTGGCTTACCCTTGATGGTCTGGTTCCAGTCGCTGTTTTTACACCAAACAATTTTGGGTAATTACCCAATGCGGATCCGCTGGCTGGTGCACCGTTTTTTGCTCAAGCAGTCGATGAGTTATTACCAAGACGAGTTCCCTGGCCGAGTTGCGACCAAATTAATGCAAACTGCCCTGTCAGTGCGACAGGTAGTGGTGAGTTTAATTGAAGTCGTCAACTACATCGGTGTGTATTTCTTAGCGATGTTCGTGATTATCGGCAGTGCTGACTTGCGCTTGGTGTTGCCCCTGGCCGCTTGGGTCGTGCTTTATGGCCTGCTGCTGTATTACTTTGTGCCGCGCCTCGGCAAGATTTCCCAAGAGCAAGCCGATGCGCGCTCGATCATGACCGGACGTATTGTCGATAGCTACACCAACATTCAAACCGTGAAGCTATTTTCTCACGGCGAGCGCGAGACTAAATTTGCGCGCGAGGGGATGGACGAGTTTCTGGTCACCGTGCACAAACAAATGCGCTTAGTCACCCAGTTATACGGCATGTTGTACATCATTAACTGCCTATTACTATTTAGCTCCGCTGCACTAGCCATTGGTTTGTGGCTCAACGAAGCAGTGTCGTTGGGCGCCGTTGCCGTGGTGATTGGTTTGGTGCTGCGCTTATTTGGCATGTCACAAATGGTGATGTGGCAGTTAACCCAGCTATTTGAAGCCATAGGTACGGTGCAAGATGGTATTGGATCGATTGCGGTGTCGCGCACAGTAGAAGACGTACCCGCAGCACCTGCCCTTGAAGTACAACACGGTGCGATTACCTTTGACCAAGTAGGTTTTCATTATGGCAAAGCGAGCGGCGTGATGGAACGGCTCAACTTGCGTATTAACGCAGGTGAAAAAGTCGGTATTGTGGGTCGTTCAGGCGCGGGTAAGTCTACGCTGGTCAACCTACTGCTGCGCTTCTACGACGTCCAAAGCGGTCGCATTCTGATCGACGGTCAAGACATTGCTCAGGTGCAGCAAGACACCTTACGCGCACACATTGGCATGGTCACTCAAGACACCTCGTTACTGCACCGCTCAGTGCGCGATAATATTATGTATGGCCGCCCCGATGCTGACGAAGATGCATTAATCCATGCTGCTAAACGAGCCCACGCTGACGAGTTTATCGCTGGCCTGAGTGACCACCAAGGACGCACTGGCTATGACGCGCATGTCGGCGAGCGCGGGGTGAAATTGTCGGGCGGTCAGCGTCAGCGTATTGCAATTGCCCGCGTAATGCTAAAAGATGCACCGATTCTTATTTTGGATGAAGCGACATCGGCTCTTGATAGCGAAGTGGAAACCGCCATTCAAGAAAACCTCTATAACCTGATGGAAGGCAAAACCGTGATCGCGATTGCCCACCGCTTGTCCACCATCGCCGCCATGGATCGGCTGATAGTCATGGACAAAGGTGAGGTGATTGAAGAGGGTACGCATGAACAACTAATTGCCCAAGATGGTTTATATGCCAAGCTATGGCGCCGACAATCTGGTGGCTTTTTAGCTGACGATGTGTAAATTTTTAAGCCCCTGACCACAGGGGCTTTTTTTAACCCGCAGTGTTCAAAGTGTTCATAAATACGTCACATAAATCCAGCCATTTCGTCACATTTTCATCACTGAGCTGTCATATTAAAACTTCATACTCACCGCGTTTTCTCACAACTTCCACGCGGAGACCTCCATGTTCGTGCAAAACTTTTTTCGCCTTAGCCTGATTGCAGGTGCCCTGACCCTGGCCGCTTGCGGCGGTGATATTAATATTAACACTGGCAATACGGGCGGCGGCAATACGCCTCCTCCAACTGGCGGTGGCGGTGGTGGCACACCCCCACCTGCAAATGGCGCATCATGCCCAAGCTGGGCAACTGCAGGAGCTGCGGTTGAAGGGTATAACTTACCAGTGTGTGAAATCAGCGGCACCTTTACCGAAAATAGAACCTTAACCAACGACATTCTATGGGCACTGGATGGCCGTGTGGCGGTAGGTAACGACAAAGCCGACAATACCGTGCTGACTATTGAGCGCGGCACCACGTTGTTTGGCAAAAGTGGCGCCGACTTTTTAGTCGTGCGTCGTGGTTCGCAACTAGAGGCGAACGGTACGCGCACCCAACCTATCGTGATGACATCGTTACAGAACTTGCTGGGCCTTACCGACGCTAACTCAGTTGGCCAATGGGGTGGCTTAGTGCTGCTTGGTCAAGCGCCGGTAAATGGATGTGACCAAAGCAACTTAGATGCTTGTGCAATTGAATCAGAAGGTGACGCTGGCCCTTACGGCGGTGGCGACGTCAATGATAACAGCGGTACCTTACGTTACTTGCAAGTACGCTACGCAGGCTTCGAAGTACTGCCTGACAATGAGCTTAACGGTATCACGTTTGGTGGCGTAGGTGCTGGTACAACCGTCGAGTATATTCAAGTGCACAACAACCTGGACGACGGCATTGAATTCTTTGGCGGTACTGTCGATGCAAAATATGTCGTATTAACCGGCAATGGTGATGATTCACTGGACTGGGACGCTGGCTGGAATGGCCGTATGCAGCACGTGCTGATTCAGCACAACCCGGTAAATGGTAAAGCGAACCGTGGCATTGAAGCCGACAACAGTTCAACCAACTTCAGTGCGACGCCGCGCAGTCGCCCAATTATCTCGAATGTGACCATTATCGGTAATGAATGGGAAGGGGACGATGACGCGGAAGGTATCCTGTTGCGTCGTGGTACCAGCGCCGAACTTTATAATGTCATTGTTACTGGTGAACCAGGCATGGGCGAATGTTTTGAGCTCAACGACCAAGCCACAGTCGACCAAGCGGACAGTGGCGACTTGCGCTTCGAGCACTCAATTATTTCATGCAGCGAGCCGTTCAGAAATACGGTCGATGCCAATGGCAACACCACTTTTGACGCCGAGGCTTGGTTCTTAGCGCAACCTGGCAACTCAACCCAAGACCCACTGCTCGGCGGCTACTTCCCGTCTGCGGTGTCACCTGCACTGGGTGCGGGCTTAAACGTAGCCAACGAAGTCGACAGCTGGTTCGACGCAGTGGATTACATCGGTGCGTTTGATGGTGAGAACGACTGGACCTTAGATTGGACCTACGCCCTTCATAACGATTTCTCGGCAATCAGCTGCCCAGCTGGTACCACCCAGATCACGTCTGTGACCGACAAGCTGAACTGTGAACTAAGCGGCACTTACACAGAAGATTTACATTTACCTGTTGGCGCTGACTATGTGTTAGATGGTTTGGTGCGCATTGGTAATGACAATGCCGATTCAGCCACGCTATTTATTGACCCAGGTGTACGCCTGTTCGGCGAAAATGGCGCGGATTTCCTGACTATTTCACGTGGTTCTCGGATTATCGCCGAAGGTCGCCCGAATGCACCTATCGTGATGACGTCATTACAGGATGTAGTTGGCGCAGGCACTGAGAAAGGCCAATGGGGTGGTTTGGTGTTGCTCGGTAATGCACCAAGCAACAAATGTGATCAAGCCAATCCATCAAGCTGTGCAATTGAATCTGAAGGCGATGCAGGCCCTTATGGTGGCGGTGATGCAGATGACGATTCTGGTAAGTTGAAGTTTTTACGTGTGCAGTACGCAGGCTTTGAAGTATTGCCAGACAACGAGTTGAATGGGATTACCTTTGGTAGCGTCGGTAATCGCACCCGTGTTGCCTTTATTCAAGTGCATGAAAACCTGGACGACGGTATTGAGTTCTTTGGTGGTACCGTAGACGCGCGTTATGTCGTGACCACGGGTGCCGGTGATGACTCGCTTGACTGGGCAGATGGCTGGACTGGACGCATTCAGTTTATGCTTGCGATACATAATGGTGAAGCCAACCGCGGTATCGAAGCGGACAACCAATCAGGTAATTTCACTGCGCTGCCACTGTCCAATCCAACTATTGCTAACATGACCATTATCGGTAATGACTATACCTCTGCGGATAAAGACTCAGAAGGCATCCTGCTGCGCGCAGGTACCACTGGAAAATTATTCAATATGCTAGTCACAGGCCCGGAAGGCATGGGCGAATGTCTGGAGTTCAATTCGGCTGAATCGATGGCACTTGCCGCTGATTTCACGACTGAAATGACCCATTCCGTGATTGCTTGTTCTGAACCATTCCTTGGCGACGTGAGCGCAACGCAAACGACTGAGCAGTGGTTCCTAGCGCAGGAAGGCAATGCAGTTGCAGACAGCATGGCAGACGTGGTTGATGGTTACCTGACCATCATTGAAAACCCGACGCGTGACTTCGACAGCGACGACTTTTTCATCACGGTGCCATTCGTAGGGGCAGCAGCTGCTGACTATGACTGGACTCGCGGGTGGACCATTGGCTTGCAAGCTAACTAATAGGCAATATGACGATGACGTACTCAAAATTGACCCTACGCCCCTTGGCGAAGTCAGTTCTGCTTGCGCTCGCATCGGCCTCCTACCTGTCTCAGCCCGCATGGGCTGAGACAGACACGACAGCCGAAGCAGTTGAAAGCAATGCCAGCCCCAGCGTAGAAAGAATTCAAGTCACTGGTCGTTTACTGAGCTCAGCCGCAATTACCGCCGCAGAGCGCCGCGGTCAGGCCCAAGTCAGTGAATTTCTGGACGCCGAAATGATTGGCCGTATCGGAGACTCCGATGTCGGTGCTGCGTTAAAACGCGTCACTGGCTTAACTTTGGTAGATAACAAATTTATTTATGTGCGTGGTTTAGGTGAGCGTTACTCAAGCACTCTCCTGAACGGTGCTATGGTGCCAAGCCCAGACCCGACCCGTAACGTAGTGCCTCTGGACATGTTCCCAACAGGTATCATTGACAGCCTTGCGGTACTGAAAAGCTACTCGGTTGATCAACCTGCGTCATTTGGTGGTGGTGGGGTGAATATTCGCACCCTGAGTTTGCCCCGTGAGCGTATTTTTGAGGTGAACCTTGGTACTGGCTTTAACACTCTCAATAGTGACAATGGTTTGACGTATTCAGGCGGCTCTGACGATTGGCGTGGACGTGATGACGGCACCCGCGCGCTGCCGAACCAAATTAATCAGGCACTGGATGCCTATGGCTCGCTGGAAACTATCTCCATCGCGCGAACTTTGGGACCGCTAAATGCGCAAACGTTAAGCCAGGCACGCGAAATCAACCGTGAACTTGGTACAGCATTTAACCGCAATATGGATGTGACGGACAAATCCATTGGTCCTGACTTTGACGCCAGTGTCACCTATGGCGATCGCATTCAGTTGAGCGACCGCTGGACAGTCGGCGCCGTGGCTTCAATCGCGTATGACAGCTCAAGCCGCAATATCGATGAGCAAGAGCGTTACTTTTCCATCACGCAAGGCAGTAATTTAACCCCGCTAGTTCGTTACGACGATATCTCAGGCACCGAATATAGCACCCAGCTATCCGGTATTTTGAGCGCGGGGATTAACTACGACAACACCCATCGGCTTGAAGGCACGCATATCTATCTGCTTGATACCGCCGATGAAGTGAAATTGAAAGTCGGTGACTCCATTGAAACCATTAATGAGCCGAACCGCGAAAATATGGACTACTCGGTGCGCTACGAAGAGCGCACCATGGTCGCTAACCAAATACGTGGTAAGCATGCGTTTGAATGGTTATGGGACCTAGGTGTCGACTGGCAATGGACGGATGCACGTGCACGCCGCTACGCACCGGGCGAAGTCGAGTATCGCTATGTACGCAACACCAACGCAGACGGTGTCACCACAGCAGCGCTGCGGCGCAGCGATAATGCGGTGCAATACGTCTTTGCTGATATGCGTGACAGCACTGAAAATGGTAGCGTTGATGTTCGTTTACCCATTGATACCAACCGCTGGCAACTTGAATTCCAAAGTGGCTACACCTATTTTCAGCGCGCCCGTGAATCTGAAGTAGACCGCTTTAAGTTCGATAGCCGTGGCTTTAGTAATCTAGAGCTGCAACAATCGTTTAGCCAAATTTTCTCAGATCAGAATATTTTGGATCCGAGTAAAAACTTTGCGATTTCAGACATCACAGCACAAGCCGATGACTATGTGGCGGCCCAACAACTGGATGCAGCGTACCTGGGTCTCGACGCACTCTATAACGACACCTGGCGCTTTACTTTAGGCGCTCGCTACGAGGACTTCCGCCAGGTCGCCCTGCCGCTAAATCCTGCGAACGGTCAAATTGAAGGGAACCCTGCCGATTACCCGTTGCTTGACGACGATTGGTACCCAAGCGCTGCGGTCACCTGGTTGTTCCACCCCGACATGCAGTTACGGGCTGGTATCAGCCAAACCGTAGTGCGTCCAGACCTACGTGAAGTTACGCCGGTTCTGTACGTTGACCCTATTACCGATTTTAGTGTGATAGGTTTTGCTGGCTTAGAAAGCTCTAAGTTGAACAATGCGGATCTGCGCTGGGAATGGTATCTACCGTCTGGCAACAGCTTAAGCGTGGGTGCTTTCTACAAAGACATCGATTCGCCTATTGAAACCGTTGAAATTCTGGGTTCTGACGGCAACTTATTGGTGTCATTTAGAAACGCTGAGCAGGGTCGGATGTACGGGGTTGAAACCGAGTTTGTGCGCCGCTTAGGCGGCTTATGGCAACAGGCCCCTAATTGGCTGGAACAGTTCTTTGTGGCTGGTAACCTGACTTTGAGCGATTCAGAAATCCGGATTCAACCATTGGGCGAGTCCAACATAACCAATCGAGAACGGCGCATGAGCGGTCACTCTCAATACGTGGTTAACGCGCAGCTTGGGTTTGATTCGTTCAATGAGCGCCACAGTGCGACCTTGAGCTACAACGTGTTCGGCTCGCGGATTAACTTCGCTGGTGTGGATGGCAAAGATGACGCCTACGAACAGCCGTTTCATTCGGTGGATGCGACCTATAGTTATTACCCAACTGAGCGCTTAACTTTAAAGTTAAGTGCAAAGAATATTTTGGGTGAGCGCACTGAAATCCTGCAACAAGGCGAGATTTTGCAGGCACGCGACCCTGGCACAAGCTTAGGTGCCAGCTTAACGTATCGCTTCTAAACTCGTTTGAATGCGAAAAAGCCGCTGCTTGCAGCGGCTTTTTTGTTATTCTGACGCGTCTGTTTAATTGCGAGAGATACTCTGTGAAGCTGAAAAGTTCTTGGGCGTGTGGGCTATGTGGGCACACAGGCCACACTCTCATACACACCCACCAACAGCGTCCTTTAACTGGCCGCCAATTCATGCAATGCAACCACTGCCAATTGATTCAAGTGCCACCTACGCAGCGCTACAGCAGTACGGATGAAAAAGCATTGTACGATTTACACCAAAATGACCCGAACGACACAGGGTATCGCGATTTTCTAACCCAGGTCAGCAAGCCGCTACATGCGCTATTGGTCGCGGCAGGTAAAACCTCAGCACAAGGTCTGGATTTTGGTGCTGGCCCGGGCCCAGTATTGCCGAGCCTACTTCAGTCTCTCGGACATCGTTGCGAGGTGTACGACTTATACTACGCACCGAAACTTGAGCGCCTTCAGCATAGCTATGACTTTATTTGCGCCACCGAAGTGTTTGAGCATTTAGCTCAACCGCAACACGTGATGCAGCAACTGCACGCTTGCCTCAACCCGAATGGCTTACTTGCGGTGATGATGCAACGCCCCGACGAGCAAACAAATTTTGCCACTTGGGGATATTTAAATGACCCAACGCATATCAGCTTCTATACTGAAACCGCACTGCATTGGCTGCGCAACCACTGGAAGCTGCGCGAAGTGTTTCGCAGTAGGAACGTCATTATCTGGCAAAACAACAACTAGGACTTCAACATGCAAATTGATTTCTCCGACTACCGTGTCGCGCTAATTGGCGTCGGTTTACTCTTACTTATGGTGTTCGTACAGTGGATGGTTGGCAATGGCCGTAAAGCGAAAGAAGCCGGAGCCTTACCAGGCACACCGCCCAAGCACTTGAGCCATCAGGACTTTACCTTTCGCGCTTGGCGCACACACCAGAACACCTTAGAAAATTTAGGCACTATGTTGGGCGCGAGCTTCCTTGCTATCGTCGCGGGCGCCAACCCGTTTTGGGTCGCCTTGCTCGTGTGGGTGATGCTATTTGGCCGTCTCGTTCATATGATTTTGTACTATGCTATCGCAACCGATAAGAACCCAAGCCCGCGTAGTTACTTTTTTGGCCTAGCGTGGCTGGCAAACTTGGCGCTATTAATCCTAGGCTTAATTGCCTTGTTATAAGCTTATTAGCCTTAATCTCAGGAGTATCCAATGCGCTTAACCGTTAGCAAGCTAAGCCGCTTTATGTTGCGCGGATTGTTCATCGTTTTACCTATCGTGATCACGATTGAGTTGGTTCGCTGGGTATTCATGACCGTTGAGGGCTGGCTTTCGCCCTCCCTTGAAACGTTTGTACCACCGCACTGGTATATCCCCGGCATGGCACTTATCGCCTTCCTACTCATTTGTGTACTCATCGGGTTCTCCGCCTACTCTCGACGTGGTGCCAGGTTGTGGCGAATTCCAGGTCGCGTGTTGGCCGCCATACCCGGGATTAATAAGATTTACGGTATTATTCAAGACCTGTTTGAGGTGATGAGTGGGGAAAACTTCGAAGACGAGTCTGTGGTGATGGTGAAGCTGCCGAATTCAGAAGTCGAGTTGATTGGTATTGTGACCAAAAAAGGCACCGAGCAAAACGATCGAATTGCTGATTTATTGGGCGAAGAACAACTTGCAGTATTTTTACCAATGGCGTACAACGTGGGTGGTTATATGATCATGGTGCCCAAATCTTGTACCCGCAACCTTGATATGAAACCCGCCGAAGCCTTGCAATTAGTGCTCAGTGGCGGTTTGGGGAGTAAAAAGGCGCCGGACACTTCAGTTAAATAATTATACGGGAAAAGAGCATGAAGTTAGCGCTATACCTGGCGTCGGGCACCTTGTTGGCTGGCGTTTCTGCACCAGCCTTGGCTGGCGATGATAATCGCGGCTATTATCGCGACCCCGCACTGCATCAAGACACTGTCATTTTTACTGCCGAAGGCGACCTTTGGCGCGCCCATATTCGCGGTGGTTCAGCCGTTCGCTTAACTACCAGTGCTGCCGAAGAGCGTTATGCCAGCATTTCCCCGGACGGCGAATGGGTGGCTTTTGTTGCTGATTATGATGGCGTGCCTGAAGCCTACGTGATGCCAATTGATGGCGGTATTCCTAAGCGTGTGACCTTTGAAAATAGCCGTGTCCGAGTACAAGGTTGGACCCCAGAAGGACTAATTTTATACAGCACCGACCATGTGATGGGGCCTGCCAATCAATGGGTGTTGCGCGAAGTAAACCCAAGTAACTTAAACACCCGCACAGTGCCGTTGACCGATGCATTTGCGGGTAGTTACAACTTGCGTGCAGAAGGCTTGGTGGTGGAAACCCCAAGCGCTGAGCCAAACGACGATGGTGAATATAGCGTTACCACCACCACGATTAACCCAATTAACCCAGAGTCACTATTTTTTGTACGCTTCGGCTTAAAAGATGCAACTGCGGATAATGCACGTATTTATCGGGGCGGTGCCATGGGTCAGCTGTGGCGCTTTACCCAGGGTGACCAAGAGGCGACACATATCAGTGCCGACCACGTTGGCTCGGTCCGCAACCCAATGGTCGACGGTACCCGGGTTTACTTTATTTCGGACTCTGACGGCACACCCAATATTTGGTCAGTTGACGCCGATGGCCAAGACTTTGTTCAGCATACCGCCTATAACGATTTCCAAGTTTGGTCTGCCAGTGTAAACCAAGGTCGCGTGGCGTATCAGCATGGCGCCGACCTTAAATTACTCGACACCACCACGGGCGAGAGCGAAACTTTAGACATTCGGCTCACCAGTGATTTCACTGAGCGTCAGGAGCGCTGGCTGGATAACCCACTACAGTACTTGACCTCAACCCATTTTAGTGGCGCTCAAGAGCGCGTGGCGATCACCGCCCGTTCGCAAATTGCCTTAGCAGGTCGGGCGCATCAACGCATTGTTAATATCAGTACCCCTGCCGGTAGCCGCTCGCGCAATGCGGTGCTGAGCCATGATGGTCAATGGGTTTACGCCTTGAATGACCACAGTGGTGAAAACGAAATTTGGCGTTTCCCGGCGGATGGTTCCAGTGGCGCCAGCCAATTGACAGATAACGCAAGTACCTTCCGCTGGGGTCTGCACCTGTCACCGAATGGTCAATACATTGCCCATGACGATAAAAATGGCGATTTATGGCTATTAAACCTCAGTAATGGTGCAAACAATCGCATTGCCAGTGGCGGCTGGGGCCACCAGCCTTACCGCGATATAGTCTGGTCGGCCGATAGTGAATTGCTTGCCTTCACGCGCAGTGCCCAAGATGGTTCGCGGCCGCGTGTGGTGCTATATTCACTCGCAGAGCAACGTGAACAGACGTTAACCAGCGATAAGTATGAGTCGTTCTCACCTGCGTTTAGTGCCAATGGTGATTGGCTATACTTCATTTCTAATCGTAATTTCAGTGCCACACCGTCGTCCCCTTGGGGGGATCGCAATATGGGCCCGGCCTTTGATCGCCGCGCGCAAATATTTGCAGTGAGTCTGCGCGCCCAAGCGTGCTTCCCATTTGAACCTGAGCGCGAGGTGAGCGTTTGTAACCAAGCTGCGGCGGATGAAGCACGCAGTAATCGCCGTGGTCAACGCGTCGATTGGGACGGCCTGGCCGGTCGTTTATGGCAGCTTCCGGTGAGTGCCGATAATTATCGTAACCTAAGTGCTGCCGAAGGCTTCTTGTATGCGTTGCGCAGTGACGCAGGCAGCTGGGACAGTGAACTTGTCAGCATTGCTATTGATGCGCGCAACCCGACGGTGGCAACCTTCGCACGCCAGGTCGCGGACTATCAGTTAAGTGCCAATGCAGACAAGATATTCTGGCGCACACGCGATCGCCAAATGTATAGCCACGGGACGCAGGCACAAGCGCCCAGTGACTTAACTCAGGCGCGTTATCATGCGAATCAATGGCAACTTGCATTTAAACCACAGCAAGAATGGCAACAAATGTTCCGTGACGCATGGTTGATGCATCGTGATTTCCTATTTGACGCCGATATGCGCGGAGTGAACTGGCAGAATACCCGTGACAAGTACCAGCCGCTGCTTGCGCGTGTCACAGACCGCCACGAGCTGGATGACTTATTTGCGCAAATGATGAGCGAATTGAATGTGTTGCACTCACAGGTACGCGGCGGTGAATATCCGAGTAACCCTGAGCGCCCACAGGCTGCAACCTTGGGTGCTGCGCTGGAGAGCACGCAAGATGGCGTGCGCATCCGCCATGTATATCGCACCGACCCGGAACTACCGAATCAAGCCTCACCGCTTGCCCAACCAGGCGTAGACGTCCAAGTGGGTGATTTTATTCGTGCAGTCAACGGACAGCACGTAACGAACCCGGCTGAGTTGCATCAAGCGCTACGCAATCAAGTCGGCAAACCGGTATTGATTGAATTACAGCGTGGCCGTAACACCCACCGTACCGTGGTGCAGCCAGTCAGCGTCCAACGTGACCATCGTCTGCGCTATGAAGACTGGATTGAGCGTAATCGCCAAGTGATTAGCGAGCGCAGTGACGCTGATATTGGTTACCTGCACCTCTATGCTATGGGCGCGAACGATATCGCCAGTTTTGCGCGTGAGTTCTATGCCAATGTCGAACGTGAAGGTTTAATTATTGATGTACGTCGTAACCGCGGTGGCAACATTGACAGTTGGATTATCGAAAAGCTGTTACGTCGCGCGTGGTCGTTCTGGGAGCCGAATACACATGGCGCGCCTTACACCAATATGCAGCAGACGTTCCGTGGCCACTTGGTGGTGCTGACTGACGAACTGACGTACTCCGACGGCGAAACCTTCTCTGCTGGGGTCAAGGCGTTAGGGTTAGGCCCATTAGTCGGTAAACGCACGGCTGGCGCTGGGGTTTGGCTCTCGGGTCGCAATACCTTAGCCGATGGTGGTGTCGCACGTGTAGCTGAAACCGCACAGTTTGCAATGGACGGTCGCTGGGTGCTTGAGGGCTACGGTGTTGCCCCTGACTATGAAGTCGATAACTTGCCCCACGCAACCTTCAATGGCCGCGATGCGCAACTGGAGTTTGCGCTCGAGCTACTAGAGCGTCAGCTTGAAGAACAACCTATCGAGCCGCTTCGCAGTCAACCGATGATGATGCCCATCGCCGATGACATTACGCGCTAGGCGCGTTGTATAGAAGCGAAAAGGGCATGCCGAAGCATGCCCTTTTATTTTTCTGCCGTGACCCGTTAGCGAGCCGTTAGCGGGTCACCACGACTTTACCCACCGCACGTTGTGAGCGGATCAACTCATGGGCTTTTGTCAGCGTTGCCGCATCCATAGGTGCCAGGGTTTGGTTCAAGCTTGAACGCAATTTACCCGCGTCAATCAAACTCGCAACTTGCTGTAGTATCTCGCCCTGCTTGGCAATGTCTTTGGTTTTAAACATTGGGCGAGTAAACATAAATTCCCAATGCAATGACAATGACTTTTGCTTCATCACGTTAATGTCCAGCGGCTCTGCAGGGTCGTCAATGAGTGCAAAACGGCCTTGAGGACGCATCATACCAACCACTTCTTCAAAGTAAGAGTCGGTGTGCGTCAGCGACGCAACATGGGTCACGTCTTTTAAACCCGCGGCCGCAAGCTCAGCACTTAATGGCTCAGAATGGTCGAGTACCACATCAGCACCTAATTCAGTCACCCAGGCTTTTGATTCGTCACGCGACGCAGTCGCCACCACGGTGGCGTTGGTAAAGTGTTTAGCCAGCTGGATCAGCATCGAACCGACACCGCCGGCAGCACCGATGACCAGCAACACTTGGTCACTGTTGTCTGATTCAAGCTGTAAACGGTCGAACAGCAATTCCCAGGCGGTCAGTGCAGTTAATGGCACTGCCGCTGCCTGCGCGTCAGACGCCGATTTAGGTGCCAAACTAGCAATACGTGCGTCGACACACTGAAACTCTGCATTACTGCCCGGGCGAGTCACATCGCCCGCATACCACACGCGGTCACCAACTGAAAAGCCAGTCGCCTTGTCACCCATGGCCTGCACTGTACCTACGGCATCAAAGCCTAAGATTTTTTCATCACCACTGGCTTTAGCGCGCGCTAATACCTTAGTGTCGACAGGGTTCACTGACACCGCATCAACGGCGACCAATAGGTCATAGCCAGTTGCAGTCGGCTTATCGGTCTTTATATCTTGCAATTGTCCTTGTCGAGCTAATACTGCTTTCATAACTGCTCCTGTAAAGGTTCAAATGTTCACGCCGCCATGTCTGTGTTGGCTGGCCGTATTATTCGCTTGCGCGCCGCGTTATAGCTTGGCTTGCGCAAGTAGTGTTTGCATATGCTCTAAGCCTTGCATGCCTTCGATATCCATCGCCTGTAGCGGCACATAAAAGCGTTCAATCGCAGCAAACGACTGCTCTATTTGCGCCAAATATTGCTGTTCATGCTGACGCCGCTGCGCTAAGAAAGCGCCGTCGGCATCCTCCGGTAGCACCCGGTTGACTATCAAGCCCGCCAACGGCAGCTTTTCCTGCTGCAGTGTCGCGACGCTACGCTGAGTTTCCAGCACCGGCAGCTTCTCCGGGGTTAATACGAACAAAATAGCGCAACGCTGCGGGTCAGTGAAAAGCCGACGCGTGCGCTGAAACAAACGTTGGCGCGCCTGCAGGCGCTCGCTAATAGCTTGGTTGCGCTCACTCATGCCATCGGACTCATGTTGCTTGGGGTCGCTCATCGGGTTATCAATATCGCGCCCTTTTTTGGGGGTTAAATGGTCTAACACCCCAGCAAGCTTTTGTGACCGACTATCATGCTTTAACAAGCCTTGAGTCCAAGCCGCCATCGCTTCTGGCAAGCTCAGCAAGCGTAAGGTGTGCCCGGTCGGGGCGGTATCAAAGATAATCAGGTCAAAATCTTGCTGCTCTAACCCTTGCTCTAAAATGGTTGCGATGCGTTCCAGCAGCGCAGCCTCTTGTGCGCCGGGGGATTGCTGGGTTAAGCGCAGTTGGCGCTCAATTTCAGCAAACATTTCAGGCCGGGTGAGCTTTTTCATCTCGGCACCCACACGCTCTATATGTGCTTTAACCTCACGATCGGGGTCAATTTCGAGCGCATACAAATTGTCTTTCAAGCGCACACCTAAGGTGTCTTTCGGGTCGCCCACTTTGACCCCAAAGGCATCAGCCAAACTATGGGCTGGATCCGTCGATACCACCAAGGTTTTACGCCCGCGTGCGGCCGCGAGCAGCGCCAGCGTGGCAGACATCGTGGTCTTGCCGACCCCGCCCTTGCCACCGACTAAGATGACGTTCTTATCATTTAACAGCATTTGAAATGATCCAAAGGTGACTTTTCCATGCCCATTCGCATATGCCAGTCATGGAATCGTTCAAGCAGTAAGGGTTGTAATTCGAGGGTGTAGTAACTGGCTGGGTTCGGCACGCCCATGAGGTCAGAAAAAACGAGCAGCATGAATAAATCATCCTGCTCGCGTTTTGCTCGCGCAATCGCTGCGCGGTAGGGGGCGTTATACGCCTCCTCCGCGAAGTGATTCGCCTTTTGCCACCAGTCTTTAATTGCGGTGAGCTTATGAATCTTCATGTTTGTTGGCAGTTTCTTTGCGCAGCTTACTCAACGTAGATGCACATTCGAAAGCGATGAAGATAGCCGCCACTAACACCACGATGTCTAAGGTGAATAAGAACCAGTCACCAGCGACATAGAAAGTTTTCAATTGTAACAGTAGCGCTGCAACCGTCATCACCAGTAAGAACAGCAATGGAATTAAAGTGTAGTACATTGGGCGGCCCATGCGTACTAACAGAACCGTAATCACCATCAGGGTTAAGCCTGCTAACAGCTGGTTGGTGGTTCCGAACAGAGGCCAAATCAATAGACCACCTGAACCATCTGCGCCACCTGCACCAAAGGCAAGCAACAAACAGGTACCGACCGCCAACAGCGTGGCTGGGATAACTTTTTGCATCCATTTGATGTCGTAAATGCTGCCCCACTCTTGGAAAATGTAGCGTTGTAAACGTAAGCCTGTATCCATCGTGGTTCCAGCGAAGAGTACCGCCATCACCGTCAGCAAAGTTTCCGCTAAACCAATTTCCAAGCCGATGCCGTTATTAATAATGTAAGCACCACCTTGAACGAAGGCATTCACACCACCTTGACCGAACGCAGAGTAAACGGCATTCCAGTCCGCGAACGTCGCAAAACCAGCCGTAGCGGCGATAATTGCAGCCAATGCCAGTGAGCCTTCACCTACGGCACCGAAGTAACCAACAAAACGCGCGTCGGTTTCTTTCTCAAGCTGCTTCGACGTTGTACCGCCCGCTACTAAGCCGTGGAATCCAGAAATCGCACCACAGGCAATGGTTACGAACAATAACGGAATCAATGACGGTGTGCCTTCGGGCACATCGGTATTAAACGCAGGCGCAACCATTTCCGGGCCCATCAGAATAACAGCTGCGTAAAGCAGGATTAGACCGATGAAAAGCTGTAAACCATTAATATAGTCTCGTGGTTGTAACAGCATCCAAACTGGTAATAGTGATGCGATAGCTGCATAACCGAACAAAATCATAATCCAGGTCGCGCGGTCAGATACACCACCAATGCTCTCCGGCAGGCTGATCGGCATGACCGGACCTAAGCCGATAAGCGCGTATAACGCAATCACACCGACAATCGATACAGTAATAAGGCCGATGTACTTACGGTAAATCAGCTGACCAATAATCAGCGCGACGAAAATAGCACCCCAAACCGGAATCACTGAACTTGGGAAGTCAACCAACAGGCCTGCAATAACGGTCGCGAATACCGCGTTCACCATCAGCAGAACCAAGAAGATGACGATCATAAACAAGCTACGTGCGCGTTTGCCCACGACGTCGCCCGTCAGTGCACCAATCGACTTCGCTTTATTGCGGTTACTTGCCCAGATCGCGCCGGCGTCGTGGACACCCGCGAAGAAAATGGTACCTAATACCACCCAAATAAAGGCTGGCACCCAACCCCAGATAACCGCAATTGCAGGGCCGATAATTGGCGCTGCGCCAGCAACTGAAGTGAAATGGTGGCCCCATAACACGTATTTGTTGGTTGGGACGAAATCGACACCGTCCTCAAACTCATGTGCCGGCGTCCTGAAGTTCGGATCAAGCCGAAAAATCCGTTCGGCAATGAATTTAGAGTAAACCAAGTACCCAAGCGCCATGGCGCCGAGACCTAGTAGTAAGACAAAAATTGCATTCATGTGTCGCTCTCGCTTCGTTATTTTAAACGGTTCTGCTAGTTTACACATTCCAACCGCAAGGAAAGATTAGACCAAGGTCTAGTAGTTGCCGATCATATTTCATGATTTAGCCCGTGAAAACCGCTAGTTTAGTAACTCTTATTTAGGGTAATAAAATTAAGTTCCCTTAATAACCAAATAAATACGAAAAAACATATGAAACTGGTTACTTTTTGTCATAAAATACTCGCCGAATTGTCATGGTGTTGTAACAAATGGACTGTAACCTCACCCATCCAAAAGCTTTACTCTCAAACTCTCTCACAAACTATGCAGGAAAATAGCATGACTAAGAAGACCAAACTGACCCGCATTGCTGCGGCAGTCGCGCTGACACTAAGCATGTCTTCTGCAGCTGTAATGGCTCAGGAAACATCATCTTCAATGCGAGGCCAGATTGTTGACCAACAAGGTCAGGTTGTCGCTAACACCCGTGTTATCATCATTCACGTTCCTTCAGGTACGACTACAACAGCAGTCACTAACAGCAGCGGTAACTTTACTGCGTCTGGTCTGCGTGTTGGCGGTCCATACCGTGTCATCCTGGAAAACGCGAGTTTCGAAGCCAAAACTATCGAAGATATCTTCCTTCAGTTAGGCGACGCCTACCGACTGACTGCTGAGTTAGAGCCGCAAGGCCAAGCTAACTACGAGCGCATTTCAGTCACTGGTCGTGCTATTAACACTACTTCTTTGCAGTCTGGCTCAGCGAGTACTTGGGGCGCCCAAGAAATCCAGAATATGCCAGCGTTTGACCGCGACTTACGAGACGTTGTACGTCAAAACCCATTGGCTACAGACTTGGGTGATAGCAACCGTTCGTTATCGGTTGCTGGTAACAATCCACGTTATAACAGCATCACCGTTGACGGTATCGGCCAAAACGATGATTTTGGTTTGAACAACAGCGGGTACCCTACTAACCGTTCGCCTATCTCAATCGATGCTATTGAACAGGTGTCTATTGAAGCCGTACCATTCAATGCACGCTACAGTGGTTTTGCTGGTGCACGTGTGAATGCGGTAACTCGTTCTGGTACCAATGATTTCTTTGGTTCAGTTTTTTATGAGTACGCAAGTGATAGCCTAGCCGGTAACCCGCCTGCAAACCGATATAACCCGAATTCACGCCCAGAATTAGATTTTAAAGAAGAATCTATGGGCTTTAGTTTGGGCGGTCCTATTTTACGCGACCGTTTATTCTTCTTTGTAAACTACGAGCGCTATGAAGAACCAACTAGCATTCAGCAAGGACCACTTGGTTCAGGTGCAGTTGAACAGAAAAATCTTGACCCTCGTGTGGTTGAACGTGTTCAAGAGATTGCTCGCTCTGTTTACGGCGTAGAGCCTGGTGACTGGAATGTTCAACCAGAACAAAATGATGAAAAAATTCTAGCAAAAATTGACTGGAATATTAATGATGACCATCGTGCTGCATTCACTTACCAGCGCGCTGAAGATTTAAACACAAACGGCGCTACGACTGGCGGGGAAAGTTTGAACCTCAACTCAAACTGGTACTTCCGTGAACAGTCAATGAATAACTTTGCTGCGCAATTATATTCAAACTGGTCACCTAACTTTAGTTCTGAACTAAAAGTTTCATACAAAGACGTTAAGACGAGTCAAGATCCTCAGTTAGGTCGTAATTTCGGTGCTGTTGCGGTTAACTTCACTGAGGAAGAGAACTTTGGCCTAGCTCGCGGCACAATTAACTTAGGCCCTGACCGCTCACGTCATGCAAACTACCTGGAAACCACGACGCTTGAATTACAAGCACATGGTGAATATTTACTGAATGATAATCGTATTCAGTTTGGTGTCGAGTATACCGACATTGAGGTTTTCAATGAGTTTGTTCAAAACTCGCTGGGTGTATTTAGCTTCAGCTCAGTTGAAGACTTCGAAAACCGCTTCGCTGACCGTATTCAATATCAAAATGCCATCACGAATAACTCAGCAGACGGCGCAGCTGACTTTAGCTACGGTAACATCGCAGCTTACTTACAAAACTCCTGGGAAGTAAACTGGGATCTAACCTTAAACTTCGGTTTACGCTACGAGCGCCAGCTTTCAAGTGCTGAACCAACGTTCAACCAAAACTTCTTTGACCGTTATGGTTTTGCGAATACAACGAACATGGACGGCTTGGACTTATTCCTTCCTCGTGTAAGTTTTGAATATCGCTGGACTGATGACATCACTGTACGCGGTGGCGTAGGTCGCTTCTCTGGTGGTCGACCCAATGTGTGGATTTCGAACGCTTATACCAATGATGGTGTAACTATCGTTGCTGCGCCAGACCTCAACAATGTTGAAAACGCTGACATTACTAATGTCCCTCAGGAGATGCGCGATTCATTGTCTGCTGGTGATGGTAATACCACGCCGATCGACCCTGACTTCAAGTTACCAGTCGATACGCGTTACTCACTTGCTGTGGATTATGACAACCTGAACTTGGGCTTTTTAGGTGAAGGCTGGTTCGCGTCTGCAGAAGTTATTTATACTGATAACGAGCGCGAAGTTGCTTGGTTCGATTTATCCAAAGCCCCTCTGCTAGATGAAAGCGGCAACCAGATTACTACCGCGGGTGGCCGTCCTCTGTATGTTAACTGGGATCCGTTAGCAGGGCCTCAACCAACTGAAATTGGTGGCTTTAACACTGAACGGTACGACATCATGCTGACTAACGTAAGTGGTGGTCGTGGTATCGTTTCAACCTTCAGTTTAGGTAATGCTTGGGATAACGGTTTAAGTTTCCGTGTTGCATATACCAATCAAGACGTTACTAACGTGACGGCGGGTGGTTCTTCAACTGCTCACTCTAACTACAACTTCCAAACCGCTATTGATAAGCAAAACCCAGGCACTGGTGTTGCTTCTTATCAAGTTGAGCATCGCTTCATGGCGTCATTAAACTATCGCCGTGAATTCTTCCAAGGCTATGCTTCTAACTTTAGCTTATTCTGGGACCGCTTCTCTGGTCGTCCATACAGCTGGGCACTTGACACTGAAATCGGTTCAAGCGGCGGCGTGCGTGCGTTTGGTGACGGTTCTAGCCAAGGCTTGTGGCGCTCTCAAAACTACCTTCCGTACATTCCGACCGGCCCTAATGACCCAGCTATCGCAGGGTATGCAGACGGATTTAGTTACGAGCAGTTGGATGCATACATCATGGCAGCGGGCCTAGACCAGTTCCGCGGTGGTTATGCACCACGTAACTGGGAGCGTGGCCCTTGGAACGGTAACTTAGACTTCCGTTTCGAGCAGGAGATTCCTGGTTTCGTCGAAGGTCATAAGGGTGCTTTCTACATCGACATTCGCAACGTGTTTGCAATCTTCGGTGAGAACCAACGTCACACAGTAAGCTTCGCCGATACAGGCTTGCGTTTCGCAGGTATTGATGTTGACCCAGAATCAGGTGGTTACATCTACAGCGAACCTCGCTTCGCGTTTGATGCAAGCCCTCGTTTTGCAACTCGATACAACGAGCGTGCCTCTACCTGGAGTGCGAAAATTGGTGTTCGCTACCGCTTCTAATACGCCCCGCGTATAAGCAATAGCAACAAACCAAATAAAAAGGGCAACCATCACTGGTTGCCCTTTTTCTATGTCTGGTGCGAAGCTTTAGTCTTGACGCAAGTGGTCGGTTGCTAAACGCTCAGCTTCAAATTCATTGCCTGGCGCCCATTGCGGCCAGCGACGTGTGTTAGCAAGCTCATAACCCACTCTAAAGTACACCCATAAGTCTTGCTGCATACCACGCAAGTCCCATTTAGGGTCATACTCATCCGCAGGCTTATGATATAGCTCTGCAAACAAATACTCGTACATTTCACGGCCATACGCTTTGCCTTTCTCAAAATGGTCGATGCCGCCTTTTGCGTACAACATAGGTACGCCTTTGTTGGCTAAACTAAAGTGATCTGAGCGATAGAAAAAGCCAGTTTCTGGATTGGTTTCAGGGGCTAGATAGCGGTTTTGCGCGGCTACAAAGGGGGCAGCGACGTCTTGCATGTCAGAATTATTCCAACCGACCACCACGAAATCACGCATTGGACCGTACATGTTTTGCATGTCCATGTTGATGCCTGCTACGGCTTGATCAAGCGGTAGCAAGGGCTCTTCGCCATACCATAATGAGCCTAGTAAACCACGTTCCTCGGCACCGACCATCAGGAACACGATGCTACGCTCTGGTTGCTCACCTTGGCCAAATGCCTCGGCCAAAGACAGCAAGGCGGCGGCGCCACTGGCGTTGTCTTGGGCACCATTAAAAATTGCGCCACTGATAGGGTCGGTGCCCATATGGTCCCAGTGTGCCATGTAAATGACATGCTCATCTGGGTACAAGCTGCCTTCAACCTTACCGATGATATTCGCCGTCTCGAAAAACTCTATCTCATTCTCGACTATCATCGACATCTGCCGATTCAACTCAATCGGCGTGAAATCGCTGGATAATGCTCGCTCGCGCGCTTCGTCAAGGGTCATCCCAACGTGATTAAACAAGGTTTGCGCCGATTCTTCAGTGACCCAACCTTCAATCTTGGCGCGGTGACTATTTAAGTCATCGGTTTTTAAACTAAAACGCACCGGAGATCCACCAGCGACCACGCCCCAGCCATAACCCGCAGGGCCTGTCTCGTGAATAATAATCGCGGCTTCAGCGCCTTGACGCGCTGCCTCTTCAAATTTATAGGTCCAGCGCCCGTAGTAGGTCATCGCGTTGCCATTAAACAACGATTCATCCTGAGTGGCATAGCCGGGGTCGTTAACCAGCATCACCACAGTTTTGCCTTCAACGTTTAGGCCAGCATGATCATTCCAGTCATATTCGGGTGCCACAATGCCATAACCGACAAATACCATGTCACTGTCTTCGACTTCCACTGCATCGGTAATGCGCTGGGTCCAACCCATCATTTGTTGGCGATAGCTAAACTCATTGCTGTCATCGGCACCCGAAAACTGCATATTCGTCACTCGGCTGGGTGCAATACGCGCCATCGGCACCATCTGGGTGTAGGTGTCGTCGGTCATCGACACTAAGCCAGCTTGCTCATACACCGAACGCACATAGTCCACGGTTAATTCCTCGCCACGTGTACCTGGCGCCCGCCCTTCAAACTCATCGGATGCTAAGGTACGCAGGTGATCACGGTAGGTGGCGGAAAAGTTGGTGTCGACATAGCCATCGGCATCGGTCACTGCTGGAAACGCTTGCAGCGCCATGTTGTCTTGGTTGGTATCGCTGGGCTGAGATGGTGAGCAGGCTGCCGTGAAGGCAAGCACCGCTAATCCCGCCATCGCAGGTTTTGCATGTTGCATAGGGTAATCCTTTGCTGGAGTGAAATAACGAATCAAGGTAGCCCGCGCATACCATGATGCTGCACGGGTTGTCTTAACAGTTATCACTGTCGGGCGCACAAGTCAAAATTGCCGCCTGGCAAAGGTTAAGCGTGGGGGCTGTCCTCTCCGTCTAAATACGCACAGATTTCAGCAATAAAAGCGCTGCCATAGCGTTCAAGTTTTACTTGTCCGACACCCGACACCAGTAAAAACTGCGCTGGATTGGTTGGCAACAAGGTCGCCATGTCCTGTAACGTAGAATCACCAAAGACAACAAATGGTGGCACTTCAGCGCGCTCGGCAATCGCCTTACGTAGTTTGCGTAAGCGGCCAAACAGCACCTTGTCATGCATACCGCGCTCTGCGACTTTCGCACCCGCCACTGCTTGAATTCGTGGTTTTGCGAGAGTCAACGCGATTTCGCCACGCAACACTGGGCGTGCGTTCTGAGCTAAATGCAGCGCACTATGGCGACGAATATCTTGAATCAGTAAGCCACGGTGGATTAACTGTCGAATCACGGACACCCAGTGCTCTGCGCTTTGCTCTTTACCTATGCCATAGGTAGTGAGCTCATCATGGCGTTGTTGCTTGATGCGTTGAGTCTGCGCGCCACGCAGCACTTCAACGATATGATTAACTCCAAACTGTTGCCCCGTGCGATACACACAACTGAGTGCCTTTTGCGCATCGACGGTACCGTCATACTGCTGTGGCGGATTTAAACACAGGTCGCAGTTGCCACAGGGTTGCTCGCGGTATTCTCCAAAGTAATTCAATAGCACCAAACGCCTGCATGTTTGCGCTTCGGCAAACGAGGTCATCACCTGAAATTTTTGCCGCTCCACCCGTAAGCGCTCACTATCAGGCTGCTCATCGAATAAGCGCCAAATCCACGCGGCGTCACCTGGTTCATAGAACATCACCGCCTCTGACGCGACGCCATCCCGACCGGCGCGACCAGTTTCCTGATAATACGCCTCTACACTGCGCGGAATATCGTAATGCAACACAAAGCGCACGTTAGGTTTATTAATGCCCATGCCAAACGCAATGGTTGCAACTACCACGTCAATGTCATCACGCAAGAAACCGTGTAGTGTTTGACGCTTTTCCTCATGGGGCAAGCCAGCATGGTAAGCCGCACTGCGCACGCCCTCGACTTGTAGTTTCAGCGCCAGCTCTTCGGTCTTTTTACGACTCCCGCAATAGATAATTCCCGACACGCCGCGCTGTGCTTTGACATATTCCACTACTTGCTTGAGCGGCTTAAATTTCTCTTGCACCAAGTAGCGAATATTCGGGCGGTCAAACGAGCTTTGGAAGACTTGCGGTTCACGCAGCTGCAAACGCTGTAGAATATCGTCACGGGTCACATGGTCGGCCGTCGCGGTTAGTGCCAACATGGGGGTGTGGGGCAATAGTTGGCGTAACTCGCCTAAGCGACCGTATTCTGGCCTAAAATCATGTCCCCACTGGGAAATACAGTGGGCTTCATCGACCGCCAGCAAAGACACCTGCAAGGTTTGTAAGCGCTCTGCGAAGGCAGGTGTTAACACACGTTCCGGCGCTGCGTATAACAAACGAATGCGGCCGTCTTGCAAGTCACGCAACACTTGCATCACTTCAGCCCCTTGCATGCCCGAGTGAATCGCGCCAGCTGGCACGCCCATCGCTTGCATCGCGCTGACTTGATCGTCCATTAACGACACCAGGGGTGATACCACCACAGTCACACCCGGTAACATCAGCGCGGGAAGCTGATAACACAGCGACTTACCGCCCCCCGTTGGCATCAACGCCACGGCATCGCGCCCATTGAGCACCGCTTCAATCACAGTTTCCTGACCACTGCGGAAAGTCTCGTAGCCAAACACTTGCTTCAACACGGCGCGCGCTTGGTCCAGCGTGCTTGCTTGCGCGGCTGGAGGGGACGTGTATAGATTGGATGACGCGTGCGGTTGAGACAAAATAGACCCTTGCGTTGGATAACTGGTTGACGATGATTTGTTCGCCCCCTATTGTATGCATCCCGACCTCTAATAACCATGCCGAAATGTCGTCTTCTCCTTTACTTGCGCAAATTTCGCGCTTAATGAATGAACAAATTCCCTTTCACCGCTTAATTGGCCTTGAGGTAACTCGGTTTGCGTCCGACATTTCGGAAGTGCAATTTACCTGGAAGCCTGAGCTTATCGGTAACGCGCCACAAGGTATTTTGCATGGCGGCGTCACAGCTACTGCACTTGATATGTGTGGCGGTTTGGTTGCAATTGCCAGCGTGGTCGAAGGCTTACCCCATGACACGCCGGCGGCAGAAGTGATTCAACGCATCAGCCGCTGCGGCACTATCGATTTACGGGTCGATTATGTGCGCCCTGGTCGTGGTGACACGTTCATTACTACCTCGCATATTATTCGTTCCGGCAATAAGGTGGCCGTCGCTCGGATGGAATTACATAACCAGGACAATATGCTGATCGCCTTTGGCACCGGCACTTATATGGTGGGTTAAGCAGTGACAGAACCGGCTCAAACTGAAGCGCAGTTCGCCGCTGAACAGCAGCAGCGCACACGCCAAGGCGTGTTGTTTGCTATCGCCGCTTACACCATTTGGGGTTTAGCGCCGATTTACTTCAAAGCGGTGAGCCATGTGCCACCATTTGAAGTCCTCGCGCACCGTATTATCTGGGCGTTTTTGCTGGTACTAGTACTTATCATCGCCACCGGGCGCATGCAACGTGTGGTAGCCGCATTCAAAGCCCCCGCATTACTGGCCCGTCTTGCAGTGGCCGCCACATTAATTGGCTTCAATTGGCTTCTATTTATCTGGTCGGTGGCAAACGACTTTATTCTTGAAGCAAGCTTAGGCTATTACATTAATCCGTTGCTAAATGTGGTGCTGGGCATGGTGTTTTTTGCCGAACGCCTGCGCCGCCTGCAGTGGGTAGCAGTCGCGTTGGCGTTGACTGGGGTAGTTATTCAACTCGTCACCTTCGGCTCAGTGCCTTGGGTCGCCTTAGCACTAGCGTCATCGTTTGCCGTCTACGGCGCCATGCGCAAAACGCTGCCTTTCGATTCGCTCACTGGTTTGTGGCTGGAAATACTTTTGTTGCTGCCATTTATCTTAATTTGGTTCGGCTTCTTCGCCCAAAGCGATAGCAGCAATATGCTAGATAACAGCTGGCAACTGAATAGCTTGCTGATTGCTGCTGGGGTGATAACCACGGTGCCATTGCTATTTTTCACTGGCGCAGCGAAGCGCATTCGTTACTCGACCTTGGGGTTTTTCCAATATATCGGACCAACTTTAATGCTATTGCTTGCGGTCGGCGTATATGGCGAAGCCTTTACTATGGATAAAGTCGTAACCTTTAGCTTCATTTGGGTCGCGCTAGCGATTTACTCGATTGACGCCGCACGCACGCATCGTCAAAGTGTGCGCGCTGCGAGGCGTCTGAATACCTAGGCTAGAGGGGTTAACTTGGCATAGGCAACCACCAGCCATTTACTGCCTTTTTCATCGAAGTTAATTTGAATGCGGCTTTGCGCACCACTGCCTTCGTAATTAATCACCGTGCCCTCACCAAAAGTTTGGTGTAACACACGTTGGCCAAGTTGGTAGCCCGTCTGCTCAAAGGTTTCATGGCTCGCGCCTGAATGAAAGCGCCCACGTTGCGCGGCCGGCTGACTTACCTTGGTTTGCATGCGCACTTCATGCAGGGCCTCAGGGGGCATTTCGCCAATAAACCGACTCTTACGGTGAAACTGCTCTTGGCCATATAAGCGGCGACTTTCCGCATGGGTAATCACTAGTTGCTGCTTGGCGCGCGTCATGCCGACATAGCACAACCGGCGCTCTTCCTCTAAGCGCCCAGGCTCGCCCATAGATTGCTGCGAAGGGAACAAGCCTTCTTCCACCCCCACCATAAACACCAATGGAAATTCTAAGCCTTTAGCGCTGTGCAATGTCATTAGCTGCACTGCGTCCTGGTGCTCATCGGCCTGCTCTTCACCTGCCTCAAGTGCTGCATGGGCCAAAAACTCCGCCAATGGGCTCATATCTTCCTCGCCGGTGGGCATAAAGCTTTCCGTCGCACTAACCAGCTCACCTAGGTTCTCCACCCGCGTTTCGGCTTTTTCGCTTTTTTCTGACTCGTACATTGCCATCAAACCACTGCGTTTAATCGCGATATCGGTTTGCTTTGACAGCGGACGGTCAATACATTCATCTTCCAGCGTATCGATCAGGCTGATAAACCCTTGCACCGCATTCTTTGCCCGCCCTGTGAGTAAGTTTTCACGCACTAAGAATTTGGCGGCATCCCATAGTGGCAATTTTTGATCACGTGACGCTTCGCGAATCAGCCCTAAGGTACGGTCTCCAATTCCACGGCTCGGGGTGTTAATCACTCGCTCAAAGGCAGCATCGTCGATGCGGTTGCTGATCAAACGCAAATACGCCAGGGCGTCTTTAATTTCCTGACGGTCGAAAAAGCGTAAGCCGCCATAAATACGATAAGCAATGCTGGCATACAGCAAGGTTTCTTCAAGTACTCGCGACTGCGCGTTAGAGCGATATAAAATAGCCACATCCTGCAACGCGTTGCCCTGCTCCAGCCACTGCTGAATACTACTCACCACATAGCGCGCTTCGTCTTGCTCATTAAACGCGGCGTAGACTCGTATCGGCTCTCCACTATGACCGTCGGTCCATAAGTCTTTACCCAAGCGGTCGCTGTTATTGGCAATTACTTGGTTGGCCGCATTAAGAATCGTGCTGGTAGAGCGATAGTTTTGCTCTAAACGGATGGTTTCGGCTTGGGGAAAGTCACGCAAAAAGTGCTGCAAGTTTTCAACTTGCGCGCCGCGCCAGCCATAAATTGACTGGTCATCATCGCCGACGATAGTGACGCGGTTATCTTGTCCCGCCAACAACTGCACCCACGCATATTGGATCGCGTTGGTATCTTGAAACTCGTCCACCAGAATATGCCGAAAACGGCGTTGGTAATGTTCACGCACATATTGGTTATCACGCAGTAATTCGTGGGCTCGTAATAGTAGCTCCGCAAAGTCGACCAAGCCTGCACGGTCGCAAGACTCCTGATAGGTTTGGTAAATTTGCTTGTGGGTTTGTTCAGCAATATCGTAGGCGTCAATATGGTGCGCGCGCAGGCCTTCGTCCTTTTTCGCGTTGATATACCACTGCGCTTGCTTCGCGGGCCATTGCTTCTCGTCAATGTTCAGCGCGCGTATGGTTCGCTTCACTAACCGTAACTGATCATCGCTGTCCAGAATTTGGAAGCTTTGCGGTAGCCCTGCGTCTTTATAATGGGCGCGCAATAGACGATGCGCCAAGCCATGGAAGGTGCCTATCCACATTTGACGCACATCACGACCCATCAATGCTTCGATGCGCCCACGCATTTCCGCCGCTGCCTTATTGGTGAAGGTCACCGCCATGACTGACATCGGCGAATGCTGCATAACTTGAATTAACCACGCGATACGGTGCACCAATACGCGGGTTTTACCGCTGCCAGCGCCCGCTAGTACCAGCATATCTTGCTCGGCAGCACTCACAGCCTCACGCTGCTTGTCGTTTAAGCCATCTAGTAAATAAGAAACGTCCACGCTGATACCTCGGAAAACGGAAACTGACTTGCTTCAAGTGACGGCGAGCGCCGCCAACCACTTAGTCTAAGGGTCTACCACTGTATATGCAACCAGCGTCGGTACAGTTATAGAATTTGCGCCAGCTGCGGCAATTGACGAATCGTGACGGTCGGCAACCAAGTTAATTGTGCGAGTGGCTTTCCGGTTGGATTGAGCCACACACTTTGGGCACCAAAATGCGCAGCGCCTTGAATGTCACTGACCGGATGGTCACCGATATGAAGCAGTTCGTGAGGGGCAAAGCCATGAGCTCGACGTGCGGCGTCAAACATGTCGGTAGTGGGCTTACCGCGCAATTGCGCGCTTGGTTGCCAGGCACTACTAAAGTAAGGCGCTAAACCGATTTGTTGAATGTCTACATTGCCGTTCGAAATCGCAATCAATGGATAATTCTGCGCCAATTGCGCCAGCAACTGATGCACCTCTGGGCTAATGGTGACGCGGTTACGGTGGGTCAAAAAGTGCGTCATGGCAGCATCACTGGCGGCCTGAAGCTGTGCTTTAGGCAGCCCAGATTGCGCTAAGCCCTGCTGTAAGGTTGCCAACCGCAGGGCGGTCATATTACCCGCTAACTCAGGGTCCGAGGCCGCTAACTGGTCGCGTAACTGACGCCAATCCCTCAGTTGCATCGACTGCGTTTGCGGATGAGTCTCGAGTAAATATTGGCTAAGCGCTTGCTCGGCTCGTTGCATCACCGGCAGGTTGTCATAGAGGGTATCGTCGAGATCAAAGCTGATCGCTTTAACTGGACGTAAACGGCGGTGAAATTGGATCATGCTAAACCTTTTACTGACAAATCACTTTTCAGGTTTACGGTTTTTACGCGCCCTTGGATGCGCGGTGTCATAAACCTTAGCTAAGTGTTGGAAATCTAAGTGCGTATATACTTGGGTGGTGCTCAGGTTCGCGTGCCCCAGCAACTCTTGCACGGCGCGTAAATCACCACTTGATTCCAACACATGAGACGCGAAGCTATGGCGTAATTTATGCGGGTGCACATGCTCGGGCATGCCACGACGCTGCGCCCAGTCACGTAAGCGCAGCTGCACTGAGCGCGCCGTAAGGCGTCCACCGCGCTGACTAATAAACAGGCCTTGATGGCTCGCTTTCGCGGCCACGCTTGGCGTAACCAGCCACTGGGAACGTACCTCTAACCACGCATTGAGCCACCGCTCTGCTTCACGGCCATAGGGCACAATCCGCGTCTTTTGACCCTTACCGGTGACACGCAGCTCACGACTGGCATTCAGGTCCGACACATTAACGGCAACTAATTCAGATACCCGCAAACCACTGCTATAAATCAGTTCGAACATCGCGCGGTCGCGGATACCAAGGGCATCCGTTGGTGTTTCGTCCAACAAGTGCGCGACACCGTCCACGTCCATATTCTTTGGCAGCCGTCGCGGTGCCTTCGGGGCTTTAACTAACTTAGCTGGATTGCTGCTCAATACGCCTTGGCGCAATAAAAACTCGGCAAAACTACGCAGTGCGGCTAGGCGTTGATTGATAGTTGCGATGCCGACTTCGTTGCGGCGCCAGCTAATCAGCAAGGATTCAATAGCGCGTGACGTTAACCCCTGCCAGTTTGATAAACCTTGCTGGTGCAGGACATCTGCACAGGCGTTTAATTGGCGCTGATAGGTTTGGCAGGTCAGCACTGAATAGCCACGCGCGCTGTGCAAGTAGTCGATAAACGCATTGATACTGGGCTCTAGTGCGTGACTCACAAACTTTCACCTCGCATCACTGTAAATAACCAAGCGCTAGCCGCCGCTAAGCCACCAGACGCGGCAGCACTTGGGTCAACAGAGCTTGCAGCTGACTGATTAGCAGATGATCCATATTGGGTTCAAAGTGCGACGCATCGCGACTACCCAGCGCCAGCAACCCATACTTGGTATTCTCACCCAATAGCAATAGGGCTACCGATTCAACCGGTTGTGCATTAGCCCGAAATACCAGCTTTTGTTCATCGGCTGGCAAACGGCCAAAATACACTGGCGCACGGTCAAAGCGTTTACCCACCAGGTGTTTATGAGTGTCGGCGTTGAAAGCCAAGTGTTCAAGCGCAGTCGGCACAAACAACTTCAAGCTCATATCGACCAAGCCAAGCTGCTCAATAAATGTGTAGTGTAATGCCTGTTCAAGGTCGTCAAGCGAGGTGCAGTTAAGTAGTTGCTGGTATAGCTCGCTATAGCATTCGAAGATAAATTCGTTACGCCGCGCATTCGCCATCAGCGTGGTGATTTCTTCTTCCAAGGCGGCAACTTTCTCACGCAATACCAATTGCTGACGCTCTACAAGCGACACCGAGCCTTGTTGCTGATGCCGCACTCGCATATGGCTGAGCAAGTCAGGGTGAGCATCGAAAAAGTGCGGGTTTTCCTGTAAGTATTCAGCAATGAATTGATCATCAATGCGTAATGCCTGGCTTTGTGGTTGCTTTGAATCGCTCATATCACTATTTGTCCATCAAACACGTGAGTTGCGGTGCCAGTCATCATCACCGGATGGCCCGCTTGCCATGTTATATCGAGGCTACCGCCTGGTAACTCGATGCGTGCGCTATTCGCCAACTTATCTTGACGCATCGCCCAAACCGCAGCAGCACAAGCGCCAGTACCACATGCTTGAGTTTCACCGACGCCGCGCTCGAACACTCTTAGCTTGGCATGGTCACGGCTGATGATTTGTAAGAAGCCAATATTAGCCCCTTCGGCAAAGCGCTCGTGCCGTGTTAACAAAGCGCCGACCTCAGCCACAGGCGCTGTTGCGATGTCATCCACCAAGATCACGCAATGTGGGTTGCCCATGCTCAGCACGCCACACAGGAATGTTTGCTCCGCCGCGCGCAAAATATAGGTCACTTCACTTTTATTGGCTTTAAACGGGATCTGTTGTGGCTCAAATTCCGGCATGCCCATATCGACTTCCACCAGCTCTTCGCTTTTGAGCTGTATATCAATCACGCCTTTCTTGGTGCTGACTCGAATTTGGTTTTTATTCGATAACCCTTTATGGCGCACGAAACGACCGAAACAGCGCGCGCCGTTGCCGCACTGTTGCACCTCAGAGCCATCGGCATTGAAAATACGGTAATGGAAATCGACATCGGGGTCATAAGGAGGCTCGACCATGAGCAGCTGATCAAAGCCCACACCCCGGTTGCGATCAGCCAGTGCCGCAATTTGCTCGGAATTCAGAAAGATATTCTGGGTCACATTATCGATCACCATGAAATCGTTGCCCAAGCCGTGCATTTTGGAAAAGTGAATCAGCATTACAGCTCCAAAGTTCGTTCAAGCTGCCATAGCTGCTCGAGTTGTTCACGCTGACGCACGACATGTACCTGGTTGCCATCCACCATAATTTCAGCCGGACGCACGCGGGTGTTGTAGTTGGAACTCATCGCAAAGCCGTATGCGCCGGCATTGAACACCGCCAAAATATCACCTTCAGCGGCTTTTACCTTACGCTCCTGGCCGAGGAAGTCACCAGTTTCGCACACCGGGCCTACCACGTCACAGGGCTTTTGCGCCTCACCGTGCTGGTGAGTGGACGTGTTCTCGATTCGGTGAAAAGCTTGATAAAGCGACGGTCTTAACATGTCATTCATGCCTGCATCGACAATCACGAAATCTTTTTTATCGCTTGGCTTCACATACTCCACTCGCGTCAGCAAAATGCCTGCATTGGCCACAATTGCGCGCCCAGGTTCTAAGTAAAGGGCGAGCTGCGGGTAATGTTCAATTTTTGCCAACATGGCTTGAATATAGTCAGCCACCGCTGGCGGCGTTTCATCGTCGTAAGTTACCCCAAGTCCGCCGCCCATATCTAAGTGCGCAATCTCGATCCCGATGGCCGCGAGTTCATCCACCAAGGCTAACATGCGGTCCATAGCATCCAAGAAGGGGGCTAATTCGGTCAGTTGCGAACCGATATGACAGTCAACTCCAACCACGTGCACGTGTTCAAGGCTGTGCGCACGCTTAAATGCCGCTACTGCATCGCGCATGGGAATACCGAACTTGTTGGCTTCCAACCCAGTGGCAATGTAAGGATGGGTTTTCGCATCCACATCTGGGTTCACCCGCAATGACACCGGCGCAGACGTACCGCGCTCAGCTGCTATCTGATTAATCCGTTCTAATTCTGCGAGCGACTCGACATTGAATTGCAAAATACCCACATCAAGGGCGTATTCAATTTCTGCGTGGGACTTGGCGACCCCAGAAAAAACAATACTATCAGCGCGACCACCCGCTTTCAGTACGCGTGCAATTTCTCCCCCGGAGACCACATCAAAACCGGCACCTAAGTGCGCCAGCACTTGTAAAACCGCGAGGTTGCCATTGGCCTTTACCGCGTAGCAAGCGCGATGCGGTTTCGGTAAGTGCTGATTAAACGCTTGCCAGTTATGCGTTAACTGAGCCCGGGAATAAACATACAAAGGCGTGCCGTAGGTATGGGCTAAATCTTGGCTGGCACAGGCTTCTACATGCAACTGGCCGTGCTGATAACTAAATTGATTCATTGCGATAATTTTCAATTGGCTCTGGTTGAGTACTCTGATCTACAGCCTCATCGACAGGCTGCTCTGGTTGTGGCGACGTTGTATCACGCTCTGGCGGGATATACAGTGGCCCTTTTTGCCCACATGCGGTCAACCCAAGCAACAGGACGACACTGCAACACAGGGGAATAATGCGTTTTCTCATGGCTCACGTTACACTTAAGTTCGCAAAACACCTATAATCGCATTCATAGGTACGTTTGTCACCACGCCAAACCCGTTGAATAAGGACGCCACAATGTTAAACCGTCAACTTGTTGTACTTATTTTATCGTTGTTATGCTTCACACCTATCGCCAGCAACGCGCAAAACGCTGACGACAGCCAGCTTGAAGTGAACGCTCAGTATGTTGAACGCGCCGTTTTAACCAGTGCGGTTGAAAATCGTGAACCCCTGGATAACTTGGGTCACGCATACCGTCACAGTGGCGCCAACTATGACCAATTGGTATTTTTTACCCATGTGATCAACCATGATGGTCGTGGTATTCGCCATCAATGGTGGCGCAACGGCGAATTGGACAGCGAAGTCACGTTAGCGGTCGGTAGTGATAGTTGGCGCACCTATTCGAGCCGCCGCATCAGTTATATGGCCAGTGGCGATTGGCAAGTGCGCGTGCTCAACGATCGCGATCAAACCCTGGTTGAATATGAATTTAGTGTGTCGCGCTAGCTTCTATCGCTAGCCCAACACATCAGCCCATTTTATACACGTAGTAGAGCGAGTGCATGACTAAGACAGAAACCCTCACCATCGCAACCCGTAAAAGCGCTTTGGCATTGTGGCAAGCCGAGCACATTAAAGCCCGCTTGGAAGCGCTCCATCCGCAGCTAGCGGTCACCCTGTTGCCTATGAGCACACGCGGGGACGTTATCCTGGACACACCGCTTGCGAAAATCGGCGGTAAAGGGCTATTTGTCAAAGAGCTTGAGGTTGCCATGTTGGAAGGCCGTGCCGATATTGCTGTGCATTCGATGAAAGACCTACCCGTGGATTTCCCCCCAGGGCTAGAGCTTTTTACCATTTGTGAACGCGAAGACCCAACCGACGCCTTTGTGTCTAATCACTATGCTCAGCTTGCAGACATGCCCGCAGGCGCAGTGGTCGGTACTTGTAGTTTGCGTCGTAAAAGCCAAATTGCCGAGCAATTTCCCGACCTAGTAATCAAAGACTTGCGTGGTAACGTGCAAACACGACTGCGCAAACTTGATGACGGTGAATTTGACGCCATTATCTTAGCGACCTCGGGGCTGGTGCGCCTTGAGCTGGACGAGCGCATTCGCCTGCGCCTGCCACCTGAACAGTCACTGCCTGCTAATGGGCAAGGTGCTTTGGGGATTGAGTGCCGTAGTGACGACGCCCGCGTCAAAGCCTTGCTAAAACCCCTTGAGCATGAAGAAACCCGCGTGTGTGTATTGGCGGAACGCGCCATGAATCGTCGCCTTGAAGGCGGTTGTCAGGTGCCAATTGGCGCCTTTGCACAGCTGCAAGGTGAACAGATTTTCCTGCGAGGGTTGGTCGGCAGTACAGACGGCAAGCTGATTATTCGGGGTGAGCAAACCGGAAGCCAAAGCGACCCGGAAGCAATTGGCATCGCCTTAGCAGAGGATTTATTAGCGCGTGGTGCAGGAGACATTTTGGCTGCAGTCTACGCGAACGAGAACCACGGAGATTCATGATGCAACCAGGCGTTCTCATTGTCCGCGCCCCCGAACATGCTGACGCATTAGCGAAAGCCGTACGCAAAGGGCTGCACGGGCGGCAGTGTCATATTACGACCCAATCCATGGTCGACACCCAAGCACTCGCCTTACCTGAGGGCGCCAGCGTTGATTGGCAAGCCACGTATCATGGTATTGTGGTAGTTAGCCCAGCTGCGGTAAGTTACTTCGATGCGCATATACAGCAGCACCAGCAAGACTGGCCGCAGACCAACTATTACTGTGTTGGCGCTGGTACGGCCGAAGCAATGGTGCCATTGAGTGGCCAACCTGCTACTTATCCGGCGCCGTTACACACCGCAGAAGCGTTATTGGAACTTAGCGCGCTTAAAAACATCGAAGCACAACGCTGGATGGTAATAACCGGCCGCGAGGGAAGAACGCTGATTGCTGACACCCTGCGCAGCCGCGGCGCTCAAGTCGAGGTGTTAGAGGTATATGAGCGCGTAGTACGCGAGATAGATCTACGCGGTCCATTCAGTAGTTGGAGTGAGCAAGTCAATATTGTCGTGTTCACCAGCCAGCAGCACATTGAATTATTTACTACCGCCATTGAACGACTTGACGGCGGTAGCGACTGGTTGCAGACAATCACCTGGCTGGTGTCCAGCCAACGTTTACAAGATTGCCTGCTACACTATGGCATACGCAAACAACAAATAGTGCTTGCCACCAACGCCAGCACCCCAGCGCTGACACGAAGCCTACTTGAGCTAATCAATCGTAGTCACGCGCCCGCGCTGACTAAGCAGACAGTAAATACAGACAAGTCGCACGACGACAGCCAACCCACAACTAAGAGTGATACGCCCGTGGCAGTAGAGCAGGACACCCCACAAAAAGCAGCGCACAGCGACGCCATCCCAACGCCAAAACGCAGTGCATTTGGCCTGTTTATCAGCATTGTATTATTGCTGTGCGTAGTGACTTTGGGCGTGGGTGGTTATTACGCGTGGGCGCAACAAGAGGCATTCCGTCAGCAAACCCAAGCTGAATTAAGCGAACTGAACCAGCGCATTGCGGACGCAGACCGCGCGCAGCAATCCATTCGCAGTGATGTAGTTGACCGTATGGACGAGCAGCTGCAGCGACGTTTTAATGAATTACAGCAACAACGTCAGCAAGAAGCGCAAGCTTTACGTGAACAAGCGGCCGCTGAGCGCGAGCAAATGCGCGAGGAATTTGAACAGCATAATGCAGAATTAACAGCACTTAAACAGCAAGTCGATAGCGCCAATTTGCGCGTATCTGAAGACCTGTTTTTAGTTGAAGCACGTGATTTAGTGTTAGCAGCAGGGCGCAAGTTATGGCTAGACCATGACCGTAAAACCGCTATTCAGTTACTTGAGCGTGCAGAGAACCTGCTCGCAGCCGCCGAACAGAACCGTTTGCTGCCGATACGACAGCAGCTACGTGACGACATTGAGTTAATAGCGTCAATTGAAGAGCAAGATATTGAAAGCTTGAGCATGCGCGTGAGCACTCAACGACGTCAAATTCGTCAGTTGCCCTTTGTAAATCAGACAATTGGTTTTGATGAAGGCGATGATCAGGCAACCAGCAGCGAGTTTAGTGAATGGCGCGCTAACCTGGCCAAGGCTTGGGCGAACTTTACGGATGACTTTGTCCGCATTCAACGTACTGATGAGCTGCCAAGTATGAAAATTGGGCAAGAACAGCGCGCCTTACTGGTTAGCCAAATTGAATTACAACTGCAAATTGCGCAGCAAGCGCTGATGCAACGTCAAACCATTAATTACCGTGAAGCCTTAGAACAGGCAGCGGAGTGGATCGAGAGCTACTTTGATACCGAGCGCCAAGCTGTGCAGCGCAGCCTTGCGGAATTGCGCGAGCTGAGCGGGTATGATTTAGACCCAGCCTATCCAACCCGCCTGCTGTCAGAGGCGATGTTACGCGATGTCGTCGAGGAGATGCTGGAAGGAGATAACCGGTGACTAAAGCTGTTATTGTCCTGCTGATCATCATTGGCGGCTTTATCGCCGGGCCTTTGCTGTCCGGGCAGACCGGTTATGTCATGATAGCCATTGCAGGCTATACGATTGAAACCAGCTTGGTGGTCTTAATTCTGGCTCTGTTACTCTTGCTGCTGCTGGTGTGGTTGCTTGATTGGGCGTTTAAGAAAGTTCGCGGCAGCGCGCAGCGAGGGCTGCGCTGGTCGGCTAAGCGCAAAGCCCAAAAAGCGCAGCAACTATTGCAACAAAGCACCGAAGATTTAACCACAGGTGCGTATGAAGCGGCTCAGCAACACGCGGAAGATTCTTTACGCTATGTCCAAGACCCCCTCATGGCACTTTCAATTGCGGCGCATGCAGCAAAACTGCAAGGGGACGTCGTGTCTGAGCAAAAGCTTTTAGAGCGCATTCAAACCTACCAAGATGACGCCAGTTTAGCCTTTGAACTCGCTCAAGCGAGGCGCGCTGCTCCTGAGCGTTCGGTAAAACAAATGCAAGCGCTACTTCAGCGCTTCCCGCAACACTTAGGTGTGCAGCGCCAAGCCGCTGAGGTGTTCTTCGAGCATCGCGCAGGCAACGCTTTATATGCGTTGATGCCAGCACTTGAGCGCTCTCAGGCATTGACCGCTGAACATCTGAATGGTTATCAGGTGATGGCGTATCAAGGCTATTTTGGCAAGGCGACCGATGCTATTGAAGCGCACCAATTATGGCGAAGCTTAGACGCTAGCACGCGCAAGCTGGGTAACGTTCGGGTTATCTATGTGCAGCACTTGCAGCGTTTACAGGCCGACGATATTGCGGCACGCGTGCTGGTGAAAGGTTTGCGTAAAGGCTATCTAACGCCTGCTCACATTTTACACGCCCCTGTTAAACTCAAATGGCATCACCAATACGAGCCGCTTGCAGATTTTATTCAAGATTATTTGAAACAAGCCCCGCAAGACGTCGACGCACTTGCACTATTGGCGACCATTGCTATCGATCAAGGGGACCATGAATTAGCTCTTCGCGCCGTTAAAGCAGCCGTTCAAGTGAAGCCTAATAACTTTCTCTATCGTTTACTTGGCGATGCTCATCTGGCTGCTGGACAAAGCGAACCCGCGCTAGCAGCTTATCGTCAAGCTGCGAAGTAATCTGAAAAAGGTGTAGTAATGCGTTATTGGCTGCTGTTTTGGGCTATTTTTCTTTTTAACGGGTCAGCGCTGGCCTTCAATGACGACGAAGACGACGATAATGGTCGACCGCAGCTGAATGTGGTCATTGAGGGCGTTAGCGGACAGCTTTTGACCAATGTGCGCAACCGTTTAGGCATTTATAATTACCATCAGCAGCCCTCTCCGGGTCCTGCTCGCGTGCGCTTTTTGCACCGCCGTGCTGAGCAGGAAATTCTGCGTGCGCTAGCCCCAGCTGGTTTCTATCGCGCGTCTGTTGAGACTGAATTTGAACGCGACAACGGAGTATGGCGTTTAACCTACCGCATAACACCAGGCCCCGCCATGCCAATTCGTAACGTCGATATTCGCATTACTGGCGACGCCGAGAACGATGATGCATTCAACCGCCTTATTCGCAATTTAAACATTCAACCGGGCCAGGACTTACATCATCGCAATTACGACAATGCGAAGAACCGAATTCGGTCTTTAGCGGCTGACCGTGGTTATCGTAACGCGCGCTTTGAACGTAGTGAACTGCAAATCGACTTGAATGATTATGCTGCCGATATCTTAATTGAATTTGATTCAGGCACGCGCTTTCGCTTTGGCGATGTTCGCTTTAGCGAAGCCCAGCTAGATGAAGACATTCTGCAGCGCTTTGTGCAATTTGAACAAGGTGAATACATCACTTCAGATGAATTGGTAGAGCTGCAAATGGCGCTATCAGATAGCGACTATTTTAGCCGTGTACAAATTCAACCGCTGTGGGATGAGGCCAGTGACGACGCCATTGTGCCTGTCGCGATTAACGTAGAGCCGAATAATCGCACGCATTATCGCGCTGGTCTGGGCTATGGTACAGACACGGGTGCTCGCGTACTTTTCGAGCAAAATCGGCGCTGGGTCAATACTCGTGGTCATCGCTTTAATTCTCAGTTTCAATTTTCTGAATTAATATCGGCGGTGGGTGCGAACTACATCATCCCGGGGCGTCAACCGCAAACCGACCAATACGTGCTTCGTGCTGGTTGGCGTGATGAAGACACCTCCACTACACGCTCTGAATTGGTAAATTTAGGCGTAAGTTGGCAACGCCAATTAGAGCGCACTCAGCGCACAATAGCCTTAGACTGGCAGGACGAACGCGATACCTTTAGCGGCGAGCGCCGGGACACCCAGTTTTTAATCCCGAGTGTGCAATGGAATCGTGTCCACACACCGGATCGACTCAACGTGCGCGAAGGTTTTAGAACGTCTTTGGCGCTTCGCGGCGCGTCCGATGCGGTACTTTCCAGTACCGACTTTGCACAGGCTACATTAGGCGCTAAATACGTGTTCTCTTTTGCTGAGCATTATCGTTTATTGACTCGTGGCGAACTCGGCACCACGGTTGCCAGCGATTTTGACCGTATACCCACCTCATTACGGTTTTATGCCGGTGGTGACAGCTCGATTCGAGGTTACGGTTACCGCAGCATTGGTCCCCGTGACGAAGACGGCATCATGTTAGGCGGACGCCACCTTATGGTTGGTAGTATTGAGCTTGATTACGAATTCCGGCCTAATTTTCGGGTGGCCACATTTTGGGACGCAGGTAATGCATTTAACGACATCACCAGCGCTACAAGGCATGGCGCCGGTTTTGGCTTCCGCTGGCAAAGCCCAGTGGGTCCAATTCGCATAGACCTCGCCCATGGTTTTGGCCCAGAAGGCGATAAAGTTAGCTTACATTTGACGTTGGGGCCTGATTTATGAGTATTAATTGGCGCCGAGCAGGTCTTGCCACCACGATTATCATCAGCGGTATTTTAATTTTCCTGCTGTCCTTACTGATCATCATCTCCTTGATGCTCACCACGGAACGCGGCACACGAATCACTTTAAACCTCGCTGAACGTTTTGCGCCCGGCGAATTGAGCATTACCCATCAGTCGGGGTCGTTGTTACGTGATTTACGCATAGCGAATGTAAGCTTTACTCAGCCAGGCAGTGCGATAGACATTGAAGATTTGCAGTTCGATTGGCAACCGCGCGCATTGATGGCGCGCACATTTCATGTCAACACCCTGAGCTTTAGCCGCATGTCGTTGGTACTGGAACCAAGCGAAGAGGATGAAGCGCCCGCAGACACGGAATTTGAATTACCTGATATTGAATTACCTATCGATATCAAAGTAGATTCACTAGATCTCGCCAATATTCATCTTCAGATCGGTGAGTTTGAGCAGGTAATTGATGAAGTACAATTACGAGCTTCAAGTGTTGGGTACGAACAACATATAGAACATCTGCTGGTACGCGTGGAGCAGGGTGAAGTTCGAGGTCAAGGTACGATTGAAACCCGTGACAACTATCCTTTAGATATCAACCTTGAAGCTGAATTTGCGTTGCCTGATATGCGTGCAATCCAAGCCGAGCTTGCACTGGTCGGTGATTTAGAAGCGTTACAGGTAACCCTTCGCACTCAAGGTCTGGTCGACAGCGAGGTCGAAGCTCAGCTAGCGCAAGTATTAGATATTGATGAGCTGAGTTGGGATGCCCAAGTGCTGCTTAAAGATATACGTCACGAAGCCTTACAGGACAGTATTCATGCACTAGATTTTGAATTACATAGTCAAGGCAACCTAGCCCGGTTTGGGATTGAGTTGGACGGCAACCTTGAGTCTGCTGAGCAAGGCGAAGTAGATATCAGCGCGGCGCTGGTTTGGAATGATCGCACGCTCACAATTGAACAGTTCGACATGAGTGCCGAAGAAATGATTTCCAGCGTCACTGTAACTGGTTACGCAGTGATTAGCGACGTACTTGATATTGATATTAGCGGAGATGCCGAAGCTTTTGGCTTCTCGCAAAATCAGTTTTCGTTGCGCGCCACCGGCACCCAAGATGGTGCAGAGCACCTTGAGCTCTCCTTAAACTTGCCTCAAGGAAGTGCCACTTTAAATGGTAGCATTGGTTGGGCACCTTACCTTAGTTGGGATCTAAACATCCGAGTGGATGAGCTTAACTTTGCCGAAATCAGTGACGAGCTGCAAGGCGACTTAAAAGCTCAAATTGCAACTCAGGGTCGTTTCGATGATGTTTTGGAGCTTCAGGCAAGCATCAATGAACTGCAAGGTAGCCTGATGGACTACACCATTTCAGGCCGCGGCGATGTCAATATTCAAGGTGACCATTTTCAAGCCAATAATCTAGATATCATTTGGGGCGAAACGCGCATTCGCGCAGATGGACAGTACAGCCCCGAGGGAATTAATTTAAGCTTCCTGGTGGATATTCCGGAGCTCGCCTCTTTATTGCCGCAAGCTGGCGGGCAGCTAAGTGCGCGCGGAGATGTAACTGGGAGTGAGGAACAACCACAGCTCAATATACAGGTTCGTGGCAGCGAGCTATTTTGGCAAACCTATCGGCTTGACGATATATCAGCCGATGTTGAAGCCGATGGCACGTTAACTCGATTGCCTACCGGCAATGTGTTACTTAGTGGTATTCAAGCCGAGGGCCAGACTATTGAGCGCTTAGCCGTACGCATGCGTCAACAGCAGCAGCATCAAACCGAAATTGATGTCGACTATGACCAACTTGAAATGCGCGTGGCATTACATGGCGATTGGCAACGCGAGGAGCAAGAATGGCAGGGTACTATCAACCGTCTGCAATTACGCTATCCGGATATCGGCCGTTGGAACGTAACACAGCCAGCACCGTTGCGCGTATCACCAGAGCAATTTGCGCTGGATGATTTCTGCCTGATCATTTCCACCCGTGAATCAGAACTATGTGCGCAGGCTCAATGGCAAGCAGCGTCAGGGGATTTCGACTTCGAAGTCCGTGCTGAGGCCATTCCCTATCAATTATTCTCCGCATTTTTACCTGAAGACGTCAATATACTTGGCGAGTTTAACGTAATCGCCGATGTCAACCAGACTGGCGATGAGCTCAATGCCGATGTTCGCCTTACCATTAGCGACACCTCAGTACGCGTCCCTGCACAGGAACTTCGCGTTGACTTTGATAGTGGTGAACTGTTTAGGCTTGTGGGTAATCAACAGCAGCTAGAAGCTCAATTACGCATTCTTTCGGACCAGCTCGAGGGTGGCGCTGAGGGTAATGCAACGATTAACGATGTGCTTGATGATACCCGCAGTATTGATGGTGAGATCGGAATCGACGTACGTTCATTTGTTTTACTGTCTGTGTTAATGCCAGAAATTCAAAACGTCGCTGGACACATGAACGGACGCGTCGACTTCGCCGGACAATTGGACGACCTTACGATTGGAGGTGGATTAGAGCTGCGCGACGGCAGCGCTGAGATTCCCGCAACCGGCTTGCAGCTACGTAACCTCAATTTAGTCATTCAAGCCCCAACAGGTCGTGATGAACCGTTTATTTTGGAGGGCGCAGTGGATGCTGGTGAAGGCCAGCTAGATATTGATGGCGCTTATTACTTAACAGCCCAGCGTGCCGAGCTGAACATTCAAGGCGCAGCATTTCCGGCGTTAAACACCCGTGAGTTACAAGTCACCATCGCACCTGACCTAAGTATCGTATACACGCCAGAATTACTCAGGCTGCGCGGTGCTGTTGACGTACCTTATGCGCGAATCACACCACCGGATTTCGAATCGGTGGACTCTATTTCAAATGACACAGTGATTGTCAGTGGTGACGGCGGGCCTTACGAACAAAATATCGGCGGCTTACCCATTGATATGGACCTAACCGTCAACCTTGGAGACGATGTACAGGTTAGCGCCTTTGGTTTTGAAGGTCGCTTGCAAGGGGGTCTTCGAATTATAGAGCAGACCGGGCAGGAAACGACTGCGGTAGGGAATATTGACGTTGCCTCAGGTGCTTATGAGATATATGGGCAAGCGCTCAATATTGAACGAGGACGCCTTATTTTTACTGGCGGACCGGTCGCTAACCCAGGTTTGGACTTGCGGGTTGAGCGTAGCATCGATGCGCAAAGCGTTACCGTCGGCGCACGGGTCGGAGGGACATTAGAGAATCCGACGCTTAATTTGTTCTCGAGCCCGACGATGCAAGATAGCGCGATTCTGTCTTACTTATTGTTTGGTCGTGGACCAGGCCAAGGCAGCTCTGGCGAGCAAAACATGCTGGCACGGGCGACACTTGCATTGGGCATGAGTGGCGGTAATCGTTTAGGTGAGCGTCTCTCAGACACACTCGGGGTCGACGAGATATCACTGGATTCAGGCGATACCTTTGAATCAACTGCGCTATTTATAGGTAAGCAGCTATCTTCACGGCTGTATATTAAGTATGGGATGGGCTTAATTGAGCCTGTATCAACCTTCTTTATTCAATACCGACTAACGGATAACCTAAACTTTGAATCGCGCACGAGTAATGAACAAAGCGGTGCGGACTTGTTTTTCACGATTGAAAGATAAAAAAATGGCACTCACTGAGTGCCATTTTTATTTATCTTGAATTTAGTTACGTTCTGCCACACCAATGACACCACAGCCAATACGTCCGCCCGCATCACCAGTGGGCTGGGTTTCGTAATCGTCAGCTTGAGCGTGGACAATGATGCCGCGGCCTAAAATACTATGCGCCCCGTCCATGCTTAAGCGATCATCAATGTATTCAAGCACTGCAACACCTTGGTCGTTTGCCTCCAGGTTGCCAAGATCACCCAGGTGACGTTGGTCATCATGACGTGCACCGTGACGTTCACCCGTTGGATTAAAGTGCCCGCCCGCAGACGTAGCGTCCGGCGCCGTGCAGTCACCAAACTGATGAATATGGAAGCCATGACGATTGTTTGGCTCTAATCCTTCGATGGTAGCTGACACCACAATACCGTCACCACTACGACGGAAATTGACCACACCTTCGGCACGATTACCTTCAGTTGCAACTATCGTAGCCGTAAAGGTTTCAACACCTGTTTCATGTGGCACTACATCGGGTTGGCCACAGGCGGTAAGTACAACAACAGGAATGGCTGCTAGCAGGGTTCGTTTCATGATATTCACCTAATTTTATCTATAACATGATTCAAGTTTAGCAGTATAATCATGAATTTGCATGTGGGGTGGTGGGGATAGGGCGGGATATAAATAAAAAACCCCAGCTTTCGGGCTGGGGTTGTTTATTTGGATGCCTGGCGGTGTCCTACTCTCACATGGGGAGGCCCCACACTACCATCGGCGCTGACATGTTTCACTTCTGAGTTCGGAATGGATTCAGGTGGTTCCACGTCGCT
>NZ_PIPK01000008.1 GCF_003987335.1 Aliidiomarina maris | reverse complement strand
CTTTGAGTACATCGAAGTTGATTACAACAAGACAAGAAGGCATAGTGCTATTGGCTATCTCAGCCCAGAGAACTTTGAATTAAAAAATAGTGCTTAGCAAAGTGTCCACTTTTAGTGGTACGGATCAGGCCTTCTCTTGCGGAGTATAACGACGGCGACGTTGTTCGCCAGTAAAAATTTCAATGCGCTCCATAGACACTCCTTAAAGATAGGTCTAAGCCTATCGCTTAACTAATGAGTGTCCGTTTTAATTGGGGGCTAGTACAAAAATGATGAAAGAATATCTTTAGGTGGGTAGAAACTTTTGACGCCAACAACTTCAGGTCGCCTACTCAGCAAATCCCATTGATTAAACTGTCCCTTGAAATCCAACTGTTCTCCATCCTGGGTAACGTTTACCCACTTTGAAACTCCTTGTTTCTTTGCTTGCCAAAAAGTGGCACGAAATCGATGCGTTTTGTGACATAAGCTTACGATTAACAAGTCTGAAATCTCGCAAGTTTCCTGCTTATTTGTTGGAGAAGCAAAGGATACATTACAGACGTTACCACCATGAGTTTCGTCAATAAACGTAGATTTTGACTCTTTTACTATGGCTTTTGCGAGCTTCCGGAATAGCGAAACTTCATTATCTGATTTGAAATTTGAATTCACCCTGAATTCATTAATTACTTTAGACTTCATTACTTCCCCTGCACTTGACCAGCGTCTAACGCCTGAGCTCAGGGGCGCTTGAGGCGGCGACCGTTTTTGCGGAAGCAAAAATGGCCGACGGGTCAAACGTCCCCTGCAGCGATTTGTTAGCCGACTTTTCGCACATCGCCAACTAGTCTCCAGCTAGCTGTAATCTCGAGATTATTAGGAACTGACGTCAATGAAGCGGCCACGATGCTTCCCTCATCAATCTTTTCTCCTTCGATCTTCCTTAGGTCTCCAGCCGTAAGATCAATAATGACAATCAGCCCATTAGCCATATCTCTCAACGACAGCTCGGCTGGTTCGCCATCGGGATCGATTCCCTCAACCTGGTAGATCGAAGTCTTGTACACAGGCCGACCGGAATTGTTCATGGAAAGGTCAACGCCGAAGGCACTAGCAAAGACATTCCGCATTCTCACTGTAGCCTCTTCGATTCCGAGTTTGCCTGGATCCGAGCTAGCAGCTTCATCAGCGATTTTTGAGAAAATTTCTAGAAACTTGGACGATTCGACTGTCGAATAGTCCACTACGCCCAAGATCTCGCCGTACACGCACTTGAGTGAATTCAGGGCCGTCAGCGCATCTCCCTTCAACGCAGCCGAATCTTTTTGTTTGAAACCCTCGTTGTAGTGCAAGCAGTCGTTGCGCAGCCCCCGAATTGCGTGGAATTTGTCGGCGACGCCTTGAGTTATTGCGCCCAGAGAAACGAGCTGATTGACACGATTGAACTGCGATAGGGAGTCAAGATTGTGACCGGCAAAATTGGCGAAAAACCGGCAAAGATCTTCTGCACAAACGCCAACCAAAGAAATAGTGCTTGTATAAGCCCCCAGCGAATAGGTGAACTCAGCTTCCTTTAGCAGCTTGGCGAAATCCCCAGACTGTTCAACAACTCCCAGGTCATCAACCTCCCATTGTCGATCGACGATTTCGTCAACTGAATCCTTCACCCATTTTTGATAGGCCTCCTTAACGAACTGCTTGTCTCGTTCAACAAGCCTGGACGCATCGGGGTAGGAGAACTTGCTGTAGTCGAATTTCTTGCTGTCTATATACATGGCTTCTAGTCAGCTAACGCCCGCCATAAACGGCGCGAGGAACGAGCGTCCGGCGACCGCAGGGAGCGTATTTAATGGCTTTGTTAGCACTGTTTAATTGTAAACTGTGAGTAGATATCAAAACGGCACCCCATTCTCGTCTTCCGATTCCACCGATTCTGGAACCGGGTCAAATCTGGAAGTGGAGTCTTCTGTCGGAATCAGTTCCCACATTTCATTCTGGTGCAACCAGAGCGGATCAGCGTTTTCCTCAATGATCTGATCTATCGGTATTCCATCCACAGTCGGTGGCCGCTTTATTCTGACTTGCTTTCCATTCATAAAGACCCACTGGTATTTCTTTTGTCGCTCGGCCTTCGCGGCTTTCCTCGCAGGCCTTTGAGCCGGAGTGAGCTTTTTCTTAACCTTTGTCATTTCCGACCATTTTGGTGCTAACGCTCAAAGCAGGCGCGCGGTACGCGTCGCCCTGCCTTTGCTTGTTATGTAACGTTTACTCTGGTTCATCACTGTATAGCCTGAACGAAAGTATTGCTGCTAATGCCCCTGAGAACCCTGCTACCCCAGAACCACTGAATCCAGCGACAATTAAAACAGGTTTTAATATGAAAAAGTGAAAGAGAAAAGCCAACGGAAGTATTATTGTAAGCATCTTCCAATTTATTTTCATTGTCACTTTTTTGCCGCAATGAGGGCATTTTCTCTCTTTTCCGAAACCATTCAGTGCTTTTGAGAAAAAACCAATATTATTTTTGCAATGAGGGCACTTCATTATCTATCCCTAGTTACATAACATCTATGGACGCTCCCATTTGTGCAAGTAAAATATCAAAGCCATAAGAGTGTGTTGCAGCCATCTATCCGGGCTCTCATTGCCGGATTTCCGGCGGCCCCTGACGGTATTCGCTAACTGGGTCCTAATCATTTGAACGCTCTTAGAGAGCTATGTTAGGTTCAGGTTTGCCCAGCGACGATGTCATCTCTTTGCCTTCTACTTCTTACCTGCGCAACACGGTTGCGAGCCGGTTATCAGGAGTAAGCCTCCTGGTATCTTGTTCCTCTACTTAGCAGAGCCCAAACGGTTCGTGCTAATTTGTTCGCCAGCGCCACTATCACTACATTTTTATGTCGTCGGCAAAGTAACTCTTTTAACCATCTACTGACTGCTCGGTTCGGGTTCAAATGTCGAATGACTGCTCTGGCACCATGTATCAACATACTGCGTAGGTAACCATCACCGCGCTTACTGATGCCCTGCAGTTTATTCTTTCCACCGCTCGAATGCTGTTTTGGCACAAGTCCTAACCATGCTGCGAATGCTCTTCCATTGCTAAAGCTTTTTATATCTCCAAGGCTCGCCACCAATGCAGACGCCGTTAATGGGCCAATACCAGGCACTTCGCGCAGTCGTTTACAGTCATCTGTGCTGCTCGCATTCCCGTGAATCTCCGATTCCAGAAGCTCTATATGTTCGTCGGTTTCTCGTAGTCTGAGAACCATCACATGAACATGCCGACGCATTAACTCCGGCAATCTAGACTCAACAGCTCCGTATTCGTTTTTAAGCCAAGCTCTAAATTTATGCAGACCTGCCGGCGCTATCACACCGAATTCACCCATTATTGCTCTTAGCCGATTGACTAACGCTGTACGGTCTCTGACTAGACCCCGACGGTCACGGTGCAGTAGCATTAACGCTTGCTGCTCGATAGATTTGACCGCTACAAAGCGCATGCTTGGCCGACACACCGCTTCACATATAGCATCGGCATCTGTTACGTCATTTTTGTTCGTTTTGACATAGGGTTTCACATACTGGGGCGGCATCAACTTAACCTCATGCCCCAGCATTTCAATCTCTCTAGCCCAATAATGCGAACTACTGCATGCTTCCATTCCAACCACACACTTTGGAATATTGGCAAGCATCGACAAAAGCTTAGCTCTACTCACGGCCCGATTGAATAACCGCTGCCCCCGTTTATTCGCAGCGCATACTTGAAAGACATGCTTGGCCAAATCAATTCCGATTACCGATATTACCTTGTCCATCACCCCTCTCCTCAACAAGCTAAATATTAACAATCTAAGTTTAGCGAACTGTTAGAGAGGGAGCGTCCATACCATTATTTGTATTGTGTGCATGCGCATTTAGCCTAAGCTAATTTAGGCTTTTAAAAGGATACAGGTCACTGAAATCGTGAGAAGAAGTGGACAGCTAAACTCAATTCCCTTGAAAGCAAACAAGCATGCTCGTTTTGTTTCTTACGCATTGCCTGATATACCTGGCTACGTTATTAATATGTTATTGAGAATACTAAAGTAAAGAAAGACTGGCAACTTCTAAGCAAGCAATAAAAAGAAGAATAGAATTGATAAAGTGTGCCGATAATTAAAATTATCGCTAAAATGGTGCCCGGGGCCGGACTTGAACCGGCACGCTGTTACCAGCGAGGGATTTTAAATCCCTTGTGTCTACCAATTTCACCACCCGGGCGACACGTTTGTGGATAAGCTACTGGAGGCGGGTCCCGGAGTCGAACCGAGATCCACGGATTTGCAATCCGCTGCATAGCCATTCTGCCAACCCGCCAGTCTCTTTCGACTGACTCCCTGCCAGTGCTGAGGCGCATTATGCCGACAACATCCCATGCTGTAAATAGCAATATTCAAATAATTGAACTGAGTGCGCAATTTTCAGTCATTTTGTTTATATCAGAAGCAAAATGCTCCTAAAATCATCAACTCAGCTGTTCGGTAGCGGCGTTTCTTTATTATTTTGAGTGATGGTCACTGTCAAGATTCGACCATTCATCGCGTCTTCTACCTTAAACAAAACACCACCAATCTGTAACTCACTTCCTTGCTCAGCAGGCGCGGGATGCCGTTCTTTAAAAAGCTCCTCTAAAGTGTAGTCATTTTCAAGTTCAACCCCGAGATTATAACTACGTACTATTTCACTTAAGCGACTCGTACCCTTCATTCGTAACAAAGTGGGCTTCTCACCCGCCACATACCCTTCTTCAGCGAAGGCAAGTTCTAAAAGCGGCTTATAGTCGTGTTTAGATACCACAAACAAGTGATCGCCAGCGCGCAAAATCGTAGAGCCCCGCGGAGGTACTACTTGACCGTCACGCGTAATCATCGCGACCACAGCCCCTTCAGGCAAAGCCAGCTGAGACAGTCGACGATTAGCGGCTTTTGACGTCTCTGCCAATGTATATTCAACTATCTCTGCATCTACATCACCTAAAGTCGTAATCTCTAAAGTAGCAGGTGCAGACAACGGAGGCGGCTCAATCAGCTTGAGCCTGCGCGCAACCAAAGGTAACGACCAGCCTTGTAATGTGGCGGATAGTAGAACAACGAAAAATACGACGTTAAAAATAAGCTCGGCACTTGCTAAACCGAACATTAATGGAAATATCGCCAAAATAATTGGCACCGACCCGCGTAAACCTACCCAGGATACCAATGTGATTTCTCGTGCATTAAAGCCGAAAATTTTTAATAGCGGAATAACTGCTAGCGGTCGAGCTATAAACATGAGCACCAGCGCAATCACCAACCCTTGCCACCAGACGCTTAGCAGCGCCGACGGTGTGATAAGTAACCCGAGAACAACGAACATCGTGATCTGGCTTAACCAAGCAAGCCCATCATGAAATAGAAACGTGGTCTTTTGAAATGCAAATTTGCGATTACCAATAATCACACCGGTAATGAATATCGCCAGGAATCCACTCCCTCCCAAATTGGCTGCCAAGCCAAACGACAGCAATCCTGAAGCAGTCACAAGCACTGGGTAAAGGCCGCTGGCTTGCAAATTGATGCGATTGATTAAACGAATTAACACGTAACCGACTGAGATACCAACCAGAGCCCCCAGCCCCATCTGTTGTAAAAATAGGAAAGCTAACTCAATACCAAACGGCATGTCATTGACTAGTACTTGGAGCAATGCCACCGTCAGGAATATCGCCATTGGGTCGTTCGACGCACTTTCGATTTCAAGCGTCGACTTCAAGCGCGTATTTAAATGAATTCCCGCGTTCCGCAGCAACGAAAATACCGCTGCTGCATCGGTCGAGCCTACAATGGCGCCAAGCAGTAACCCTTCCAGAAGGGTAATCGGCAAGATATAGCTGGCAGCCGCACCTGTAATCAAAGCTGTGAATAAAACCCCAAAAGTTGCAAGTGACGATGCTGGCTTCCAAACTTTCTTAATAGCACCTATGGGGGTCTGCAAGCCGCCGTCGAACAAAATCAGTGCGAGCGCCAATGTACCCATCGCGTGAGCCAATTCTGGATTGTCGAAACTGATTCGGCCCAAACCGTCTTCGCCTGCCAGCATACCAATGATTAAAAACAGTACCAGCATTGGTAAGCCAAGCCGCGCAGATAGCTTGCTCGAGAAAATACCGAGTAGGATCAAAATCGCTGCTAACAGAATTAATTGCTCAATAAAAAACATAATCTCTTTTCTATACGGTTAAATTAGGTGATGAAAATAGTTCAACTAATACTGGTCTATATAATCATTCGCGCTCAGCGCCACAGTGCCAGCAAATCTCAAAGTTGCCTTCGTTATGCTCGCCACAGGCAGGACAAACCCATGACGCATGCTCTGGTTTGCGTTCGTAGGCCTGTAATAATGTACGTGCATCATTAAGGTCTTGAGGCGCCACCCAGACTGGGGTGTGCAATGCGTCTAACGGCAGTTCGCCGATACCACCCATTAACCCTTGTGAACGCAGCCCTGCGCGAATTCCATGCTGTGCCAACATACCCACCAGCAGTTCCGCTTCCATGGGGTTAGCAGCGCTGTAAGCGCGTACCCAATCTGAACCAACCCGATGTCTTTGATTATCTGTCATGGCGCATCCGTTTTGCGGTGACTTGCGTACTCATTTATACCATGTTTTAACCGCGATAAATGCCTCTTAATGAAAAACATTTTCTGGTTTACCCACGACTTACGCGTTCAAGATAACCCTACCCTCAAGCTTGCACGGGAGCGTTCTGATAACCAGTTAACGGCGGTATTTTTACAAGACCCGATATCCGCCCAGCAAATGGGTGACCCACGAAAACGGTTTTTGCGCCAAGCTCTGGCCGCGCTGCAAGAGCAGTTAGCAAGCATCGGCATCCATTTGCGGGTGGTACACATTACATGGCTTGAGCAGGCTAACTATTTAAACAGTCTCGCCAAAGAACTAGGCAGTGAACATATTTTTGTTAGCAAACAAGCCGGCTATTATGAACGTCAAACCTTAGCCAAACTCGCCCCGCACGTGGTCGAAGTCGATGCCAACACCTTGTTTAGTAAGCATCAACTGCCGTTTGTGGCGAAGACGCCGCGCTTAACCACGTAAGGCAATATTTTTCCACCTCTGCGCCAAGCCATTACAAACAGACACGAAATGCCCTGGATGGTTGGTTGAATTCAACGCGGTTTTCGCCCTGGCTTGCGCTAGGCTGTATATCAGCACAACAGATTATGTGGGCATTACGCCAATACGAAAACCAGCACGGTGCTAACGAATCAACGTATTGGATTTTCTTCGAACTGCTTTGGCGTGAATATTTCTTTTGGTACGCTCGGGCGCACGGGCGCAGCCTATTCATCCTTAACGGTTTACGCCACCAAGTCGCTTATTCTATTCGTCAAGATGCGCAACGCTTGGCAGCTTGGCAGAACGGTCAAACCGAATTCCCGCTGGTCAACGCATGCATGCATCAGTTGGTAGCCACTGGGTTTATGTCAAACCGCGGGCGCCAATTAGTGGCTAGCTGCTTAGTCAACGAACTTCAGCTTGATTGGCGTTTGGGGGCAGAGTTCTTTGAACGCCACTTAATTGATTACGACGTGGGTAGTAATTGGGGAAATTGGCAATATTTAGGCGGCGTTGGCGCCGACCCGCGAGGCTTAAGGCGCTTTGATCAGGACAAACAGCAGCGCACTTATGACCCCTATGGTGAATTTATTAAACGATGGCAGGGCTATCAAACTTAGCTCTGCCAAATACTGATCATTAGCGTCAAAAACAGCCCCAGACTTAGCATGACCAAATATATTTGGGTACTGAGGAAGTATTTAATCGCGGTCTTGACGCGCGATTGCTGATAATAATTACGCATTGCGCGCCATATATACAGCGGTATCCAGACCCATAGCAATACCTCAAGCCACACCAACCAATCACGATACCAGGCCATCCATGTCACGGCTACCAAGCTGTCACGCAAAGTGGTCAACGCTAAGATACTGAGGAAACTCAGTAATATGAATGCATGAATATGCAGCACCAAAATCAGATGCTCTAAATAAAAGCGGCGTTGGCGCAGGTAAATCAGCCAGAACCAAAGCGCAAAAAACGGTAATAGCAGTAAGAGCATTTGTGGCGCTTTAGACAATAACAAGTTAGTGGTTTGGCGTGGGTTATCGGCCATACGCTGAGTCTTGAGACTGAGTTGCGCATTCACCTCGTCACTGACAAAGGGTAAGTCCCACACCATAGGGGCCGTTAAATTGACATGCTCAGCGCCCGGCGTTTTATCAATTTGAGCCTGCGCACGCAACAAAGCCTGCCGCTCTGCCGCGGTCGCTTCACTCACTTCGACAAAGTTTAAGCTTTGGCTCGCCATACTAAAGATTAAAAACGCCACGATTGAAATAAACAGGTACAAGCGCACTGGCGGTACGAAAGCAACACGACGACCGTTGGCATAGGCACGTGTCAGTTGCCCTGGCTGGGTCATTAACGGCAACAAGGTCGCCCAGACTCGACCGTCCCAGTTACCAAACTCACCCAAAAATTCGCTCAGCAATTGGCGAAAACTTCGTATCGGTGTGCCTGCGTCCTGCCCACAATGCGCACAGAAACGCCCGTGCAATGGCATGTCACAATTCTGGCAATGGCTGGGTAATTGTAGCGCTGAGTTTGGCGAATGATGGTTTGACACTTGGCTCGACATGGCTCGTGTGAATAAAAAACTTACTATTCAGCGCTAGTCAAAAAAATGCAAGCGATTCATTGCGTAAAAGGGACAATGCCAAAAACACAAAAGCCACCTTAAAGGTGGCTTTTGTGTTGAATCTGGAGCGAGTAACGAGGTTCGAACTCGTGACCTCGACCTTGGCAAGGTCGCGCTCTACCAGCTGAGCTATACTCGCGTTTCGATGAGATGCATTTTACTGTGAAGCGCCTCTGAGTCAATGACTTTTTTACCTGCGGCTGACTGTTTGCTTAAAAATTAACTGACTTGTGCAAACTATCGGCAATTTAATGCTAGTTCGCAGCGGTGTCGTCGGTTAAATCTTTCCACGCATTGCTCATGTACACGTACATTGACCAGATTGTAAGAATAGCCGAGACATACAACGCCATAGTAGCTAACACTACGACCCAGTTATTCGCCTGCCAAAGCAGACCGGTCAAAGCCACCATTTGCGCAATGGTTTTCAGTTTACCCAAGCTCGATACTGCCACGGCTGAACGCTTGCCAATTTCGGCCATCCACTCACGCAATGCGGACACTATCAACTCGCGACTAATAATAATAAGCCCTGGCACGGTTATCCATAAGCTGGAATAGGCTTCAACCACGACAATCAACGCCGCCGCCACCATAATTTTGTCAGCTACAGGGTCGAAGAATGCGCCAAATTTAGTCATTTGGTTTAATTTACGCGCCACCCAGCCGTCCAGTGCGTCGGTGACGGCAGCTAACACGAAAATGAATGCAGCCAAGGCGGTTGCGTGCTCATACGGTAAATAAAATACGGCTAAAAAAACCGGGATCAGGACAATTCTAAAAGCAGTTAAAATGTTTGGAATATTCCACATGTAAGTTTATCTCGTGTTTGGGTCGCGACTACTCGTCCCGGAAGGCATGATAAATGGTTTCAGCCATACTGCGGCTAATCCCTGGGACCTGTGCAAGCTGCTCTATACTAGCGCTTTTCACCTGCTGTAATCCACCCAAGTTATGTAATAAAGTTTTCCGCCGCTTTGGCCCAATACCTTCGATCTCTTCCAGAGTAGACGTTTTTTTCACTTTCGCACGACGTTGACGGTGGCCTGTAATCGCAAACCGATGGGATTCATCGCGGATATACTGGATTAAGTGCAAGCCAGGATTATTCTCACTTAGCTGCACCGCGCCTTGGGAAAAACCGAGGAACAATGTCTCCAACCCAGGCTTGCGGCTTTCGCCCTTTGCTACACCGATTAACATCGGCGGGTGTGGCCAGTCTGCAAAATAGTTCTCAGCCTGCTTTAATTGGCCCTTACCACCATCAATAAATAAAATGTCGGGCACGTTGTCTTGCTCTACCGCGTTTTTATAGCGTCGCTCCAGCACTTGTGCCATGGCGGCATAATCATCCCCTGGGGTAATGCCTTTGATATTAAAGCGCCGATAATCCGACTTCAGTGGCCCTTGCTGGTCAAATACCACGCAACTGGCCACGGTTTGTTCACCCATGGTGTGGGAAATATCAAAACATTCCATGCGTTCAATTGGCTGATCTTGGTCCCATACTTTGGCCTTCTCAAGCGCTGCTTTTAATGCTGCCAAACGGTTTGCCATGGTGGTTTGCGAACTTAATCTGCTACTCACCGCATTGAGGGCATTTTTATTTGCCAGGGATTGGTAGCGCGAGCGTTCGCCGCGACTATTGGCATTGATTTTGACCTGCTTGCCAAGGGCTTCACTCAGCGCCGCTTGCACGTCGGCTGCTACTTTCTCGCCCTGAGGTAAAACCACCTCTTGGGGAATTTGGCCAGCCCGTTGCTGGTTTAAGTAAAACTGCAGCAAGAACGATTCAAGCAGTTCTTTGTTGTCGGTATTTGCAGGCACTTTAGGAAAGTAACTACGACTGCCCTGCACTTGCCCGTCACGAATAAATAGCACTTGAATACAGGAAAAGCCGCTTTCACGATGCAAACCAATCACGTCCAGCATGTCTTGGTTGCCACTCACTGCGTTCTTATCTTGTACCTGACGTAACGCTGAAATTTGGTCCCGAAAACGCGCCGCCTTTTCAAATTCTAAGGCTTCACTGGCTTGCTGCATGCGCGCACCTAAGTTTTCGACCACTTGCTGATTTTTGCCGCGCAAAAACAACTTGGCAAGTTCAACCTGCTGTTTGTACTCGTCTTCGCTAGCGATACCCACGCATGGTGCTAAACAGCGTTTAAGTTGATGCTGCAAACACGGTCGACTGCGGGCGCGATAATAACTATCGTCGCACTGGCGCACGGGGAACAATTTTTGTAGCAAACGCAAGCTTTCACGCACGGCCGAACCATTAGGAAACGGACCAAAATACTCACCTTTTTCGCGTTTAGTGCCGCGATGGAAGGCAATTCTGGGGTGTTCGTGGTTCGATATAAAGATGTACGGATAGGATTTATCGTCACGCAGCAACACGTTGTAGCGCGGCCGATACTTCTTGATAAAGCTATTTTCTAAAATTAACGCTTCAGTTTCCGAGTTGGTTACGGTTACGTCCATGCCCGCAATGTTCTTCACCAATGCCTTGGTTTTAACCGCGTCAACCTGTTTGCGAAAGTAACTACTGACACGCTTACGCAGGTCTTTGGCTTTGCCCACATAAATAACTACACCATCAACATCGTACATACGGTAGACGCCGGGCTGGTGGGTTAAGTGATTAATAAATGCTTGCGGGTCGAACTTGGTTTCCATGGACACTCATAACAGCGTTGAGAATTCCGATAGCATAGCAAAGTTCACCCGCAAGCGGGAGGTGGACGTATCAAGGTCTCACTAATCTTGAGGAGGCTTTGGCGCCGCGTCATTTTGCTGCGTGACGCTTATGCCCTCATCGTGATTGGTTTCAGGCACGCCCCCACTACTCTGATACGCAGCTTGAGTGTCATGCACCGTCGTCCCGTCATGCGCTAGATCCGATGGCGTCAATGCTAAGTGAGCATCTAGTTGCACCGCTTGCATCTCATCTTCTGCCAATGCAAATTCAGCGTCTTCAGCCTCTTCATGTTCATGCTCATGTTCATGTTCATGTTCATGTTCATGTTCATGTTCATGTTCATGTTCATTAGCGACTTTACCCGGTTCATGCTGATTCGGCGTAACGGGTACATAACCTTCGCTAATCGCCAAATGCGCCAGTTGAACGTCGTTTAGTACGTTGGTTTTCTTAAATAAGCGGTAACGAAAGGTGTTGACTGTTTTGCGCGAGATAAACAAGCGCTCTGAAATATCGGCCACCGTGCAGCCGCTACAGATCATTTGAAACACCAAGCGTTCACGCTTACTTAAGTTCGCAAACGGCGAATCGTGCTCACCGAACTTTCCCAGGTAACGAAAGGTTTGCGCCAAATACGGCGAGTGAAAATATCCCCCATGGTTAATTTGACTACAGGCCGTCAACCATTCCTGCTCCTTGCAGTTTTGATATAAGTAACCGTCGATGGCTTCACCAGACATGTACAACTCAATAGCGCGTTGTGAACGGTGGCACCAAAGTAAGACTTTAGCCCGTGGGCAATTATCTTTAATACTGCGCAGCATTGAGCGCAGCCCTTGCGCACAGAAGTCATCAGATACGATCACTAAAGGGTCAATCAATGGCTTAATGGTTGGCACTAACTGCTGACGATTCAACACTTGGGTGTTGACCCGCCATTGCTCGCGCTCAAACAAGCTTTTTAACCCTTCCCGGAAAATACTACCCTGAACTGCTAATACAATATGTCTCATCGGTTACTTCCTTGTTTCATCTTAATGGATGCGCTGCGCACTGACCTTAGGGTTCTTATTACGCACACGCTGATAACGTACTTTTTGTGTGTTGCTTAACTTTTCTAGAGCGCTTCGTAAGGCCGCGCAACGATTTTTTGTACGTTATATGCGTATTTTTTAATTTTTATTAATCTGCCACGCTCAATTGTGACAATTATGTTGCAAAATAATTTGCATTTGAGGCTTATCAAGGTTTTCGGACAATTTATGGGCGTAGATCTTGAGTGCTTGACCGATATTTGATCGAAGTGAGCAAAAATTTAGCAGTCAGTCATTTTTTTTTAATTTAGGCTTTACAAGCGCGCTCAAGGTCATTAATATTCGCCTCGTTCTGTTGAGACAGACATCGGAGAGATGGCAGAGTCCGGTTGAATGCACCTGACTTGAAATCAGGCGTGGGTTCATACCCACCGGGGGTTCGAATCCCTCTCTCTCCGCCAAATTCAGAAAAAGGCCGTTTACGTCAGTGAATGGCCTTTTTTGATCGCGAAATCGTTTAACCACACCAAGAAACCTAGATTAGGCACAACATTGTGCGCTAAGATAGGAACCAGTCAGACTCTTTGAGGTCTATGCTAAGAGTCTCAATTTGCAAGGAAACTGGAGTAACACAACGATGAACAATCCAACTGTGCAAACAGGTCGTTCTAATGCTGTGAGCATGGAGACCAACAAGGTACTGCGCAACACCTACACCCTGCTAGGAATGACCTTAGCATGGTCAGCTGCAGTGGCTGGTATTAGCATGGCGTTAAACCTGCCTCACCCTGGCATTATTTTGATGTTAGTCGGCTTTTACGGCCTGCTATTTTTAACCCACAAAACCGCAAATAGCGCGATGGGCTTAGTCTCAGTGTTCGCTTTGACCGGCTTCATGGGCTACACCCTAGGTCCAATTCTTAACTTCGCAATTGGCACTGGCGGTGGCGAAATCGTGATGATGGCCCTTGGCGGCACCGCACTGATATTCTTCTCACTGTCGGCCTACATTTTGACGACCAAAAAAGACATGTCGTTCCTTGGTGGGATGATGGTCGCAGGTTTTGTCGTCATTATCGTTGGCTTTATCGCGAACCTGTTCCTACAGATGCCAGCTCTTGGCCTGGCGTTGAGTGCGTTGTTTATCTTGTTCTCAGCGGGCGCTATTTTGATGCAAACCAGCGCTATCGTGAATGGTGGTGAGCGTAACTACATTCTTGCGACTGTGACGTTATTTGTATCGCTATACAACATTTTCGTCAGCTTACTTAACCTGTTAATGGCGTTTGGTCGCGAATAATTCCTTGTGAATGTCCTTGCTAAAAGGAACGCGCTTCGCGATTAACCCTCAACGCCTCGCCTCTGCGGGGCGTTTTATTAGGTTCTACTTATGGCTTCATTTACCTGCTTAATTCAACATAGCCCATGGCAAGGCCAACATAGCTACTCTGCCTATCAATTTTGCAAAGCCGCGATTGCGCAAGGGCATCAGATCCGGCAAGTGTTTTTTTACGGGGACGGGGTTGCCCACGGCCATAGCGCTACCCATATCAGCGGTGACGAGCTCAATATGCAACAGCGCTGGCTCGAGTTAGGGCAACAGCATCAGGTGCCGTTAGTGGTCTGCGCCACTGTAGCTGCTCGACATGGCCTTGATGAAGCACACAGCGGCGCCCTCGCCGTTGGCTTTCATGCTGGCGGTTTAGCAGAATACACGGAAGCGGTGGCATTGAGTGACCGCCTGGTTCAATTTTAATAGGGTCATTATGTTAACGGTCATCAATACTCAGGCACCTTTGCACAGCGACAGTGCACGCAACGCCCTTGATATGATTATGATGGCAGTCAGTCTCGATCAGGCTGTGCAAGTCATTTTTAGCCATGACGGCGTGTATCAGTTGCTAGCCCAGCAAGCCAGCGCACTTGATAACAAGAACCCATTAGTGAAGTATCGGGTGTTAGCTGATATTTTTGAAATGGATAGCTTATACGTGCTCGATAGCGCGCTCAGCGAGCGTCACCTTGCCCCTGAGCAACTGAGTATCAAAGCACAACTGATAAGCACCGAGCAAATGGCTGAACTTATTGCTCACAGCGACAAGGTGGTAAGGTTTTAATGTCGACGCTCCATATATTTTCATCGTTAGATAGTTTTCAGCGTGGCCAGCCCATGCTCAATCAATTGACCCCAGACGATGCGGTACTGCTGCGCGCTGATGCACTCTATCAGCTGTTAACAGCCCCTGACTTCGCAGCTGGCAGCTATGCCATTGCAGCGGATGCCAAAGCACGCGGCCTCGACCCAGACACCTTCGCTCAAATTGAGTGGATTGATTATACCCAATGGGTAGAGTTAACCCTCGCCCACACTCGCAGTATTGATTGGTAGCCCACAATGATTGAGTTCAATGGCAAAGCCTACGAAACCGACAAACACGAATACTTGCTGAATATTGACGATTGGTCACAAGAATTGGCCACACATATTGCTAGCTTAGAGCAGATTGAAATGACCCCAGCCCATTGGGAAGTGGTGCAGTTTGTGCGTGATTTTTATCTCGAATACGAAACCAGTCCGGCGATGCGCGTGTTGGTCAAGGCGGTGAAGCAAAGCATGGGTGAAGAAAAAGGTAGCAGTCGGTACCTGTACACCCTGTTCCCAAAGGGACCAGCCAAACAAGCGACCAGAATTGCGGGGTTGCCCAAGCCTGCTAAATGCATCTAGCAGGCTTGATATTGTGCTGTTAGCCGCGGATCACGTCTAAGCCACCCATATAAGGGCGTAGCACCGCAGGGACTACGACTGAGCCGTCTGCCTGCTGATAATTTTCTAACACCGCGACCAGCGTACGGCCTACGGCTAAACCTGAACCATTCAGTGTGTGCAGTAATTCTGGCTTTTTCGCGCCTTGGCGACGAAAACGCGCTTGCATACGACGCGCTTGGAAATCACCCATGTTAGAGCATGAGCTAATTTCACGGTATGCGTCTTGGGCAGGCAACCAGACTTCTAAATCGTAGGTTTTGCACGCACCAAAGCCCATATCACCCGTACACAGCTGCACTTTGCGATACGGCAGCTCAAGCAACTGCAATACTTTTTCAGCGTGCGCAGTAAGGGCTTCAAGGGCATCCATCGAATCTTCTGGCTTAACCAGCTGCACAAGCTCAACTTTATCGAACTGATGCTGGCGGATAAGACCGCGGGTATCACGCCCATGTGACCCTGCTTCTGAACGAAAACATGGCGTGTGCGCAGTCAATTTAACCGGTAACGCTTGCTCATCTAAGATTTCGTCGCGAGCTAAGTTGGTCAGCGGCACTTCCGCGGTGGGAATTAACGACAGCGCGATTTTATCTTGGCTCTCACCTTCCACATGAAACAAATCTTCACCAAATTTTGGCAGCTGCCCCGTACCAAACAAGGTATCGTGGTTGACGATATACGGTACAGCCGTTTCACTGTAACCATGCTGCTCGGTGTGTAAATCCAGCATGAACTGAGTCAATGCACGGTTTAAACGTGCAATTTGACCTTTCATCACGACAAAACGCGCGCCGGTCAGCTTGGCGCCGCTTTCAAAATCTAAGCCATTGCCTAATGCAGCGGCGACATCGACGTGATCTTTGACCTCAAAGTCGAACTGGCGAGGTTCACCAAAGCGGCTAATTTCCTGATTTTCAGACTCGTCGCGCCCGACTGGTACTGAGGTGTCAGGTAAGTTAGGTACGCCTTGAATAATCTGTTGCAACTCAGCTTGCAGCGTATTTAATTCAGCTTTAGCAGTTTCTAATTGGCTGCCTAAATCGCCCACTGCGTCTAACAACGGCTGAATATCCTCGCCTTTCGCTTTGGCTTGGCCGATAGCTTTGGACCGCGAATTTCGCTCGCTTTGCAACTCTTCTGTGCGTACTTGCAAGGTTTTACGTTTACTTTCAAGTGCCGCAATGGCTTCAACGTCCAGTGTGTAACCGCGGGTTTTTAAGCGTTCCGCGGTTTGCTGTAATTCTTCGCGAAAATATTTTGCATCTAACATGAGCGTTCCGTCTGTGAGCTAATTTAGTTGTATTGTTATCATTGTGGCGTGTTCGAACGTGATTCTTGATCACCTTCAATATCGGTTTCAGCATGCTGTGCAAAACCATTCGCCGCGTGTTGTTGAGACTGCCCTTGCGCGCTGTTGCGGGCCACTAACCAATAACCTAATGCCGCCGTCAACGTGCACACCACCAAGCTACCAAGCGCATATATCACTAGCAGATCAAACAGCTGTAAGCGCAAGCTAATGAAGCTTTCAAGCATCACCGCTGAAAATGTCGTGAATGCGCCGCACAGGCCGATACCAGCGAACTGCCAAACCCGCAAGCTTATCCGTTCGCGCTGGTGTAGCGCATACAGTGCGCCGAGCAAAAGCGCGCCTAACATATTGACAATTAGGGTTGCGAACATGCTTACGGTTAGTGCGTTGTGCCGCGTCAGGATCTGGTCATACACCTGAATTTCTACCACGATTCTAAGCAAGCAGCCAATGAAGCCACCGCTAAATACCCAAAGAATGTCGCGGCTAACTGGGCTCATGATACCAAACCCCCAAGCGTAAACCCAAGCATAATAGCGCCTAATGCGCCAAGGCCTGAGCCCAGCATATAACTAATCGCCGCCGCATAGCGCTGCGCTCGCAGCAAGTTGAGGTGCTCAACCGCGAAGGTCGACATCGTCGTAAAACCACCCAGTACCCCTAGTTCCCAAAACAAGAACCCTGGGCTATAACCGTAGTCATTAAAGTAAGCGGCAATAAAACCAAGTAAAAAAGCACCGAGTACGTTGACCACCCAAGTGCTCACGGGCCATTGTTGGCTGAATGGCGCAAGGGCTTGGCTTGCACAATAGCGCAGCGCAGCTCCAAATGCCCCGCCAAGCGCGAACCAGAGTACATGCAATATGCTTAGGTAGGCGTACACCTCAGTCACGCGTACGCTCGCTATTGGCGTCTAATTGGCGTAAGCGTTCCATCTTTTCTCGAATTTGCTTCTCTAAACCGCGGTCGTTGGGTTGATACCACTGGGTATTTGCAAGCTCTGGGGGCAAATAGCGCTCCCCCGCTGCATAAGCATGGGGTTCATTATGCGCATAGCGATAATCTGCACCAAAGCCCTCGGCTTTATGTACTTTGGTTGGTGCATTGCGAAGGTGGTCGGGCACGGGGTAGTCAGGCCCCTCTTTGGCTTCTTTGAGCATGGCATTAAACGCCATGTACACGGCGTTACTTTTCGCTGCTGCGGCGCAATAAATGACGGCTTGAGCGATGGCGCGCTCACCCTCCGCTGGCCCCACGCGTGTGTAGGTGTCCCATGCATTGAGCGCTAATTGCAGCGCTCTTGGGTCCGCATTGCCAATGTCTTCAGACGCAATCGCAAGCAAACGTCGCGCTACAATCAGCGGGTCACCACCACCGGCTAAAATCCGACAATACCAATACAAAGCACCATCTGGAGACGAGCCCCGCACTGATTTATGTAGCGCAGACAATAGGTCGTAATATAGCTCGCCTTGGTTATCAAACTGGGTTTGTTTCTCACCAATCGCTTGCTGCAAGGTTTCAAGGTCCAAGGTGACGGTCGCGCTATTGTCTGCACTTGGGGTCGCAAAATCAGCGGCTATTTCTAAGTAATTTAATAACCGTCTGGCGTCACCATCGGCAGTGCGCAGTAAATAGGTGCGCGCCGCTTGGTCTAGGTGCAAGTGGCGTTTGCCTAAGCCACGTTCAGAATCATTCAAAGCGCGCTCTAATGCTTGTTCTAAAGCCTCTGCGCTTAGGCTTTGCAAACGGTACACGCGCGCACGTGACAATAAGGCATTATTCAGTTCAAAGCCGGGGTTTTCGGTGGTCGCACCCACAAACACAATGGTGCCGTCTTCAATAAAAGGTAAAAAAGCGTCTTGCTGGCTTTTATTGAAACGATGAACTTCGTCGACAAATACCAGAGTGCGCACGCCTTGCTGCTGGTGGAGCTTTGCCTCTTCAATTGCCAACCGAATGTCCTTCACGCCACTGGTCACGGCTGATAGCCTCGCTACTCGCGCATCGGCGGCTTGCGCAATCAGTTCCGCTAAGGTGGTTTTTCCGGTGCCGGGTGGCCCCCAGAAAATCATCGAGTGCAACATGCCCTGTTCAATGGCTGAACGCAGCGGTTTGCCCGGCGCCAAAATATGCTCTTGACCCAGGTATTCAGCAATGGTGCGTGGCCGCATGCGCGCTGCAAGCGGCGCATGGGAATCTGCTACAAAATCTAAACTTAGGTTAGCCGCCAAGTGAGCTCCTTAACGGCTGCGCTGATCGTCGATATCAACGTGAGCGGGCACCTCAACTTCAAATAGCGCGTCGTTCACTGGTTCATTCATACGTATTTGACTGAGTTCAAACACACTCACCTGCCCTTGGCCGTCATCTATTTTAAGGGTTTGAATCGCGTTACTATCGCTAAAGCGAATGCCCAAGCTGGTTTGGGCATAGGATGCTTGGTTTTCACGAATGTACCACATGCCGTCATCAACGCTGACTTCAAAGCTTTGCCACGCGCTTTCATCATCGCTGAGCAAGACCAACATTGGGTTTTGCTCTAAATCCTGGGCTTGATCAAAAATACTGAGTTGTTCAACAAACGCATTGTAGTACCAAACCGCTCTGCCGTCCGCGACCATCACAGATTCGTCCGGGAATTCAGTTTCCCAACGCAAAAAATGCGGACGTTTTAAGGTTAATTCACCACTTAATTGCTCTTGTAGCTCGCCACGATCATCAAACACTTGCTGCTCGAATTGCGCTTGCAGCGTGTCAATGGCGGCAAGTTTAGTACGTAACTGCTCGTACGCATCTTGCGCATAAACGAAAGGGGCTGCGGTCAACAACGCGACCCCTGCGACCGCTGTCGCAACCATCTGGCTCAATCCATACTTCATGGTCATGTATATTCCTACTATTAGTCTGCTGACACTGCCTCGACATCAGTCTCGTGGCGGTGGCGGTGCAAGGACATCGCGCGAACCGTTATGCCCTGCGTTACTTACGACACCAGCCATTTCCATTTGTTCTACCACACGTGCTGCGCGGTTGTAACCAATGCGGAATTTACGCTGCACACTTGATACCGAAACACGACGCGTCTCGGTCACAAATGCCACGGCTTCGTCAAACAGTGGGTCGAGCTCTTCGCCATCAATACTTGGCTGCTCACCCGGTAACAATGCATCATCACCGCTATCGCCACTTAGAATTTCGTCTAAATATTTGGGCTTCTGGCGCGCTTTCCAGTCGGCAACCACTTTATGTACTTCGTGGTCATCGACGAAAGCACCGTGTACCCGTGTCGGCACGCCGCTACCTGGCGGCAAGTACAGCATATCACCTTGGCCTAACAGCTGCTCGGCGCCTGGTTGGTCCAAGATAGTGCGCGAATCAATTTTTGACGATACCTGGAATGCAATTCGAGTCGGAATATTGGCTTTAATTAGGCCTGTAATCACATCGACCGAAGGCCGTTGGGTCGCAAGGATCAAATGAATACCGGCGGCGCGCGCCTTTTGCGCAATACGCGCAATCAATTCTTCCACCTTTTTACCGACAATCATCATCATGTCAGCAAATTCGTCGACCACCACCACAATGTGTGGCAGCTTCTCTAGCTCCGGCACGGTTTGGTGCATGCTATCGCCCGGCTTCCAGGTTGGGTCTTTTAATGGCTCACCGGCGGCAATGCCCTCTTCAATTTTAGCGTTATAGCCTTTTAGATTACGCACACCGACCGCAGACATTAGCTTATAGCGACGTTCCATTTCGCCAACACACCAGCGTAACGCGTTCGCGGCGTCCTTCATGTCAGTGACGACTTCAGTGAGTAGATGCGGAATGCCCTCATACACGGACAATTCGAGCATTTTCGGGTCGATCATAATTAAACGCACATCTTCAGGCTGCGATTTATACAGCAAACTCAAGATCATCACGTTCACACCAACCGACTTACCCGAACCTGTGGTACCTGCCACCAACAAGTGCGGCATTTTAGCTAAGTCGACGACTACGGGCTTACCAGCGATATCTTTACCCAACACCATGGTTAATGGCGATGCCGATTTTTGGAATGCATCGCAACTAATCACTTCACGCAACCAGACAATCTCGCGTTCTTTATTCGGTAACTCAAGGCCGACATAGGATTTACCCGGAATGACCTCGACCACGCGCACCGCAAGTGCTGACAAACTACGTGCGATGTCTTTGGATAAGTTAGAGATCTTGCTCACTTTCACGCCTGGGGCTAAATCGAGCTCAAAGCGTGTAATAACAGGCCCTGGCTGCACGCCAGCCACTTGAATTTCGACCCCGAAGTCTTTCAACACCGCTTCCACTGTGCCACTGATTTGGTCGAGCTCTTCCTGGCTTAACGGGTTGGTGGTTTTATTCGGCCGATCCAGCAACTCAATGGTTGGTAACAGCGTTGCAGGGCTAGTCGCCGGCTGGCTTGGCGCTGCCTTTACGGGCGCCGCTGGCTTAGTCGGGTTACTTTCAACCCCATCGTCGAATACATCATCTGTGGTAAACGCCTCATCATCTGCCAACTCAACATCGTCGTTGGCGTCAACCGCTGTTTGCCGTGGCGCTTGCGCAGGGCCTTTGCGTTGTGATGGCGGCGTGTCCCAATCAATTTCAAAATCGTCGTCATCGGCAGGCACTTTCACTGTGCGGGTAGAAGCTGGCGGCATGCTATCCCATGCGTCAATGTTAGCGTCCATGTTGACGTCAGTGTCTGCATCCAGGTTGTCACTTAAGCCAGGTTCACGACGGGTATCACTGCCCTGCCCTGCTGACGCTTTGCGTCGTGAAAAGCTTGGTATCAAACGTCGATACCAAGGAGCTTTCACCTCACTCTCGGATTCTGCAAACTGCGCATCATAGGCCTGCTCATAAGCTTCCCCTTGGTAAGGGTCAGCCGCTGATTTATGTTCTAACACCAAAGGTTCATTACGCTGACGACGCACAGGCACTGGCTCATCATCGTCCGCGTCCTCATCTTGTTGTGCTTTTTCCTTGGTAAAGAAGGCGTGGTATATCCACATCACAGATGCGCTCACGGCATAACCGATCTTATCCGCAATGGTTAACCATGAAATGCCGGTCACCAGGGTAAAGCCTGTCATTACGAAGGTTAACAGTAATAGCGTGGTGCCAAGTAAATTGAAGTATGGCAGCATGGCGCTGCTGACAACATCACCTAGCACACCACCTGAAGACACCCGATAAATATCGGCAAAATTTAAGCTGGCAAGGGCTGCAGCGCCGGTTAACAGCAATAATGCGCCAACAATGCGCAAGCTGACGCCAAGGTAATCAAGGCTTAGTAAGTGGTGCGTGCGATGGAATACCAAATAGCCTAACCCCATCACCGCGAACGGTAATAAGTAGGCGACGAAGCCAAAGGTGAATAGCAGCACATCTGCAAACCAAGCACCAATAGCGCCTGCAGCATTGTGAATTTGGTCACCACTTCCCGATTGCGTCCAGCCTGGGTCGGCTGGGTGAAAGGTGAGTAACGCTAAAAGCAAAAAGATCGCAAGCGCGCCTGCCAAAAGCAGACCCACTTCGAGTAACCGTTGCACCCCTGTCATAATTTTCCTGTCTGTCATACAAGCTTTATATCCTGCCAGTGATTGTAACTGAATAGCGGCATAGGTCAGCCCCTAATCAATACTTTATTTTCCTGCTTAATCGCTTCCATAACGACATAGGTTCGCGACTCATTGACCCCTGGCATATTCAATATAGTCTCACCTAGCAGCCGCCGGTAGGACGCCATATCTGCTACACGTGCCTTGATCAGGAAGTCAAAATTGCCAGAGACTAAATGGCATTCGAGAATTTCATCGGTTTTTCGGGCTGCTTCACTAAATTCAGCAAACGAATCTGCAGAGGTCCGCGTCAAAGTAATTTCCACAAACACCAGCAACGGCGAGCCTAACTTGTCTGGGTTAACTCGCGCCACATAGCCTTCAATCACGCCTTGACGCTCAAGCTTGCGCACGCGCTCTAAGCAAGGCGTCGGGCTTAGCCCCACCGCCTTTGCTAACGCGACATTAGAGATTCTGCCATTATCCTGCAAGATGCGCAAAATCTTCCGGTCGATGCGGTCAATAGTGAACTTATCCAAATGAAACCCTATTTAAAGTATTAAATTCTGCATGTGTAAACTTTAGCAGGTTTTAAATCTTTTTATTAGCATAAAAAAAGTGAGTAAGTTCAACTACCCTTACGATATACTTTTGCCAACTTTTTACATCTCGATTTGAGGCTTTTTGTTATGTTGATTGGTGTTCCTAAGGAAATCAAAAACCACGAGTACCGCATTGGTCTATCACCTGCTGCAGTGCGCGAATATGTTGCGCATGGTCACAGTGTGATGGTTGAAAACAATGGCGGCGCAGCTATTGGTTTTACCAATGAAGACTACCTGCAAGCAGGCGCGACCATTGTCGACACCCCAGAAGAAATCTTTGCCCAAGCGGAAATGATTGTGAAGGTCAAAGAGCCACAGCCTAACGAGTGTAAAATGCTACGCGAAGGTCAAATTCTGTATACCTATTTGCACTTAGCACCAGACCCAACTCAAACCAAGTTATTGGCTGAAGCGGGTGTCACTGCTATCGCCTATGAAACCGTAACTGATAACCGCGGTGGTTTACCTTTGTTGGCGCCCATGTCTGAAGTGGCGGGCCGTATGTCGATTCAAGCTGGTGCGCATCACTTAGAAAAGGCCCACGGCGGCAGCGGTACCTTATTAGGTGGCGTCCCAGGCGTTGCACCGGCTGAAGTGCTGGTCATTGGCGGTGGTGTTGTGGGTATCAACGCAGCCAAAATGGCGATTGGTATGGGCGCTGAAGTTACCATTTTAGACCGTTCATTGCCGCGTTTACGTGAGCTTGATGATATTTTTGCTGGCCGGGTAAAAACTATCTACTCAACGGTTGATGCTATTGATCATTATTCAAAAACCGCTGACTTAGTCATCGGCGCGGTGTTAATTCCAGGCGCAGCGGCACCTAAGCTATTGACTCGTGAGCACCTGAAAAACATGAAGCCAGGTTCAGTGGTTGTCGACGTAGCCATCGACCAAGGTGGTTGTTTTGAAACGTCAAAAGCAACGACACACCAAGACCCAACCTACGTGATTGAAGATGTAGTGCATTACTGTGTTGCCAACATGCCAGGCGGCGTCGCGCGTACATCAACCATCGCGTTGAACAATGCAACATTGCCGTACGGTATTATGCTTGCGAATAAAGGCTTAGAAGCCATGCGCAACAATAAGAACTTGTTGGACGGTTTAAACATGCATAAAGGTAAAATTACCTATAAAGCGGTTCACGATGATTTAGGAACTAGCTTAGGTTTAGATTACGTCGACCCGCTTAAAGCACTCGACTTATAATCGCTGTAACCCGCTAAGTACAGGTATCAAGAGCCAGAGTTTGCATCGCGTAACTCTGGCTCTTTACGCTTTAGGGCATTGCCCCTACAATGGGTCAACCTTTTAGTATGGGTGTACGCCAGTTTATGTATGCCAATTAATGAAGAGAGCGGAGTGAATTCTTCATGTCAGATGTTAAGCATTGCAAACTTCTTATTTTAGGCTCGGGCCCTGCTGGCTACACAGCCGCCGTCTATGCCGCACGCGCTAACTTAAACCCAGTGTTAATCACCGGCTTACAACAAGGTGGTCAATTAACCACTACCACCGATGTGGAAAACTGGCCTGGCGACCCTGAAGGTTTAACCGGCCCTGACCTCATGGTGCGTATGCAACAACACGCAGAGCGCTTTAATACCGAGATTATTTTCGACCATATTAATCAAGTAGAGCTAACCAAGCGTCCGTTTACTTTGACTGGCGACAGCGGCACCTATACCTGTGACGCATTAATTATCGCCACGGGTGCTTCGGCGAAATACCTTGGTTTGCCTTCTGAAGAAGCGTTCAAAGGCAAAGGCGTTAGCGCCTGTGCAACTTGTGACGGATTCTTTTACCGTAACCAAAAAGTTTGTGTCGTCGGTGGCGGTAATACCGCGATTGAAGAAGCACTATACCTGGCTAATATCGCGAGTGAGGTTCACCTTATTCATCGTCGTGACACCTTCCGCGCGGAAAAAATCTTAATTGACCGCTTGATGGAAAAAGCCAAGAACGGCAACGTCACTTTGCACCTACACCAAACCCTTGATGAAGTACTGGGCGACAACATGGGTGTCACCGGCGTGCGCATTAAAGACACGCGCGACGGCAACACCCAAGAACTAGACGTGCAAGGTGCGTTCATTGCCATTGGTCACCAGCCTAATACCGACATGTTTAAAGAACAGTTGGACATGGAAAATGGCTATATCAAAGTGCAAACGGGTAGCCATGGCAACGCCACGCAAACCAGCATTGAAGGCGTATTTGCGGCTGGCGACGTGAGTGACCACGTGTATCGTCAGGCGATTACCTCAGCGGGTACAGGCTGTATGGCAGCATTGGACGCCGAGCGCTTTTTAGACCAGCTTGATCAGGTTAAGAAAGCCTAACTGGGCCAAAGTGCCCGTGGTACTTGGTTCATGATACCAGTGCTATCGCCCAATGTGCTGCGCTTCCCAGCGTTACATCGCGCATTGGCAGAACCCAACGGTTTGCTGGCAGTCGGCGGCGATTTAAGTGTTGAACGCCTGCTGCTTGCATACCGTAGCGGTATTTTCCCTTGGTTTAGTGAAGGTGACCCAATTATATGGTGGTCGCCAGACCCTCGTGGGGTGATTTTTCCTGATCGCATTCACGTGTCACGTTCACTGCGCAAGTTCGCCCGGCGCATCGACTACACCTATTCAATCAATCAAGCCTTTGAACAAGTGATCAGCGGTTGTATTGAGCAACGCGCAGAATTAGAAGGCACTTGGATCACCGATGACATGTACGAAGCCTACTGCGATTTACACGATCACGGGCATGCCCACTCTATCGAAGTGTGGCACCACGGCGAACTAGTCGGCGGCTTGTATGGTGTATTACAAGGCACAATTTTTTGTGGCGAGAGTATGTTCCACCGCGCAGACAATGCGTCGAAACTTGCTTTGCTGGCGTTGCGACATCACCTTCTGCCCGCAGGATTAAGCTTAATTGACTGCCAGATGCCCAACCTTCACTTGTTGACGCTAGGCGCAGAAGCGATTGCGCGTGAGCAATTTGTCAGCTTGCTTGAACAGGGTCTACAAGGCTCAATTGATGCTAATTATCTTAAACCGCAGTCAATTAGTGGTATTTATGCATAAAAAGCGTTAGAATCCCCCACACTTTTTTTAGCGCGTTCCGAACAGTAAACGAATATAGAGGGTTTAATGGCGAAAGAAGACAGCATTGAAATGCAGGGAGTGATCCTTGATACCCTGCCTAACACCATGTTCCGTGTCGAGTTAGAGAACGGCCACGTGGTGACTGCACACATTTCAGGCAAAATGCGTAAAAACTACATTCGCATCCTGACCGGTGACAAAGTAACCGTTCAGTTGACACCATACGACTTAACCAAAGGCCGTATTGTTTTCCGCTCGCGCTAATATACAGCGTTGGCGCAACACAATGAGCACAAAAAAAGCCAGTCGAAGCTGGCTTCTTTATGCGCTCAATGTGCCAAGAACCCGCCGCAATTACGACGCGACAGGCTCTTCACTTTTACTGTCATACGTGAATGACAGCTCACCTTTCCTGGCATCAACGCCGACCTTGACGTTGCCGCCCTTGGTTAAACTACCGAACAGAATTTCATTCGCCAGCGGTTTCTTGATGTGCTCTTGGATAACACGTGACATTGGGCGCGCACCCATGGCCTTGTCATAACCTTTCTCGGCCAACCAAGCATGAGCAGCACTATCCACTTCCAGTGATACACCCTTCTTGTCTAACTGTGCTTGTAGCTCACAGATAAACTTATCTACCACTTGCTCAATCACCACAGTGTCTAAATGATTAAACCAGACAATACTGTCTAAGCGGTTTCTAAACTCAGGCGTGAATAAGCGGTTGATCTCCGCCATCGCATCAACAGAACCATCCTGCTGATTAAAACCAATGCTCTTACGCTCGGTTTCGCGCACGCCGGCATTGGTGGTCATCACCAAAATCACATTGCGAAAATCAGCCTGGCGGCCATTGTTGTCAGTCAGAGTTCCGTTATCCATCACTTGCAGCAGAATATTGAAAATATCACTGTGCGCCTTCTCGATTTCATCCAGCAATACCACGCTATAAGGATGCTTGATCACGGCGTCAGTTAAAAGTCCACCCTGTTCGTACCCCACATAACCTGGAGGCGCGCCAATTAGTCGGCTCACCGCATGACGTTCCATGTACTCCGACATGTCAAAACGCAGCAGCTTAACGCCCATGGCTTTGGCTAGTTGCTGAGTCACCTCAGTTTTACCCACCCCAGTCGGGCCAGCAAACAGGAATGACCCTACCGGACGATGCTCTGAGCCCAAGCCCGAGCGTGACAAGCGAATCGCAGCCGTTAAGCTATCAATGGCTTGGTCTTGACCAAATACCACCATTTTTAAATTGCGATCCAACTGTTCAAGCATGGTTTGGTCGTTACGCGACACTGATTGCTCAGGAATGCGCGCAATTTTCGACACAATATGCTCGATGTCAGCCACACCAATGGTCTTCTTACGCTTCGACGCGGGCTGTAAACGCTGATTGGCACCTGCCTCGTCAATCACGTCAATGGCTTTATCCGGCAAATGCCGGTCGTTAATATACTTTGCTGACAACTCAGCTGCAGCGCGAATCGCTGGCTGGGTATAGCGAATACCATGATGCGACTCGTAACGCTCTTTCAAGCCCATAAGAATTTTCGCGGTATCTTCCACTGACGGCTCAGCAATGTCGATTTTTTGGAAACGACGGACTAAAGCACGGTCTTTCTCAAAAATGTTTTTATATTCCTGATAGGTGGTTGAACCCACGCACTTCAGCTCACCTGTCGTCAACAGTGGCTTTAATAAGTTCGATGCATCCATGACACCGCCTGACGCCGCACCCGCGCCAATAATGGTGTGAATTTCATCAATAAAAAGAATTGCGTTTTCTTGCTTGCCGAGCTCTTTTAACAGCGCTTTAAAGCGCTTCTCAAAATCGCCGCGATACTTAGTACCTGCCAACAAGCCGCCCATGTCTAAACTGTAAATCACTGCGTCAGCAATCACTTCAGGCACGTCGTCGTTAACGATACGGTAAGCAAGACCTTCGGCAATTGCAGTTTTACCCACGCCCGCTTCACCCACCAGTAAGGGGTTATTTTTACGCCGACGACATAGTACCTGAATGGTGCGTTCAACTTCTTGTTCGCGCCCAATCAAAGGGTCGACTTTGCCAGCTTTGGCTTGCGCATTTAAATTGCTGCAAAAACGCTGTAAATAACTTTGCTCTTCTTCGCTTTTCTGGCTTTGTGCGGCCTCGGTTTCTGCGTCTTCAATAGGACCTTCATCGTCCATGCGCGAAAACCCGTGGGAGATAAAGTTCACCACATCAAGACGGCTAATATCCTGCTTATTAAGTAGATATACCGCTTGTGATTCTTGCTCACTGAAAATAGCTACCAGCACATTGGCACCGGTCACTTCTGCATTGCCAGAACTTTGCACATGAAATACTGCACGTTGCAGCACACGCTGAAACCCTAAGGTTGGTTGCGTGTCCATGGCTTCATCATCGTCAGCAAACTTTGGTGTGCTGCGGTCAATATAGCTGAGCAATTCTTCTTTCAATTGCTCGAAATTCAGCCCACAAGACCGAAGTGCGTCAGCAGCATCCGGATTATCAAGCAGCGCCACTAATAAATGTTCCACCGTCATCAATTCATGACGGCGCTCACGCGCTAAACGAAATGCATCGTTCAGAGTCAGTTCTAGTGCTTTGTTTAGCATGGGCCACTCCTTACTTCATGTGGACGAACAAAAGGTATTTCTCTGGCATCCTTTCTCACAATACGTAGTGCACTTCACAGTTGTTCAACGTCACCAGCATTTATTACTATGCCGTTAAACTATATACATACACTCTACGCCTGCTCCATAGTGCAAAGCAATGGGTGCTGATTTTCGCGCGCAAATTGGTTCACTTGCACCACTTTGGTTTCTGCAATTTCAGCAGAATACACCCCACACACTGCCTTGCCTTGGTAATGCACTTTAAGCATTACATCAGTGGCCGCCTCTTGGTCTAGCTTAAAAAATCGCATCAAGACTTCAATCACGAAGTCCATCGGCGTGTAATCATCATTGTTCAGCAACACTTGGTACATGGACGGCGGTGCTAACTTGTAGTCAACGTCCTCGTCCAAGTGGTGCTGGGGAATCGAATCACTAAATCTGCTCATACCTATCAATATAGACCTTATTTGTAGCCTTCGTCGGATGTCAGGTTATAAATAAGTTAAAAATATGTTCATTTTTTGCGAACTTTTCTTGACTAATTTTTGCACTTATCTATTGTAGACATTGTGGTAAGGATAAAACTTTTCAATGTCTACTTTGACATTGTTTAAGTATACAAGCTTTCACCACGGATGGCATAACGTAGACAACAACAAAAATAGCACAACATAACAGTTGGCATAAATAACAAGTCGTAACAACAAGTCGTATCAACAACTTGTGCAAACAAGAGGAAGTAGATGTATGGCAACGGGCAAGGTCAAATGGTTCAATAACTCCAAAGGCTTTGGTTTTATTGAAAGTGAAGAGAAAAGTGGTGATATTTTCGCCCACTACTCAACCATCGAAATGGAAGGTTACCGTACCCTAAAGGCTGGTCAGGAAGTTCAGTTTGAACTTCAAGAAGGCCCTAAAGGCTTACATGCGGTTCATATCGTGCCTCATTCCACAGACATCAAATCATAACGGGCGCTATTGCGCTCGTTTTGCATTTGCACGTCGGCCTTCGGGCTTGTGTGGTTTTGACATGGCATAAGAAAAATACCAGCGAAAGCTGGTATTTTTTTGTCTGCTATTTGCCATTACTCGCGCGCAAGTTATACAACTGACGCCAGCTGAATGTCTTTACCACTTCAACTGTCTTCACCATAAAAACGACGCAACTGATCACGTAAGTTAGGCGGCGTGCCAACGATGGTTAAGGTATCGGTACGCGGGTCATACTGCACACGTTCACCGAGCATATCTTGCTCGAAAGCCAGACTCAAACCACCGCCTTGGCCTTGAAACTTCATCAGTTTACGCAAGCTCGTACGCTCAGCTGGAAATTCCTCAGCCATATCAAGGCCGCGGGCTTGAGCAAACTCAGTTACACTGGGCGCACCTTTCGCTTGCATACGCTCATCAATATCACTTAAACGTACCTGTTCACCAGCATTCCACTGTTCGCCGCAATAGTCGTACACGTCTTTTCGAATATCTTTCGCCAGTTCAGGGCTGACAGATTCGTCACGGATCAATGCCTGCACACTTTGAACCAACTGCTCCGTTTGTTTCTTCGCGTTAACTCGTTCTGCACAGCCTAAGAAATCTAAGAAAAATTCCGCGGTTTTGCGCCCAGTGCGACCTTTAATGAAGGAAATGTAGTGCCCGGCCGCCATCTGGGTTTGATAGTCACTCAGGTTAACCCGCGCCGCTAGCTGAACTTTAGTAATGTCGAGTTGCGATGAACGGTCAACGGATAAATCTGGGCTCACCATCACGCCGTCTTTGACCGGCACGAACGCCACCAGTAAATACCTATCAGCTGTTTGCTTGTATTCGGCTAACAATAAAAAGCCAGACTCTAAAAACTGATAATGCTCAAGTTCATTACGCAATAGCCGCGCCACTTGCTGGGAAAACTCCACAAACTCAACTTTGTCTTGCAAGCGTGCATCAAGTAACTGTGGAAACTCAGGAAGCGGCACCGGTTCAGCGCCCTCTTCCTGGGCAAAGCGCGGGTCGTCTGGCGACACAAAGCTGGCGTAGCCTTTAGCTGGTTTAGCGTTGTAAACTTTGGTTAATTCTTCGAGTAACAATTCGACCTCTAACTTCACTTGCAGCGGTTCTGGCGCAAGGCGCAAGCCAATATTACCGTCGGGGTCTTGAAAAATATGATGTACAACGCTGTTATCAAGGCTTAAATTCATAGTCTAGGTCTGTCCTGCAAAGTTCAGTGTGGTATCATTTGCGCCATTCTAACACGAGTGATAAAAGCCTTTTATGCCGATTGTTTCAAAATATTCAGCTGAACAACAAGATCAGCTACTTAGCCAAGTTCTTGATATTTTCGAGAGCCAGGAAATTCCTGTCGACCTTTGCCTGATGACACTGGGCAATGCGGTCAGCAATGTGATTGACCGCGGTGTGCCTGCGAACAAGCGTCAGCAAGTTGCTGAGCAATTCTCGCGCGTACTGCTACAATCAGTGCAAGCAAAGTAAGCCACGGTTTCTTATGGGCAAATACCAAAAGCGCGACCGCATTTCACGCCTTATCAGTTGGGGCCATTGGTTTACCTTTACCAATATCCTGCTGTGCTTGCTTATAGGCGTGCTGTACATTGAAACCATGGGTTCCACCGGAACTATATTGGGTGATGTGTATTTAGTCCTGAACTGGTTCGGTCATTTCGCCTTTTTGCCCTTCGTATTCTTTATCCTGTTACTGTTTCCGCTGTGCTTAATCTTGCCCTATTCCAAGATTCTGCGCGGCGCAGGCGCCATTATCGCGTCGTTCGGTATCTTTATTTTGCTGTTTGACGCCTTGTTCTTCCGTCAATATGGCTTTCACCTTAATACCTACTCCCTTGCACAAATGGCGCGTGACGCCGAATCTATCTTTGCTGGTGCAAGTTTTGTCGGCCTATTGGCGGTGATGTTCAGCTTTTTGGTGATTTTGACCTTCCAAATCACCCTGGCAAATTTAACCTGGAAGCGCCTTGAACGTCTGCGAGGACATCGCATTGGGCCGCGCATTAGCGCCGTTTTTGTTGCCTGCTTTCTGGCTAGCCACCTGATTCATATCTGGGCCGATGCCAATATTTATACCCCGATTACCCAGCAAGACGATTTATTACCGCTGTCGTACCCATCAACCGCAAAAACCTTGATGGCTAGACACGGTTGGATAGGCACGGACACCTACCAAAGCCAACGTGACCGGCTCACCGAATCAGACCAACTGAATCTACAATATCCGCTCGGCAGCTTGCTGTGTACGCGCCAGCCGAACTTGCGCCCCACCCTGGTGGTCGCTTTTGATGCCCTAACGCCCGCACAGCAGCGCCAGTTGAGTCAAATCACTCAATTGCGTGCATTGGCAGACACTGCAGTCGGCCATACCGACCTCAACCGCGGTGTGTTTGAGCTAGTCTATAGTTTGCCGGATATTTATTACGCACCGATTCAACGTGAAGCTGCTGCGCCTGCGTACCAATCCACGCTGGAAGATTACGGCCATCAAGTACGCTTTTTGCATTCCGTCAACTGGCCGCTAGAGCAAGTTCCCGCCAGCATTGCACCGCAGCTATCAATCTGGCCCACTGCACAACATGCCGACCAGTCAATGAGCATTTTGCTTGCCAGCCAAGCTGACTTTAACATCGTGCTCACCGCCGTGCGCTCGGCAATTCGCCAGCAACATCGGGTGATTGTCACTGCAATTACGCCGGCTAGCGACTTAACCGCTGAGCAACAACAATTACCGACGATTTGGCGCGAGTTTGTAGTGCCGATGTGGGGCGCCAACCTGAGCGCACCCTATGTCAATGCCGTCGGTGTGGAAGGCAATACCTTCGCCCAAATTGGTGATGTAATGCCGACTGCGTTGTCTGGCTACATAACCTGCGCCGACGACTTCCGTGCCTTCGCATCGGGCCGAGACTTAAGCCAAGCCGACCAACGGTTACCACGCGTACACAGCGTGAATTCACGCTTCTACATTTTCGAAGCCGAACAAACCACGATTCTAGAGCGCAACGGAGACACCGCAGTCTACAACCACAACGGTGAACTACGCCCTGGCGCCACACCACCAACGCCAGTGCTGATCAATAGCTTGCAAGAATTACAACGATTTAGCCGTAGCCGTTGATATATTGAGCAATTGCGCCGCGCAAGGCGCAATTGCCCTTGTCTTTTGACAATTATTCAGTAAGATACCTCGCACGGTCGGCGTGTGGCGCAGCTTGGTAGCGCACTGTCATGGGGTGTCAGGGGTCGGAGGTTCAAATCCTCTCACGCCGACCAATTAACTACCTGCTTTTACGCAGGTTTTTTTATGCCTAGAATTCAGCCTCGAGCATCCATCTTCCAGCATCACCCCTTGTCTTTGCGTTTCTGTATCGCTTCTGAGAAAGCGGCTGCCAAGATACCAGCAGGCATTGCTACCAAGCCAACACCAAATATTGCGGTGATACCAGCTGCAAGCTTGCCAAAACCCGTGATGGGGGTGACATCGCCGTAGCCTACAGTGGTAAGCGTCGCTATCGCCCACCTTGCTAAACGGGCAATACGCGCCCCTTTACCAAAGTTTTGCGCCACGCCACGGGCAAAAATGAACTTAACTGATATCCTAATTTCTATATGACTAGTTAATTAGGAGCAAACATATGGCAATCCATTACCACAGCGGTCAACCTAGTCAGTCAACGCAGTACGCGCTAGCGCGTCAAATTACCAATCAGGGCACTGGTAAGCAGTCGGCTAAGATTGATAAAACTGGTCGGCGTATCATTGGCACACTTTGGATGGTCAGTATTGTGGCGATTGGTGCCCTGCTGTCCCCGACTGAGGCGAACGCTGCCGACCAATATGAGCTGCGTGCCAGTCTTAAAATTGATGATCAAACAGTTGCAAGCCCGCGTGACACAATTCGCGATGGCAGCGAGTCCTATGTGATTGTGCAGGGTGACGAGCAGTCGGTGCGGATTACCTACAGCGTGCAAAGTGCGGGGAATAACCTACTCAATGCACGTTTTTTAATTGAACAAGACAATGGTGACGGTTGGCGCAGCATTATGCAGCCTGCGGTGCAAGCTGAGATTGGTCAAACCGCCTCAGTCGTGTATGAGGCGGCTGCGGACAGCGACGAACCGAATGTGGAGTTTCAATACCAGTTTCAACGCGTCGATTAGTACTTAGTTAAAAAGTGCGTGGGGCCGTTACGGCTCGGCCCCTTCTGCATGCTCTTGCAAGCGCCGTTGCTGTGAGAACGCCATAATCACCGCCTTCACCAGGCTCGCCAGCGGAATCGCAAAAAACACCCCCCAGAAGCCCCAAATAGCGCCAAATACCAGTACTGCACCGATGATGTATATCGGATGCAAGCTCACCGCCTCAGAAAACAGCAACGGCACTAGCACGTTACCGTCTAGCGCTTGAATAACCAAGTAGGCGAATATCAACCAGAATAAGGTCGAAGTTACGCCGAACTGGAATAGGCCAACCAATGCCACGGGCACAGTAACAACCGCGGCGCCGATATAAGGTATGAGTACCGAAAAACCAACCAAGGTCGCGAGTAGCGCCGCATAGCGTAAGTCAAACAGCGAGAACACCACGTAGGTCACCACGCCCACAATCATAATTTCCAGTGCTTTGCCGCGAATGTAGTTGCGGATTTGGGTGTTCATTTCAATTCCAACCTGCGAAATCATGCGTCGCTGCTTGGGTAAGATGCGGTTGAAATGCCCCAGTAATACGTCTTTGTCTTTAAGCATGAAAAACACTAACAGCGGGACAATCACCAGGTAAATGAGTAAGGTAAATGCATTGACCAGAGAACTTAGCGATTGCGCCAAAATGCTTTCACCGAAACTTAGCAGGCGCGCAGTAATATTTTCACTAAACGCGAGCACTTGTTGAGGTTCGATGAATGCGGGGGCAAATTCTTGCGCTTGGACCATCAGTTGGTCCCATGCTTGGGCAATTTTCGGCAATTCGCGCATTAAATTAAATGACTGTTCCCACACCACAGGCACGAGGAAAATCATCAATAACAGCATCACCATAATGAACGTCAAGAACACGAAGGAAGCCGCTATGGTGCGACCAACGCCGAGGCGTTGTAATAGCGCCGTTGGCCCCTCAAGTAGGTAAGCAAATACAATCGCAACCAGGAACGGCGCGAGAATACTGCCCCAAATTAAAATAATACTGAAACCAATGACCAAGAGTATCGTCAAAGTCACTGCGTTTGGATCAGAAAATCTTTGCTGAAACCAATTACGTATGTAGTCAAACATGAGAGGTCCTAGGTTCTTACAACTCACAACATGATACCACTGGCCTATCGACATCAGCCAGTAAGGATCTTAGACTTCCACCATAGCCCAAAGGATATCAAACACCAATGGTTCGATTAGTTTCCGCGACAATTGTTTCAAAATTTCTACTCCTGATCGCAAGTAGTTCCCTGGTGGCGGTGGTGACTCTCTCCAGCGCCCAAGCGCATCCGCAGCAACGCACCGACTTACCAACCATTGGTACTGCGGCCGGTGGGACGATGTCAATTGAGCGGGAACGCTTAATTGGTGACTATTTTATGCGTCAATTGCGCGCTCAAGCCCCCATGGTCGAAGACCCTGTGTTACGTGAGTATTTAACTGATTTGGGCAATCGGCTTGTGCTGCATTCGCCCAACGTACGCTTCCCGTTCACATTCTTCTGGATTCGTGACCCCAATATTAACGCATTTGCGTTTTTAGGTGGTTATGTAGGCGTGCATACGGGTTTAATCGAACATGCCCAAGATGAATCCGAGCTTGCTTCTGTGTTGGCCCACGAGGTGGCCCACGTGACGCAGCGCCACATTGCGCGCAATATGGAGCGGATGCAGGCATCTACGCCAGTCAGTATTGCGCAGATTATTGGTGGTTTAGTGCTCGCAATGGCCAACCCTCAGCTGGGCATGGCCGTGATGACAGGGAGTATGGCGGGTATTCAACAGCGTCAAATTAACTATACGCGCCAGTTTGAATTAGAGGCTGACCGCTTTGGGATGAACGCATTGGCGGCAGCGGGCTTCGACCCCCACGGTGCGCCACGTTTCTTTTCACGCCTGGCAGCACAGTATCGTTATAGTACCCAAGTGCCTCAGTATCTTGTCACTCACCCGTTACCTGAATCGCGTATTGCCGACACGCGTTCGCGTGCTGATAATTTAGGTGGGCGCAGCTTGCCGCCATCCCTTGACTTCGAGTTGGCTAAAGCCCGTGTAGCGATTCGTTACAGCAATACGCCTGCCCGCGACAACTTGCTGAATATGCAAGCGGAAGAACGACGCTTAACCGGCAGCCGCAGCCACCAGCACCGCATTGACGGTGCCCGTTATGCGCAAGCCCTTGCGCTATTCGCGTTGGAACGCTACCAGGAAGCGGACGAAATCATTCAGTCACTTTATGATAGCGACCCGATGAATTTGTTTTATATCGACACCATCACGGACATTTGGCTAGCTCAGGAACGTTATCAGGAAGCGGTGGATTTTTTGACCCGCGCTTATATGCGCCGTCCGAATAACCAAGTGGTAACCCTCAACTTGGCATATGCTGCCAACCATGCCCGTGATTTCGATTTAGCGGTCAAGATTCTGAACGATTACATTATTCGCAATCGCGAAGATCGTGTCGCTTATGAGCTATTACACGAAGCCCATCAAAAGTCTGGAAATGCTGTGTCGATGCACGAAGCCATGGCAGAGCTGCACATTTTACGCGGTTTATTCGAGATGGCGATTGAGGAGCTGCACCATGCATTTAGCAAAACACCAGAAAGCCGTGAACTGGCTAGGCAGCGCATTCAAGGCCGCATTGAGCAAGTTAGACGCTTAAGTAACGAGCGCGAACGGGTGCTGAACCTGTAGTTTTTCGGTATCATAGCCGCCGTCTTGATGAATTGGAGTTTTGTATGAGTAAATATCAGATTCTGCACAACCCGCGCTGCTCGAAAAGCCGTGAAACCTTAGCGTTATTGGCGCAGCACGACATTGATGCAGATGTGGTTGAGTACCTGAAACAACCACCGAGTGCGGCACAGATTGAAGCTATCTGTGATAAGTTAGGTGTCTCGCCTGAGACTATTGTCCGCAAGAAAGAAGCTGAGTTTAAGGCCTTGGGTCTGCACGAGCAAAACCTAACCGCCAAGCAGTGGTGCCAGGTGCTTGCCGATAATCCCAAGCTGATTGAGCGCCCTATCGTGATCAAAGGCGATAATGCGCGCATTGGGCGACCTCCTGAAGCGGTGTTGGAGCTGATTAATGACTAAGGTGTCTGCGCTCAAGAGCTCTGCGTTTTATCGCCGACTCACCCTGGTTTGTTACCCTCTGTTACTTGTGTGGGTGATCATTTGGCACGGCGTGCTATCCCCTAGCGAAGTGGTCGCGGTATGGCTCAAGCCTCTGGTATGGGCCATTCCATTGCTGTTCCCACTGGCTGGTATTATCAAAGGCAACCCGTACACCCATGCTTGGGCGAACTTTATTCTGATGTTGTATTTTTTACATGGTGCGACAGCGCTTTGGACGCATCCTGAAGAGATTGGCTATGCAGTGATTGAGCTGGTGCTAACCACTGGTGCTTTCTTTGGTGCCACCTACTACGCCCGTTATGCTGGTCGCGAACAAGGTTTAGGCATCAAGCGCAAGAGCAAAGTGACCAACGCAGGTAAATTACCATCCTAACCGGGGCGGTTAAATGGCCAATACCTGTTTGACAAACGGCACCGTGAGACGACGTTGCTGGGCAATCGAGGCTTTATCCAACTGATCGAGTGCCGCCATTAAACGATGCATGTCGCGACTTAACCGCTGCACCATAAATTGCGCCACATCATCTTCAAGTTGCAAACCGCGCTGTGCAGCGTGGTTTTGCAACGCGCGTTGACGCCCCTCATCATCCAATCGTTTAAGCTGAAAACTCGAAGCCGCCTGCAAGCGCGAGCGTAAATCGGGCAACGCACAATCAAGGGCTAATGCGGAACGCGATGCACTAATAATCAGCTGTGCCTTACCTGCATCCGCTAGGCGGTTATATAAAGCAAATAACGCTAAACACCATGCAGGTGAGTCACTAACCGCATCAATATCGTCTAAACAGACAAGATCATATTCATCAAGACCCTGCAGCAGACTAATATGCACAGGGTCGTTAAAATCACGCAATGGGATATACATCACTTGCATGTCGACATGCCCCGCCGCTGCGCACACGGCCGTCAACAAATGGGTTTTACCACGCCCACTGGCGCCCCATAAATAGACCGAGCTGCGCGGATGCATGCTGGCCGAGCTGAGATCTACTAATGTGGTCAGCAGTTGGTCATTATCACCGGTTTCAAACGTTTTAAATAACGCGTCGTCGGGCAGTAACACAGGTAATGCAAGCTGCGCGCCTACTGTTGCTAACGCAGCCATCGATACTCCACCACGGGGCTTGCATCTGTGCTCCACGGATCAACCACGCGCTGCATTCGGTTTTCTAGCTCCAGGGCTTGCAGTGCCCGACTCATGTCGCCAATCAGTAATAAATTAAACTCTGCGCTACCCTGATGATAACGGCTTAAAGTTACACGCTCGACACTGCCTAAACGGCCCAACATGGCTTCCACTTCAAGTAGACGCTCCAAATCCATCAGGTTGGTCACCCGAATGCGAAAATCACCGCGCGAACGGTCACTAAAGGTCACCGCATATTCAGCAGCAACGCGCTCGGTCACCTCATCCATAATCGCTTGGCCTAGACCGGCTAAATCCTCAGCTTGGGTTTGCCCTGCGCGGCGGGTGTTACCGACCACTAACGACCATTGCCCACGCACTTCGTCATCAACCTCTTGTACCCTGACAATCACAACGCCGTTTGCAGGGTAGCGTTGCGTCGCTTCCAGCACGGGAGCATCGAAGCGCCCCCACACATCGCTGGGGCTCACCAGCATGCGGTCAGTCAAATCCAATAATGGAAAACTAATTGGTAAGCCACGCACTCGAGATTGCTGACGTAACGCGGGAATCAGTTCAGAGTCGGTATCACGGCCTGCCAATTGAATGCCTCTGGGAGATTCTTGCGCCACCCAAAACATTAAGTTAGGGCGTCGTGCGCTCCAGTAAGTCGCATCAGCTCGACGTAAAAGCTCTTCAATACGGCGCTCGTCAAATTGCGCGCGCAGCATTAATTGTCGCTCTTCAGTGACGTAATTATATTGCACCAGATAATTGGTGTGACGTGACAGTTCACTGCGCACGGCTGGAATGGTCAGCACATCACGCTGGCCTGATACTTTCACCAACACTTGCGCAAAGCCTTCCTGCAACGCCTGCTGACGATCGTCGCGTGACTGGCTGTTCACAGGTAAGCGAATTTCATATAAGTCGCCTACTTCGGTGCTACTTGCATGGGCACTAGACAGCTGCGTAAGCGCGAATATGCTGATAGCTATCCACGTTGTCCAAAGCGTTGAAGACGTAATCAATCTAAACACGGTGACCGCCTGTTTTAAAAAGTCTACAGGGATAATAAACAGCCAAAGCCAATCCAGCAAGTGACAACCTGTGGATAACCTATGTGCAAGCTGGCTTCACTGGTTAAGTCCTGCTAAAGTTACGATTAATAAGAAAATTTTAATACCTCAAGGCCTTTTACATGCTTCGACAACAGCTTCGCGCGGTAAGCTCACTTCTTTCTACCATGACACTCATCGGCCTATGTGTGGGGATGACCAGCACCCTACTCAGTTTACGCGCAACCATTGAGGGCTTTTCCACTATCACCACCGGCATCATTATGTCGGCTTATTTCATTGGCTTTTTGTTTGGTACCACCCGGGCCCCAAAAGACATTCGCCGCGTCGGTTTTATTCGTGCCTTCGGCGGCTTGGCTGCCCTCGCTTCCGCTGCGGTGCTTATCCAGTCGATGTGGATTGACCCCGTCGTGTGGTTCTTAACCCGTTTTGTCAGTGGTTTCGCCATTTCCGCGATGTTCGTGATTGCCGAAAGCTGGCTCAATACTATGGCAGATAATAAGAATCGTGGCGCGATGTTATCGGTCTATTTAGTGTTAATTTACGCAGGCCTGATAGTTGGACAATTAATTCTTGGTTTCGCCGATCCAGCGACCTTTGTACCTTTTGTCATTATTGCACTGCTAATCAACTTGTCGCTGATCCCAATCTTGGCGACTATCTCGTCAGAGCCCAATGGTTCAAGTCCGAGAAAAGTGCCAATTCGATTTTTATTGACTCAAGCGCCTCTGGGTATTGCAGCAGCCTTTACCATTCAAGCCTGCTACGCCATGTTTTATGGCATCGGACCAGTGTACGCGACCTATATAGGCCTGAGTGTGCCGCAAGTGACTATCTTTATGGCGTCGTTTATTTTTGGGGGGTTGGTCCTACAAACACCTATCGGGTTATTGTCAGACCGCATTGACCGCCGCTTAGTGCTTGCAGGGGTAACCGCCGTCGGCACCTTGACTGCACTTGTGTTATCGCAATTAAGTGGTGATACGCCCCTATTGATATTTATTTTCATGGCGTTGCTCGGCGGTTGTTTGTTACCGGTTTATTCACTCGCTATGGCGCACACCAATGACTATCTGAGCACCGACCAAATGCTGGGCGCGACAGGCTCAATCATTAAGGTCGGTGGTGTCGGTGCCATTATCGGAGCCCCTTCAGTTGCTGCTTTAATGCAATTTGGTGCGGTCGATTTCTTCTTTATTTTAATGGCTGCGCTGACTGCAGCAATTTGTTGCTACGCCGTGTATCGTACGACGCGCCGGGCTAAAGCGGTCGACCAGGGCCACACCAGCTTTACCACCTTGGCACCAGCCACGACGTCGGCTGAGATCATGACCACCATGGTGGAAACTGATGCCGAAGAAGACGCACCAGACGACGAACCGCATGTGCCGCTTGATGACATTCCAGAAATCGAGCTGCCAGATTTCAAGCAGAAATAGGCATTACATGCGTAAAAAAACCTCGTGGCGATAGACGCACACGAGGTTTTTTTTAGCTTATCATTCGCATCGTCAAGGCATTCGCCCTGACACTGGAATTAACTCAGTAAGCTTTCAACCAATTGCTTGGCTTCTAAGTGAATTTGAGCCAAGTGCTCTGCACTTTTCAAGCTTTCCGCATACACTTTGTATACTGGCTCAGTGCCTGAAGGGCGCACTGCGAACCAGCCATTCTCGGTCACCACTTTCAAACCACCAAAACCAGCTTGATTGCCGGGCGCTTTGGTCAGCACTGCAGTCACTGTTTCGCCGGCTAACATGTCAACTTTGACCCGCATTGACGGTAATTGCTGGAACGCTTCCATCATGGTTTCATCAGCGCTGTTATCAACTCGCTGGTAAAACGATGTCCCATAACGCTTTTCGAGCTCGGCGTAGTATTGGCTCGCTGACTGTCCGGTAACCGCTTGAATTTCAGCCGCCAACAATCCAAGAATGATGCCGTCTTTATCCGTGCTCCACGCTTGACCCTGTTGGTCTAAGAAACTTGCGCCAGCGCTTTCTTCACCCGCAAAAACTAAGTCACCTGTAGCCAACCCTTGAGCAAACCATTTAAAGCCAACCGGCACTTCCATCAGCGGACGTTCAAGCCCCGCCACCACGCGATCGATCATCGCGCTTGAAACCAGTGTTTTGCCAACCGCTGCGTCTGCGCGCCAATTGCGGTGGCGACATAAATAGTCGATGCTCACCGCAAGATAATGGTTGGGGTTCATTAAACCATCAGCGGTAACAATGCCGTGACGGTCATAGTCAGGGTCATTACCAATGGCGACATCAAAATGGTCTTTTTGCTTCACCAAGCTCGCCATTGCATGGGGCGACGAACAGTCCATACGGATCTTGCCGTCTTTATCTAAGGTCATAAATGAGAACGATGGGTCAACATGATCATTCACAATCGTCATGTTCAAGCCATAAGTGCTTGCAATGGCGCGCCAGTATGCAGCGCCAGAGCCACCAAGTGCGTCTACACCTATACGCACACCCGCGTCTTTAATCGCTTGCAGATTGACCACATCGGCCAGACCGGCCACATAGTCACTGACCCAGTCTTGTCGTTTGAGCTTTTTACTTGCGATCGCCTCTTCGTAGCTCACGACGTTGACACCGATAAGCTCGCTAACAATTAAAGCGTTGGCGTATTCTTGAATGGTGCGGGTAACGTCACTGTCGGCAGGGCCACCATGTGGTGGGTTATACTTAAAGCCACCGTCTTGAGGCGGATTATGCGACGGGGTAATGACAACGCCGTCGGCCAAGCCTTTAGACTTACCGCGGTTATACTTCACCACTTGTTGGCTAATGACCGGTGTTGGGGTGTAGCCTAAATCGCTTTGCACATGCACTTCAATGCCATTGCCGACAAATACTTCCAACGCGGTAGCAAATGCCGCTTCTGACAATGCATGGGTATCTTTACCCAACATCAATGGGCCCGTAATTCCTTGCTCGGTTCGATACGCCACTATCGCTTGGCTAATCGCCAGAATATGGGTTTCATTGAAGGAGCCCAGTAATGCACTGCCGCGATGGCCAGAGGTACCAAACGCGACTTGCTGCGCTGGTTGGCGCATATTCGGTTCGCGCACATAATACTGGGTCATAAGTTGGGCAAGGTTAACTAAGTCACTTGCTTCGGCCGGTTGGCCGGCACGCGGATGAATCGCCATTTATAAAAAGTCCCTAATCCGTTCAACGTCTTGTTGGTTGTAGCCCAGTGCATGGGCAGCTTGCGTTAACATTGATTTCTTTTTGGTCGTATTGTTATTGGTAATCACCCAATACGGCGACTGCGGAATTTGTTTTGGATTGGTACTGTTCCCCGCTTGCACCAGCGCTTCTTCCGTGGTGGCGAAGTACACCCGGTCACGGCCTTTGATGTCTAACACCGCGTCAAAGGTGTCGCTGTGACAACGGTACAGCATCGACAAAATATGCAGAAAACGCCCCACCACACTTTTCTCACCAGCTAGATCCGCTGGCGTGAGCACATCAAACACCACTTTCTGGGCGCCCGCTTGTGGCTTACCTGGCGCCGCTTTCGCCACCGTATCAGATACTGCGGGCATCTGTGCTGGGGCGTCTACTGGCACTGAGTCGATATTTAGGTTCAGCAAACGGCGTAAAATTTGCGAGGCACTTTCACCAATGTGCTCAGTGTTTGCAGCAATGTATGTATAAATATCGTCGTCAATGTCAATCCGCTTCATGCTTGATTCCTAACTTCTCTACGTTGCGCGCAATTATACCCAAGCCCACTCCAGATTGCACCGTTAACCGCCCGTGTTGGCATGTGTTAAACTAAGCGCACCAAGATGTCACTGAACTGCGGCCTGAAGGCCTTGCCAACGTAGGAGTAATGCATGCAACTTAATTATGAACGCCAAGGTGAAGGCGCCCCTGTGATTCTAATTCATGGCCTATTTGGCGATCTCGATAATTTAAAAAGTATCAGTCGCAGCCTGAGCGACGATTACACGGTGATTAACTTGGACGTTCGTAACCACGGTCAGTCGCCCCATAGTGACAGCATGACTTATGATGAGATGGCAGCAGACGTGATAGCGGTGGCGGACGCCGAAGGGTTAGACGAGTTTCACCTGCTCGGCCACTCGATGGGTGGTAAAATTGCGATGGAAATCGCGTTGCGTCACCCCTCTCGCGTACGCTCGTTAATTGTCGCCGATATTGCTCCGGTGGCTTACGATGCGCGTCATTCAACCATTTTAGACGCGTTAAGTGCACTGGATGTTAGTCAGATTAACTCGCGCCAGGAAGCAGACAAAGCCTTGGCTGAACGTATAGAGTCTCAAGGCGTACGCCAGTTTTTGCTGAAAAACCTTCGTAAGCAAGAAGATACCTGGGGTTGGCGGATGAACCTCGCAGCTTTACAGGATAATTACGCGCAATTAATTGGTGCCCCCACTGCAGACGGGCAATATACCGGCCCAGTGTTATTTATACGTGGCGAGCTGTCTGACTATGTCACCGAGGACCACCGGGACGCCATTGGCTCGCGTTTTCCAAATGCCCGTCCGTTCACAATTGCCAACACGGGCCATTGGCTGCATGCAGAAAAGCCCCAAGCGTTTAATCAGCGCGTGCGTGACTTTCTAGCCAAGCACTAATGTGCTAGAATGCGCGCCGAATTGGTTGAGGTAATGCCATGTTTTCGCAAAATTTTGAACAGATTGAAAGCCTAGTAACAAACTTAGCTATCGCAGGGCTATTTTTACTGATTGGCCTTGCCATTCAAGACGTATTAAAGCGTGGTAACGTGCCCAAATTTGGGCGCTGGGCAGTTTGGCTGGTGCTGTTTTTAGGCATGGCCGGTTTTTTAGCTAAAGGCCTCATTCAATTTTTTGTCGAAGCCAACCTTTAGGCATCCAGGAAATAAGGCTTAGAGGTAATTCACAGCACATGGCCAAAGAATCGACGGATAACGTCACCATTGACTTGTTTCAGAGTCAGCGGCGACCAGGACGACCTAAGACCAACCCGCTCTCGCGTGCAGAGCAAATGAAGTTGAATAAGCGACGTCAGCACCGTCGCGACCGAGCGCGCGGCTTAAAGCGTATCGAATTGAAAGTTGAAGAGTCTGTGTATGTTGCGCTAAATCAAAGCGCAGAAGCACAAGGGATGAGCCGAAGTCAGTTGATTGAGCGTATACTGACAGAAGCAATGGCCCTCACAGACCAAGATGTTTAACTAATCAACGTAGGTAGTTTCGTATTATGGCAACCGTAGGACTTTTCTTCGGAAGTGACACCGGCAACACAGAAGCTGTTGCCAATATGATTCAAAAAGAGCTAGGTAAAAGCCTTATCGATGTGAAAGACATCGCCAAGTCGAGTAAAGAAGATATCGCCACCTACGACTTACTATTGTTTGGCATTCCAACCTGGTATTACGGCGAAGCCCAGTGCGATTGGGACGACTTCTTTCCTGAATTGGAAGAAATCGACTTTACCGACAAGCTAGTGGCTATCTTTGGTTGTGGCGACCAGGAGGATTATGCCGAGTACTTCCTGGACGCGATGGGCATGGTGCGTGATATCGTGGAAGCGAAAGGCGGCATTATTGTGGGTCATTGGCCGACGAGCGGCTATCACTTCGAAGCCTCTAAAGGCTTGGTCGATGCCGATCATTTCGTTGGTCTTGGTATTGATGAAGACCGCCAGCCTGAGCTTACCAAGCAACGTGTCCAGCAGTGGTGTAAACAGCTACAAGACGAGATGTACCTTGCAGAGTTAGCTGAATAAGCAGAGTTTTCAAAGCATTTCAAATATATAAGCCGACCCTAATGGTCGGCTTTTTTCATTCCATCCATGCCTGATTGTGGCTATAATCAAAGTCACCATGCACTTAACAGAGTAGATTATGCCGAGTACAGATGCAGAGTTAAAAAAAGCTGGGCTGAAAGTGACGTCCCCGCGGATTAAGATTCTAGACATTCTTAAAAAACCAGAGCACCAACACGTAAGTGCAGAAGACGTATACCGAATCTTGATTGAGCAGGAAGACGAAGTCGGCTTAGCCACTGTTTATCGCGTGCTAAACCAGTTCGATGATGCAGGTATTGTGACTCGTCACCATTTTGAAGGTGGCCGTTCTGTGTTCGAATTGAGTGCCAAAAAGCACCATGACCACCTTGTATGTTTGACGTGCGGTCGTGTTATCGAGTTTGAAGACGAAGTCATTGAGCGTCGTCAGTTAGAAGTCGCACAAGCCAACCAGATTGAGTTAACCAACCATAGCTTGTATTTATACGGCGAGTGTAAAAACGCTGATAATTGTGAGTACAATACCGAAGACGCCAACCCTGGTCGCTTCGGAGTGTAACTATGAAATGGATGATCTATGGTGCAACCGGTTATACCGGTGAATTGATTGTTCACCACGCCAAACGAATGGGTTATCGCCCTATTCTCGCTGGCCGCAATAAAGCCAAGATAGAAGTCCTTGCCAATCGTGTTGATATGCCGTGGCGTGCGTTTGGTTTGGACGACGTAGACACCATAGCCAGCCAACTGGAAGACGTCGATTTGGTGGTGCATTGCGCGGGGCCGTTTGAAGACACCGCGGCACCCATGCTACAAGCTTGTTTACGCGCTAAGACCCACTACCTTGATATCACCGGCGAAATTAGTGTATTCGAGTTGGCTCACAGCCTTCGCAAGGAAGCCGATGCTGCAGGTATTATTATCTGCCCTGGCGTCGGTTTTGATGTCATTCCGACTGACTGCATTGCGGCGCGTTTGAATGCCCAAATGCCGAATGCGACCCACTTAACCCTAGGCTTTGATTCCAGCTCGCGCATGAGCCGTGGCACCGCGTTAACCGGTATTCGCCGCCTGCATTTAGGTGGCGCAGTGCGGGAAAACGGCGACATTAAGAATGTACCGCTGGCATTTAAAACGCGCAGAATCAATTTTGGTGACGGTGAAAAGCTTGCCATGACCATCCCTTGGGGTGACGTTGCCACGGCATTTTACAGTACCGGCATTCCAAATATTGAAGTGTATGTGCCTGCCAGCCCTAATTTGGTCAAGCGCATGCAACGGATGAATTGGGTGCGCTTTGCGTTCAAGTTCTCTGCGCTACGCCGCCAACTTGAAAAGAAAGTCAGCAATGCCCCGGCGGGACCTGAACAAAAAGAGCGCGCAGCAAATTACACCTGGGTATGGGGTGAAGCGCGCAACGCCGCAGGTGATGTGATCACCATTCGGCAAAAAGTATTGAATGGTTATGAATTGACCAGTCGCGGCGCGGTAGAACTCGCGATTTACATTTTGCGCAACCAATTAAGCCCGGGTTACTACACGCCGTCTCGGCTGTATGGCGCTAAGCTAATCGACCGCTTTTTAGTTGATTAACGCCTACTGACTTAAATCCATCGCATTCAGATTGCCAAACGCAACGGTTTCCCTCAGGTTAGTGCTACCACTTTCATCACAGGGAAACTGTTGAATGTTTGATACCTCTGCTCGCAACCGCTTGCATCAACCTCACGCCTATGCATTTTGCTTATTGGGCGCAGGCCTTTACCTAAGTGCGTCAAGCGCGCAAGCCAACCAAATTACGTTGGATTACCAACAACCTGACCAAGCTATTATTGATATCGTTGATGCAGCCCCCTCACCCGGCGGTTCTATCAGCCCGGGCGGCGCTTACCTGTTGGTGCAGCAATACCCTGCGTTACCGTCTATTGAAGATCTCGCTGCCGATGAATACCGTTTAGCAGGCATCCGAATTAATCCACATAACTTCACTGTCAGTCAAACCCGCTATGTCGAGGCGCTGACTTTAGTCGACACTCAAACGGGTGATGACCGCCTCGTTACCGGTTTACCAGACGATGCGCGGATCATTGACACCGCATGGGCTCCGAATGCTGATTATATTGCGGCGCTAAATATGCAGGACGACGGCGTCACTTTGTATCGAATTCACGTTGAAACTGGCGCCGCCGAGCGTTGGAGTGACGTGCAAGTCAATCAAGTTTGGAATGCTGGTATTACTTGGCAACTAGACAGCCAAGGCGTGTATGTCATGGCGGTGGCTCCAGATAAGGGCGACGCCCCCGAAGCCAGCCGTGCACCAGCAGGCCCCGTCGTCACCGAAAGCCGTGGCCGCACCGCCCCTGCTCGGACCTATCAGGATTTATTACAAAATAGCCATGACGAAGCACTCTTTGACTATTACTTTAGTGCTATCCCTGCGCATATTAGCGACAGCGGCGAGGTCACTTACATTGGCCGTGAAGGCGTATTTAATAGCTTTGCGTTGTCACCGAACAACGAGTTTATGCTCGTCACTGAGCTAAAGCGCCCTTACTCATTTTCAGTACCGCACTTTCGTTTCGCACGCACCACTGAAGTATGGAATAGCGAAGGTGATGTTGTACACACAGTCGTTGAGCAAGCCTTAGCGGATAACCTACCAATTTCATTCGATGCGGTAGTGCCTGAACGTCGCAGTATTCAATGGCGCAACGATGCGCCTGCAACTTTAGTATGGGCACAAGCCGCTGACGGTGGCGACCCACGTCAGGAATCTGAGTATCGCGATGTGGTGTATCAACAAGCTGCGCCCTTCGCTGACACTGAGGTCGAGGAGCTAGTCCAACTGCGCTCACGCTTCTCGCGCTTTGTCGCAGCCGGTGACAATGACGCATTGGTGTACGAACGCTTATGGTCATCGCGTGAAGAGCGCGTGTGGCATATTGATCCAAGCTTAAATCGTGAGCCGCAGCAATTATGGGAGCGTTCGTGGCAGGATCGCTACAATGACCCAGGCTCACCCATGTTAAGCCGTAACCAATATGGCTTGACCCAACTGATGTTGGACGACGGTTATATGCTACTCAATGGCGCTGGCGCGTCCGATGAAGGCGATCGCCCGTTTGTGGACCGTTATCGCTTAGCAGACGGTTCGACTGAGCGGCTCTGGCGCTCAAGTTCACCCTACTATGAACGTGCACTTTCTGTGCTTAGCCGCGACCCATTAACGGTGTTAACGTTACGCGAGGCCAGTGATAAGCCAGCGGATTTTTACCGTCGTGATTTAACCGCTGACGGCGATGAGGGGCTGACCGCACTGACCGAAACCCCACACCCGATGCCGGAAACGTTAGGCATTAGCCGTGAATTAATTCACTACGAGCGTGCAGATGGTCTGCCCATGTCAGCAACCTTGTATTTGCCAGCCGGTTATGACCAAGAACGTGACGGCCCGTTGCCTGCCATTGTTTGGGCATACCCTCGCGAGTATCGTAGTGCAGCAGACGCCGCTCAGGTCAGTGGCTCACCCTATGAATTTAACCGGATTAGTTATTGGCGCCCGCAGTTTCTGGCGACCCAAGGTTATGCGGTACTGGATAATGCGACCATGCCCATCGTTGGCGAAGGTGACGCCCAACCGAACGACACCTTTATTGAGCAATTGATTTTAAACTCTGAAGCAGTCATCAAGGCGGGCGCTAATTTGGGCGTGGTCGATGCCAACCGGGTTGCTTTGGGTGGGCACTCATACGGTGCATTTATGACCGCGAATGTGCTCGCGCATTCGGACTTGTTTAAGGCTGGTATCGCGCGAAGTGGTGCTTACAACCGCAGCTTGACGCCGTTTGGGTTTCAGCGTGAAGAGCGCACGGTATGGGATGACCCGCAACTTTACCTAACCATGTCACCGTTCTTTCAGGCACATCAAATCAAAACGCCATTGTTGCTAATCCACGGTGCAGAGGACAATAACTCGGGAACTTTCCCGATGCAAAGTGAACGCCTCTACCAAGCTATCAAAGGTTTGGGTGGCACCACGCGCTTAGTCATGCTGCCACATGAGTCGCATGGTTATCGGGCGCGCGAATCCGTGCTGCATATGTTATGGGAGACCGTCAACTGGCTTGACGAGTTTGTTAAAGACGCCGAATAAAGCAGTCAGCCCCTGTTTTGCAGGGGCTTTTTTTTACCTTGAGAAATCATCTAATTACCCCTAATCTGCTATAGTCAATTGGAGTCATTATTTATTCAAGAGGAAGGCAAATGGCAAACGATGGTTACGATTCACCGAGCGACGATGGCTCAACCGGCAATGACGCGCCACCACCCGAATACTATGCGAATAACGCACCACAAACCGACGCTGAAAACAGCATTGCCATGGTGCTATCCGTCTGGTGGTCTTTCACTTGGCGCTTCGTTGCGCTATTTCTTGTGGTCAGCTTCGTCGTAGGTATGATTCTAGCGCTAGCGACTGGCGGCGATGTGGCCGCAGCTGAGCGTTGGGGTAGCATCATCTCTGTCATCGCAGGCATCCCTATCGGTATATGGTCAATCGGTAAGGCACTGAGCGTCAAACATAAAGGCCTCAATATTGTGTTTATCCGCAAGCCGGTTGAATAGCCTATAGGCCTGCCCGTGCTGGCTTCAGGTACGCCGACCAGCAACAAAATAGCAGCGTATGCCGAGCGCATACGCTGCACCTTAAAAGGAGTGACCATGTCGGTTCAGTCTACATATGGTGTACGACGTAAACTTAGCGTGATGCTTGCACTGTTAGTGAGCGCATCGTTCAGCATCGCTCACGCACAGCAAACCCCTGAAGAAGCACTTGATGAGCTTGAAATCGCGGTGCCTGAGACTGAAAGCCGTGTCGAGCGGCGCATTGAAGCCGAACGCGCCACCGCTGAAAACCCGTATGTGATTACCCCACACCGGCCGAATTACGTGCTACCTGCGAAATATACAACGCGTTCTAACGCGCAGGCATTTGATAGCATTCCTGATTCCGACGACATTGATAAACTTGAGCTGAAACTGCAATTTAGCTTCAAGTACCCATTAAGTACTGAGCTTTTTGGCAGCCGCCACTCACTTTGGGTCGCCTACACCCAACAATCGTTTTGGCAGGCGTATAATAGTGATGCCTCGCGCCCTTTTCGGGAAACTAACTACGAACCGGAAGTATTTGTAACGTTCGACGTTGCCGACGCCTCGCTCTTTGGTATTGACCCCAAACTGATTAACTTAAGTTTGAACCACCAGTCCAATGGTCGCTCAGAGCCAACTTCGCGGTCCTGGAATCGAGTGACCGCTGAATTCGTGTTCGAACATGACAATTTAGCGTTTTCTATCCGCCCGTGGTGGCGTATCCCTGAATCGTCAGACGAAGACGACAACCCCAGTATTCGTCGCTACTTAGGCTATGGTGACTTACAGTTCGTGTATAGCTGGGATCATTTCAGTGTCGATGTCATGCTGCGAAATAATTTGCGTACATCGGATAACAAAGGCGCGCTGCAAGTTGGTTTTACCTTCCCGCTTTGGAATCGTTTTCGCGGCTATGTTCAGTATTTTAACGGCTATGGTGAATCCCTGGTTGACTACAATCACCATACTCAAAGCTTAGGCGTAGGTATTATTTTGACCAACTGGCTGTAACTCGCCATCAACCATAATTAGAGGTGCATTATGTTAAGCAAGCCCCGCCGCTATACCGTCACTATCTTAGCCAGCGCAATGATGAGCTTAGGCTTTAGCGCAGCCGCTAGTGCCGCAGACCCTCATCGTATTTCAGCAGAACTCGAGCAACGTGTGATTGAATGGCGCCGCGATATCCATCAGCACCCTGAGTTGAGTAACCGCGAGTATAGAACGGCGGCTTTAGTTGCTGAACATCTTAGCGAGCTTGGACTTGAAGTACAGACCGAGATTGCGCACACCGGTGTGGTCGCCATGCTTCGTGGTGGCCAACCTGGGCCAACGATTGCACTGCGTGCCGACATGGACGCTTTGCCAGTCACTGAGCGTACCGACGTGCCTTTTGCCTCCACTGCTGTGGGGGAATACCGTGGCCAGCAGGTCGGTGTCATGCACGCCTGTGGACACGACTTGCACGTGGCCATGTTAATGGGCGCGGCTGAATACTTAACGAGTATTCAAGACCAACTACATGGCAACGTGATGTTTATCTTTCAACCGGCTGAAGAAGGTGCCCCACCCGGTGAAGAAGGTGGCGCTGAGCTGATGTTAGCCGAAGGTATTTTTGATGCTGAGAAGCCCGATGCGGTGCTCGGTATTCATGTTTGGTCGGCGGGACACACCGGCCATATCGGTTATCGCAAAGGTCCATTAATGGCTTCATCCGACCGCTTTGAAATTTTCGTGAAAGGCGAACAAACCCATGGTTCGCGGCCTTGGGGCGGTGTCGACCCCATCGTAGCCAGTAGCCAAATTATCAATAACGTACAAACCATTGTCAGCCGTCAGGTTGATATTACTAAGGCCCCCGCGGTGGTGAGTTTTGGCAAAATTGAAGGGGGCGTGCGCAACAATATCATTCCCGATGAAGTCTATTTAGAAGGTACGATTCGAAACTTTGACATGGGTATCCGTGCTCAAATCTTTGAAAAACTGACCACCACCGCTGAATACACAGCGCGTGCAAGTGGCGCCCGGGCGGAAGTGCATATTCACGAAGGTTACCCAGTCACTTCAAATGACGCCGACCTTGTCGAGCGTATGTTACCCACAACCTATCGGGTTGCAGGCCAAGACAAGGTTTTTGAAAATGAATTGGTGACGGGTGCAGAGGACTTTTCATTTTTCGCTAATGAAGTGCCAGGCATGTTCGTATTTCTTGGCATTACTCCGCCTGACCAAGACTTAGCTGATGCGCCAAGCAACCATTCGCCCTACTTTTATGCGGATGAAGATGCATTGAAAACAGGCGTGGAGCTATTTATCAACTGGGTGGTTGATTACTCGGGCGACTATTCGAGTGATGCGTCTTAACCCGAAAAGCAGATAAAAAAAATCGGTAAGCAGACTAACTGCTTACCGGATAAATCTTAACATCCAGGGAAGTGATGATTAAGTTCGCGTTGTAACCTGCTGCTACAACGGGGCTTATAATAGGCTTTTAAGATGACACTTTTGCGACACCTGAATGATGTTTTAATGACCTTTGAACGCCATTCCTGCCTGTTGTTAGACTTAGTTTATTCTTCATTCAGATTATTAGAACTCATTCGAACTTTTTACCGACATTCGATTAATTCCCCTATAATAAAGGGGTTTGAAATACATGGGCGTTTATCAGTTGAAAATTTTCCATACATATACTCATGCTTAAATGAGTTAGACCAATGGCAGGTTTTTTACGACGATTAACCGTTTAACTAGCTTGGCGAGGCTGGTTACAAACCCCATAGTATAGTGGAGTGAAAGGCGAAGCCCATACGGGCAATCCATACCCCAGACTGCCCAACCCAGTCTGGGGTTTTTTTATCCAATTTCAGTTTGACTCAATACTTGAGTGATTTACTCAAGTATGCGATGATTTAGCATCATTCATGTCAGTTATTAGGAATCTTCGATGCGTTTGACCTCTAAAGGCCGTTACGCGGTCACCGCGATGCTGGATGTGGCTATTCACGCGAATAAAGGTCCTGTGCCCTTGGCTGATATTTCTGAACGGCAAGAGATTTCGTTGTCCTACCTCGAGCAACTATTTTCACGCCTACGTCGCCATGAATTAGTCGACAGCGTGCGTGGACCTGGTGGTGGTTACCGTCTCGGGCGTCAGCCCCATGATATCAATATTGGTGAGATTATTCGCGCGGTCGATGAGTCGGTCGATGCGACCCGTTGTCAGGGACAATCCAACTGCCAGCAAGGCGAGCGTTGCTTGACCCATAGTCTGTGGTCTGACTTAAGCGACCGTATCAGTAACTTTCTCGACAATATAACCCTTGGCGAGCTTATGGCTAAGGGGGATATCAAGTTAGTGGCAAGTCGCCAGTCCCAGCAACTGATTAAACTTAAAGTGACCTAACTGGCTGCTAATTGCTGCTGTGCCTGTTGTTGGATGGTGGCTACGATAGCGCGTAAGCCATTCCCCCGTGTTGGTGATATATGGCGCTCTAAATCAAGTTGAGTAAAATACTCGTCGATGTCAAAGCTAGTAATCTCAGACGCGGTTTTGTTGTCATAAGCTGCCAGAACTAACGCCAACAGGCCCTGCACGATGACCGCATCGCTATCGACCCGAAAATGCATGCGTTTATCCGCCAATGTCTCGGAAATCAGCCATACACTGCTTTGACAGCCGCGCACTTTAAACTCATCACGTTTCAGCTCAGGCTCTAAGCTTGGCAACTGTTTGCCTAAATCAATAATATACTGATAACGCTGTTCCCAGTCGTCTAAAAACTCTAAATCTTCAACAATGTCAGTCGTCGTTGGCAGCGCCATGCATAATTCCTTTGGATATTCGTTAGTTTAGAAAAATACACCGGCTTCAAGCTGTGCTTCTTCACTCATCATGTCACGTGACCAAGGTGGGTCAAACACCAGTTCAACCTTCACCGCAGCAACATTTGGCACCATACCCACGCGGTATTCAACATCACCCACAAGCACAGGACCCATGCCGCAGCCTGGCGCGGTTAAGGTCATTTTAATCAGCACTTGTTGTTCTGCTTGGTCAATGTTTACCGCATAAATCAGCCCTAACGAGACTAAGTTAATCGGTATTTCAGGGTCATAGACACTTTCTAGGGCAGTCCAAACTTGCTGCTCGTCTATTTGACCGTCACTCGGCGTTGCAAAGTCTAAGGTCGTCGGCTTACGCCCAATAGCATCCGCGTCTGTGCCATCAATACGTAACATATTACCTTGCCAGGTCACGGTGTAATTACCACCGAGATCTTGGGTAATATTGACGAATTCATGTTTAGGGATAATTTTAACTTCACCGGTGGGCACGCGCCGGGCTTTGACCTCGCGCGTGGTGTTCACCATTTTTTGCATTGACATGTAAACTTCGCTCTGTGCTTTGCGGGCTTAAGTATGGCTAGTATGGGTCGTGCGTGCGGGCGTACACCCGCACGCTTACACTGCAGATTTCACGTTAAAGCTTTCACCGCAACCGCATTCGTCGAGTACATTCGGGTTGTTAAACTTAACGATACCGTTAATGCCCTCTTTGACGTAATCAATTTCAGTGTGGCGTAACGCCTGCAATGACGCTTTATCAACCGCTAACGTAATATCGTTGCTGATTGCAACGACGATATCGTTATCTTGCGCTTGGTCAGCGTAATCCAGCACATATGCAAACCCAGTGCAGCCACTCAGTTTGGTAGAAAACCGAATAATTTGGCCTGGGCGCTCCGCCAATTTAGCGGCAAAATAACGCTGCGCTGGTGCTGTCATAGTGACCACTTGCACAGTCGGCGTAAAAGTTTCAACAGACATGATTACCTCCTTGCTTAAGCAAGCATCATGGACGCTTTGTGTAGCCCCTTAAATAAGGCTTCCACTTCGTCCAAGGTATTATAAATGCTAAACGATGCGCGTGCAGTACCGGGCACATGTAAGCGCGCCATCAAAGGCTGAGCACAATGATCACCGGTACGAATTGCGATACCTTGGCGATCCAGTAAAAAGCCGATATCAGCTGGGTGCGCACCTTCTATTACAAAGCTCAAAATACCAATTTTATTCTCTGCGTTACCGACAACCCGCATGCCTGGTACTTGTTGGGCCAATTCCAGGGCACGTTGTAACAGGGCTTGTTCATGGCCAGCGACTGCGTCCATATCAAGCTGGCTAAACCAATCAATCGCCGCAGCTAACCCGATTGCACCGGCAATATTTGGCGTGCCTGCTTCGAGACGATTCGGTAACTTGCCCCAGGTTGCGTCTTCGTATGTGACTGTGGCAATCATTTCGCCACCCGTCAACCATACAGGCCAGTCCTCGAGCACCTGACGGCGTCCCCAAAGTACGCCAATTCCGGTTGGGCCAAACAACTTGTGTCCAGAAAACACATAAAAGTCGGCGCCGATATCTTGCACATCCACCCGCCCATGCGCCACACCTTGCGCACCATCTATCAATACCAGCGCTTGCGGTGCGACCGCTTTCACTTTGGCGGTCAGCATTTTAATTGGGTTAATTGTACCCAAGGCATTAGACACATGCGGCAACGCCAGCATACGCGTGCGTGAACTGAGCAGCTGCTCGAATGCAGCCAAGTCCAGGTTACCCTGCTCGTCAATCGGAACTACTTTTAAGATGGCGCCCGACATTTTACATGCTTGTTGCCAGGTGACTAAATTAGCGTGGTGCTCCATTTGCGTCACCATCACTTCATCACAAGCCTGTAAGCGCTGCGCCATACCCTTGGCGACGATATTGATGCCTTCGGTGGTGCCGCTGGTCCAGATAACTTCTTCAACCGCGCTTGCATGAATAAACTTAGCAACGGTGGCGCGCGACTGTTCATAGCGACGGGTCGCTTCGTCAGACAGCTGATGCGCACCGCGATGCACGTTCGAATTACACTGGGTGTAAAAATCCACTAAAGCGTCAATCACCGCTTGGGGCTTTTGCGTGGTGGCCGCGTTGTCCAAATAGACTAACGGGTTGCCATCTAACGTACGTGCCAAAATCGGAAACTGCTGGCGAATACTGGCAACGTCAAACGTCTTTAGCGCGTCGCTCATGCCACTTCCATCCCCGCAAAGCGCTGTTGCAATTTAGGTTGTAACCATTCACGCAGCGCCGCATTTGGCATTTGATCAACAAGCTCCTGAATAAAGCCAAAGTTCAGCATCACTAACGCTTGTGAACGCTCAATGCCACGACTTAGCATGTAATACAACGCTTCGTCGTCAATTTCTGCGACCGTTGCGCCGTGGGCACATTGAACGTCGTCCGCATAGATTTCGAGTTCAGGCTTGGTATTAATTTGGCCGCGACGAGATAATAGCAAGTTGCGGTTATTCAGCTCTGCCAAGGTCTTTTGCGCATCGCGATGGATATGAATACGGCCGTTAAACACCGCTTTGGCGTTGTCGCCAACAATCCCGCGTGCATTTTCTTCAGTGGTGCCATTTGGCACTATATGCTCAATGCTGCTGTGCAAGTCAAAATGCTCGCCTTCAGCTAACAAATAAATATTATTGAACTTCGCAAAGGCATGTTGTTCAGTGTGCTGAATGTCCACGTCGATACGCGACAACTGACTGCCGTAGCCCACTAAGGTGCTATTCAAACGCGATGATTCACCCATATTGAAGTGGCAACCACCCACATGAATCGCCTGTTTCGCGTGCAACGCAAAGCGGTAGTGTTCTAACTTGGCATCACGACCTAACTGATATTCTGCGTACGCCGTGTTCAAGCTCGCGCCGTCGCCCGCACCGTGTTCAATCACACACGCTTGAGCACGCTCACCTAAGCGCACCAGCACGCGGTTATGGGACTCTACGCCGTCACTACACAGGTTGATGATACGCACTGGCGTATTCACAGCCGCATCCGCAGCCACATCGATAATGACCCCATTGTTAGCCAATACGTCATTGACCAAGCCGAACAAATGCTTGGGCGGTTTGACTTGGGTAAATACCTGCGCTGCAGCAGCCCGCGCCTGGTCATCTGCCTGCGCAAAGCTTTGCATCGTCAACCCTGACGGCAAGGTGATTTGGCTGATATCCGTCTGTAGCTGACCGTCTACAAACCAAATGTCGATAGTTTCCAAACCTTCGATACTGAGTGCTTGACGCTGTTCAGTGCTGACTGCTGCGTCTGCAGGCTCACTCTGCGCCCATTGCGCATCGGCGATTGGGTGCAGTGACGTGTATCGCCAAGCCTCTGTGCGACGGCCAGGCCACGATTGTTGACTCAGCTGCGCCAATGCTTGCTGACGAATTGGGCTTAACCAATCGTCAACGCCTTGAGCACGCTCAATAACACCGTTTAACCACTGACTCATGCACCAGCCTCCTCGGCTTTGCTTAACCAAGCGTATCCAGTCTTCTCAACTTCTTTCGCCAACGACGCATCGCCACTTTTAACAATTTTTCCGTCGGCAAGAATGTGTACAAAATCAGGCTCAATGTAGTCCAACAGGCGCTGATAATGGGTGACTACGATAAAGCTACGTTTGCCATCACGCTGGCTATTTACACCATTGGCAACAACCTGCAGTGCGTCAACATCCAGGCCCGAGTCAGACTCATCAAGAATACAAATTGATGGTTCAAGCAAGATCATCTGCATAATCTCGTTACGCTTTTTTTCACCGCCCGAAAAGCCCTCGTTAACTCCGCGCTTTAAGAAATCAAGCGGCAAGTTAACTTGCTTACACGCTTCTTTCGCTTTTTTCAAAAACTCGGCAGCACTCAACGACTCTTCACCACGCTCTTTACGTACCGCGTTGACTGACTCTTTCATAAATTCCATGTTGCTCACGCCTGGAATTTCAACTGGGTACTGGAACGCTAAAAATAAGCCGGCTTGGGCGCGTTCTTCCACTTCCATCTCTAAAACATTTTCGCCGTTCAGCTCAACCTGACCGCCCGACACTTCATAGCCGTCACGGCCGGATAACACATAACCTAAAGTACTTTTACCGGCACCATTTGGGCCCATAATGGCATGTACTTCGCCAGGCTTGATATCCAGGTTCAGTCCTTTCAAAATCTCTTTGCCTTCAACACTGGCGCGTAAATCTTTAATTGTTAACATTGTTACCCCACTGAACCTTCAAGACTAATTTCGAGTAATTTGCCCGCTTCGACGGCGAATTCCATTGGCAATTCTTTAAATACTTCTTTGCAGAAGCCATTCACTATCATTGAGACCGCTTTTTCTGGGTCTAAGCCGCGTTGCCGACATAAAAATAATTGGTCGTCGCTGACCTTGGACGTTGTCGCTTCATGCTCGACAATCGCACTTGGATTGCGACTTTCAATATATGGAAAAGTGTGTGCGGCGCATTTATCGCCAATCAGCAGCGAGTCACACTCCGTAAAGTTACGCGCCCCATCGGCATTTGGGCCCATACGCACTAGACCACGGTACGCGTTGCTGCTATGCCCCGCTGAAATACCTTTAGAAATGATCGTCGACTTGGTATTTTTACCGATGTGGATCATCTTAGTACCGGTATCAGCTTGCTGACGCCCACGAGTCAACGCCACCGAGTAGAATTCTCCGACACTGTTGTCGCCTTTCAAAATACAGCTTGGGTACTTCCACGTCACCGCAGAGCCTGTTTCAACCTGGGTCCAGGAAATCTTGGCGTTGGTCTCAGCGATGCCACGCTTAGTGACGAAGTTATAGATACCACCTTTACCGTTTTCATCGCCTGGGTACCAGTTTTGCACCGTTGAATACTTAATTTCAGCGTCGTCCATAGCCACCAATTCAACCACGGCAGCATGTAGCTGGTTCTCGTCACGTTGCGGTGCAGTACATCCTTCCAGGTAACTGACATACGAGCCTTCCTCAGCCACAATCAAAGTGCGCTCAAACTGGCCGGTATTGAGCTCATTGATGCGGAAATAGGTAGAAAGCTCCATCGGGCAACGGGTGCCCTTAGGAATGTAGACAAACGAGCCGTCGGTAAATACCGCGCTATTGAGCGCCGCAAAATAGTTATCTCCACGCGGTACCACCGAACCAATATATTTTTTGACCAGCTCTGGATACTTTTGAATTGCCTCAGAAATAGGGCAAAAAATGACCCCCGCTTCTTCCAGCTTCTCACGGAAGGTGGTGACGACTGACACCGAGTCAAATACCGCGTCAACGGCTACGCCCGCCAACATTTCCTGCTCGTGCAGTGGAATACCTAATTTTTCATAGGTACGCAGTAACTCAGGGTCCACCTCGTCTAACGACTTAGGCTTGTCCTTCATGCTTTTCGGGGCAGAATAATAAGAAATCGCTTGATAATCGATTTTCGGATAGTCAACGTGGGCCCACTCTGGCTCTTCCATTTTCAGCCAGGTGCGGTAAGCCTTTAAGCGCCATTCCAGCATCCATTCAGGTTCATTCTTCATGGCGGAAATACGGCGGATTACAGATTCGTCTAACCCTGCTTCAAAGGTATCGGACTCTATCTCTGAAACGAAACCGGCATCGTACTTACGCGATATCGCCTGCTCGATTTGTTCACTCATGACATACTCACTCAGGTGACTTTATAAATGCCCCTGATTATATAGTACCCGAGTATTTCACTCAAGTATTGAAGCCGTGGCGCGGGCTCAGGCGGTCACATCCAGACCAACCATTCAGCCCGCGCCACTGTCGCTGGTGAGCCTGCGACTACACCAGATTAAATGCAACGGCTAATTGGGCGACAATAATCAATACCCCAAGTACCAATGCAATATACAGCGCGGGAGTTCCGCCAACCGCTTGAAAGTTGGCTTGAGGATAGTCGCGGCGTACCTTTTGTACCATCAACACCGGCAACACGATTGCAATAATCACTAGGGCGATAGCCGCATACCCCAACGCCATAATGAAACCTTGAGGATAAAACAGCGCGAAAATTAGCGGTGGGATAAAGGTAATTAAGCCCGTTTGAGTGCGCCCGCGCTTGTTGTTCGGACGTTTAAATTTCTCCGCGAGGAAATCGAACAACCCTAAACTGACACCCAAAAATGACGTCGCCAAAGCAAGGTCCGCAAACAAATAAATCGCTGCCTCGACCCAGTCCGATTGCATCACCGCCGCAATCGAATTAACAAATTGCGGTAAATTGCTGTTTTGCATCAAGTCCGCTTGGCCGACAGCACCGAATGCAAGGGCTTGCCAGATGATATACACCACCAAGGGTAAGCTTGAACCTATCATCACAATTTTCTTCAGTGCGGCCATATCTTTATTAAGGTAACGCACCAGCGACGGAATACAGCTGTGAAAGCCAAATGAAGTAAAGATAACCGGCAGTGCGGCGACCAGAAGCCCCTGCTCTAGCGGCATGTCCAATAACCTTGAGCCGGCCACTTCAGGGGTCAGCATCACCATAGTGACCAACAGGACAATTAACTTGAGGACAAATAAAATGCGGTTGATGATGTCGACTTTGCTGGTGCCCAGCGACACAATCAGGCCAATAATTAGAGTAAACACCAGCACGCCACTGAATTCAGGCGCTGCGGGCAAGTGCCCAATAACACGCTGCTGCATCAATGCGCCGCCGCCAGCGATGTAAGCCGCGCATAAGGCGTACAATAAAAACAGCATCGCGACGGTGGCGGCTAAACGCCCTTTCCAGCCTAAAAACTCTTCGGCTAAACCGTGTAGTGTCGCAGTCACTGGCACATGCTGATGCAGCTCAAGCATCAGCATCCCGGTGTACGCCATTAGGGCCCAAATGACCACCATGATAGCCACCGAGACAGGAAAGCCTAAGCCCGCGGAGGTCAGTGGTAATGCCAGCATACCCGCACCAATGGTGGTGCCCGCTAAAATGAAGATACTGCCGATAATTCGGTTACGATGATTCAAAACCCCGGTATCCTTTTGTTATTGTTGTTATTGGTTATGTCTTAGCTGATACAGCGCTATTAGCGCTTGTTCGCTATCTTTTGGTTTTGCAGGCTAGCGAACTTTAACCGAAAGGGAAAGTATTTTAGCGTCTTGGCGTGTCAGATTCGTGCAACAACTCGCGCGACATATTGAAGCGTTGTTGCTGTGCTTGCTCCATTTCATAGAAAAATAGATGCACCCAGCGCTCCGCGTCCGCCAGCAGTTGCAGCTCTAATTCCAAACGTTGTTGCGCTAAGGCATCCACTAATGGCTCACGTAAACTGTCACGATTTAGCTTTTCATCGGCATAATTCAGCACCAAATCGGTTCCGAGCCAAGTCGCGCCACCTAAAACCATCATACATAAAGGTCCGCACACGGTGCCTGCAGTGGTCGCAGTCGCAGTCGCGCCAGAACGCACGACCATGCGCCCACTTAACATTGCCAGAACACGCCGCGTGCCTGCTCGCACGCCAATTGCGCTGGCAGGCGCTAAACCTCGCGCCGCTAACGCCAACCCAGGTACCACGCCCGCGCCGACTGCTGATTTACGTACTAACGCTTGGCTGTCAAATTGAAGGTCAGACCAATCAAAGCACATCGCTTGGGTTTGCGGTAACAGCGCTTGGGTTTGAGCTTGATATTGTTGCGCTTGGGTAACTAATACGTGCTGAATGTCAGTTGCTAATTGCCGCTCAGCTTGGCGCAACGCTGGGGCTAATTGGGTTTGGGTAAATTCGCTTAATTTGCTCTGCAGTAAGGTTTCGAAACTCTCATCACTAAGCTGAGCTTGGGCAACAAACACCAACTGTGTGTACTGCCCCGCCAACGAGAAATTCCAATCCAAAAATGCATCAATGCCCTGCTCACCGGCGCTAAATGCGCGGTCTAGATGGGTTGCCACTATAGGTTGAATGGCAGCCATCGCTGCTGCTGACTGCTCGGCACTTAATTGTGGCGCCGCTTGTCCAAATAAAGCTTGGCTGCGTTGTAATGCAGCGGGCGAGCATGGGTCTTCTGGCGTTGTCTGCGACACCGCGATGTTACGCTCTGGCAAGGTCTGCATTTGACGCTCAAAATAACCCCACAACAGTAAGGCTAACCCAGCCACCGTGACCCCAATCAGGACATGCGCCCGAGCCAGGCCAAGTTGCTGTGCATTTTTTTCACTCCCTGTCGTATGCGCAGCCTGCATTACACGGATAAGCAAACTATGAATACCCAGCAACACCAGCCAAATCAGTGCAACCTGCAGCATGACACCCAATACGAGCAGGATAAAAATACTGCCACTTAACCACCACGGTGTGGACTGACTCAGCCACTGAATTAAGTGCCAAACTAGCGCCTGTAGACCCTGACTGGCTTGGAGCACAGCGTCAATCAGCGCGAAGCCCGATTCATCTGGCGTTGCAAAATCTTGAGTTTGGCTCTGAGCTTGCACCACTTCAAGCCAAGTTAAATGCTGGGTAGCAGGCACTTCTACCCACCAAAAATAGCCCGCTAGTAGCCCCATACTCAATAAGCCTAGGTTGCACCACGCGGCAACCCGCAGTATCACGTGGCGCCGATAGACAGGCTGAATATGCGCGCTCAGAAGTTGCTGCCACACCCATTGCCATCCGCTGAGCGTGAGCACGCTCGCACCAAGCAATGCCCACTCCCATGGCGCCAGTTGCGCAGCTGCAATTAGACTGCCTAAAGCCAGTATCACTGCAAGTATGGCAGCACCCAATTGCGATACAATACTGCGCCACAGTAGCCGGGCGACAGGGCTGTCAGGGCTGAACACATACTGAATCAAAGCGCGCCGGCGTAACAGCAACAAGCGGCTTAAGTGCACGTAAATGAGCGCACTGCTCAGCATCCAAACGAAGGCAAACCCGAAGCCACCAAGCTTTGCAAGGGGTACATAAGCCAATAGACACAGCCATAGCCCGCATAGCCCCCAGCTAAGCCCCGTTTGAAACCATGGTCGCAGTGCTAGTGAATTCATCTTTAACAACTTTTTATGCGCACGGCATTGGCGCTTTTGAGTAACCAGATTATGCTTAGTTGCATGCGTCGAATCCTAATCGTTATCCTCATCATTATAGCCGTTCTCGGCACTGCCATAGGCGGTGCTTGGTGGTATTTGCAGCGTACCTTAGCTGGGTTGCCAATAGAACAGTTGGACTACAAAATTAGTAGTATCGGCTATAAGCACGTGCGCCTGGCGCATATTAACGTCGTTTACCTGGGCACCCATTCAGCGTCTGAGCAGCCATCCGTGCAAGAGGTTGACTGGCGTGCCCATGTGAACGCACAAGACTTGTTTATTACCTGGCAGTGGCAAGGGTTTCGGCCTGAAGTTCAAATTATCGAAGCGGATGTGCTCGACGTCGCATTGACGGATTGGCCACAAGCCGCTGAGTCTGACGCCCCAGGGTTTGATTGGCAGCAGTTAGCATTGCCACGCAGTTGGCACCTGCCCCGGGATTTACCACATCGGGTAGACATTGACGCCTTCCATCTCAGTCTCCCCTGTGACGGTGGCTGCCAATATACGGGGCAACTCGCCTTTCATAGCGAAAACAAACAACGCTTGCTAAGTGCTGACGACCCACAGTACACGCAGTTGACGATGCAATTGAGCCCCCATACGCAGTTTGATCAGCTTGAGCAACTCACGCTCCGAGTTGCGTATACGGTAGAAAATCAGTTGCCCCGGCTATTACTTGAAATCCAAAGCCCGATGTCATTCAATTTAACCGCAGAACAGCAGTTGAATCGCGATCGCAGTGTGCATGCCCAAGGGTCGTTGTTTTACGAGCCAACCGCGCAGTGGTTAGTGCCACATTTGCGCCCGTGGCTGGCTGAGATTGACACGCTCACCCAACCTGTCAGCGAGTATATTCATCACCGTGTCGACGCGGAATATGAAGTGACGGCGCGCTCGGCAACCCGCAGTGACACCTTGGGTGAGTGGCTCGGCCAAGTGGACGCCGACACATCCTTGCAAGTAGCGATTGAGCGTCAGCTCAGTTTAAACCTCACTGCACGTGGGCGCGCTCAGCCCCAAGCTGACAACCCGACGATGCAGCTTGACGGCGAGGGTGATGTGGAAGTCAGTGAATTTATGCTGCGCAGGCTTGGTGAGAAGTTCAGCGCAGGTGTGCACCAACAGGTCGATAGTAGCCATTTAACCAGTGAACAAGTGATGGCCACGCCCAGCCTGTTGCTGGCCTATTGGCAAGGACCGGTGGCACTGGATGTGAATTTTGATCTCAATCTACCCTGGCAAAGCAATCAGCTTGAGCAAGCTGCTGCGATGAACGGCGTCATTGATTTTAATCTAGCCAGTGCACACCGCCCAAGTTTAGTCGATGTTGGCGCGTTGAGTTTAGGTGCATCTGGGCAGGTCGAACTCAATGCAGGCGCACTTGAAACTGTCGATGCAAGTGTCCGTGGCGTCGCCGACCTAACCCCACTGAATGCAAGTTTAGCGGCGTGGAACGCCGACCTTGGCGCACTCGCCTATCAGATAGATATATCCGATTATCAGGCCGACCCAACCAGCCCGATAGCGATGCAACTGCGCGTTGAAGGGAGTGGCACCACGCAAGTTAATATTTTCAGTGACATGATCGTGAGCCAGCAACCATTTAGCATCGCCAGTGAGCGCAGTGAATTACGCTTACGTCAGGCCAATTGGCAAATTGATGCCGTAGCCACCGAAGATATCGACGTGCGCGTACCATTCACATTCACCCTCGATGCCAACAACAGCTTAGCGATCGATGCAGAAACACCTGCGATATTGCAACTTGGTGCCACCGCTGTCACTCAACCTATGGAAGCATCTGTACCGAATGTATTAGTTGAGCTTGGACAATGGCGCCTGCACGGCAACCTTAATGACCTCCCTAGCCTGCAGTTTAGTAGCCAAATTGATGTCTCAACACCACGCGTTGATAGCCCGCTACTGCGCCCGGTAAGCTGGCGTTGGTTGGCTGATATAGCCGCAACGCCCTTAGCTGCAAGCCCTGATTTTCGCAGTACAGGTCGTATCACCAATGGGCCTGGCTTAATTTTGCGTCACCAACTACAAAGCGATGGCGCAGACGTTGAGGTCGATTGGCAACTCAGCGATATATTTTGGCTCGCTGGCAACCCGATTGCCGCCACCCTGCCAAACTGGCCTGAATTGCTGCAACTAGAACGTGGCCGCACCCGTGCCGAGGGGCAGCTGCGGTATTATGGCAGCCAAGAAGCGCCAACTTTGAACCTGCGTGGTCAACTCGATATGGTTGACGTATCAGGCGTGTACGACACGATTGCATTCACTGGTTTACGTTCGCAGCTAGATATCAATGTCATAGATGAGGCGCTGATGGCCGAGCTCGTACAAGCGAGTGTGCAGCGTGTTGAAGCTGGCCTGACCTTAGGGCCCGGTGAGCTAAAAGCAAGCTACCAAGGTACGCTCAATGACCCGCTGCTAGGACAGGTTGAAATTGGCCAAAACCAAATTGCGATGCTCAATGGCGTGCTGTCGCTGCGGCCACAGCGTTATGTACTGAGTGAACCCGCACATACTTTTTTCATCGAACTCAACCAACTCGATATTGCTCGCCTGTTAGCGGAGTACCCGGCCACAGATATTCAAGGTAGTGGGCTATTATCTGGCGCTATTCCCGTACGCTGGTCACCACAAGGTGTGTTTGTCGAGCAAGGCCGTATTAACGCCTTGCCGCCTGGGGGGCAGTTACAGTACCGTTCAGAACGTGCGCGCCAAATGGCGCAAAGCAATATGGCCATGGATATTGTCATGCGAGCCCTTGACGACTTCCATTACTCTGAGCTACAAGGTGACGTGACCTATGCCGAGGACGGCACCTTGTTGCTCGCTCTACTGATTCAAGGTAATAACCCAGCACTTGAGCACGGACGCCCGGTGCGTCTGGAGGTAACTCTTGAAGAGGACCTGCCTGCTTTGCTCGCTAGCTTGCAACTAGTTAACCAGCTCAATGAAATTATTCAGGAACGTGTACAGCAACGTTTGATCCAGCGTCTGCGCAACTAAAGCGTTAGCGTATGGTCGAAGCCATAGGAACCAAGGAGATATTGTATGACGAAGCATCGAATACTCATTGCGGCAGGCTTAACCAGCCTATTTGCTGCTGGGGTAACAGCTTGTACCCCAACGGTGCAAGTGGCTGCACCTAGTGAACCGATTCATATTAATTTAAATGTTAAGATTGAACATGAAATTTATATTCGGGTGGCGCAGGAATTGGACCAGATTTTTAGCGGCTCGAGTGGATTATTTTAAGGAGTAAACCATGCATACTTTAACCCTTGATAACACCCAAACGATACGCCGCCTGATGGTTGCATTGACGTGTATGTTAGCGCTGATGCTTACCGCCAGTATAAGTAGCCCCGCCAACGCGCAGCAAATGAGCTTGCAAGAAGCGATGGCTGAGTTGTCTGCGGCCAAAGAGCAAGGCTTAGTAGGCGAGCGCCAAAATGGCTACCTCGGTGTTGTTAACGCACGCGGACAGGCACGAGCAATCGCCGATTTGATTAATCAAGCACGCCGCTCAGAGTACACACGCATTGCGGAGCAAAACAATATCGCGGTATCGGATGTGGAGGCCATGGCGGGTAAACGCGCTATTGAGCGCACGCCAGCAGGTCAATATATTGAACTCGACGACGAATGGGTGGTTAAGCGCTAGGCGCAACGAGCCCACGCAGCAAAATTAACAATCAGCCGCTTTTGGGTGCAAACTCAAAGCGGCTTTTTTTATCCAACTTTTTTAAAAGTAGACTCAATCACATAGCAGTTAATTCGCGATCTGAGCATGATCTTTGGCCCACTTTTTCTATACTTCTTACGTAACCTATTAAATCAATTAACCTCAATTAACGATGTAAGGAGCCTGTCATGAAGTCATTTAGAAATAGCCCACAGCGCTCTAAATTACTTTCCATGAGTAATGTTGTTTATGCCCTGCTAACGGTGGTGGCTTTGGTGCTGTTTATGCAAGACGCACAAGCGGTATTTGGCACGGCTTAAACCGTTAAGAGCCCGGCCTTAGCCCTTGACGCTGGATGCGAATTAGAATCTCGGCAGCAGCCCGGGCGTCGTCCAACGCGCGGTGGTGACGGGCTAATTGAATATCTAAGTCAGCACAAAGCCGGCCTAACGAATAGGACGCTAGCCCTGTAAAATGCTGTCGTGCCAGCTTCACCGTACATAGTTTTGGTAAGCGAATATAGCGGCCGCATAGTTCGTACTCACGCTTAAAGAAACCATAATCGAAATTAACATTATGAGCGACAAATACGGCGCCTTTTAGGAAATCACTGATTTCATCCACCACCTCACTAAAAATCGGTGCGTCTGCCACCATAGCTTGGCTAATCCCGGTTAACTGAGTAATGTGTCGGGGAATAGCGCGCTGCGGGTTTATCAAGCTTTGCCAGCTCGCAACCACTTTCGCATTAACCACTTTCACCATGCCGATTTCAGTCATTCGGTTGCCAGCCGAATTACCGCCCGTGGTTTCCACGTCTACCACCACATAAGCCTGTTCAGGGTTGAACGCCCATTCAACCCGACGCACTGCCACATTCAACCCTGCCCGGTTTAGCATTTGCAGACTAATCAACTGGTTGCGACGTAAGCTGTCACCAGGCGCCTTGATTTCCTCGAACCTTAGTTGGCCACTTTCAAGCACCATTAAATCCGGGTAGCCGTCACTTAATGCATGGTAGTCTTTCGCCATTGCGAGCAATATCTGCTGCAATTGCGATACACTCACGTGGGTTAATAAGATATCCAGAATTTCCAGCATCTTAGGGTGCCAACGGAATACGCCATTGCCTTGGCCGTAGTATTGGCTGCTGACTTTAAGTAACCACACACGCAACGTATGGCTACTATCAAACTGTTGCAGGCGCGCTTCTATTTCAGCCTGCATGTGGGAAAAAAATTGATTGCTCTTTAGCACTGCAGGTAGACGGTCAAATTCGGTGGCCAAACCTGCTTTAGGATTCACAAACAGCTCATGCCAAAACACCAAACCAAATAGTGCCCGCCATATTCGATTCTCTGTTTTGAAAGCTTCGATTCCCTGGCTTTGATAATACTGCTTTACACCCGTCTCGACGTTACCTAGAAAAGCTTCGTCGAGGGCTATCACAGGCGCACTATCACGTAACATGTCAGTCAACACACTGGTGCGTTTACGTCCGAACTTGCGCGCGTAGAAGTCGCTGGCAAACACCCATAAGGTTTCACTGTCAGGGTTATCAATGATATCTTCTAATTGCTCGCGCACTGCCTCATGTTCGCCCGCCGCATAACGCACACGAATGCTTTTTTCTACTGCTTCAGGCTCATTTGAGCGGGCTAAAAAACTAAGTGCCAGGGCTTGGGGATGAACTGACAATTCGCTATCCAGCATACGTTTTCCCAAACGTGCATATAAGCGTGAGGCAGTGGCTTGCGCCGCAACCCCAACCGATGTAGTCGGCAACTGCTGCGCAAACGCAAGTAAACCCGCATCCATCGTTTGCTTCAGTGCGTCACTTTGATGCTTCCATTCAAACGCACTGAAAGCCTCGTCAGCAGATGCAAAGCGTGCTTGCGCCTCGTGCGCCAAGCGACGCGTGCGCATGATGCCTAAATCGCGCATCGACAACTGATTCAGGCGCCCCTGAGTACGGCCAAAATATAAAAACAGCAAATAGCGTAATACTTGACTGCGCCCTTGACGCACGAAGTGTTGATTAGCCCATGCTAAAGCTGGCTCGGAGTCGGTTGCTGTCAGGGTTTGCAAATAGCTGAGCCAACCCGCTTTAGCTGCTGACTTCGTTGGCGGCTTGGCTAAAGTACTTGAGTCGCCATGACAGGTATCAACGCCGTCAGCCGCCACACGCTGATAATGCTGGTATAGCTGTTGTAATTGTTGCTTGGTAATATCTGCTAGCCAAATCTGAATGTCTTCACTGGCAAATGGCTGCAGCCAATGACACTGAGCCAGCACTGCCAGTTGTGCCGGAATATCGTTAATTTCGGCGTACACCAAGGCGTCGCGTGCCACCCAATCCGATTTACGGTTGTATAACCTGACCAACAAACACTGCGCGGCTTCGTTGAGAGCGCGAAAGTCGTCCACAAATGCGCGCTCAGGGGCTGCCAGCAAATGTGCACAAGGGCCCTCAATATACGCGAGAAATTCGTTAAAATGGTCTAGATAATACTTCTCTGGCAGCGTTTTTAGCGCTTTCATGGCCACTCCTACCGCGTTAACTCCGGCCTATTATAGCTAGGTAAACAAGCGTCCCGTGCGCAATGTAGCACGTTGGATTGACTGCTCTAACACCGCCCATGAGGGTACCATCAAAGTGAGTTCGTTGGCGGCACGTGTCACGCCGGTGTAGATCAACTCGCGACATAAAACAGGGTTGTCATTGGGCGGCAGTACCACCACCGCATGACCAAATTCAGACCCCTGCGACTTATGGATGGTCATTGCGAAAGCTGTCTCGACATGGCGCAGTCGGCTGGGCAGAATCCAGCGTAAGCGTCCCTGACTGTCCTCAAACACAACCCTTAACGTCTCATCCTGGGGAGAGCGCAATGCAATACCAATATCACCATTGCGCAAATTTAAGCTGTAATCATTGGCGCTCACCATCACTGGGCGTCCTTCGTACCAAGTGCTTTGCTCCGGCATTGAGGGTAACCACGCTTGCACTTGCTGATTCAAGCCACTGACCCCAAACGGTCCATCCCGTACCGCGCTTAATATTTGAAAACCTGCATAGGCTTTTAATACGCGAAGCCCCCAAGCATCAATATCGTCTTGGCTAGCGGTTGCGTCAGGGCGCGCATCCAGTGCTGACCAGTAGGGGCGATAGCCCTGTTGACAAAGTCCCTTGAACTGCTGCCAAAGCTCAGTATCCGTATCCCGTGCACCCTGTAAAAGGTGCAAATCCGCAAAGCTTGGGGCTAGCGCATCTTTACCTAATAAATTTGCAACCTCTGCGCCATCGGCTTGGTTGATTGCGCTGGCGAGTTTGCCAATGCCACTGTCACTTGCAAACCGGCGACTCTCGCGCAACATCACCACATGTTGCAAATGCTCAGGCCCTTGCGGGTCATACAAGGATGCGGCCAGTGGCACCGCGCTATTTGCTTGCAAAAATTCAAAGGTAGCTTGGCGATAATGCCCTTGTTCAGCGCCAGCACATATTTGCCCGAGTACCGCACCGGCCTCAACCGAGGCAAGCTGATCTTTGTCACCCAACAGAATCAACTGCGCATGCTTCGGTAACGCATCCAAAATAGCGTCCATCATTTCAATATCCACCATACTTGCTTCGTCGATAATCAGCACGTCAAGGCGCAATGGGTTGGCGGCGTGGTGGCGAAATTTACGGCTTTGTGGAATGGTGCCAAGTAAACGGTGCAAAGTTGAGCTGTGACTGTCAATCTGGGCCAAAATGGGATGCCAGTGCGCCAGCGCACTGTCTTGCTGCAATTCGCTCAAGGCTGCCTGAATCGAGCTTTTTAACCGCGCAGCAGCTTTACCAGTCGGTGCCGCAAGCCGCACTCGTAAAGCCTGCGTCGTATCAGCGGCTTGATTGGCTAAAAAATGGAGCATCGCAAGTAACCGCACCACGGTATAGGTTTTACCAGTCCCTGGGCCACCGGTAATCACGCTAAATCGACTACGTAAGGTATTCGCACACGCGAGCTTTTGCCACGGCACCACATCTGCTTTTGCCTTCGAGTCGGCTTGCACTGTGCCGAATAGAGTGTCTAATTGCTCAGCCATGGCTGCCACATTGTCGGTGGCAAGCAACGCCGAACGCATACGCCGTTGCAGGCGCTGGCGAATGCGTTGTTCGTAATACCAGAAGCGGGTGAGATAAAGTGTCCCTTGCGTCAATACCAAAGGGCAACTGACCTTGTCATCTTGCTCTGGGTCACACGCCACTGCCGTTGACTGTTGCAACCAAGCAATGATTTCGGGCAACTGCCAACGCTTAAATACTGCACCAGGGCTAACCGCCAATTGGCGCGCCTGATAGCTATCAATACCCAGCAAAGACTCAGGATCAGCCATCACATCAGCCAGCACTAAACAGACATGGCCGCGACTGACATAGGCAGATAATACGGCCGTTAGTAGCGCAGTTACTTCGGTGACTGCCTCTTGCTGCTCAGCCGCAGTCTCGTTGGACTCTGTTAACATGCGTGCCAGCGCAACGTCCAAATGACTGACCACACGCTGCTGTTGCCAATCATCAAGGATATCCAATACGCTCAATGGTGCCTGTGTTTGCATTAAGCCTCCTGCCCAGGGTTTAACATTAATGCACTCATATCATCCAGCAGTGCTTGTTGCGGTCGATCGGTAAAAACGCCCTGACAAGGGCCGTGGTGACCACGCATAAACATATACACGATGCCGCCAAAATGGCTATCAAAACAATATGCATCACCCAAGCGCACTTGCAATAAGCGATGCAGCGCAAGGCTATATAGTGCGTATTGGACGTCATAGCGACTGCCAAGCATTTTAGCGGTTAGCTGCGTGTGCTGATAATCCTCATCCCGCGCGCCAATATAATTAGACTTATAATCGGCGACGTAATAGCGCCCTTCGTACTCAAACAGCAAATCGATAAAGCCCTTTAACATGCCTTGCAACTGCATCGGCTGCAACGGCGGGCGGGGGAAGTCAGGCAAAATAGACTGGGTAATTAAGGCATCCAGTTGCACCGTCGAGTGAGCCTGAATACTTAACCAAAATTCTGGTTCCGGCTGATACACCTGTAAGTCGCTCAGGCGACATAGATTGCCTTGAGGCAGCGCAAACGGCGTGCTGAGATAACTTAACAGCCACGCGCGAATATCGTCTTGTAAATCGAGCCAAACCCCGTGACGGCAGCGCTTTGCAACTAATTCTTCAGCCAGCTCTGGACGCGCAGCGACTTCAGCAAAACCATGTGCCGCCGCGTCTTCTAAGATACCGTGCAACAAGGTTCCGGGCTGCGCACCGCGCGGCAGGTGGTGAATACGCCCAATTTGACGCTGCGCATCATCGTACTGAGTCACCGTGTCATCAGTTTCATGGTCATCGAACAAGTTTGCCTCTTGGCTGGTTTGCGGTGTACGCGATGAACCGTAACGCAGTGCTGAATAGCTAGCCACCCACCAAGGGTTAAACTGATGCCCAGCGGGCATCTGCCGCGCCCCTGCCAGCACGACATCGTCAATCGGCGCTTGCCACATGGCGTCATTCGCTGGCGGCTGCGAAGCGATGCTTACATGCTGCGACTGCCCCCAAGTGGCACTAACTTGGGCTGGCAGCTCTGCGCTATCGCTGTGCTCAGCGTTCGCTAAGTAAGCAAATGCGCCGTGCTGCCAATGACGCACGCTGGCAACGCTGGCCCAAGTGGCGTATTTTGCGCGTGTCAGAGCCACATACAAGCGGCGAATTTCTTCCCCCAGACGCTCCTCGTTAACCTGCGCCTGCACAGTGTCAGTGAGCTCGGTTGCATAACATAGTTCGCCCTGCTCATCATGATAACTGAATATCGGTTGCTTTGAATTGAGCGGTCGACTCACACTCGAAAATGGCAAGAACACCAGCGGATATTCAAGGCCTTTTGACTTGTGCACGGTGACAATTTGAACGAGTTCTGAATCACTTTCCAAACGTACAGTTTGTTCGTCTGAACCTTCATCGCTGGGTTGATAAATTTTATCGCGCAGGTAACGGAGCAGAGCTTGCTCACCATCAAGTTGGGTACTGGCTTGCTGTAACAATTCAGCGAGGTGAAGTAAGTCCGTCATATCACGTTCGCCGCCTGGCGCTGCCAACAGCCGCGCCGCGATCGCAAAGTCATGAATCCAGCGCTGAATCAACGCAAGCACACCACGGCGACGCCAAATATCTGCATACTGCATAAACTGCTCAACGCGCTTGTCCCACGCTTCGTCATCGTGTTGCAACGCAGCTAAGTCGTCAATGCTGATAGCCAGTATCGGGCTATACAACGCATCCGTCAGCACTTGGCGTTGCTCGGGGTGCGCGCACGCAAGTAAAATTCTTAACACGTCAGGTGCCAGCAAGGATTCAAACACCGACTGGCGGTCCGATAAATACACACTCGCCACCCCGCGTTCACGCAACGCGCGTTGCATCTGCGCCCCCTCACGCCGGCTATTCACCAGAATGGCGATATCAGCACGCTGCAAAGGTTGCAGCGGCTGCCCTGGGCGCTGGAAGCCTGTGACGCCCTGTTGCGCCCCAGTTAACAGCTCAACAATGTAACTGGCGCAGGATTGCGCCTGTTGCTGCACATACTCAGTGCTTCCCAAGACCTTACCTGGGTCGTCGGGGTGCTGTTGCTGCCACAGGGTTAACGCCTGATGTTGCGGTTGGCCGTTTACTATCCATTGCGCTTTTTGACCATGCGCTTCGACCTCAACAAAGGGCACTTGGTTACCTTGTGGGCGGTTGAATAAGAACGCTCGCTTGTCGCGCTGTTGCTCTGCTGGCAGAAAAATAGCGTTGGCAGCGGCGACCATATTGGCGCTGGAACGAAAATTCTTGGCCAACGTGAAGTGACGCCCCTCGGTGTCCCGCCGGGCTTGCAGGTAAGTGTAAATATCCGCACCACGAAACGCGTAAATGGCTTGTTTGGGGTCACCAATTAAGAAAATAGCACTGTCGTTCTGAGCCGTTTGTTGTGCTTGCAACGGGTAAATGGCCTTAAAAATGGCGTATTGATCTGGGTCGGTGTCTTGGAATTCATCCACCATCGCAATTGGGTAATCAGTGCGTACTTGGGCAGCCAAGATATCCCCTGTGCTGCCCTCAAGTGCATGGCGGCACTGGGCAATAATGTCATCAAAGCTCATTAATGCGTGGCGTTGCAAAGCGTCGTAGTAACGCTGGCGAATCCATTGCGCCGCATGGCGCAGCAGTGGCTCGCGAATGCTCGCGCCTTGACTTGTGACTTGCTTCAACGTCTCCAATTGCCCCAACCAAGGCAAATGTTCAACCGGCATATCAACCAACTCGCTAAACCCTTGGACGCTATAATTACTCAACATCGCGGCAGTAATATTCGGTGGCTCAATTGCCGCCTCTGCCGGGCTCAAGGCCAGCCAATCTTGGATGGCGCTGAGGGCACGTTTGGTCGCATTTGGACTCACTTTGCGCTTATTCAATAACAAACCCTGTTGGTCCGCCTGCTCCACCGTATTAAGGATTTGGGCATGCCATATTAACCATTGTTTTTGCTGAGCAGCGATGCGTTCAAGATGCAATGCTTGTTGCTGTAACCAAAGGGCTTCAATGTCAAGTGCGACAGGTTTACTGTTGCCGACCAACGGCCACAACGGCAAGCATTTCTGGACTAAATCAAGGGGGCCAGACGCTACCGCCTGCACCGCATTATAGGCCTCTGCCCCTAATGCATAGACATGCTCACGCCAGTAATCTTGGCCAGCGTCTTGACGAAAGCGCTGTAATTCAGTGGTTAATTCTTGGGTAAATAAGGTGCCACTGCTAAACGCATGTTCTTTGAGTAAACTCTGGCACCAACTATGAATGGTTTTGACACTGGCTTCATCCATCCACTCACTGGCCACTTGCAACGCATAGGCACAGCTTGGCCAAAGCTGCGGATCATATTGGCTGCGTAGCTGGGTTAAAAATTCGTCTGCCTGTGCCACGTTATCCGGCTCACTGCGAAACCACTGTGCAGCTTCCACTAAGCGCTGGCGAATACGATCTTTTAACTCGGCGGTAGCTGCTTTGGTAAATGTAACCACCAGAATATTGGGCGGCAGTAAGGGCTTTTCACGTAAGGCGGGGCGTTCAATGGTCGCGATATGCGCCAAGATAAACCGCACGTACAACGCTGCAATGGTATACGTCTTGCCAGTGCCCGCACTAGCCTCAATTAAATTACTACCGTCTAAAGGCAACTGTAATGGGCTGTGCAGCACATGCTCTTGCTGAGAACCTTGGCTGGTTGCCGGTGCTGTGGCTGCAGGCTCATCAGACGAAGGGAACATGGATAATTGCATAATGAAACCTCGGCTTAGGCGTCTAAACGCTGGATCTGTGCTTGCGCCAGCGCAGCAAAGAAAGGCTGGTACAACGCATCTGTGGTAGCGGCAAATCCAGCCTCTGTAAGCGCGTCAGCATGGGGATAAAAACGCATCAGATATGGGTGTTGCTCAATCAAGGTATCGAATTGCGACTGTACATCAAAGTCATCGCCTTGCTTGTGTTGAGCGCCAGCAAACTCAATCGCCGTAGCAAGCGGCGAGCACAAAGCCTGTGCCATCCACTTACCGAGGTTATCTAAGCACCCTTGCGCCTGCTCTGGCGCTATGGCGGTAAAGGTTACTTGCTGGCCATCGCCGATTAGCTGTGTGGTGACTTGTTGTCGCGGCAAGCTCACCGTTGCCAGCAAATGCCGCAACCAAGCCTCAATGGCGTGTTTAGGTTTTACCCATTGGCTTCGCGATGTGACATGCGCCACTTGACTCACTTTTACCACCAGCTGAACAGTTTCAGCATCATTCGAAAGTGGCTGAAACAAATGGCTTAGCTCGCACTGGACCTCAAAGTCTGCCGCCTGCGCTTGGGCCAAAATACCTTGGCGCGGCGAGTATTGGTTGCCCCAATACGGGCTCAGGCGTGAAAACATCGTTTCAATGCGTTCACTGACCTGGGCGCCGATGGCTTGCGCCGCGTAACCCAACGGTAATTCTCCCCGCCTGCGTATACGCTCAAAACGCTCGCGTATCAGCGTTTGACACGCGTCCAAGTGCAGCGGCCGAGCACGCATCACCGCTTCAATCAATTCCTGACGAATTTGCCACTGCCCCAGGCCATCGAGGCCAAACTGCTCGGCATCGAAACTCGCGACACTCAAGTCCTGCAAGCGCACGCCAAGGCGATAATTAGCAAACAAACGTGCGGGTTCACGCAGCAACCATTGTAAGTCATACAAACTCAACGGCGACTCAAGAGTAAGCGCTGGCAGCGCAACTATACTGTGCTGTAGCGGGGTTTGAACCCCATGCACGGTTTGCCATTCGCTGGCATAGGTAAATAGCCCTTGCGCATTCGACGATGCCTTAAAATAATCGAGTGCAAAGGGCTGTAAGCGGTGACGGGTGGTCAAGTTTTCAATCATATCAGCAGTTGGCTCGTCAGCTTGCCAACCGGCACGAATATGATCTTGCAACTGTCCCACTAACACCGAAGGTGGTAATTCGCTATTGTCCTGGGCGCTCATACCCACCCAACTGATATACAAGCGCTCGCGCGCTGACAATAAGGCTTCAAGAAACAGGTAGCGGTCATCCTCGCGGCGCGAACGATCACCCGGCTGATAATGCCCTTGCATCAAATCAAAGTCGTTTTTTTGGCTATGTCTTGGGTAATCACCATCATTCATACCCAGCAAACATACATGCCGAAATGGGATCGCGCGCATCGGCATTAAAGTGGCAAAATTCACGCTGCCACCTAAAAAGCGCTGGTTCAAATTACTCTCATCTACCTGACCAAGCCATACGTCTTGCACAATGTTATAACGTAAATCACCGTCATACCCGGCTTCATCAACACTTTCCAGCAAAACGTCTAAACCTTCGAGCAAACGCGCCATTAAGGCCTGTTCATCATTGAAACTGTCGGCATCCTGCACGCTCGCGTCCATGTAAAAGAAATCATCGAGTAACTGCTGCAGCAAAGGATACCAGGCGCTAAGCGGCTTTGGTGTTGACAGTAAACGCCAGTAGTCTTCCAGCTTTTGCAGGAATGCTGCCAAACTACCAGCGGCTTGGGCCTCAAGCCCAGCGATTTCAGTGAAAGGCTCAATCTGCTGCCACGGCGGCGCATCAATGTCGCCCACTGCATACCCATAGAGCATACGTTTTAATGCAAATAACCAGCTGTTGTCGTCAAACCCATAGGCTAAACCCAAGCTTTGCCGTTGCTGTTGATGTAGCCCCCAGCGCGCGCCTGCCTGAGCGCTCCAATCGAATAACAGTTCAACTTGTTGCGCGCTTAACTGAAAGCGTCGTGCCACCGCAGGCACGTGTAACAAATCGAACACGTCGCTGTGGGTGAAGCGTTGTTGCGGGGCGGCTAGAATGCTTTCCAGGGCAATTAAAATTGGATGCCGGTGGCGCTGGCCCTGATCCGCCATGGTAAACGGAATATAGCGTGGGTCGTGACGCTGCAAACGTCCAAACACGGCACTAATATGCGCCGCATACTGGTCAATATCTGGCACCATCACAATGACGTCACGGGGCTGCAAACTCGGATCAGCGGCAAACGCAGCCAGCAACTGGTCATGCAACACTTCCACTTCACGCTGTGCACTATGACAGCGATGGAAACTCAGTGAGCGATCGTCTTGTTGCAATTCACAGCCCCAGGTATCGCGGGTTTCGTGCACTGGCCGCAGGTGCAAAATGTCATCTTGTAATTGTTGCAATAAGTTCACGGGTGGCGGCGAGTCAAACAAATCAAACCGAAGATCAGCAAATTCAGCCTGCTTACTGCGGGTTTCATCAAACTCATCCAATAAACGAATGTAGTCACGACCCTGTTTGCCCCATGACGCCAATAAGGGGTGCGCATGCAGGTGAAGGGCGTCCATTGGGGTATCCGCAGTGTCACTTTTTAATGCTTGGCGCGGGGTAAGCTGGCGATTAAATAACTCACGCCCGTCAATAATATCCGCCCAATGATATTGACATGGGTTGTGCACGCACAACACGATTTGGCACACCCCTTTTAAGGCGTCCAGCACCTCAAGGCTTTGCTTTGGTAATGACGAAATACCAAATACCAATACCCGGGCTGGCAAGTTGTGAGGGCGTTCAGTCAGTGCGCGCGCGCGGGCTAAAAAGGTTTGATGCAATGCCGCGCGGTTACTGGTCATCGCCTGTTCACCAATATCAGCTACTATTCTGCGCCACAGCGCAGCCTGCCATCTATGCTCTGGTGCCAGTGTTTGTTCGAAACCTTGATGCATGATGACATCGTCACCGGCAGCCCACGCGTCTAGCCAGTGTGCACGATACACTTGGTACTGGTCATATAAATCAGCGAGTTTATCACTCAACTGAAAGAGCTTGCGTTGGTCTGTGTCGTCTTGGGTATACCGTGCTAGCGCGGCGAAATCAGGGTCATCGAAAGCAGCGGGTAATAAGCGCATAAGGCGCCAGCGTAGACGCGCTTTGTCGTAGGGTGACTGGCGTGGAATATCATCGCCTAATACTGCCCGGTATGCCTGCCACATAAACCGAGCTGGCAGTGTCACTCGCAGCATTGCAGCGACGCCCTGATGTTCAGCCAACTGAATTTTGAGCCATTGCGCAATGCCATTTGACTGCACCAGCAGCACATCCTCAGCCAGCGGTGGCTGCGGATAACGCGCCATTAAGTTGACCGCAAGGTCAGTTAAATGCTCTAAACGGTGGCTATGGGCGGCGATAAACCCCGAGGTTAACATGCAAATAAAGTCCTTGTTTTTGATTGCGTCACGGGCCTGCGTTGAGACACTTTGCCCTGCACGTCGTGTAGTGTCCAGCATGACTTAGCAGTTAAGACTTTACCACAGGCAGCGGGCAGTTTACCTTACCCCTAGCCGCAAATTATTGAAAGGACAGCATGCATGCCAGAATCCACCCAAGTCAGGCGCCCAGATTGGGTTCAAGGCCTGGATATCATCGGCGATGTCCATGGCATGGCGGATAAACTCGAAGCCTTATTGCAGCGTCTTGGTTATCAGCCCAACCGTGCCGGTGTGTGGTGCCATCCGCAGCGCCAAGCTGTGTTTATTGGCGATTTAATCGATAACGGATTACAAACACGTGCCACCCTAACCACAGTAAAAGCTATGGTAGACCATGGTTTTGCTTGGGTCGTGATGGGCAATCATGAACTCAACGCTGTGGCGTGGGATATGACCCACAGTCAAACTGGAGCGCCACTGCGCGCGCATACAGACACCAACTTAGCGCACCACCAAGCATTTTTGGATAGCATGCCTGACCTTGATGAGCGTCGCCGTTGGTTGGCGTGGTTCAAAACCTTACCGCTGTATTTAGACTTTGGCGATGTACGCTGTATCCATGCGTGCTGGCACCCACCGTCCCTTGCCGTGATCGCTAAGTACCTTAATGCAGATCAAAGCTTACGCGCCGACGCTTGGGAGGATGCCTTTAATGAAGAGCATGAAGCCTTTCAGGCGGTAGAGAACCTGCTTAAGGGCATCGAAATTGACTTACCCAGCGGGCTGAGTTTTTACGACCATAAAGGGAAGCAGCGTTTTTCATCACGTATTTCATGGTGGCTTGAGCGTGCGGATAACCTTGCTGACATGGTGCACATCCCATCACCGCGACGTAATCAAGCCGTGATCCAAGCACTGCAGCAACTGCCCGCCCCTCAAGCGTTGCTTGAAGACAGCTGCTATCGTGGCGACTACCCTGTATTTTTCGGCCACTATTGGCTCTCGTTGCCAACCCAAATTTTACACGCCAAAGCCGCCTGCACAGACTATTCAGCCGGTAAAGCCGGTCCGTTAGTGGCCTACCGCTGGAGCGGCGAAGCGCAACTGAAGAACAGTAACTGGGTTACCAGTCAGGACCCGCTAACCAGTTAAATACACGCACAGCCCGGCAATTGCCATGGCGCTCGCAAAGCTTACCAGCGTGCCAAGTAACATATACTCCGTCAGGCGCCGTTCGTGGGCCTGACTTAAGTCACCAAAACGAAAGATACTTTTCGCGGCGAGTAAGAAGCCAATGCCGATAAATTGGCCTGTGAGCACAAAACTTAAAATCAGCCAGCGCTCGACGTAACCTATCATGCGCCCCGCCTCAATTAAGCCGCTGGCTTGGTTATGCTGTGCCAAGGCTTGCGCTTGGCGACTAAGCACACTGGCTGTGAATATCGATACGGGCTTAGCCAGTAGCAAGTATGCCGCTAATATAATCAAGTGGTCGCGTTGCAGTAAAAAGCCCAGGGTCCAAATGTGCACGAAAGGCCACAGCCCTGTCAGCCAGGCCCAAGCCCCTACGATAACGATCACATGTGCAAGCTGGTCTATCAGTAGATTACGCGCGTTCGCTGTAAAGCGCATTTTTACTGCGTCAATTAGCCAATGCCCTAAGCTTATTATCAGCACCACCCCAACTAAATTAAACGACCAGGAGACCTGCCCCAGTGCGGCGCTGATACACAATGCTACAGCGGCTGCACCCGCGTGCACCAAAGTATGCCAATACAATGCGCCTGCCTTTAAGCCGCGCGCTTGTCTGGCTTGGACCCAAGATGTTGGCTGCAGATAAAAGTCGGCAATAATATGCGCCAATATAAGCCAAACAAGTACAGTCATGACACCTCTCCGGTATGTGGCTGTAGCAGCCGCGCTACATTGTCTAAATAGTCTTCAAGGTGATTGCCGGCGCCTTTGCGCCAATGCAAACTGACATTTTGCGGGGTCATTTGCAGCGCATCGGCGATCTGCTTTTGCTCACAGCGTTGGTGGTTTAGCCAATAACTTATCACTTCGCCCTGACGCGGTGATAACTGACTTAAAATATGCCCTATCAGTTGTGTGGCCATACCTAAGCGCACCTCCAGCTCACTGTCGCTGCTACTGAACCGCCATTGTCCACGCGGCAAGACTTCAAGTTGACGGCCGGATAACTGAAACACGGGCCCATGAGAGCGCCCTACAGGCTGATTTAAATGACCGTCGGCGACTGCAATAGAAAGGCTGGCTTGCCATTTAATCATGGCTAATTGACAGCTGATATCAACAGCACAAACGAATGCGTCAAATGGATGATGGAAAGCCAGTTGAAACCCATCGCCACGGTGCATATCACCACTTGCGCGGTGGCGGTCTTGGTTGCTCGTAATAATGTCTTGTAATCGTTGCTGCACTTCCCTTAACTGCTCGCGACTAGCGCGTGAGGAATGCACAAGATCTCCTGTGATAACGCCTAGCATGTGACTCGTCCACCATTGTCTGCCTTGTCGTGATACCAAGATGACGGTTACAGACAATAAAAGCAAGCTAATAAGCTTGCTTTTATTAAATCAACCTAAATAGCTTGTTTATTTAAAAACAAGTCATGTTAATCTTGATACCCCCAAGGTGCGGGCGGTGTTGACACTGGATTGGTGAGGTCGAAGTCAACGCGGAACTCGCGCCCTTCACGAATTAAGCGATACGTGAATTGCTCAGGGTAAATAAACATTTGCCAAATATTGGTATTCGACGCAGGAATGCCTTGGCGGAAAAACATTTCAATTGAATATTGGTCAACCGGGAACGACTGCGCACGTTCGTAACCAGCGTCCACGGTGTGACCGCCGTACATAGTTTGCTCGTCGTATTCACCACTTTCATATCGATGGTCATGCTTGAGGCTAATGCCAGAACCTGTTTTGGTCAAAATCCAAGTACGCGAATGGTTATCGCCCACGTGAAACGGAATTTCGATGCGGTCATCTTCACAGACCCGAACGTGCATAATCAAACGCCCTTCAAACCCCGATGACGCTGGGTTATTCACGCTCACTTCACCTTCATATGCTTGACCACAATGGGCTTTGATATGCTCGAAAAACTTATCGTGGCTGTCGATTGAAACCAACGGCGCTGGTTTCACGACCTGCGCCTGTGCGCTCGCCATCGCAGCCATCGCCAAGCCTGTGCAAGCCAGTGCACTTAATACACGTTGAACGCTGCGCCTTTGAATTGAAACATGTGTTGTCATAGTAAACTCCTTAGATAAATACGTTATTACCTTACAAGGCTACCACGCCACAACCAAGCCGACCACTGACGCATCCAGCTTACCGGCTGGTGCTGGTGCCAGCGTCACATCACATATATAAAAAACGGGCTGCAGTCGCCTACAGCCCGTCTTTTCACAAACTATGGTTACGCGTCAGCTTATAAAGCGCGCTCGATGTCCCGGCGCAGGCGCTGATCGTCTGGAGGCGTGGTACTTGGGTATACGCCTAGTACATCACCGTCACGATTGACCAAATACTTATAAAAGTTCCAACGTGGTGCTTCACCAGTTTGCGCAATGAGATCTGCAAACACAGGGTTGGCGTCACCGCCACGCACTTTAGAAGTCGCCATCATCGGGAAAGTCACGCCGTAATTGATATAACACACATCCGCGGTCTGCTCTTCATTACCGTATTCTTGATTGAAGCTATCAGACGGAAAGCCTACCACTTGAAACCCTTGTTCACGGTAGCTTTGGTACAAGGCTTCCAGCCCCTCGAATTGCCCGGTAAAACCACATTGACTCGCGGTATTCACCACTAATGTCACCTTGTTGGCAGACAATTCACATAAATCGACACTATCTTCTGAGCGCAACAGCCGAAACTCGCCTTGCAGAGGCCCCTGACACGTATGGTCATGTGTTTCTGCTGGTGCATCAGCACCCGCCAGAGTCATGGCAAACATTAACGACGCAAGCATGTTATTACCCTCTTATTTACTTCACTATGGACCGCTGGGGCCCACTCACTAATCGACGCCAAAGCCATTCTAATGGCCCGTGCTGAAAGCGACCTAAATACCAGCTTGCAAAAGCAAGTTGCGCTATCCATATGGCCACGACCAGCAGCAATAGTTCAAAACGTTGCAACTGCGCAAATAGACCAATCCAATTAAAAATAACCACCCCAATGAGGGTTTGCATAATATACAGCGAAAACGCCATTCTGCCAGCTTGTTTCAGCTTATGCTGCAAACCTGGCAACCAACCACGGTTCGCCCAACAGGCTAACAGCACAATGTACGCCAGTGCCATGCCCAATGAGCCGACATAGTTCCACAACATACCGCCGAACATCGCCGTTTCGATGGCAAAATCGCTACGTAAGTCCGATACGACGCCCGTGGTCACCAACAACACACCAGGGATAAACAACGCCAATAGCACCATGCGCACTGCCTGGCTGGCTTGGCCTTGCAATACCCCTTGTTTAAATAACGCCATGCCTATCAGCATGTACCCAAGTGCAGTCCATAACGTAAACAGCAATAACTGCGACGTTTGTAGCCCAAAGATAATCTCAGCGCGCTCGCTGGTGCGGGCTACGAAGCCGCCAGTGACTGCGCTAATTTCCTGCGCTAACAGGTCTGCGCCCGGAGCCCAGTAAGGTTGCATATCATTGGCAAATTCACTCTCTGGTGCTTGCATTCCAAGCTGCATCAAACCCAGTAACAAAGCTGGCAGTGCATAAAGAATCAGACCCCAGGTCCACAATGCACGCACCGACTTATGAATCGCCAACCACGCCAAACAACCAGCCACCGCATAGGTAAACAAAATATCGCCGTACCAAAGCAACCAAGCATGGGCAAGTCCGAACAACGCCAGCCAACCAAGACGACGAAAATGGCGCTGCTTGTGGGTTAGGCCTGCTGGCGCCTCACGCGAGGCCATCAGCACAATGCCGGCACCAAACAGCATCCCGAACATAGCGATAAACTTCTGTTCGGCAAAAATATGGATCAGCGCCCAAGTCCACTGGTGAATACCGCTGAAGTCACCATACGCGGTCGGGTTCGCGAATGCTGCGACCGGCATAGCAAAACTGATGATATTCATCAGTAAGATCCCAAGTACTGCAACCCCGCGTATCAAGTCGAGGTGTTCGATGCGTGCCGCTGTCCCGTGCTGCAATGCGCTGGTTGAATTTCCTTGCATTCGATGTCCTTGTTGTAATTTTGTAAGTTTCCACTGACGCTATCATAAACTGAACAGGCAGGTTAACATAGCCCTATGAGCCAAGCTTATCACCCATTTCGCAATCGCCGCCCAAGTCGCGAACGCGGCCCTCGCGACACCAGCCCACAACAAACAGCTTACTTTGAGCAGGCATTGGCATGCTTGGCTGCTCATCCTGAACGCATCAGTATTTTGGTGAAGAACTTACATTATTATCAACAGCAACAGCACTTGCCTAAATCCGCTAAAGCAGCAATTCAGCGCTTTGAATACTTACTCGCTGTCACTCAAGACCCGCACGAGATTGCGCAGCATGTGTTGGAAGATAGCTATGAAGGACGCAAGTTTCGTCAGTTGCCGCTGTTACTCAAAGGCTTGTGCGACCCTGCAGAATGACTTGTAGAGAATAACTTGTAGAAAGTGACTAGCGGGCCCACTGCTCATCGGCGGTGAAAGAAATGGTGTACCACCAGCGATACGGAAAAACTCGTATCTGTTTATAAAGGGCCGAACGAATTTTGTCTTGTTCTAATATCGACAAACTAACTTGATTGGCATGCACGATAAAATCGACCTCTAAATACACAGTGCTGCCCACTTTTTGTAAGCGTAAGTAGTAGTCTTTGAAATCATAACTCAACACGATATCTTCTACATGCACGCGCACGTCAGCTTCTAAAGCTTCCGCCACCTTAAGCCCTAGCACCTCTTTGCCCGCATCTAAAATACCACGGGTGGGTATACGCATAAAAAACAGCGCTGCGATAATCAGCATCAGCGGGTCGACCATCAGTGCGAAGCGGTCAAAGCCAAGCCACTGGCCGACAATTGCCAGTGCGAAGCCAAGGGTCAGCATTAAGCTTAAGCCAGTATCCATCAGCCATTCGCGTTGCTCTGCGACGAGTAAATCGGAATGCTCTGGTTGGGTGCGGCGTTGTAAGAACTTAAATGCCAGCAGACACAATAAAGTCACTACGGCGGAATACACAAACGCTTGCTCAAAGTTGAGCGCGCGACCACCGCCCAATAGGGTTTGAATGCCCTCAAACAAGGACAAGGTACATAAAATAAAAATCGCTAAATATTTAAACACCAAGGTAATCGGCTGAATGATGCTCTTACCAAATGGGTATTTAGATTCATTCACACTACGCACGTAGCGTCCGGCGACCAATGAGATCAACGACAAGCCCAAGCTAATAAAGCTAAATAGGCCGTCGAAAATAATGATCGATGACTGCAACCAGGTGCCAATGGCAATACCACCCACAGCAAAACCGAGGGCCATGAGTGCCGAAACTAAAATAAGCCGATCTTCAGATGAGAACGAACGCAGCATACAACCTCTTGTGGCGCAAACTCGACGCCGACGAACTTAGGGTTTACGCCCCTGCCACCATTCTTTGATTAATGCGGCGGTGCGCCCACCCCATAATTGGTAACCGTTGGCGCCAGGATGAAAACCATCACTGGCCATATATTCAGGGCTAAATGGAAAATCAACCACCATCATGGTCGCAATGTCACACTTATCACAATGGACTTTAAGAATTGAATTTAAGCGTTTAGCACGTTGGCCTAAATACCAACGCAGCGGTTGCGGCAGCGCTGGAAACACTTGCATCGGTGGCACCGCGGTATAGAAAATTTGCTGCACCCCATGTTGACGCTTCAAGCGGTCACTTAGCGCCTGTAACTGACATAAGAACTGATAGCGTCGAGTCCGTCCAGTCGCATCATTCACGCCAGCGGATACCACAACGACATCAAACTGTTGGTCACAATCATCCAGTTGCTGGGTGATTTGCTCAAGATTAAGGCCATTATGCGCCATTAACTGCCATTCAACCGCAGGTTCAATATGTAAGTGACTACATAACTGACCAATCAGCGCTTGTTGTTGTGATTCGACGCCTACGCCTGCGGCTGCCGAATCACCCAAGACTAAAATCCGCAACACGGCCTCTTGCTCGCCAGCCGATGACTTGGCTGCCAACCTACCGCTACGTGCACCATCTGCTTCCGGTAAGCGCGGAATATTTTTACGCACTTGCTGGCCTTGGTACATGAGTACCGGCAGCAGCAGAATAGACAGGGTTGGGTGCAGCAACGGGACTTGCATGGGAGCGCCTCTAAGTAATTGTTATCGCGACTAATTAAGCATAGCTTAGAGGGCAGTGCTATGCGAACAAAATGGGCGAATAAAATGGGCGAGCATAAAACACCAATAAAAAAGGCAGCCTAAGCTGCCTTTGATCAACCAATTGGTTATTTTTGTGGACGCATGTGCGGGAATAGCAGCACGTCACGGATTGACGGTGCGTCGGTCAGGAGCATGACTAGGCGGTCAATGCCAATACCTTCGCCCGCCGTTGGCGGCAAGCCGTGCTCCAATGCGGTCACGTAATCCGCGTCATAGAACATTGCCTCATCGTCACCGGCCTCTTTTTGCTCAACCTGATCCATAAAGCGTTGCGCTTGATCTTCCGCATCGTTCAGCTCCGAGAATCCGTTGGCCAATTCACGACCACCAACAAAAAATTCAAAGCGGTCGGTGACAAATGGGTTGTCATCATTACGACGTGCCAACGGTGATACTTCTGCTGGGTAGGCGGTAATGAACGTCGGCTGCATCAATTGATGTTCCGCAGTTTCTTCGAAGATTTCGATTTGTACCTTGCCTAAGCCCCAGCTTGATTTAACGTCAATACCCAACTGCTTAGCTAACGCAGTCGCGCTTTGCAGGTCTTCAAGCTGCGCGGCGCTAACCTCTGGGTTATACTTCAAAATCGCGTCCACGACTGACAAGCGATCGAACGGTTTACCGAAATCATACTGCTGACCTTGATAAGTAAGTTCGGTGCTACCAAGCACGCTTTGGGTCAAGCCACGCAACATGTCTTCGGTTAAATCCATTAAGTCTTGGTAATCCGCATAGCCCCAGTAGAACTCTAACATGGTGAATTCTGGATTGTGCCGGGTCGAAAGGCCTTCGTTACGGAAGTTACGGTTAATTTCAAATACCTTTTCAAAGCCGCCAACCACTAAGCGCTTTAAGTAAAGCTCTGGCGCTATGCGCAAAAACAAGTCCATGTCTAACGCATTATGATGGGTCACAAACGGGCGTGCCGAGGCACCACCAGGGATGACCTGCATCATCGGCGTTTCCACTTCTAAGAACTGACGCTCCGCGAGGTAACGACGGATGTACTCAACCACTTTTGAGCGCACCAAAAAGGTATCGCGGCTTTGCTGGTTGGCAATCAAGTCTAAATAGCGCTGGCGGTAACGCGTTTCTTGGTCCGCCAAACCATGAAACTTATCCGGCAATGGACGTAGCGCCTTGGTTAGTAATCTGACTTCATCGACTTCGACGGTCAATTCACCCGTTTTGGTCAAAAATAGCGTACCGCTGGCACCTAAAATATCGCCAAGGTCCCACTTTTTAAACGCCTCGTTATAAACGCCTTCGGCTAAGTTATCGCGCGCCACGTATATTTGGATGCGACCACTCATATCTTGCAATGTCGCGAAGCTGGCCTTGCCCATAATACGGCGGGTCATCATCCGGCCGGCAATGCTCACGCGCACGCCTTGGGATTTTAAAGCGTCGCCATCCTGTTCGGCATACTTTTCTTGCAGCTCGGCGGCTAGTGCATCGCGGCGAAAATCATTCGGAAATGGGTTGCCTTGCTCACGCAGGGCGTCCAATTTTGCTTTACGCTGGGCGATTTCGCCTTGAATTTCCGCTTGTGCATCAGAGTTCTGGTTCGGCGTTTGTGCGCTCATTGGTTGTCCTTTCATCAGTCATCAGTGTACCCAAATAGCGTCTATTCGGGGTTGGCGCTATCTGTATATCGATGCGCAGCAAGTAAACGGGATCATTGCAGGCTAACTTACAGCCCTGACTTTAAACTTGCTTCAATAAATTTATCGAGATCACCATCAAGCACTGCTTGGGTGTTACGGGTTTCTACCCCGGTACGTAAATCTTTAATCCGGGCATCATCGAGCACATACGAGCGAATTTGACTGCCCCAACCGATATCAGACTTGCTGTCTTCTAACGCTTGACGCTGTTCATTCTGCTTTTGCAGCTCCATTTCATACAACTTGGCGCGCAATTGCTTCATCGCCTGGTCTTTGTTTTTGTGCTGCGAGCGGTCATTTTGACATTGCACCACGATCCCTGAAGGTTCGTGGGTAATCCGCACCGCTGAGTCAGTACGGTTGACGTGCTGACCACCAGCACCAGACGCGCGGTAGGTATCGATACGCAGGTCCGCTGGGTTGATTTCAATATCGATATCGTCATCAACTTCTGGGTAAACAAAGGCCGAGGCAAATGATGTATGGCGACGGTTGCCCGAATCGAACGGCGACTTGCGCACTAAGCGATGCACACCCGTCTCGGTGCGCAACCAGCCAAATGCGTATTCGCCGCTTAGTTTGATAGTGGCGGATTTAATACCCGCCACTTCTCCTTCCGATAATTCGATGATTTCGGTTTTCATCCCATGCGCTTCACCCCAGCGCAAATACATGCGTAATAACATGCTGCACCAATCTTGGGCTTCGGTTCCACCTGAACCTGACTGTAAATCAAGGTAACAGTCACTCGCGTCATTCGGGCCTGAAAACATGCGGCGAAATTCGAGCTTCTCTAACTCGGCTTCCCATTTAGCAATTTCATCTTGCGCTTCTTGCAAGGTATCTTCGTCGTCAGCCTCTTCGGCCATCGCGACGAATTCACGACTGTCGTCAAGGCCTTGCTCCAGCTCTCGCAAGGTCGACACCACAGCTTCTAATGCTACGCGCTCTTTACCCAGTGCCTGTGCCTTCTCGGGCTGATTCCAAACCGCTGGGTCCTCTAGCTCGCGCTCGACTTCTTCTAGGCGTTCAACCTTAGTGTCGAAGTCAAAGGTACCCCCGAAGCTGCGCGGTGCGCTGCTGCATATCTTTGATCTGGGCGTAAATAGCATTAGTTTCTAACATGAATAACCTTATTCAATCGTGGTGACAGATAGTGTGCGGCAACAAAATGGCCGCTCACCAGCGGCCGTTCTGTTGCGCGTTATTCTACCTAATCAGGAGGCCTAATCAAAGTGCCGAATCGCACGGGTGTCAGGCTTTGTCGATATGTTCGACCAATAACTGCAAATTGCTGCGGCTGCGAAACTCATTGACTTGCAGCCGGTAGGCGATATGCACCTGGCCGACTTGTAAGTCAGGCCAGCAATTTAAGTCGACGCCAAAGGCTATCGCATCAATAGTCATAGCGTGGTGTAGTGGCTGCAACAGCAGTTTTAAATGCTTGTCGCCGACAATGCGTTGGCTGACGACTTTAAATAGACCATCAAATAATGGTTCGCTAAAACCTTGGCCCCAGGGTCCATACTGGCTAATTTGGCGTGCCATATCCAAACTCAACTCATCACTGCTGAGCTCGCCGTCGCTGAGCAATACCTGCTGCAATTGCTCGGGCTGAATAAATTCCTCGGCCGCCTGAGCAAGATGTTGCTTGAACTCATCAAAATGCTGCGCTGGCACACTTAAGCCTGCCGCCATCGCATGCCCACCAAACGCCTGCACGGTATGCGGAGCGAGCGTGTAGACGCGCTCAATGACATCGCGGATATGCACCCCTGGAATTGAACGTGCAGACCCCTTCAACACGCCATCATCGGCTTGGGCGAACGCAATCACGGGTCGGTATACCTGCTCTTTCACCCGCCCTGCCAGAATACCGATGACCCCCTGGTGCCAGTGACTTTGGTGCAAACTAAGAATCGCGGGTAAGCTATCACCGTCCAGTTGAATTTGCGTCAAATATTGCGCAGCATCTTCGCGCATTTCATGCTCTGTACTGCGGCGCTCGCGGTTTAAGCTGTCTAATTGTTCGGCTAAGCGCTGTACTTTATCAGCATCGTCACTTAATAAGCACTCAATCCCAATTTGAATATCGTCTAAGCGCCCTGCTGCATTAATTCGCGGTGCCACGGTAAAGCCTAGGTCACTGGCTTGCAGCTGACGCGGGTCACGACCACTCAACTGTAACAGTGCCAGTATGCCTGGGCGGCAACGCCCTGCTCGAATTCGAGCCAAGCCTTGTTGCACCAAAATGCGATTATTAAAATCCAAGGGCACCACATCGGCGACCGTGCCTAAGGCCACTAAGTCGAGCCAGGTTGCGATGTTGACGCTGGCTTTGCTACTTCCCTGCCCTCGATACCAGGCTCGAAGCGCCAAAAGTAAGTAAAATGCGACGCCAACCCCCGCCAGACACCGACTGCCGAAGTTACAATCCCGACGTGTCGGGTTTACCAGTGCGTAGGCGTCAGGTAAACGTGCAGAAGGCAAGTGATGGTCGGTAATAATTACGTCAATATCAAGTGCGTTCGCACGCTCGACACCAGCAAATGCCGACACCCCGTTATCGACAGTCACAATTAATTGAGCACCTTCGGCCGCTGCCGCTTCAACTAACTTTGGGGTCAAGCCATACCCATCGGTGAAACGGTTCGGCACAATATAAAACGGGTCGCGGGCGCCAAATTCGCGCAATGCCAGCAGCATTAAGCTGGTGCTGGTGGCGCCGTCCGCATCAAAATCACCAACAATACAAATGCGCTGTTGTGATTCGATCGCGGCACCTAATCGAGCAGCAGCCTTTTCTACATCCTGTAAGCCCGCGAAATGGCGAAGCTGTTGAGCCACTAACTCAAGTTCCTGGACTGACTTGACGCCGCGACGCGCCAATACCTGACGCAAGCTTGGCGGTAAGGACATAGGTAAATGACTATCGTCCACCTGTGCTCGACGCTGAATTTGAATCGCTGTTGATTGCACCGCTACCTCTTTATTACACCGGTGTTTTTGTCACTGCATGTTTATTTGGTCCTGTCGCGCTGCAACACAGGCTCAAGCGCCTGCATGACTTGCGCTGGGTTTCTGTAACCAAGCAATAAGCGGCCGTCTGGAAGAATCATACTTGGTGTACCCTGCACCCCAAGCCGAAGTGCCATAGCGCGCTGTTGTTGTACCTTGGTCGTACACGCCGCGGTTACCGTTGCCGTGTCGATGTCCTGACTTTGTTTGGCGTCATTCATTGCTTGGCTGGGGTTACTGGCGCACCAAATGGCCGCCAACTGCTGCTCACCGGGCGACCCTTCACCAGCTCGCGCGAACGCATAATAGCGCACTTGCACACCTAATTCAGCCAACTGAGGCAAATCCTGATGTAAGCGACGACAATAGCCGCAGGTGGGGTCAGTGAAGACTGCAATCTCGATTGGCGCTGCGGCACTTGATGCAATATCCTGCGGCATGAGCACACCCTGAGCCCGCGCGTTAGCTAAAAAAGTCTGCCGCTGCTGGCGTTGGCGCTGAGCACTTTTATCAACTACTTGCTCTGGGTTTGCCACGTCAAGCCATGGCCCAGCCAGCAGCACACGTTGAACCGCGTGATAATGCCATTCTCCTTGGGCGGTTTCCAGCAACCACCAATTCGGCGCGAACCCCTCAGTGATTGAATAGGCGTTCATATTAAGTTGCGCTAACTCAGACTCGACACAACGCGCCGAGGTGCATGCTGGGCTGTCGCTCGCATCCAACGAAGGCGAGACGTCATTCGCTACCCGCAAGGCAAATAGGCACATCGCCAGCATGCACGCGAATAATGTGCATAAGGTAAGACGCTTAACCACGCGGATGATGCTCCGCGTGAATGGCTTGTAATCGAGCTCTGGCGACGTGGGTATAAATCTGGGTGGTGGCGATGTCCGCATGCCCAAGCAGCATTTGCAGCGCCCTTAAATCAGCCCCATGGTTTAGCAAGTGGGTGGCGAACGCGTGACGCAACGTATGCGGCGACAACTCAATCGACAAGCCTGCGGTAGTCGCAAGCTGTTTGATTCGGTGCCAAAAGGTTTGTCGGGTCATTTGCTGACCCCGGGTCGATAAAAACAACACGTCATGACTGTCTACTGCGCTTGAGCGAGGGCCAAAAAGCTGCGCGCGACCATTGTGTAAGTAACGTTGCAACCAGTCTAAGGCCTCTTCCCCCAGGGGCACAATGCGCTCTTTATCGCCTTTACCGGTCACTCTGACTAAGCCCTGACGCATGCTAACTTGATGGATTTGCAAACCAATTAATTCAGACACCCGTAACCCGGTCGCATACAATACTTCCAGCATGCAGCGGTCACGCAAGCCAAGCGCTGTGTTGGTGTCTGGCGCTGCCAACAACGCTTCAACGTCTGCTTCACTTAAGGATTTGGGTAACGCACTTGGTTGCTTCGGCGTGTCTAAGTGCGCGCTGGGGTCGTCAGTGCGCTGCTGGGTGCGCAGTAAATAACGAAAACATTTGCGCGCACTACTAATAAAGCGTGCCACACTGCGCTGGCTGTGACGCTGGGTCTGTTTGTATTGAATAAACCCGCGCAAGTCGTCACTTTTCAATTCAATTAAGCTGCCTAGCCCATGCGCCGCTGCGAATCGACTTAATTGCATTAAGTCGGTTCGATATGCACTCTGGGTGTGCTGGCTGACACCTTGCTGCAACCATAAGTCGTCGATAAAGGCGTCAATCAGGCGCGCATCTGTCGGATGTACCTGCTTGCTCATTGAATAAACCCTTGTTCATGGTCAAGCAACCAAGCCTTCATCATCAACGCGGCACCCTGTGGTTCAGTATTCGGCCCACGCCCCATGAAGCCACCTAGGCCATTGGCCGCAACAATACGGTGACAGGGAATAAAAAAAGCCAATGGATTACGCTTGCATGCCCCGCCGATGGGCTGCGCAGCGGAGTTCAACTGCTTGGCTACATCGCCATAGGTGCGTGTGTCACCTGCTTGTATGGTGGTTAATACCTGCCAAACCCGGCGTTGGTATTCGCTACCTTGAGGGCTCAAGGGTATCGCCAGTGACCGCGGTTGATGCTTGAGATACGCATCAATATACGCCGCTAAATGGTGACTCAAAGCGTGCTGCGGCAGCTTTGCGGCAACATTCTCGGCCACCAACTGACTGCCTAACAAGTGATGAGTATCGTGGGTCACCTGCACTTGCCACGGGCCTAAATCCAGGTACTCGGTGTGGATAGTCTGGCTCATTTGTGCGCTCCTCACATCGCCTGATTCGATACGGTTACTATATCAGGGCAACTGCTTAGGCAACAGCACGATCAATACCGCGTAGCTTATCAATAATATCAATTAAATCGGCAGGACCAGGGGCATCATCCTCTAACCCATCGGCGGCTGTATGCTGTGTTTGCGTCGGCAAAACTTCAGTTTGCTGCGCAGCAAGCCTCTGCTGTACATAATGCGCACAGTTAGCAACCACGTCTGCGCCAAGGTGATGCTTGTCGTTGACAATGTGCAAACCAGCTGGGTGCATAGCGTGTTGTAAACGCCAAAGCACACGGCTGGTAGTGAAGTCATGGCTAGGTTGCTGGGTGAACTCATGCGGCTGAACCGCGAGCGGAACGGCTGGGCCATACGCAAAAGGTGGGCGCCAAGGGGTCTCAGACGCCGGGTTTAGAGGCGCAAAAGCACTGAATTCAAGAACATTATCGCTTAAAGAAGCCAGCAAGTAACTAAAATCTGCGCGTCGCCCCTGCTGCACCGCCTGATTCAGACGCTGACCAAGGCTATGCTCGGCACTGAGTAATGGCGTGGCTGCTGATTGGGCTGATTGCTGAATTTGGCTCATTGCGCCAAGTTCCCCTTGCGATAATGCGTCGCTTCACCCACTATGGGGCGTGCAAAAGTGAAATTCAAAACTCGTTGATCTATAAGCGCTATCGGCGTTAAGCGCGCAAACTTAAACGCATGAAAGAATTAATTAAACCAAAGCCGCCGCCCTCCGATATAATAATTATGTCGCTGAACTTGTTTGTATTGACCCAGAGACCCAACACGAATGACCGAATCTGTAACGTTAGCCGATAAGAAGATCTTAATCGTTGACGATCAAAAGCCGTTCCAAATCATGCTGAAAGGTTTGCTGACGCAATTGGGCGCGCGCGATGTGACCGCGGTTGCATCCGGTGAGGCTGGTATTGCCGCTCACCACCGCCATGGCTATGACATTTTGTTGGTAGATTACAATCTTGGCCAAGGCAAAAATGGACGCCAGGTGTTGGAAGAAATGCGCGTACGCGACCTGTTGCGTCCAAACGGTTTATTTTTCATTATTACAGGTGAAAGCACTCGCCCCATGGTGCTCAGTGCTATCGAACTACAGCCCGATGATTACCTGATGAAGCCGTTTTCGATTGGGGTGCTGCGCACTCGCTTAAAACGCAGCTTTCGAAAGCGCGCTACCTTAGCCCGTGTATACCAAACCTTATACGACAAAGAATACCCTGAATGTATTCAAGCCTGCTTGCAGCATATTCAAGACGAGGGTCGTTATCGCAATTACTGCCGCCAGTTACTGGCCGAGCTTTACCTTAAACTAGGCAAACTCGATAAGGCAGAGCAAGTCGTTATTGCGTTGCTGGATGAGCAACGTTTTAGCTGGGGGGTTTTGGCGTTAGCAAAAATCAAATATGCGCAAAAAGCTTACCCTGCAGCGATTGATTTATGTCATGAAGTTATCCGCTCGACCCCGAATGCCGTCGAAGCTTACGATGTATTAGCTCGTGCGCTACAAGGCGATGAGCAGCCGGTAAAAGCATTGGAAGCGGGCCGCAAGGCAGTGACCTTAGCGCCGTTTTCCATCGCCCGGCAGCTGTATATGAGTGAGCTTGCTCGTGACGGCGAGCAGTTCGAGCTCGCCAAGCAAGCGATGTTTAATGTCTTGGACATTAGCCGCAAGTCGGTATATCGCAACCCCAAGCACTTATGTAACTATATCCGAAGTATTTTGGATGCAGCAGAACATAGTGACTCGCGTTTAGAAATTAATAAATACCAACAAGAAGCGTCGTTGGCCTTACAGCGTGCAAAAAACGATGAGAGTCTGTTACATAGCAACTTAAAATATCATCAGCTTGAAAATGCAGTAATGGCGCGCATTGAGGCGTATAACGGGCGTTTTCGCCAAGCTCAGGAACATCTTAACCAAGTCGCTAGTGAGTTTTTACAACATGGTAAGGACATTCAGCGCGATATCGCACCAGATATTGCAGTGGCACTGCTAGATATCGGTGAATTTGAACGTGCCCATGCGCTGTTTAAGCGTCAGGTCGACCAGCGCCGTTTAGACACTTACAACCGCAAGCTTTTAGAATCGCGGGTCGCACGCAAAGAAACCACACATCAAAGTTATTTAAAGTTTAATAAGGCAGGCATTGCTTACTACACCGACAATGATTTTGGTGCCGCTATCGCGCAATTTGAAAAAGCACTTGAACTCGCACCGATGAACTCAGGCGTTGCCCTGAACTATATTCAAGCGGCGCTGAAGGTGCTTGGGCATAGTGACAGCCCACTTAACTATTTGGTAGACGGCTGCAAGCGCTGTATTCGGGTACTTGAGGGCATCCAACTACCCAGCAACCACCAAACCCGATTTAACAGTTTACAAACGGAATTCGATCAAGTGCTGGCTAATCAATAACCAGCACCTGATCGTTAGAGCCGTTTACGCATTAGCCCAGCGTTACTGGGTTAACGCGCCACTCTGATAGTCAGCAAACGCTTGACGCAGTTCGTCTTCGGTATTCATCACAAAGGGACCGTACTGCGCAACCGGCTCGCCGATGGGCTGCGCAGCAAGGACTAGCATCCCGGCCTCGGCACTGCCTTTGATCAGCAGGTCACCGTCCGCCCGTAACTCGCCCAACTCGCCGGCACGCAGGGTCACCCCGTCAATTCGCACTTCGCCACGATACACATATACCAAGCGCGTTGCCTGACCTTGATGTGGTACTTCTAACTCTGCAGCGCTGCTAAAGCGTGCGTCCAAGTACAAAAAGTTGCGCTCAGCGGGCACCACATACAGCGTGACCGGCCCTTGCTGATTATCAAATTCACCACTGAGGACACGGACCGTCACACCGTCTTTCACCACTTCAGGCACTTGGTCGCCCATAATATCGGCATATTCAGGGTCCGACATTTTTTCGCTTGCAGGCAAGTTAACCCACAGCTGAAACCCCCACATCATGCCGTCTTCTTGTTTTGGCATCTCAGAGTGAATCATACCGCGTGCCGCACGCATCCACTGCAGGCCGCCTGGGCCGATTTCCCCAGTATTGCCTTGCGAATCTTCATGGGCCATGCGCCCTTCTAACATATAAGTCAGGGTACAAAACCCACGATGCGGATGGGGTGGAAACCCAGCAATATAATCATTCGGGTTATCCGACTTAAACTCATCTAACATTAAAAACGGGTCTTGATGGCGATAGCTTGGCTGATTGATAACGCGGCTGAGTTTTACCCCAGCACCATCTTGTGCTGGCATCCCAGTGACACGCTTTTGCACCATTGTAGATTTCATTGCTTGTTCCTTGCGAGTCCACTCGCATTATCAGAAAGAATAAAGGTTAACTGCTTGGTTTATCCGCCAAACTTGCTGCGGTCATGTGGCGCAGTCAAATCTAAATCAGGGCCTACCGGTACCACACCCGTGGGGTTAATGGTGTCGTGGCTGCCATAATAATGTTGTTTGATATGGTCCATATTCACGGTACTGGCTACGCCTGAGACTTGATACAGTTCACGCATGTAGCTGTATAAATTTGGATAATCAGCAATTCGCTTAAGGTTGGTTTTGAAGTGACCGACATACACTGGGTCAAATCGCACCAGCGTGGTGAATAAACGCCAATCCGCTTCCGTCATGCGACCGCCCACCAGGTAACGCTGGCCAGCTAAGCGCTGCTCTAATTTATCGAGTGCAGCAAACAACGCATGAAAGGCTTCTTCGTAGGCTTGCTGGGTGGTTGCAAAGCCACATTTATACACGCCGTTATTAATGTTGTCGTAGACAAAATCATTAATTTCATCAATATCTGCGCGCAATTCTTCTGGATAATAATCGTCGTGATTACCCGTAATGTCGTTAAATGCAGAATTTAGCATACGAATAATTTCAGCGGATTCATTGCTCACTATGGTGTTGCGTTGTTTATCCCATAACACAGGTACGGTAACGCGACCGCTATAATCCGGGTCGGTCTGGGTATAAATCTGATGCAAGAATTTATGATCGAAAAGTGGGTCTTTCAGCTCGCCCTGACCAAACTCCCAGCCGTTTTCCAGCATCAGTGGCTGCACAGCAGAATAGCTGATATGTGACTCTAGCCCTTTGAGCTGACGAAAGATTAAAGTTCGATGCGCCCAAGGACATGCGTAAGATACATACAAGTGATAGCGCCCTGACTCTGCTTTAAAGCCGCCTTCACCACTTTCTCCGGCGCTGCCATCAGGCGTGATCCAGTTGCGGTACTGCGCTTCGGTACGCACAAAGCGTCCGCCTGTTTTCGAGGTGTCATACCAAGTATCGTGCCATTGACCATCGACTAATAAGCCCATGTTGCTACTCCTGTCACTCAATTAAATCTTTGCAGTTAATAAGCGCTCGCTCGCATCGGGTGTCACACCACACGTACGCGAGAACTCAAGCATGTATTTACATGACGCTTAGTATAGACACGATATATTGGAAAGATAATAGCTATTATTGACGGCTTTCGCTCTATTAAATAGAAAGGTTAGGAAATTCTACAACGCGCGTTGCTGGTGAGTGGCTAACACTGCATCAGCCGCGGTGTCTGCCGCGTTCAATGCAATAGCCTGATGAAGTTGCTCGAATTGGGCCAACAAAGCCTGTTGTGGTTGGCTGATAAAATGACTCATGTGAGTCGCCAAGGCTTCGGGCGTGACTGCCTCTTGTAAAAGTTCAGGTACTAGCGGCTGATTAGCAATCAAGTTTGGTAATGAGAAATAATCCACTTTAACCAAGCGCTTAAGAATTGCGTAATTGAGTGCGCTAAAGCGATACGACACGACCATAGGACGTTTCAGTAGCATGGCTTCTAAGGCCACGGTGCCTGAGGCCAGCATCAATGCATCACTCGCCAACATCACCTGGCGCGATTGCTGATCGATGATGTGTAGTTGCAAACTGGCAGGTAAACTAGCCGTTGCGATGGCCGCTTCGATTTGCCCACGACGTTCTGGATTGACCGCTGGGATCAAAAAGCCATACTCAGGATGCTGATCATGGAGTATGCGCGCAGCTTGCAAAAATGGCTCAATTAACAAACCTACTTCACTACGCCGACTACCAGGTAACACGCCGAAATAACGTTGTTGTGGGTCAATATTGAGTGCTTCGCACGCCAATTCACGCGAACTCTGCAGTGGAATCTCGTCGGCTAAGGTGTGCCCCACAAAGGTTGCCGGAACATCAAAGCGATCATAAAACTGCTTTTCAAACGGCAGTAAACACAGCACCCGATGCGTGGCTTTGGCTATTTTAAACACGCGCTTTTGGCGCCACGCCCACACCGAAGGGCTAACATAGTGCACGCAGGTAATGCCTGCTTGTTTAAGCTTCAGTTCGATTGGAATATTAAAATCGGGCGCATCAATGCCCACGAAAATATCAGGGCGTTGATTTAGCATACAGGTAACAACTTCGCGGCGTGCAGCTAGTAAATCAGGCAATTGCTTGAGCACATCGACGATTCCCATCACCGCGAGGCGTTCAAAGGAAAACAATGACTGCAAGCCTTCTGCCGCCATTAACGGACCGCCGACGCCGATAAATTCGACCTCGGGATGCCGTTGTTTGATGGCACGCATTAAACTAGCCCCCAGAATATCACCGGAGGCTTCACCTGCTACTAAGCCAATGCAGCGAACAGGATTGCTTTGATGGTTTAAGTCTTGCGGCATGTCAATTACGTCAATGGCTTAGCGGATGATACCGCGCTGAGACTTGGCGATGAAATCAAGCATGATCGCAAGCTCTGGTGCATCCATTGCAGTCATTTTAGCCACCGCTTCCTGAAGGGTTAAACCTTGACGGTAAAGCAGCTTGTAAGCGCGCTTAATATTCTGAATTTGCTCAGCACTAAAGCCTCTGCGACGCAAACCTTCCAAGTTAATCGTGCGCGGCACTGCGTTGTGGCCTTGTGCCATCACATACGGCGGAATATCCTGCACCACCACCGAACTGACAGCGGTAAAAGCGTGTGAGCCAATTTTGCAAAATTGGTGCACACCGGTAAAACCACCAAGGATAACCTGATCGCCGACATGCACATGTCCGGCTAATGTTGTCGCATTGGCTAAAATGTTACGGTCGCCAATCATGCAATCGTGGGCAACATGTACATAGGCCATCAATAAGTTGTGACTGCCAATTTGGGTCAGGCTGTTGTCCTGCACCGTGCCACGATGCACGGTAGTGCACTCACGAAACACATTGTGATCGCCAATCACCAAGCGAGTCGGCTCACCCGCATACTTTTTGTCTTGGCACTCTTCACCAATCGACGAGAATTGGAAGATACGATTGCCTTCACCCATGGTCGTTGGACCACGAATGACGACATGCGGACCAATCTCACAGTTATCACCAATTTCGACGTCGGCACCGATATACGTCCAAGGGCCAACGCGAACGTTTGCCCCCAGCTTTGCGCCTGGTTCAATAATTGCGCTGGCGTGTATCACCCTTTCATATTCCTTCTTGCACACATAAGATCAGCCGTAGCTGCTAGTTCGCCATCCACTTTCGCCACGCCCGAAAACTTCCAAATACCACGACGTTCTTTGACAAAAGTGACATGGAAATCAACGCGATCCCCAGGAATGACCTGGCGCTTGAAACGTGCGTTGTCGATGCCCGCGAACAAATACATTTCGTCTTTGTCCGCCGCATTTTCCATCATTTTAAAACCTAGCAGACCGGTCGCTTGCGCCATAGCTTCAAGTAACAGTACGCCTGGAAAGATAGGTTCACCTGGAAAATGCCCCATGAACACGGGTTCGTTCATGGTGATATTTTTATAGGCATGCAGCGACTCACCTTTGGTATAGCTCACCACGCGGTCAATCAATGCAAAAGGGTATCGATGGGGTAAAACGGCTTGAATCTCTTGGATATTGAATCCATTGTTCAGCTCTTGCGTCACCTGTTCAGTCACACGAAGCTCCTCAACGTTAAACGTTGTTATTATTTAAGTTTAGTCTCGAGGGCTTTCACCCGCTTGAACAAATCAGGTAACTGCTTGTAACGCACGCCAACACGTGCCCATTCGCCTTGCGGTACCACTGGGTTTCCGGACGCGTACACACCCGCTTGTTCAATTGACTTGGTGACCATTGCTTGGCCATGCAGTTGCACATGGTCGGCAATTTCAATATGACCGGCTAAGCCTGCTTGCCCGCCAATCAAACAACCACGACCGATTCGAGTGCTACCGGCAATACCAACCTGCCCTGCAATCGCAGTGCCTTCGCCCACAAACACATTGTGGCCAATTTGTACTTGGTTATCGATAATACAGTGGTTTTCAATCACCGTATCGTCTAATGCACCGCGGTCGATGGTGGTGCCAACGCCAATATCAACGTAATCGCCAATGGTCACTGCCCCGAGTTGCGGTATCTTAACCCATTTTCCGTTTTCACTGGCCCAACCAAAGCCATCACCACCAATCACAGCACCGGCGTGAAAGGTACAGTGTTGGCCGATACGGACGCCGTGGTAAATCGTTACATTCGACCACAGTCGCGTATAGGCACCGATATGTGCATTGCTGCCCACTGTGCAATGGTTGCCAATTTGAACTTGATCGCCAATCACTGCGCCAGCTTCAATAACGCTGTATGCGCCGACTGACACATCGGAACCTAGTGCAACACCTTCTGCTATCACTGCAGTGGGATGAATGCCCTTGGCCTGCGCTGGCGTGTTATCAAGCAACTGCGCAACGCGTGCATACGCCAAATACGGTTGTGGCGTAATCAATGCGTTGGTCGCTTCGCCGTGGTCATCTTCGGCACGCATAATCACGCAACCAGCTGATGACTCGGCAACTTGCGAACGATATTTTTCATTCGCCAAAAAAGAAATGTGCTCAGCTTTCGCTGAGCGCAAGGTGGCAAGCCCGGTGACCTGATAACCTTGGTCACCGCGCACGCTAGCGCCAGTTGCCTGGGCTAATTCCTGAAGTGTCATTACAGTCATGAGTATTAGTTGCTGCTCATTGCTTCCAAAACACGGCTTGAAATATCAAAGCCATCACGTGCGTACGCAATTCCGCTCGCTTCCAATACCACGTCATAACCTTCAGCTTCAGCGATGTCAGCAATCACTTCTTGCATACGGCGCAATACGCGGTCACGTTCTTCGTTTTGACGACGGCGCATTTCTTCATTCAATTGCTGACCTGATTGTTGCGCTTCTTGTACACGTTGCTGAAATTCCATCATCGCCTGAGTGTACTCTTCTTCGCTCATAATCTCTTCGTCGCGCTGAATACGATCACGTAATTGGCCGATTTCAGTTTCGCGACGCTGCATGCGCTCAATGCGGTCATTGAACTCACGCTGCAAGTTCTGCGAAATTTCTTCACGCTCAGGTAACTGTTGGAATACTGCGCCAACATCAACAACCGCCATTTTTGCTTCTGCTGCTGCAGTCGCACTGACGCCTAAAGACATTGCCGATAACACGCTGGCAAGAAAAATCGATTTAATTAAGCTTTTCAATGTTACATCCTCATTGCATTCAAAGTTTGGTGTTGCTACTTACTGCTTTTTTAAACAGCTTAGAAAGTAGTTCCTAAGTTAAAGTTAAAGCGCTCTTCCACGTCTGGGTCTAACGACTTAATCGGGAAGCCTAAGCTAAATGTCAGTGCACCCATCGGTGATAACCACTGTACCGACACCCCGTAAGAGGCTTGGTAGTTGCTGGGGTCACTGTAGTCCCATAGTTCTTGCTGGCCAACATTGCGTAAGTTGCGATAAGAATCAAAGTTAAATTCAGTATCCCACACGGTACCCACATCAACAAACAAGCTGGTGCGCACTGCACGCGCTGCATCTTCGCCCGCAAATGGCGTAGGCACGATAAGCTCTAAACTCGCATTTGCGATAGCGTTACCACCCACACCGCGGAATTGTGCCACCTGATAGGTATCAAATTCTGGCCCTAACGCAATTCGTGTCGGGTTGCCGTTGGCGTCTGGCGGACCTTGCACGAACGTAGGCTGTCGAATAATACCACGTGGGCCCACTCGGTTAGTTTCAAAGCCACGCAATGAATCTTGACCACCGCCGTAGAAATTCTCCCAGAACGGTAAGGTATTGTCGACCCCATTGGTGGAACCATAGCCGTTGCCGTAGCCTAAGTTTAAGCGGGTTAGGAATACGAATCTATGGTCATTATCAATTGGGTGATAATAACGGAAGCGATAATTCAATTTAAAGTATTGCAAATCTGAGTTCGGTGTCGTGACTTTTAAGTTAACCGAGTTCTGGGTACCTGCCGTTGGGAATACACCACGATTCAGGGTTACACGCTGCCAACCTAAATTTAAATCATAGGTGCGGAAGTTCACCGAGCTTTCCGGGTTTTCTGCGTCAGCATAACGCGCCAGGAAATTAGTAATTTGGTCAATTTGCTGGAACTGACTAATCCCAGTGTTGGTATAACCTGCGCCAAAGCTAATGCGCTGGAACTCATTAATTGGGAAGCTCAGGTTACTTGCAATACCATAACTACGCTGGTTGTACTGCGACAAGTTGGCGCGACTACCGTCAAAGTCACGGTAGAAAATATTACCACCTAAAGCAATACCATCGTCGGTAAAGTAGTTGTTGCTATAACTTAGCTGCGCGTCACGTTGGAAACGGTTGGTGTTGAGGTTAATCGCCGCACTGTTACCGGTGCCAAAGAAGTTTTCCTGTGAAATACCGGCATTCAAACTTAAACCGGAGAAACCACCATAACCGATACCGGCTTGAATTGAGCCCGATGGCTGTTCTTCCACGCGATACACTAAATCGACTTGGTCGTCTTCGCCTGGTACCCGCACAGTTTCAACGTCCACGGTGGCAAAGTAACCTAAGCGCTCTAAACGCGCACGGCTGGTTTCAACTTGTTGCTGGTTTAACCACGCGCCTTCTAACTGACGCATCTCACGGCGAAGTACTTCGTCTTTGGTCGCGCTATTGCCTTCAAAATTGATACGACGCACATAGGCACGATTGCCAAGTTCGACAATGAAGTTCAAGTCCACGGTTAAATCGTCGTCGTTGATATCAGGTACCGTGCGTACTTCTGGGTAGGCATAACCAAAGCGGCCCAAGTAACCCTTAACTGCCTCTTCGATACCCGTCATGTAAGACGCATTGTAACGACGCCCTTCAGCGCTTTGCGCCACCGATTCAATAAAACTATCGTGGCCGCGTAAGTCGCCGATGACGTTGACCTCTTTCACTTCGTACTGGTCGCCCTCATCCAGATTCAAAGTAATATAGATGCCGTCTTTTTCAGGCGTCATGGATACCTGTACCGAGTCGATACGAAAACGTGCATAACCACGATTACGATAAAACGACTCTAATGACTCGATATCGCCACCCAACTGCTGTTGTTGGTACTGGCGACGGCCAAAGAAATTCCACCATGGCAAGGTGTCGCGCAGTTCGAATTCACGCAATAATTCTTCACGGCTAAAGCTATGGTTACCAATGAAGTTAATTTGTTTTACTTCAGCTGCAGCGCCCTCAACAAAGTTAAACCGCAGTTCAACCCGGTTACGCGGTAAGTTAATCACCGTAACCGATACGTTGGCGTTGTATTTACCCACGCTCTGGTAGAACTCTTCAAGGCCGCTTTCAATCTCACTAATCATGGTGCGATCGAGCTGCTCACCCACAGCAATGCCTGAGTTACGCAAACTATCCGATAGCTGGTCATCATCGAGGTCACTATTGCCCTCGAAGCTTACGCTGCTGATAGTAGGACGTTCGGTCACACGAATAATTAAAGTACCGTCATCGCGCAGGATTTCAATATCATCGAAATGCGCCGAGGCATAGAGTTCACGAATGGTTTGGGCGACGAGTGCTGAATCTATTTCATCACCAATCTGAATAGGAATGTAAGTCAGCGCGGCGCCAAGAGCCACCCGCTGCAAGCCTTGTACCTGAATATCCTCAACCACAAATGGTTCTGCAGCTTGCGCCTGTGCACCAGCACCGAGGAATACCGCTCCAAATAACAACTTTTTCAACGCCATGTATTGATACTTATTTAATTGCAAAGAAATTTAAGGTGTCAGGCGAGTAATGTCGTTAAACAATACCAACGCCGTTAAAGCGAAAAGCACTATCATGCCCACTCGAAAACCAATTTCCTGAACGTGTTCGGGAACTGGCTTACCGCGCACCCACTCAATGATGTAATACACCAGATGACCACCGTCCAACATCGGAATCGGTAGTAGGTTAAAAATACCTAAGCTGACGCTAATTAACGCTAAAAAACTTAGGAAATAGACCAGCCCATATGAAGCATGGTCCCCAGCACCAACCGCAATACCAACCGGCCCGCTGAGATTTTTAACCGATACATCGCCGGTTATTAATTTTCTTATCATATTGACGCTCAGCGTCATTAACTGCCACGTTCTATCTAAGCTTTGCGGAATTGCCTGAAGTGGCCCGTATTGCAAATTAAAATAATAATCTGCGGGTACCGGGTCTGTTTCAGGGGCTACTCCCAGAATACCAGTGCCGTTCTGGTTATCAGTGTGCACCCAGACATCCTGTTGTTCGCCACCGCGCTCTATAGTCACTGCCAAGTTTTGGTTTGGACGTGCAGCAATAAAGCTCCTTATTTGTTCCCATTGCATAGGTATAGTTCCGTCGATACCTATAATTTTGTCGCCTGCAAGCAATCCAGCGCGTTCTGCTGGTGAATCAGGTAAAACTTGGGCTAACGTATTGTATGCCCGCGGCTGGTATATCTGCATGCCCAAAGCACCAATCGTTGAATCACGATCTGGATCAAATTGCCATTGGGTTAAATCCAGCGTGACTTCACGCTGCTGCCCTTCTAAGTCAGCTACCAGCCATGTACTTTCACGGCCACCAATACGCTCGACTAACGCCAAATTGACTGCCTGCCATTCAGGCGTGCGACGATTATCAATTTGCATAATCATATCGCCGCGCTGCAATCCTGCCTGCGCTGCCACACTATCTGCTGCTACATCACCTACCACCGGACGCAACGACGGTGTGCCTAAAATATACACCAGCCAAAGCACTAAAAAAGCAAAGATAAAATTAAACACCGGACCAGCGAGCACAATTGCAATGCGTTGTGATATCGGCTTATGGTCAAAGCTACGTTGTTCGTCACCTGGCTGTAAGGTGTCAACACGCCCATCTAACATTCGCACATAGCCGCCAAGTGGCACCATCGCTATTTGATAGCGTGTACCGTCTTTAGCAACCCGCGACCACAAAGGTTTACCAAAGCCAACAGAAAAAGTTAATACTTGCACGCCACAGCGCCGCGCGACCCAAAAGTGGCCGAACTCATGAAACGTCACCACCACACCGATTGCGACGAAAAATGCGCCAAGAATCCAAAGTATTTGTTCCATCTATGCCATTGCTCGCATTAATGTCTGGGAAACACGGCGGACTTCTTGGTCAAAAGCCACCACTGCCTGAATACATTCTAAATTTGGTAAATCCATCTGCTGCAACACTTGATCACACAACTGCGCAATCTGGGTAAAGCCAATCTGACCGTTTAAAAATGCCGCCACAGCTTCTTCATTGGTTGCGTTCAATGCCGTTGTCGCGGCCTGCCCCTGCCAGCATGCTTGTTGCGCTAAGGACAAACATGGAAAGCGCTGTACATCAGGCTGCACGAACGTTAACTCACTGATGCGGGCAAAATCTAAGGCATTTACACCACTGACACCGCGCTCAGGGTACAACATACTGTGGGCGATAGGAGTCCGCATATCCGGCTGCCCCATCTGCGCCAACACCGACCCATCGCGGTATTGTACCATGGAGTGGATAACACTTTGAGGATGAATCAGCACCTGTAGTTGCTCAGGCTGGCAATTAAAAAGCCAGCGCGCTTCAATGTACTCCAAACCTTTATTCAGCATGGTCGCTGAATCCACGGAGATTTTCTGCCCCATCGTCCAGTTTGGGTGCGCACAAGCTGCGCTTGGTGTTTGCGCACTCAGTTCATCTAAGGGCAGGTTTAGAAAAGGACCGCCGGAACCAGTCAATAGAATATGCTGTATTCCATGCGCGTGCAGTTGCATGGTGCCTACTTGCTGTTGCAACTCTGGGGTTAAACACTGAAATATTGCGTTGTGTTCACTATCAACGGGAAGCAACTCAGCTTGTGAGCGTACTAGCTCGTCAATAAACAATTGACCGCTCATTACCAAGGCTTCTTTATTCGCTAGCAACACTCGCTTACCAGCGCGCACCGCAGCCAAGGTTGGAGCTAGACCTGCAGCGCCGACAATCGCGGCCATTATTTGGTCAACCTCGTGAGCTGCGCATACTTGCTCCAGTGCCTGCGCGCCAACAAGCACTTCGGTACGACAACCACCAGGCAGTTGCTGGCGTAATTGCTCAGCCGCACGGGTATCCACCATGACCGCATAACTCGGCTGATGGCGCTGACATAAGGTGAGCATGTCTGCGACGTTGGTGTTCGCAGTTAACGCAAACACCTGAAAGCGCTCAGGGTGCTGGGCTATCACGTCCAACGTATTCTGGCCGATAGAGCCGGTGGCACCTAGTATGGTAATTCGCTGTAACTTCATGAAACGTATTGGGTATGAATCAGTAGTAAGTAGCCAAGTGCGAACACCGGCAAGGCCGCAGTTAAGCTATCAATGCGGTCTAGCACCCCGCCATGCCCTGGCAAAATCGTGCCACTGTCTTTGACGCCTGCGCAACGCTTAAACATGCTCTCGCTCAAATCGCCAAATACCGATACCATCACAGTGGCTAAACCGACTGTATAAAAACCGACGTACAGTTCGCGCGGAACGGGCACCCATTGCGCCACAATGACCATCACGATAAATGCCAACACTACCCCACCACACAAACCTTCGATGGTCTTGTTCGGGCTGACCGCAGGGATCATTTTATGCTTACCGAGCATGCGTCCAGCCGCATAGGCACCGACGTCTGCGGCCCATACTAACGCAAAAATAAATAACACGGTCCAGGCACCGAATAACGGCTGAGTGTCATAATGCAGTGCACGGACGCTCACCAGTGCAGCCCAAGCTGGCACTAACACCAATAATCCAAAAACCCCAACATAGATACGACTGCGCCGCCACATGCGTTGACTGCGCGGAAAGTTAAGCACCATAACGACAGCAGCTAACCACCAAAGTACGCCGAGGCTAATTGCGACCACCATGGGCATCGCTAAACCATCGGGTTGCCACAATTGGTTCATCGGCACAATCAGGTACAACCCTAAAATAAGTGCGACCACTAAGGCAGTGTAGGCAACACGCCCAGCGAACTTACGAACGCCCATTAAGGGGGACCACTCCCACGCACCAATGCCTAAGGCTGCAAGGGCAAAGAGTGCAAAACCATTGGGGTTGAGTAAGAAAATACAGGCTAATGCAACTGGCAATAATACCAACGCGGTTAGAATACGTTGTTTAAGCAAAATTAGTCCTCAAGTGTATCACTCGCCATTAATTCTTGTATTTGTTGGCTTGTGAGTCCAAAGCGTCGTTCGCGCGCAACATAGCAATTAATTGCTTGAGCGAACACCGCATCATCAAAGTCGGGCCACAGCGTATCGCAAAAAAATAACTCTGCGTAGGCTAACTGCCACAGCAGAAAATTGCTGATGCGGACATCGCCGCCCGTGCGGATAAGTAGGTCTGGCGGCGGGCAGTCCTGTAAGGTCAAATAGCTCGCCAGCTTCGCCTCGTTCAAGTCTGCCGCGTGTGCACGCCCCTGCTCTACTTCCATAGCAAATCGCTGCGCCGCCTGCATCATATCCCATCGCCCACCATAATTGGCAGCAATATTTAACACCAGCTCGCGATTTGCCGCGGTTTGTTGCTCGGCTTGCTGGATCTTCTGCTGCAAGCGCGGACTGAACTTGCTCACATCACCAATAATTTTTAGCTGCACACCGTGTTGATTCAACACGTCAACTTCGCGCTGCAAAACTGTCGCGAAAAGTTCCATCAGCACTTTCACTTCGAGCGCAGGACGGTTCCAGTTTTCGCTACTAAAAGCAAACAACGTGAGCGCTTGAATCCCATTACGACGCGCGAACGCCACCGCACGGCGAACCGCATGGGCGCCAGCTTTGTGGCCACTAGTGCGTGCCTTACCGCGTTGCTGCGCCCAACGACCATTACCATCCATAATAATCGCCACGTGCTTGGGCAGCATGCTTGAGTCCAGTCCTGTGGTGTCTTGGTCAGTCATCTTTTATTCACAAAAAATAAACGCCGCGCAAGTATACCTGACACGGCGTTCAGCTCCAATGGCTCAACCTAATGAGCGCTTAAACTTCCATCAGCTCTGCTTCTTTAGACGCTAATAATTCATCAATTTTCTTGATTGCGTCGTCAGTGATCTTCTGGATATCGTCTTGCGCTTTACGGTCATCATCTTCTGTGATTTCTTTTTCTTTCAACAGTTCCTTAATATCACCATTTGCGTCGCGGCGGATGTTGCGCACTGCCACTCGACCTTGCTCAGCTTCAGCGCGTACAACTTTAACTAAGTCGCGGCGGCGCTCTTCCGTTAATGGTGGTAATGGCACTCGAATCACCGTACCAGCAGACGCTGGATTCAAGCCTAAGTCAGAGGTCATAATGGCTTTTTCAATCGCACCGGTAGTGGATTTATCAAAAACTGTAATGGCCAAAGTACGCGAGTCTTCGGTGGTGATGTTCGCCAACTGCTTGAGTGGCGTGTCCGCACCATAGTAGCTCACCTTAATGCCGTCTAGCAGGCTTGGATGAGCACGCCCTGTGCGTACTTTAGACATTTGAGTTTTAAGAGCTTCGACACTTTTGTTCATGCGCTCTTTGGCATCTTTAATCACGTCGTTAATCACAATGCTTCACCTTACTTGAATGTCGTCGATTACTATTCTTGATGACTAATAATGGTGCCTTCTTGCTCGCCCATAATGACAGCTTTGAGCGCGCCCGGCTTATTCATATTAAAAACTTGGATAGGTAACCCATGGTCACGCGCCAAGGTAAATGCGGCCAGATCCATCACCTTCAGCTCATTTGACAATACTTCGTCATAGGTAATGTGTTGATACAAGGTTGCATTTGGATCTTTAACCGGGTCGGCAGAGTATACACCATCGACCTTAGTTCCTTTTAATACCACGTCTGCTTCAATTTCGATACCGCGTAAACAGGCTGCTGAATCTGTGGTAAAAAATGGATTACCGGTGCCCGCAGAGAATATGACCACTCGACCTGATTTGAGCAAGCTAATTGCTTCCGCCCAATTATAGCTATCACACACACCTGTCAGCTCAATGGCTGACATCAAGCGCGCATTCACATACGAGCGGTGCAATGCGTCACGCATGGCTAACCCGTTCATGACGGTCGCTAACATCCCCATGTGGTCACCGACCACCCGATTCATACCGGCTTTCGCCAAACCTTCACCGCGAAATAAGTTGCCGCCGCCAATCACCAAGCCGACCTGGACACCCAACTCAACCACTTCTTTGATCTCTTGTGCCATGCGGTCTAACACTTTGGCGTCGATACCGAAGGGCTCATCGCCCATCAGTGCCTCACCACTTAATTTCAACAGCACTCGGCGGTAGTTGGGTTTCGGATTAGTGCTCATAGGGTTCGCTTCCTTATTGATGCATGCTGGATAAAATCAGGTCAAAAAAAACCGCGCCCTGCCGTTAACACGAGGCGCGGTTAGTTTGAGTTAGTTCAGTACTGGCGTCAATGCCACGGTTACTTAGCCTTTTTTAGCGGCTGCAACCTGAGCCTGAACTTCAGACGCGAAGTCTTCTTCTTTCTTCTCGATACCTTCGCCTACTTCAAAGCGAACGAAATCAAGAACGTCAGCACCGTTGGCTTTCAACAATTCGCCGACAGTTTGTGCTGGGTCTTTAACGAAAGGCTGACCAGTTAAGCTGATTTCGCCAGTGAATTTCTTCATCCGACCTTCAACCATTTTCTCAGCGATTTCTTTTGGCTTACCAGACTGCATAGCAATCTCGACTTGAATGTCGCGCTCTTTGTCGACAACTTCAGCCGCTACGTCTTCTGGCTTAACGAATTGCGGGTTGCTTGCAGCAACGTGCATGGCTACGTCTTTCGCCAGTTCGTCAGAACCGCCAGTCATTACGACAGCAACACCGATACGGCCGCTGTGTACGTAAGTGACTACGCGATCACCGCCTGATACAGTTTTAACACGGCGAACATTCATGTTTTCGCCGATTTTAGCGACTAGGTTAGCACGCATTTCTTCAACGCTGTTCTCGCCCAGGCTAGTGCTGTTTAAACTATCGATGTCGTTTTCTTGGTTAGCAAATGCTGCAGCAACCACTTGGTCACCAAATGCCAAGAAACTCTTGTCACGAGATACGAAGTCAGTTTCGCAGTTCAGCTCAACCAAAGTACCTACGTTACCTTCTGCTTTAGTTAAAATAACACCTTCAGCAGCAACGCGGCCTGCTTTCTTAGCAGCTTTAGCTTGACCACTTTTACGCATGTTATCGATCGCAACCTCGATGTCACCATTGGTTTCCATCAAAGCTTTTTTACAATCCATCATGCCAGCGCCTGTGCGCTCACGTAATTCTTTTACAAGTGCGGCAGTTACAGCCATTATCTTGTCCTCAACCAATCTGATTCAAATAAAACCCGGTGTCTGACCTAAGTTAGACACCGGGCCGTGTAATTCAGTTGTGTCGCTTATTCAGCGTCAGCTTCAACGAATTCGTCTTGCTCAGATGCAACAGCTGCACCTGACTGTTGACGGCCTTCGCTCACTGCTTTCGCTGCTGCGCCTAAGTACAGCTGGATGGCACGGATAGCATCGTCGTTACCAGGGATAACGAAATCAACGCCGTCAGGGTTTGAGTTGGTATCAACGATAGCTACAACTGGAATACCCAGGTTGTTAGCTTCTTTAATCGCAATGTGCTCATGATCAGCGTCGATCACGAACAATACGTCAGGCAAACCGCCCATGTTTTTGATACCACCAAGGCTTTTTTCCAGCTTTTCCATTTCACGCGTGTTAACCAGCGCTTCTTTCTTGGTTAGCTTTTCAAAAGTACCGTCTTGGCTTTGTGCTTCAAGGTCTTTCAGACGCTTGATTGACTGACGAACGGTTTTCCAGTTAGTCAGCATACCACCTAACCAACGGTGGTTAACGAAGTACTGGTTGCTAGCTAAGGCAGTTTCTTTCACAGCTTCAGCAGCAGCGCGCTTAGTACCGACGAAAAGAATTTTACCGTTGTTCGCTGCAGTGTTTTGCAAGAAGCTCAATGCATCATTGAACATTGGAACAGTTTGCTCCAAGTTGATGATGTGGATCTTGTTGCGAGCACCGAAGATGAATGGCTTCATCTTAGGGTTCCAGTAACGAGTTTGGTGACCGAAGTGGACACCTGCTTTTAGCATGTCACGCATTGACACTGTTGCCATTTTGATTTCCTCAATCAGGGGTTACGCCTCCATATACCCCATGTCACCGACCCAACCGCTTCAATCACGCGCAAATTGCGCAATCAAGCTTGCCGAGCACCCCGGGACACGTGCCGGTATATGTGTGTAATGTTTAAGTTTAATTTGCCAAGATTGGCGGTTCACCCGAAGGTGGCTCCGATACCTGTTCGGTGCGGCGCGATTTATACCATAAACGCCACTTATTGGCAAAATTTTCTCAACTTTACAGCTTGGCTGCATGGCTAAGGTGCGAGCCCACGCAGGGTCTGATACACTATCCTTTATCATGATGGCGGTAACACGCGTATCGCTGCATTTAACGTCATTCTGTTATTACTTTTGGCGCAACTCGAGTTGGATTATGTCGATTAAAATTAAAACTGCTGAAGAAATTGAGAAAATGCGTGCGGCTGGTCAATTGGCGGCCAATGTTTTAGAAATGATTTCTGAGCACGTACAGGCTGGGATCACCACCGACGAACTGAATACGATTTGTCACGATTATATTTTGGCCCATGACGCTTACCCAGCACCACTTAATTATCACGGCTTTCCAAAGTCGATTTGTACATCTGTGAATCATTGCGTATGTCACGGTATTCCGAATGAAAAGCCGCTCAAAAATGGCGATATTATTAATATCGACGTAACCGTGAAAAAAGATGGTTACCACGGCGACACCAGCAAGATGTTTGTGGTTGGCGAAGGCTCAATTCTAGCCAATCGCCTCACTAAAGTTACCCAAGAATCCCTGTATAAAGCGATTCGTATGGTAAAACCTGGTGTGCGCTTGGGTGACATTGGCCATGAAATTCAAAAATACGCAGAAGGCTTTGGCTACTCAATTGTGCGTGAGTTCTGTGGCCACGGTATCGGTGATGAATTTCATGAAGAACCACAAGTGTTGCATTATGGCCGCCCTGGCACTGGTGTTGAGCTTAAGGCCGGTATGTGTTTAACCATTGAGCCGATGGTCAATGCGGGTAAACGCCATACCAAAATTTTGAAAGACGGCTGGACCGTGCTGACTAAAGACCGTAGTTTAAGCGCGCAGTGGGAACACACCTTGCTGGTCACTGACGACGGCGTTGAAATTTTAACGCTACGCAATGATGAAACCATTGAGCGTGTGATTCGTCACAGCTAGTTAACTTTAAAGGTACCCTGAGCGGCCATGCAATCGTCCTATCCACCGAACTTAAGCGGTCTGTATCCGATTCGCTGGCCTGCGCAGCTCAACGACGTCAAAGCGTTCCGACTTGCACTAAGCCAATACAGCGACTGGGCCAACGAGCAGTTTGTTAGTGCTGATATTGACACCTTGGTGCAGCACCGTAGTTATTTTATTGATAGTTTGCTGAGCCACTTGTGGCAGCGCTTTAAACTGACAAACACCAATGTGTGCTTGCTCGCCGTGGGCGGCTATGGGCGCGGCGTGTTACACCCATGCTCAGACGTCGATGTACTGTTTTTGCACCAAGGTGAATTAAGCTCTGCGGACGCTGAGCAAATTGGCCAACTCGTCACCCTGTTGTGGGATTTAAAGCTAGATACCGGACACTCGGTGCGCAGCGTTGCCCATTGCCTGCAAAGCGCAGGCGACGACATTACGATTGCTACCAATTTGATTGAAAATCGCTGGATTTGCGGTGATGAGAAATTAGCGGCGCAACTTCAGCAGCGTATTTATCAAGATTTCCCATGGAGCAGTCGTGCTTTTTACCAAGCCAAAGTCGATGAGCAGCAGTCACGTCATAGTCGCTTTCATGGCACCTCATATAATCTTGAGCCCAATATTAAGTCATCCCCAGGCGGACTGCGCGACATTCAAACCATCGGCTGGATAGCCAAGCAACACTTTCGCACTAAAAGCGATGAAAGCTTGGTTGAATACCACTACATCAGTGCCGACGAACTGCTTGAACTGCGCGAGTGCACCAGTTTTTTATGGCGTGTGCGCTACGCTTTGCATGTAGAAGCGGGTAAAGGCGAAGACCGCTTATTATTCGATTATCAGCCAGGTGTCGCCATGCGGCTTGGATACGGGCGTGAGGGCAAGCGTTCGGTCGAACCGCTGATGAAAGATTATTTCAAAGTCGTGCTACGAGTCAGCGAGCTTAACCGGATGCTATTGCAGTTTTTTGCCCAAGCCATTTTGGGCGAACGTAAAAGCGCTGACACCGAAATTTTAGACCAAGACTTTATGATCAGTGGGCATCAATTATGGGCTCGCCACGATAATGTGTTTGCCCGCCCCCAGGCGTTGATGCGTTTTTTCTTACTCATTGCTGAGCGTGAAGACATCGAAGGCATTCACTCGCATACCCTACGTTTACTTAGAAATGCGCGCGCTCAACTGACTCAACCGCTGAGCCACTGCCCGACATGCCGGGACTATTTCAAAGCCATTGTGCGCCACCCACGTGGGTTCGGTTTAGCGTTCACGCTGATGCATAAGCATGGCATCATGGCGAATTATTTACCCCAATGGCAACATATTGTCGGCCAGATGCAGTTTGACTTATTTCACGCTTACACCGTGGATGAGCACACCTATCGTCTACTTAATAATATCTACCGCTTTACCCTCACCGACAAGCGCGATGACTTTGCCCTTTGTAGCGAGTTAGTCCAACAGATGGACAAACCTGAGTTATTGTTTTTGGCTGGAATTTTTCACGATATTGCCAAGGGCCGCGGCGGTGATCACTCGGAGCTTGGCGAATTAGACGCGCGTCATTTTTGTCAGCAGCACGAGTATTCCGAGGATGATGCCGATTTAGTCGCCTGGCTGGTGCGCCAGCACTTACTTATGTCTGTTACTGCCCAAAAACGTGATATTTATGACCCCGAAGTCATTCAGCAGTTTGCTAAAGAAGTGGGCAGCCTGACGCGGTTGCAATATTTATATTGTTTAACAGTTGCCGATATTCGCGCGACTAACAGCAACCTATGGAATAACTGGAAAGCAACGCTACTTGAAGAGCTGTATCACGCCTGTGCACATGTATTGCAACAGGATGGTGAGAACAGCATGGATGTGCGCGCACGCATTAGCCAAAATAAAGCCGGTGCCATGGGTTTATTACTCAGTGCCGGCTATATGGCCAATGAAGTGAATCAACTCTGGGCGCGGTTTACCGCCGACTATTTTAATCGCCATACGCCTGAACAAATAGCCTGGCACAGCCAAGCGATTGTGCATTTGCAAGAGCACCAGTTACCGCTGATTTTAATCGGTGACGAAAATAATCACGGCACTACTGAATTATTTATCTACCACCATGAAGAAAGCCACTTATTCGCCAATGTAGCAGCAGTGCTCGACGGAGAATGTTTAAGCATTCACGACGCACAAATTTTGAATACCCGTGACGGCTATGTGATGGATACCTTTATTTTATTGCAAACCGACGGTAAGCCGCTGGTCGATGCGCAGCGTATCGAAGAAGTGAAGCAGCACTTATATGATGTGTTGCGCAAACGTCGCCATGCGCCGACCAACCAGCGTCGTTTACCGCGGCGCTTGCGTAATTTTAAAGTACCAACCAAAGTCACTTTTTTGGCGCAAAAAAATAGCCGCCGCACCACCTTTGAGTTGGTTACCTTGGATAGGCCTGGTTTAATTGCCACCCTGGCAAAAGTGTTTCAACGCCTGGATATCACCTTGCAAGCAGCAAAAATCACCACGATAGGCGAGCAAGCAGAAGATTTATTTATGGTCACTGATGCGAATCATCATGCGCTGAGTGAAAGCCAATGTAACCGCCTTAAAGAGGCGATTATTAGTCAGCTTGAGTCGCACCCATCGCGCCAGCAGTAATGTGATTCCCAACTCAGTTTGAAAAACATTGATAGTAAAGAGGAAGTAACCAATGCAAACATTGCAACAGACCATTGAGGCCGCATTTGAAAAGCGTGCTGAATTTTCTCCAAACCAAGCACCGAATGACGTGCGTGAAGCCGTGCGTGATGTCCTCGCAGGGCTCGACGCTGGAAGCTTACGCGTCGCCGAGAAAATTGATGGTGCTTGGGTAGTTCATGAATGGGTAAAAAAAGCGGTTCTACTGTCATTTCGACTCAATGACAATGAAGTCATGGACGGCGCCGAAACGCGCTTTTTCGACAAAGTTCCTAGCAAATACGCCAATTATTCTGAAGCGGATTTTAAACGTGACGGCGTACGCATTGTGCCACCTGCGATGGTGCGTAAAGGCTCATTTCTGGGTAAAAATGTGGTCGCGATGCCAAGCTATGTGAATTTAGGCGCTTATGTGGATGAAGGTAGCATGATCGATACTTGGGCGACCGTGGGTTCTTGTGCTCAAATTGGAAAAAATGTTCATTTATCGGGCGGCGTTGGTATTGGTGGTGTACTTGAGCCGCTGCAAGCCAACCCTACTATTATCGAAGACAACTGCTTCATTGGCGCGCGCTCTGAAATTGTCGAGGGCGTCATTGTGGAAGAAGGTGCGGTGATTTCGATGGGTGTTTATATTGGCCAAAGCACACGCATTTTCGACCGTGAAACCGGTGAAGTTCATTATGGTCGGGTGCCAGCCGGCTCTGTGGTAGTGCCTGGCTCGTTACCAGCCAAAGATGGCAGCCATAGCTTGTACGCCGCCATTATCGTTAAAAAAGTCGATGCGAAAACCCGCGCTAAAGTCGGTATCAACGAATTATTGCGCGCAGCTGAATAACTCTACAGCAATGATTTCCATGTGATTCACAAGCCGACCTTCAGGTCGGCTTGTTACTATTTGAAGGCGCGTAAAAATAACTCCGGTACTGGTAAGCGCAAATTCACTTCTTTTCCCGTCACTGGGTGATTAAATTCCAGGCCAGTTGCACAGAGTAACAAACGATGGCTATCAAAGTGACTGCGGAAAAACGCGTTGTGGCGGCCATCACCGTGGCTGGTATCGCCAATAATCGGATGGCGAATATGCGCCAAATGACGGCGCAACTGATGCTTACGCCCAGTTTTCGGCGATAACTGCACCAATGAATAACGCGAGGTCGCATGGCGCGTACTAACTTGATAAGGCAATTCAACCTGGCGCAAGCACATGAAATCCGTCACCGCACTTTGCGCAGGCTTATCTCGCTGCGCCTGCTTATCGGCGACTTTATCCAGCTCTTCTTTCAATGGGTAATCAATCTGACCGTGCTCAGTGACGTATCCTCGCACCACCGCATGGTACATTTTGCGTACTTCGCGGGACGCAAAGCGCTCGCTCATTGCCCGTGCTGTGTCAGGATCAAGGGCAAATAACAAAATACCTGAGGTTGGGCGATCTAACCGATGCACTGGGTACACATGTTGGCCAATTTGGTCACGCAGCATTTGCATTGCAAATTCCCGTGCCTCTGCGGCAAGCCATGAGCGATGCACAAGTAAGCCGGCGGGCTTGTCTATCGCCACCAAATACTCATCTTGATAAATAATGTCTAACTGCTTCTTGGTCACTGCCGCTGGGTCCGTATGCATGCGTCTCCTAACTTGCCTGTAGGGGATCAACACCAGTGACTAAGGTATCAATCTCTCGCAAGCATGCAATCAAATTGCGATGAATTTTTAACTCGCCACGATACACTTGAACCGCCATCGGGCTGACCGCCATTTTATCCGGAAGCGGGTGACGCTGGGCGATAAGCACCTGCATTCGTGGTATCATCACAAATTGCAGCCACTGATGAAACGCTAACGTATCCACCGCAAATGGCTCTACGCTGCGCAGTGCCGCCGCTGCTGGGGGCTTTGACTGCCATAGTTGGAGGCTTTTAAGCTCATCGCTAAGCTGCTCTAAAAGCTGTTGAATCTGTTGATATTTCAATACAATGTCTCAATTGGTTAGCTCAATGATTTGGCTCTATACATTTGTTCGCACTATGAGTACGCGTTATGCCACAACAAGATAACTTTCACGTCGATACCTTATCTGACTTTCTGCAAGCCGCCGACACCCATTATCACATTTTTGACCTCGGCCGTCTTGTCCGCGTGATCCCAAAACAGACCTTTGCAGCCATCGAAGCGGGACAAATGCCCTACCCAACTCCGTTACAGCAGCACGCATGGCTAGGTATTGTTTTTTGGCGCCGCCAAGATACCCAAGCCAGCAACCCCTATATTTGGTTTGCCAAATTTCCAGTGGATGAGCGCGGTTTACTTAGCCACGCCGCACGCCAGCACTTTCTGCAAATTATTGTCGAAGCGCTTGGCCGTGATTTAACCGCGCAAACAACGCCAGAACAAGAGGCATTATTAAAACAAAATCCATATTTGTTTACCCCCAACGATGATAAGCGCGCAGCCTTTCATGCCCAAGTGAGTCAGCGCCTAGAGCAGGCGCCTAGTATCTACTTTGATGACGTGCAGTCTTTTCTATTGGCCCAGCAATCACCTGAACAGTGGCAACAGCTTGGCGTTCAAGGGTTACATGACGTAGCTCAGCGCTTGGCGCAACAACCCAAAGTTGCTGATTCTATCGCGCAACATTGGCAAGCTTGGCCGCAAGCGTTTAAACCCGCAATGGCTGCGGCATTAGAGCATGGTGAGTTACCGACCAGTCTACGCGCTAACCTCTGCGCTCAATGTGTTGCCGCCTGCCGGCAGCCGCAACCTGATTTAGCTAACATTATCTTGCTGATCCGCGCTTTAGCTGGCAGTTTGAATAGTGAGCCTGAGTCCAAAGCATGGCAACCCCTGCGCCAGGCACTTACCCAGCTATGTCGTGCCCTTGCCAGCGACCCTAGTTCCGCCACTGCGCAAACGCACATCGACCTGCTGGTAGTCATTGCAGCCCGGGCCTGGCCGCTACTCACCGACGACACCTTACGTAATGAATACCTCCACGCTGTGAGTCATCACACCGATTTATTTGCGCATATTTTCGCTGATTTAGTGGCGCTGCCGGTGTTGAGAATTTATTTGCTACAGCTGCTCAGCCAACCCCAGCATTTGCCAACACAGGTTCAAACCGCCCTGCAATTCATGCAACAGCGCCTGCGAGGTCAACATGTTCGATCTTCATAGTGTGCTGGGTCTGGCGGCAATTGCCACTATCGCTGGCTTATTTTGGCAATTTCGTCGCTTAGGAGAACGCGCCCAAGCCCACGCGCAACACTACTGTAAGCAGCATAAATTACAGTATTTAGATATTGCACGTCAGCACGGAAAGTTTCGTCTTTCGCGACGCGGCCCAGTGTGGCAAACGGAATTTACTTTCGGGTTTAGTAGTGACCGGGAGCACCGCTATGAAGGCACATTGATTTATGCCAATACGCGGCTGCAACGGGTAGATATGCCTGTGTACCGCACACTTGAACCAGACGTTGCTTAAATTTAGATGTGATACGCAGACACACTGCACGCATAGCCAGCGAAGTTAACTTCTCGCTTCTGACCTCCCAGTCAAGTTAGCTATGCGCCAGCGCTGATTGCAGTGTAGTGCGCTCTTGCCCTGTCAGACGAATGCCTCACGCATTATGCGCGATTGCCCTCAGTGCGTTGGCGCTTTGCAGCCTGTGCCGCTGCACTTTGTGGAAGCCCTAGCAAGCCAGCCCAAAAATCCTTATACATCACCCAGTCGCCCCACAGGCTATACAGCGGGTGTTTAAAGGTGGCTGGCTTATTGTGCTCAAAGATAAAGTGACCTAGCCACGCAAAACCGTAACCCGCCACTGGTGCCAATAACAACCACGCAGGCTGACGCTGGATGATCGCCAGCGCAATCACAGCCAGTACCAAGGTACTACCAATATAGTGCAGCGCCCGACACGTTGGATTGCTGTGCTCAGCCAAGTAGTACGGGTAAAATTGTTTGAACGACGAAAATGCCATGGTTAGTCCTTCTCAGGCTTGGTATGCGCTAGCATAGCCTGACGTGACAACGCCATCAACTGCCCACCAACGCCGTCGACTTCAATCGTCGCGATGTGCTCAAAATGCTGATGCGCAAGAAAAGTTTGATATGGAGGACGCGTCGCTAATGCGACGACGGCTTGCGCACTGGGATGCGCCGTAAGTAAGCTTTGCGCCGCCTGCACCAGTAAGTGCCCCAACCCCTTGTGTTGATATCTTGGATGCACCGCAATGAAATCTAACATCAGATAGTCGTCAAAACCGACCGCGTCAGCAATTTTTTGCTCTTTGCGCAGCATTTGTCGCGTGCTCACAAAACCTGCGGTGAGCAGCATACGCAAGCGCCAATGCCACAGACGACTAGGGCCTTGTTGGGCTTGAACATGGCTCATGCACACCACACCCTCCAGTGTATCAGCACTGTATAAACCCACCATGGCTTGCTGGTGTTGCCAAAACGTATTTAATTCTTCCCGGATCGCCGCACGCAAGCGCTGCTCATAGCCGTCTTTTTCAGCTTTAAAAATTTGCCGGAACATTGGGTCGTCTTGGTAAGCTTTAAATAACAACGAGGCTGCCACCCGAATATCTTCCGCGGCTAAATACGCCAGTTTTGACTGTTTCGGTAACGCGGGGGATGTTTCTGTTTGTTCGCCTTGCATGGCAGCCTCTTATTGTTATCAGCAATGTATAGTATTTATGATGAACCGTTGCGTGCCGGCGATTGCAACAATACGTTGAGTTGATTGTGGCCCCAGCCAATTAAAGTGTCTTGTTCAAACACTAACGGGGTACATTCATCTTTGGTGGTTTTACCATCCGCCGTGACGCGCTGAGTACGATAATACAAGACCCTATACTGTCCATTGTCCAAGCGCAAATTTTCGTCAAAATCGGGCGCGCCCATCAACGTAACAACGTCATCCAGTGCGCGGCCTTCGCTCAAGGTCGCAATGTGCTGACGATTCTGGTGCTCCTAAGGCGATAACTCGAGATATATTCATTGTTGTTGTCCCATCTAGTTACATTGATCACCAGTTATTCTGGTGATTTCAGTCAAGCAAGAATAAGATCAACTTAGATATTCAATTAAAAACAACAAGTTAACTAAATTAAACTCAGCACCTGTTAGCAATTTTGACGATAAAGTAGTGAAAACCACCGCAACTAATCTGCTACCACCCGAGCTTGACACTGGTGCAAAAAAGCCGTCAGGTTGGGTGCTAATTCTGCATGCTGAGGCTTACCTGCGTACTCAAGCCCCACCACCCCAGTGGCGTTATCGACTGAAATAATTAAGTCTTCGCTTTCTTCGCCAGTACCGATAAACAAGGTTTCCGGCTGCCCTAAACGCCGCTTCATTAACACGTGGGCAATAAGGTTGCGTTGTAAACGATCAAGGTCTTCACTGCACATGACCTGTGACAACACCACTGGGTGGGTGTCGACAGTGACATACAGGTCGGCCGCAAAAAACTGACCGTAGAAAGCCTTAACCTGCGCGTTTAGTGGCATCTCTAAGCCATGTTCAACCCCGCTAAAGTCCGCTTTCGGCTGCTGTAACACTGGGCGCCAAGCCACCTCGCCGTAGCGCACCTCTGAGGCGTAACAGGGGGCTTGCCACTCATCGATATATTCAGTGGTTGGCTGGCGATCAACGTCCGCATACGCTGCTTGATAGCGTTGGTGTAAATCACTCAGGGCTTGAATAAGTTCAGAGCTTGAGGTCGTGTTCGACATGGCAGTTACATCCAGTAAGGTTTACAATAGCGCCATTCTAATCGTCGGAGGTACCAGATGCCAGACCAAAACCCGAACCCTTTAGCGCACCTGACCTTAGGTCAAGCCACCGATTACCAAGATCAGTATAACCCTAAGTTGTTGCAAGCGGTGCCACGGGCATTGAATCGCGAGCCAATTGATATCGGCGTCAACGGCGCTGAATTGCCTTTTATCGGCGTTGACCTGTGGACGGGTTACGAAGTGTCATGGCTGAACAGCAAGGGCTTGCCTCAGATTGCTATCGCGGTGTTTAGCGTGCCGGCTTATTCACCCAACTTGATTGAGTCAAAATCATTTAAACTCTACCTCAATAGTTTTAACCAAACTCGCATTGACGACTGGTCAACTGTGACTGAACGTATGGTCGCCGATCTCAGTGTGTGTGCGGGCGCTAGCGTTGATGTTCAGTTGCTGACATTGGGCCAGTTTGCTGCCCAGTATCCAATTCAAGCCGTGGCCGGCGAATCCTTGGATACCCAAGATATTCAAATTGACGGATATGATTACACACCCGCAATGCTGCGCAGTGATCCTGACGTCATTGTTGAAGAAATCCTTACAAGCGATTTATTGAAGTCAAATTGTTTAATTACTAATCAACCAGATTGGGGTTCTGTGCGTATAGCCTATAAAGGGCCGCAAATTGCCCGTGACACACTGCTTCAGTACTTAGTATCGTTTCGCAGTCACAACGAGTTTCATGAGCAGTGTGTAGAACGTATTTTTCAAGACCTGATGCGATATTGTGCTTGCCACTCGTTGACCGTTGAGGCACGTTATACACGACGTGGTGGACTAGATATTAACCCTGTGCGCGCATCCCATGATCGTCACGACTACAAAAATAGCATCAGTAGTCGCACGGTGCGCCAGTAACGCTTGGGGCAAAAGCGCGCGGCGCGACCGCGCCAATACGCACATCCGAGGACGGATACGCTGGTATTTACATTATGGAATTGTCATACTAGGTGGGTCGGAGCGCAAGCCTATGCAATTAAAACCCTGTAGGACACTGAGTGAGCAGTAATCAGTTAAACGATCAACATTATTCAAGCGATATAAAAACCTTACTCGAGTTTATCAATCGACTCGGAAGCTCAGTTCATGGTTTTAGCCATGAAATTGACAGCAAAATATCCAGAATCAAAGCTTTAAGCGAATCAGGCCAGGTTGAAATTGAGCAGCTTAAGCCGCTATTTAGCTCGGTAGGTTTGGTTTTACAAAAAGAAAAACAACGCATTGAACAAACCGTCAGTCAAGCGCATCATCATGCATTCCAAGCTACCCAAGGGCTACTCGACTGTGAGCAGTTAAGCAGCGCGGAAAAAGAGCAAGTTCGAGCATTGAAACACCGCATTGACGCTCCCCTGCTTTCTTACACTGAATTACTCCCGCTGTTGAGCGAGATTATCAGCCTGTTGCAACGACGCGTCACCGAGCCAGTTGCGCAAAGTCATGCCGATGCGGCACACATTAATCAATTGCAGTACGAAGTGAGTAATATTTTAGCCACCGTGGATTTTCGCGGTCACCCCAGCACCAGCTTACAAGCGCTCAAGCAACGCTTGCTAACCCCCCTTGACCTCGTGCAGTTGCTCGAAAGTTGTATGCAAGCGCTACGTTTAGTGTTGCAGGGCGTCAATGACGAGCGTCAATCAGCGCAGCAATTCTTGTTATCGCTCAGTGATGCGCTTGATTCGGTTGGTAAAGCGCTGTCAAAAGCGATGCATTATCACGAACAAGGTGCAGACGCACAAAGTGAGCTGAGTAAGAAGCTTGAGTCGCAATTGCACGCCCTCTCGGGTGCGGTGCAATCGGCAACCAATTTGCAGGATTTAAAACAGCAAGTGCATGCCCATGTTACCAGTATTGGTACTACGCTAACGCACAAATTCAAGCTTGAACAGGCCGAGCGCCAGCGCTTACATGCGCAGCTGTTAAGCATGCAGTCACGTCTGGAAGACGTCGAAAGCGAAGCGCTGATGTACAAACGTAAACTGAGTGAGCAAAAGTTTAAAAACTTACAAGATAGTTTAACGCGGCTGCCTAACCGCGCTGCGTTCGAAGAGCGTTTACAGTTAGAGTATCAGCGCTGGCAAAGCTACGCGGCGCCGCTATGTATTGCAGTCGCTGATATTGATAACTTTAAAGTGATCAATGACACCTACGGGCACACGGCGGGTGACAAGACGTTGCAAGTGATTGCCAACATGCTCAAGAAATCGTTACGCGAAACAGACTTTGTTTGTCGTTACGGTGGCGAAGAGTTTGTGATAATCTTTCCCCAGACAACCTTAGACGTTGCCTTGGAATTACTAGAAAAAGCCCGGCATCGGGTAAAAAGCATTCCGTTTAAGTTTAAACAAGCCAACATATCGATCACAATTTCCGCTGGGGTATCTAGCTTTAATACCAAAGATTCCCCGAGCCGAGTATTCGAGCGCGCAGATCGCGCCTTATATCAAGCCAAAGACGCTGGCCGTGATCGCGTATGTCAACTATAAGCCGCAGGAGATTAACGGCACGATGAGAATTTCATTATCACCACAGGGCAGCATGTCCTTATTGTCACAGCTTGAGATCGAACGCTTACAAGCGTCTTCGAACAGCCCACTGTATACTCTATTTCGTAACTGCGTATTGGCGGTGCTAAATGTTGGTAGCCTAACCGACAACAGCGCTGATATTTTTGAACAGTACAAAGACTTTGAAGTGATTGTCCTACGTCGCGAACGCGGCGTTAAGTTAGAGCTGATTAACCCACCGCCCAAGGCGTTTGTAGACGGTGAGCTGATTGTGGGTATTCGTGAACACGTCGAAGCAGTGCTGCGCGATATTTTATATGTAGGTGAGCGCTACCCAGCTGAAGTGCTGGATAAGATGTCACCGCAGCACCTTACCCATGTCATTTTTGACGTGTTGCGCAATGCGCAGGTATTAAAACAAATTGCTGAGCCTGACATGGTCGTGGCTTGGGGCGGTCATTCGATTAATGACGCCGAGTATAAATACAGTAAAGAAGTTGGCTACCAGCTTGGTTTACGCGGCTTCAATATCTGTACAGGTTGTGGACCTGGGGCGATGAAAGGCCCTATGAAAGGTGCCACCATTGGGCATGCGAAACAGCGTATCGCAAATGGGCGCTATTTCGGTCTTACTGAGCCAGGCATTATTGCCGCTGAGCCACCGAATCCGATTGTCAATGAGCTGGTGATTATGCCGGACATCGAGAAACGCTTAGAAGCCTTTGTGCGCTGTGGTCACAGTATTATTATCTTCCCAGGCGGAGCGGGTACAGCCGAAGAGCTGCTCTACATTTTGGGCATCCTGATGCACCCGAAAAACAAAGAGCAGCAATTGCCAATCGTGTTAACTGGCCCGGAAAGCAGCCGCCAGTACTTTACTGATTTGGACCGTTTTATTCGCATGACCTTAGGCGACGAGGCCACCCGTTGGTACGATATTATTATCAATGACCCTGAGCGCGTCGCCCAGCATTTGCAAACAGGCATGGCAGCAGTAAAACGCTACCGTCGCGAAAGCGGTGATGCCTACAACTTCAACTGGACGTTGCATATCGAAGAACCGTTCCAGCATCCTTTTGTGCCAACGCACGAGAATGTTGCCAACCTTAAATTGCATCGCGATCAACCAAAAGAGCAGCTAGCCGCTGACTTGCGCCGTGCATTTTCATCTATCGTTGCGGGTAATGTGAAAGCACCGGGTGTGGCTGCGATTAAAAAGCATGGTCCTTATTTAATCCACGGTGAACTGGAGCTGATGCGTGAACTTGACACCCTGCTGCAGTCATTTGTTGAACAGCATCGCATGAAGTTGCCGGGTGGTACCGCGTACGAACCTTGTTACCGCGTGGTTAAAGACTAGTAAAGCGAGGTTTGTAAGTGGCTAAAGCGCTAAAAATTGTATTGGCTGGCTTTGCGGTTTATGCAGTTGTAGCTTTTGCTATTTTACAAACCTATACCGCCAACCCTGAAAGTTTAAGCTGGCAAGAGCGAGAGATATTTAATCGCAAGTATATCTCTCGCTTAGAGCTCGGTGAACGCAAAGAATCAGTACTGCGCTTACTTGGGCCGCCCGACATCAGTGAAGCACATGAAAGTGATCAGGGCGATATTCTCGTGTTATTTTACCGCACCCAACATGTGCGCTCCGACGGCATGACCACACGTGACGAAACGACGCCATTGATATTCCGTGAAGATCGCTTACTTGCTTGGGGCGAATCAGCCTATACAAGGCACGTAGGCGAGCCTTTACGCCCTACTCCTTGAGTAGCCAGCCCAATGACGCAACCTGAGCATCTGAAACTATTAGAGGACGCTGACGACGGTTTTCCTGTCAGTCTGCATGGGCTTAACCAACGCCCGTGGCAATATGCGTTATTTAGCCACGCAGCTCGACTATACCCATTTGCCGCCGCGTATCTACATCATCAAATTGAAGCACTGGTCAACCAAGACACCAAGCAACTGCATACCTTAGCAAAGTGTTGCCAGTATCTTGCTGCTTTTCGTCATGACCCTGCACAGCTGCACCAAGCACTGCGCCGCCTGCATTCGCGCGCCGTGTTCAGTCAAGCGGTCGAGTATATTTCACGGGCATTCATCAATGACCGTGCCTTACGTGTTTTACGCCAAGCCTTAGTCAATCACCCTGACGCTGCGACGCTGGATAGCGCGGAGTTAGTCCGTGAATGGCAGTTGCCCTACCCGATTCAGCGTCACACTCAACCAGTCCCAGCAAGCCTGATGCGGGCATTGTTGCAATGGCCACAGCACGATAACCTGCTGCCTAAAGTGATCTCACGGATTCAAGCCTTGCCTGCTTTGAGTGACGCGCTATCACGCCAAGCAACCTTGTATACGCCCCAAGGCAAAACCTTGGACGTCAAATCGGCCCTGTTACTCCTGGGCCCGCAACGCAGCCGGGAATTGGTGCTACTTGCGCACTTTGAAACCAGTTTAATTCAACCGGTGTTTCCACTCCGTCAAGACCTGCTGGAACGGCGCCGTTTAATTGTGCAATGTTTATACTTATTTGAGCAGCGTTACGGCGTTGTATGGCCAGTTCGCCGCGAATTACTGGGCTATCTTCTGATTTACGATGCTTGGCGTGCCCCCGCATGGGCCAAAGCCGTTAGTTGGCAGCCTTCACGCCAACGCAATCTGTGCACCCTAGATAGCTGGCTTGGCTTTGCCCCTCGTCACCAACATCGGGTAGCAAGCCGCTTGGTCAAATATTGGCAGCTGCCTGCTGAGTTATCTAAGCTGATGCGACTACAGCATAGTGATAAGCAGCTCAACGCTGCCTTAGCACTAAGTATCGCCAGTGTCAGCGTGCTTAACGCAGGCATAGATATTCAGCAGGTGAATGCCCACCATTCCAAGGCTAGTCAGTTGCTGGCTGGTTTATATCGCTCACTCGCTCCTGGTTTAAGTCCAGAAGACGCCCTGTCTAGCTTTCTGGCGCTTTGCCAACAAGCCGCCTGCGCCGCAGGTAGCCACTCGCAATTGCCTGCCAAGGTGCGACCTTAGTCGAAGCTAGGTGGCGATAAAGCGCCGAAATATGGTATAAATCGCGCGATTCGTCCTATAGTTAAGAGCATTACGTTCAATCCAGACACATAGTGCTGCAGTCAAGTTACAAAGGAAGCCTCATGAGCAGAAAAATTACCGTTATCCCTGGCGACGGCATTGGCCCAGATATCATTCAGTCAGCAATTCAGATTCTCGATAAAGCGGGTTGCGATTTTGAGTACGAATATGCCGATGCAGGCTTGATTGCGTTGGAAAAGCACGGCGAGTTATTGCCAGAAAGTACCTTAGCTGCGATTGAAAACAACGGCGTGACCTTAAAGGGGCCACTGACTACACCTGTGGGCGGCGGTTTTACCTCAATTAACGTCACCTTGCGTAAGCACTTTGGCTTGTACGCCAATGTACGCCCAGTCAATTCGTTTAAAGGCACGCAAGCACGTTACGACAATATCGACATCATTACTATCCGCGAAAACACCGAAGGCATGTATTCTGGCTTGGGTCAGACCACGAAGGCTGACGGTAGTGAAGCAGAAGCGAAGAGCCGCGTGACCCGCATTGGTTGTGAACGCATTGTGCGCTTCGCTTACGAGTTAGCGTGTCGTGAAGGCCGCAAAAAAGTGACCGCTGTACACAAAGCTAATATCTTGAAATCGACGTCAGGTTTGTTCTTGAGCGTGGCACGTGAAATCGGTAAAGAGTACGACGACATTGAATCCGATGAGATGATTGTCGACGCAACGTGCATGAAGTTAGTCATGGATCCTGCGCAGTTTGACGTGATCGTCACCACCAACCTGTTTGGTGACATCGTCTCTGACCTTTGTGCCGGTTTAGTCGGTGGCTTAGGTATGGCGCCGGGCGCTAACATTGGTGAAAAGTGCGCTATTTTTGAAGCCGTGCATGGTTCAGCACCAGACATCGCTGGCAAAAATCTGGCTAACCCGAGCTCCGTTATTTTGGCATCTATTCAAATGCTTGAGCACTTGGAAATGCAAGACACCGCTGAGAAAATTCGTAACGCCCTGCGTGACGTGATTGAAAGTGGCGACCGTACTACCCGCGATTTGGGCGGCAGCCATGGCACCACCGACTTTACCCAAGCGATTCTCGATCGCCTGTAACAGCCATACACCGGTGACCTACATAGGTGACCTACCGAACCAAAAACAGCAGGCTCAGCCTGCTGTTTTTTTTGGTGCGTCTTATACGTCGCGAATATTAACTACGTTCTGTGATCCGCAGGTACACAGTGACCTCTTCACGATCATGATATAAGTGCTTAGCCGACAAATCATAATGCCGAATTTCCGCTTCTGCCAGGCGATCACGCAAGGCTTGCATGTACTGTTGTAATGCCTGATAGCGTTTCTTCATCGGTAATTTAAGGTTGAACATGGCTTGGCGACAATACCCTTCAATAAACCAATCTGCCATTAGATGGGTCACTTTCACCGGCTTTTCCACCATGTCACAAACCAGCCACTCAATATTGCGACGTTTAGGGCGAAACACAAAACCGTCTTCTCGATGGTGCTTAACCTGCCCAGTTTGCATTAAAGCCTCATCCATAGCGCCATTGTCGACGGCTTCTACCATCATACCCTGCTGCACCAGCACTGCTGTCCAACCACCTGGACAGGCACCTAAATCAACCGCGCGCATGCCTGAGGTAACCCGGCGCGCCAGCTCTTCCGGCGCAATCATGGTTTTGAACGCTTCCGCTAACTTAGAAGCCGAGCGACTTGGTGCACCTTTTGGCGTCCGAATTCGCGGGATGCCCATCGGATACGGCGCGTGATTATAGGTGTACGAATACCCAAGCATGACCGAGTGGGTGCTTCTAAATAACACGTGTAGCGCAGGGCGGCGTTCGCTGTCTTGTTCAGTCAACATGCCGATGCCCCGCAAGGCTTTACGCAGTGGCGTGCTAATGCTCTTGGCTAATGCTGACAACTGACGCCCTTCATTGGTGTCGGTGGTTTCAACCCACAACTCGCCACATAATGGGCGCTGCTCTTCTGGTAACGACTCGATGGCCGCGAGCATCGGGGTAATCCGATCATCCAGCGCCAATTCATTACATTCCGCCATGCGCACGAATAGCTGGCGTGCAAACACTAAACTGCGCACTGACACTTTACGCGCAATGTGATCTGCTTCTTCAGGCATGCAATGGTAAGTCACTAAACCGCTATCAGTCTGTGCCTTACAGTACCCATAAATTCCCAGCGCAGACGCACGGTCCTGAATTTCAGCCGCACATTCACCTTCAAAACCGGGGCGACAATATAAAACTACTGCGCTCATATACTTCCTAATTAATTTGCTCGGCGCTTACAAGGCCCCAAGTTGACGATACAACTGCCAACCTGCGAGCGCTAAGCTAACCCAGCCAATGATAAAACATAAGCCACCTAACGGAGTGACCGGACCAAGCCAGCGCCACTGCGCCAAGCTTAGGCCATATAAACTGCCACTAAATAACAAAATACCTAGTAGCCATGCAAACCCTGCAACATACAGAGCAGTCAAGTTGACTTGATTCGACAACACCGCGTGGGTCGACAACGCAAAGAGTAGAATGCCCACCCCGAATAGCGCGATTGCATGCATAAATTGGTAATGCACTGCAGTTTTAAACACCTCTATGCTGGCGTCGCTCAGGCGCCCTTGGAGACCGTGGGCTGCAAACGCGCCCAACGCAACGCTGAGGGCGGCAATCATAGCGGCTATTGATATAAAGATAAACGCCATTCTGGGTCCTTAATAAAATGGGCAACTTGTAACGCAATTAAATACCAGCTTTGTTGCGCTGTGATTTGGCTCGATTTGAGTGGCACCAGATCGTGATCAGCAGCCGGAACCCAGTGAGTATACAGATTACTCGGCAACGACTGGGTCGCCACAAATTCGCGATGACCTAGTGCGTCCCGTTCACCCTGAACAACTAAATTGTGCGCACGTTGATTGGCTAATTCATGGGTTCGGATTCTGTCTGGCTTGGCGGCGGGATGAAACGGAAAGCCCAAGCCAATGCAGCCTTCAACTTCAAGCGCATCAGCCACTTGAAAAGCAACCCGTGCGCCCATCGACTTTCCCATTAACCATAGCGACCGATTCGGTTGCTGTTGCTTAATTGTGCTTACCACAGACGCTAGTTCTTGTTGCAATTTAGGTTGTCGGCTCGGTGGACGTTTGCGTTGTTGGATGCGCACCTGACTCATATATTCGAACTCAAACCTGAACACACCAATGCCTTCAGCAACTAAGTGATGGCTGATAGCCTGCATAAACTCACTTTGTGGCCCCGCACCAGCGCCGTGAGTAAAAATCACCAGAGGCCCGTCATCGGGCCCCTCCAACTGCTGCCAAATAGGGTCTGAAGCAAACTCCATAACTTAACTCAACTGGCGCTCTGCGTGCGCTTTGACGATAGGGCTTGCGGCCTCTTCCTCTTGCACCACTTGCAACAGCCATTGCCGGAACGTGGCAATTTTCCCAATCTCCGCTTGCGATTCACGGCACACTAAATGAAAGGCATCACTGGTCGGCAGGACTTTATCAAACAGTTGCACCAAGTGACCGCTGTCGAGCTCAGGTTTAGCTAGCACGCTATTCGCAAGGGCGACGCCTTGGCCATGTACCGCCGCTTTAAGCGATAACGATGAGTGACTAAACACCGGCCCTTGGATCCGCGCCGGCGGTTCTAATTCAGCAAGTCGGAACCAGTCATTCCACGCATTCCTGGTTTCTTCATGCAGCAACGTGTGCTGCAACACGTCAGCTGGGCTCGCCAATGGCTTGGGCCCATCTAACAACCGCGGCGAACACACCGGGATAAGGTATTCATGATGCAATTTATAACTTTTTAAACCGGGCCAGTTGCCACGCCCATAATAAATAGCAATATCGATATTGTCGGTTAACGACCCTGAAATGTCGTCTACAGCCTTAATACGCACGTCAATGTCAGGAAACTTGTCATGGAATTCGCTTAAACGCGGCACCATCCAAAGAATCGCAAAACTTGGTGGCACACTAACGGTCAGTGAACCGCGCTCACCTGAGAGCATTAATTTATTGGTCGCTTGGGTTAACTGCTCCAGAATCGACTTAATATCCAGATAGTAGTTTTGTCCGGCTTCTGTGAGTAATAAGCTGCGGTTGCGGCGTAAAAAGAGCGGCATCGAAACATAATCTTCCAATGCTTTCACCTGGTGGCTCACCGCTGCCTGGGTCACGAACAGCTCTTCTGCGGCCTTAGTAAAACTGAGATGACGCGCCGCAGCTTCAAACGACTTTAGGGCATTTAACGGAGGTAATTTACGCATAAGAAAAGTTAGCCTCGACAAGGTAAACCTATGTATGCGATGGGGCATCACTGCTGACTATCGCATACGGTAACACGCCTTATCTATACAACGTGCGAACCAATATTCTCGATCAGCATACAGAAACTAATCCGAGATGCCAATCCAGATAATCCAGACTACCCCCTTTGCGGCTCGGCTGCAGACAAAAAAGCCACCCTAAGGTGGCTTCATTAAGTGCCTGATGAATTACAGACGGACACCGCCGTCAATTTCAATCACGCGGCCTGAGAAAAAGTCATTCTCAATAATGTAGCGCGCGGAATCTGCGACTTCTTCAGGCTGTCCCCAGCGTCGCAATGGTACCATCGCCAGCGCGCGCTCGACGGCTTCAGGCTTCATGGCTTGGGTCATTGGCGTTTCAATAAACCCTGGGGCAATCGCGCCACAGCGAATGCCAAAGCGGCCAAGCTCTCGTGCCCAAGTTACGGTCATCGCCACGACGCCAGCTTTAGTCGCTGCGTAATTGGTTTGGCCAATATTTCCAGCGCGTGCGACACTCGAAATATTAATAATGACGCCGCCTTTTTCATGCTTGGCCATAATGGCCGAGGCTTCACGGCCACATAAAAAGGTACCGGTTAAGTTAACATCAATCACCGACTGCCATTGCTGAAGCGGCATTTTGTGGGTCAATTCGCCATTTTTATATTTAATCAACATGCCGTCACGCAATATGCCAGCATTGTTAATCAACACATCAATGCCATTAAAATCGCTGTCGATTTGACTAAACGTTGCTTCTACCGCACTTTCATCGGTTACGTTGGTGACATAGCTGCGTACATCAGCCGCGCCTTGGCGTTGGCAACTTGCCACAGCATCCGCTAATACCGCTTCGTTCATGTCAATCAGCGCTAAGCGTGCACCTGCCGCAGCAAAATGCTCCGCCATCGCCAAACCAAGCCCCTGGGCACCACCGGTGATGACGATAACGCTCTGTTTAATTTGCATATTTACTTCCTTAACCTATTGATTGAGCTTGGTGTCAAAGTAATTGAAAATACTTGAAAAGTCCTTCCCACCGAAGCCGTCTTGACTATGCTGTTGGTAAAGTGACTGCGCCATTTCACCTAACGGGGTGCGTGCTTCCACCGCTTGCGCAGTATCCATTGCAAGGCCCAAGTCTTTGGCCATTAAATCCACCTGAAACCCGCCCGCATAATTATTACTTGAAGGCACACCTTCCATCACATAAGGGCACGGGTTATAAACTTCCAGCGTCCAATTGCGACCCGAGCTCTGTAGCATAATTTGCGACAATACTTTCGGGTCCAAACCATTCGCACGACCTAACTGAAGCGCTTCCGAAGTCCCTGCCATTAAAATAGCCAACAACATATTGTTGCATATTTTGGCCACTTGGCCGGCACCATGGTCGCCTGCACGAAATACGTTCTTACCCATATTGCCAAGCACCGCACGGGCTTCTTCAATATCCGCTGCATCGCCACCACAAATAAAGGTTAACGTCGCCGCTTTGGCACCTGCGGTACCACCAGACACTGGCGCATCAATAAAACGCACGCCCTGCTTATTCAAAGTGACCGCGAGGTCGCGAGCCGTTTGCGCATCTATGGTGCTGCTGTCGATCACCAAGGTTTGACTGTCGATATGTTCGGCAATACCTTGTTCGCCTAAATACAGGCTTTGTACGTGCTTTGACGCAGGCAACATTGAGACCACAAATTCGACATCTGCAACCGCCGCTTTGGCGCTATCAGCAACCTTGGCGCCAGCTTGCTCTAAGCGCGCGAGCGCCTCGGCCGAGAGATCAAACACTTTAACGTCATGACCCGCTTTGACCAAGTTCTCGGCCATTGGGCCGCCCATATTACCTAAACCAATAAATCCTACCTTCGCCATCATCTTATCCTTTTGCTAAATCAGCCAGTGGGTGCGCATCCGCCGACCATGGTGACACGAACATCTCGTCTACCGCTTCAGCTGGGACCTCGGCCACGCTTGGGTAATGCCACTTAGGCTGCTGGTCTTTATCAATTAACAGAGCTCGAATACCTTCCGCGAAATCACCCTTCACCGCGCAATTGACCGATAACGTAAGCTCCATTTGGAAACACTCGGCCAAGCTCAGCTCAGTACCGCATTGCAATTGCGCCCACACGATATGCGCTGTCATCGGGCAGCCTTGGCGTAAATTCTTTTGCGCGCGCTGTAACCACACATCATCGCCTGCGTTTAAGGCTAAGATATTAGCCACCACGGTTTCAACGTCTTGTCCTTGCAGCGCTGCAACCAACTCAGTATGACGTGCTTTCAAGCCGCTGCGCGGCAATTCAGAACGGCCTGCTTGCTCAATGGACTGCAATGCATCGCTCAGCTTTTGTCGATTTAATGCTGGGGTATCACCCCACTCTAAGCTCTGCAACTGCGCAAGCACGTCCGGCTTGTTCGAGCTGGGAACGAAGTAATCAGCCAGTTGCACATGCAACGCATCGCTTGCGTTCATTTGCGCGCCGGTCAAGCCCAAAAACAGGCCTAAACCATCGGTTAAGCGGTTTAAAAAGTAAGTGCCGCCTACATCAGGGTATAACCCAATACTTACTTCTGGCATGGCTAAACGTGACGTTTCAGTGACGATACGGTGTGACGCACCGTTCATCAAACCCATGCCACCGCCCATCACAAAGCCACTCCCCCACACCACAAAAGGTTTCGGGAATGTCTGAATCAAATAATCCAGACGATATTCACGGGTAAAGAAGTCTTCGACTTCGCTCACGACCTTACCAGGACGCTGCTGCATCGCTTTATACATAGCAACGATGTCGCCGCCTGCACAAAACGCTTTCTCGCCCGCGCCTTGTAACCAGACACACACGACTTGCGGGTCGTCCCGCCATTGCTGCAGCTTTGGTTCCAGTAGCGCTACCATATCTAAACTCAGAGCGTTTAGTGAACGCTCTGAGTTCAAGGTCGCAACGCCAATAGTCTTACCGTTGTCTGTTGCTAAGCTGGAAAATTCCACCACTTCCATGCTTGTCTCCCTGTTGTTCGTGCAAAATGACCAGTGCTTACACGAGTTCCGCAGCACCATCAGCGAGTAACCGGCGCGCTATAATCAGGCGCATGATCTCGTTGGTACCTTCCAGAATTTGATGTACCCGCACATCGCGCACGTGACGCTCTAACGGATACTCTTTAATGTAGCCGTAACCGCCATGAATTTGTAATGCTTGGTCACACACTTGAAAACCAACGTCAGTCGCAAAACGCTTCGCCATCGCACAATACGCCGTTTTGTCGGCGTCGTTGGTGTCGACCTTAAACGCCGCTAAACGCACCATTTGACGCGCCGCGACTAAATCGGTCGCCATATCTGCGAGCTTGAATTGCAACGCCTGGAACGCCGCCAACGGCTTACCAAATTGATTGCGCTCGTGCATGTAGTCACGCGCCGTGTTAAGCGCCGCCTGAGCGGTACCAACTGAACACACCGCAATGTTAATACGGCCCCCGTCCAAGCCCATCATTGCAAATTTAAAGCCTTCACCTTCCACGCCCAGTAAGTTTGCCGCTGGAATGCGAACATCTTCAAAGGTCACTAAGCGCGTAGGCTGCGCGTTCCAGCCCATCTTTTCTTCGGCTTTACCATAATGAATACCCGCTGCGTCAGCCGGTACAACAAACGCCGACACACCTGCTGCACCCTCGCCGCCTGTGCGCGCCATGACCACAAGTACGTCCGTAGAACCGGCGCCTGAAATAAACATTTTCGAGCCATTGATCACGTACTCATCACCGTCTTTTTTGGCACTGGTACGCAAGCTGGCGGCGTCTGAACCCGCACCAGGCTCAGTCAAGCAATAGGAGCCCAGTTTCTGACCCGCCACCAAGTCTTCCACCCAAGTATCAATTACCTCTTGGGTGGCGAATGAGCCAATCATCCAAGTGACCATATTGTGAATGGTCATCATTGCGGTAGTAGCCGTACAGCCCATTGCCAGCTGTTCGAATATAAGCGCAGCGTCTAAGCGGCTCATACCGAAGCCACCGGCGCTTTCTGGGGTATACATGCCCATAAAGCCCATCTCGCCAGCTTTGCGAAATACGTCTACAGGAAAGTGATGCTCTTGGTCCCAGCGCCCTGCATGGGGTGCCATTTCCTTCTCTGCGAAGGCGCGTGCCGTGTCGACAAAAGCTTGTTGGTCGTCAGTTAAATTATAATTCACGATCCACCTCGGTTACTTCAGTTCAATGGTCATATTCGGGCCGCTGACGAGGTCAGTCTCTGGCCAACGTGCAGTAATAGTTTTAGTTTCGCTGTAAAAACGCACCGCTTGCTTACCATAAGCATGCAAGTCACCAAAGAACGAGTTTTTCCAACCGGTGAAAGAGAAAAACGGCAGCGGTACAGGAATTGGTACGTTAATACCCACTTGGCCGACTTCAATTTCATGCTGATATTTGCGCGCAGCCGCACCGCTCGCAGTAAAGATAGACGTACCATTGCCATATGGGTTGGCATTGACCAACGCAATCGCATCGGGCAGCGTTTCAACTTCCATAGTGCATAGCACTGGGCCAAAAATTTCTTGCTGATAAATTTGCATGTCAGTGGTGACTTTGCCAAATACGGTAGGGCCAACCCAGTTGCCGTCAGGGAAGCCTTCCACCACGCAATTCGAACCGTCGACTAAGCACTCAGCGCCTTCATCTTTACCTTGCTGGATCATTTTTAACACCCGCTCTTTAGCTTGTGGTGAAATTAACGGTCCATAAGCGGCGTCTTTATCGTCCCATGCGCCAGGGTGAACTTTAGCCAACGCAGCCGCAAGATCAGGGATCCACTCTTTGGCTTTACCTACAAAGACTGCGCAAGAAATTGCCATACAACGCTGACCTGCCGCACCCACTGACGCGCCGACCAAGTTATTAATTACTTGCTGCTTATTGGCGTCAGGCATAATCACACAATGGTTCTTTGCACCTGCAAATGCTTGCACGCGTTTCATGTTTTCAGTGCCGCGACGATAAATATATTGACCCACAGGCACCGAACCAACGAACGACAATGCACGCACGTCTGGATGGTCAAGCAACATATCCACTTGGTCTTTACCGCCATGAATCATCTGCAGCACGCCCTTTGGAGCACCCGCCTGCTCAAATAATTCCACTAAACGCGTGGGCGTTAATGGGTCTTGCTCTGAAGGCTTCAAGATAAAAGTGTTACCGCAAGCAATCGCTAACGGGAACATCCAAAGTGGGATCATCGCTGGGAAGTTGAACGGCGTAATACCTGCACATACACCCAAGGGCTGAGTATAACTATAGGTGTCGATTCCACGTGCCACGTTTTCAACGGTTTCGCCCATCAGTAGCGAAGGAATGTTAGCCGCATGCTCAACCACTTCGATACCGCGCCACACATCGCCTTTGGCGTCATCGAAAGTCTTTCCTGTTTCACCCGCAAGAATCGTAGCAATTTCATCGTGATGCTCTTTCAATAGCGCTTGGTAGCGCATCATGACGCGCGCGCGTTCAGACACTGGGGTTTCTTTCCAATCCTGAAATACCGCTTTTGCGTTGGCAATCGCTTGATGAACTTCTTGCTCAGTTGCACAAGGTACTTGGGCAATCACTTCTTGTGTTGCAGGGTTCGTCACCGGAATCATTTGCTCACTGGCGGAATCTACGAATTCGCCACCAATGTACAGTTGAACTTGCTTAGCCATAATCTACCTACTTGTTGTTAAGGGTATGTTTATCTATGCCCTGCATTAAATCAGAGCAAGTAAAACTTTAGAATCGATAAAATTGGTCTTATAATGGACAAAATTGTTTTTCTTGGTGCTTTATGAGTCAACCTTCAAGTTGGCCGCTACCGCCAGGTAGCTCACGCTTGCTATTGCCGCAAACGACGATTGAACGTTTAGAGCAGCATCCGCTCAGTCGCCAGCTTTATCCAGTTTCCTATGGCCATTACTTACATGCCACAGGGCATCGTATTCGGCGTACCCTGCATACGGACCATTTACTTATTTTCTGCCACCAAGGCAGCGGGCGCTTTCAGACCCCGCACCATAAAGGCACCTTACAAGCTGGGCAAATGCTGTTTTTGCGTCGTGGTTTGGCTCACTCTTATCAGGCCAGCCCCCAGGCGCCGTGGAGCATTTACTGGGCGCACTTTGCTGGGGAACTCATCGACCAATACATGCAATATATCGGCATTGAAGAAAATAGTAGTGCGCCCGTGGTTCAGCTTGCCAACTGGCGTGCACTATTGCCCGACGTGACGCAGTTGCTTAACTTGCAACACAAACGACTCACCACCGAACGCGCTTTGCTTGCCGCTAACTTATTACAAAAGCTGTTGATTCAACTCCCTGCCATGCGGGCTGATAAGCAACCGAAACAGGTGGATTTTTCACTGACAACCTTAGAACGCTTCATGTCAGATAATATGCACCGTCATTTGGAGTTGCAGGATTTTGCCCAGTTTGCCGGCCTATCGACTTTTCACTTTAGTAAGAAATTTCGCCTGCTGACGGGAACTAGCCCAATGCGCTACTTTAATCAGTTGAAAGTACACGAAGCTCAACGCATGCTGCTGGAAACTAACCATACGGTGCGTCAAATCGGGCACACACTGGGCTTTGACGACGCCTATTATTTCTCTCGCTTATTTAAAAAGTTTACTGGTGTCTCTCCGATTCAATTCCGGCGCAAGGAGGCACTCAATGGCGCATGATCAGTTAGAGATGTTTAGCCTTCCCAATCCGTGTGTTGGGGTATGTGAGTCAAATCGCTTTGGCTACTGCAAAGGTTGTCTACGTTCGCGCGAAGAGCGCTTTAATTGGCATGCCAAAACCGAGCCAGAGCAACGCCAAATATTGACATTATTGGGTAAGCGCCGAACTCGCTTACTCAAACAAGTGCGCCAACAAAGTGGCGAGGAATCAACACAGCTGAATCATCAGACTCCAACTCAGAAACATTTATTTGACGAATTTAACGAATCTTAATATAGCCCTTAAGTATGATTAAGACATTTTTTAAACATTGATTTTTAACTTAAACCTTCCGACTTAATGAGTAATTAAATGCTAGTACTTTGGTTAATAACTTTGCTCTGGGCACTCAGCTTTTCTTTAATTGGGATTTATTTAGCTGCGGATGTGGATGCCTATATTGCCGTACTAATCCGCATGCTTTTGGCCACCCTACTTTTAACGCCTTTTTTAAAGCTGCGCGGCCTACAACCTAGCTACGCGGTCAAACTGATGCTAATTGGCTCAGTACAGGTAGGCGTGATGTATATCTTTTTGTATCACGCATTTAATTATCTGACGGTTGCAGAAGTGTTGCTTTTTACTATATTTACGCCGTTGTATATCACCCTTTTGGATGAGGTCGTCATTAATCGCAAGCCGATTCCAGCATCGTGGTGGCTGGCGGCGGGGCTTTCCGTAGCGGGTGCAGCTGTGATTCGTTTCACTCAGCCTAGCGTCGACTTTTGGACAGGTTTCTGGCTGATTCAGGCCGCGAACCTATGTTTTGCTGCTGGACAAGTGGCGTATAAGCGACTAACAGTAGGTGATAAGCGCCAACAAATAAGCCATTACGCTTTATTTTTTTGCGGCGCCTTAATCGTTAGCGCACTGGCTAGCGCAGCGTTTGCTGACTGGCAGCGTGTCCCCACGACAGCTACCCATTGGGCTGTATTGGTATGGCTGGGAGTGGTCGCTTCGGGCGTGGGCTATTTAGCGTGGAGCATTGCAAGTAAGCAGGTCAATATTGCACAGCTTGCAAGTATGAATAACATGTTAATTCCCGCGGGCTTACTGATTAACTTTGCATTTTGGGGGCAGGATGTAAATTGGCCTCAGCTGCTCTTAGGTGCGGGTGTGATTACCCTCGGCGTTGGTCTTGCAAGTATGTCACCAGCGCAACTTGGAAAGGTTAAAATTAAGGCCTTCGACATTTTTAAACGTTAAAAGTTTTATCTTCATCTGTGTAAAGTAGGTAAGTACTCAATTTAACAGAAAAAATTTTAGTAAAAATAGTGCAAACAGATTTTTAATTTTAAATTTTTAGACTAAACTGCTTTCAGTACAGGGAGTAACACATGTCCTGTTTAATTAAGTTTGAATAAGCATAAGGAAGATACCATGCGTACTTTGTTCGTAAAAACAACTGCTATTTCTGCTGCTGTGCTGATGGGCTTGGCTAGCACTGCCGCACTCGCTCAGTCTCAAAGCGATGAGCATACTTATTTCGGTGTGCGCTTGGGCTTAGCAAATTCTGACAGCGACCGTTTCATCAATATCGGTGGCACCGCATTCGATTATGACAGCGGCTTCGCTCACACTGCTTACGGTTTGCAACTGGGTCACCGTTTCGGTAACGGTTGGGAAATCCGCAGCTACTACGACCGTCTGCGCACTGACGTAGTTGGCGCTAGTAACGACAGCGGTTACATGTTTGGTGCTGACGGTTTATATAATTTCCGTAACGGTATTTATTTAGGTGCTGGTATTAACAGCACTGAGTATAACAACGAATCAGACCGTTTCTTACGTGGTACGGTTGGTTATTCACTGCCGTTTGCTGATCGTTGGAATGCACGTGTTGAATATGCGTATCAAACGTCTAGCGACTTTGACGACCAATACTTAGGTTTGTCATTGAACTATGCGTTCGGTATGGCGTCGACTCGCACAGAAGCGCGTCAAGAACCAACACAAACTGCACCAACTCAAGATCAAACACGTGACAGTGATGGCGACGGTGTTCCAGATTACCGTGACCAGTGCCCTAACACGCCGCGTGGACACGTGGTAGATGACGAAGGCTGTTCAGTGATGGTTGAGCAAAACATCCGTCACGAGCTAGTAGTTAACTTTGCGTTTGATTCTTCAGACGTACAAAGCCGCTTCTACGGTGACATCGAAGAGTTAGCGCAAATGATGCGTGAGCACAGCGATGTTTCAATCGAAATCGGTGGCCACACTGACTTGATCGGTCCAGCTGACTACAACCAGAACTTGTCTGAGCGTCGTGCTCAAGCAGTGAAAGATGTATTAGTTAACCGCTTCAACATCAGCGCTGACCGCATCTCAACTCGTGGCTACGGTATGCGTCGCCCAGTGGTTGACGAAGTAAGCTTAGAAGCGAACCCGCGCAACCGTCGTATCGAAGCGACCTTGTCAACAACTGAAGAAGTTCCGTTGACTCGTGAAATGCAACGTCGCGGCTACTAATCAACATTGATTAGGCTTGAATAAACTTAAAAGCGAGGCTTATGCCTCGCTTTTTTTTGCTTGCTTTAAAGTCAAAGATTGAAATTCAGCATATTCCGCGTATTATAATTTATCTATAAAAATCAGTAACTTAGTATATTTTAACTATAACAAAAGGTAAATTATATGCAGCACGTTAGTCACGCACTGCGCGCTATACTCGTCACTGCCTGCTTGGCGCCTATCACCAGCTCATTTGCTGCTCTGGAATTACATCACCCATATGTCGGGGCCTTGTTGAACAAATAGTGGAACTTTCTCAGTTAGCGTTGATCAGATCGCCAAACCACGCTGATACTAGACACCGCAATGAGCAAAGCAAAATACCGAGTTAAAAACTGGTCTGAATACAACAAA
>NZ_PIPK01000007.1 GCF_003987335.1 Aliidiomarina maris | reverse complement strand
GGTTATGTACGGGTCGCCGTACTTAATAAATTAACACGCCTTGGGATGCCTGTGAGCGAAATGGTGCGCTAACCCCAGGTGGGAAAGGGGCAATTTTACCCTCGGTACGGATTTGATCAACAAGGCCACGTGCGAATGCCAATGCGCCATGCACCCCACTGGTCTCATAGCCATGCACGCCACCAGTGACGAGTACGTACGGATTGTCTGGGTTTTCATCGGTCTGACGCAGTACAAATACCGGATAACGCGCAGCGTCCGCCGCTGCTGCGTTTAAGTGGGTATAATCTAGTTCACCGTAGCTTTCGACATCGAAATGCGAAGCTAACGCGTCTATCTGACTAATGACATCTACTTGGTAACTGCGTTGTGCACGCTGGCGATCGAGCCATTGTTGCTTTTCACGCTCGCCCCATGGTTGACCGAGCGTACCGACTGGATACTGCGGATTCTGTGAATTCATCTACTTAACCTACTAACTACGGTATAAAGTTTTGATCAAATGATAACCGAACTGGGTTTTAACTGGGCCATGAACTTCCAGCACAGGTTTGTTAAATACCACCTGGTCAAATGCCTTGACCATGTCACCGCGACGAAACTCGCCAAGGTCGCCCCCTTGTTTACCCGACGGGCACAATGAATGGCGCTTCGCCAGCTCAGCAAAATTGGCGCCTTTCGCTAACTCTGCTTTCAATTCCAAGGCTTTCTTCTCACTATCTACCAAAATATGTACGGCGGCGGCTTTAGCCATATACTGCACTCCTACTCACTGTGTTTCGATAAACTATATCAACTTGGTTAACTTTCTTAACTGAAGCAAGCTGACGCGCTGTTGCCACAATGCTAACACAATCTACGGCGAGTCGGATGACTCTAACGTGTCCTCTGCCCAAGCATGGTCCTCCGCCTTAGCCATCAGCCCCTCTTGGGTGTGCTGCTGCGATGGAAGAAATGCCAGTTCCAATAGCATTGGAAAGTGATCCGAGCCAAATTTGGGTAAGCGCTGCATATGCACCAGCTGAAAATGGTCACTATAAAACATGTGGTCGAGAGGCCAGCGTAAGGGCCAGTACTTGGCGTGGAAAGTGTTAAACATGCCACGCCCGACACGAGGGTCAAGCAGCCCACTTAGTTTCTTAAATAAGCGCGTTGAGTCAGACCAGGCAACATCATTCAGGTCGCCGACAACCATCACCGGTAACTTATGTTGTTGCTGTTGCTGCTGCGCGTACTTCGCAACTTGAATGAGTTCTGCATCACGAGGCTTCGAACTGGCATTCTCAGTTGGGCTCGGTGGCGCCGGGTGAAGGACATGCAAACGCATATCTGAGCTGTCATTGAGACGCAGGATAAAGTGCATGGAAGGCACGTCATCCTCGACTAAGAAGGCTATTTTCGCCTGCTTCCAAGGTAGCTTGCTATACACATGCATGCCGTACAAATTATCTTGTGGCTGATACAGTCGATGCGGGTAATCCGCCTCTAGTGAGCTCAGTTGTTGCTGCCACCAGATATCGCTCTCCATTGTGACCAAGATATCGGGTTGTTGCGCCCTAACCTGTGCCAACAAGCCTGCCGCATTGCGGTTCGGCGTTAAAACATTCGCCACCATAATACGAATTTGCAGTCCTTTCGCACTCGACGCAGCACGCTTCGCTTGGACTGGGTATACACCTGTATAGGGTAAAATACGCCAGCCTTGGATAAGTGCAACTGCACCGCTCGCGACCACCACAAACCAACTCACCCAAGTATCAAAAGCAAACAGCCCGAGCTGTAAGCTGGCCGCAATAATCGCCAGAGTAGCAATTTGCAGGCGAGGAAACTCCCAGCAACGCACCCACCAGGCGCGATGGCGAGAATATGGCAGTAAGGTAATCGCACACAATATAACGGCACATACAAAAAGCAGTATGCCTACGCTTGGCAGAATAATAGATGACAACACAACAGGCCCTTTTACAGCGCTTAAATTCGCTCAGCACATTTTAGTTTTTAGATGATAAACTATAGCCCAAGTTAAGCTACGGAATGAATATCATGGGTAAATCTCTTGCCGATCAATTACTCGGTGCTGGTTTAGTCGACGAGAAAAAAGTCAAAAAAGCACGCCAAGAAAAGCGCAAAGTGAATAAGCAGTTACGCAGCGGCGTGGCTGTCGAAGTTGATAATAGCGCCGAGCGTATCGCGGCAGACAAAGCCGCTCAGGTGGAGCGCGATAAAGCTCTAAACCGTGAACGCCAACAGCGCGAACAACAGAAAGCCATGCGCGCTCAAGCCTTGCAGATGCTCGAACAACATCAATTATCCTGCGAAGGTGACGTCACCTTCAATTTTGTTGACCCGCACACGAATAAGGTTAAGCAAATATTGGTTGACGCTCGCACACAGAAGCACTTGTCACAAGCGAACTTAGCGATTTGCTTGCTGCGCGAGCGTTACATTGTAGTGCCCCGCAATATTGCAGAAAAAGCCGCGGAACGCTTCGCTGATGTACTGATTTACATCGCCCCTGATCACGACCAACAAGTCGATGAAGATGACCCTTACAAAGACTACCAAATTCCCGATGATTTGATGTGGTAGCGTTGCGTTAAAATTGAGCAATTAGTTCTTTAACTAGAGATTTATCTTGCATATATTAATAGGTGTTCGAAACGATATTTTAACTTTTTATAGGGATATATATGTTAATACGTACTTTAACACTCATAGTTTTACTCGTTGCAAATGTAGGCTTGATAACTCAAGCCTACAGCGTCCAATCGGAATTGCCGCGGGCGAATCTTGTAGAAGCAATGCAACAGTATAATGCAGGAGAGTACCATGCTAGCTACCGCTCGTTTGAAGAGCTCTCGCAGCTAGGAAATAGTCAAGTGAGCGCTCATTTAGGTATCATGATACTTGGCGCTGAAGGCACCGATTACGACCCCGTTAAGGCTTGGGCATATTTTGAATTGGCAGGTGAGCAGGGATATTCGGATGGACACGCTTTTGCCCAAGAGGTTTACGACCAACTCACAACGGAACAACAAACCAGTACAGCCCAAGCGTTAGACGAGTTAAAGGCAAATCTTATTGTTAACCATGAGTATGACTTGCCAGATGAAGCTCGAGCAGCTGACTTAGTTCCACTAGAGCGTCCCGCAGTCAATTATCCTCGACGCTCTGCAGAGCGCCGCCGCCTTGGTTTTGCTAACACCCGATTTTTGATCGACACAGATGGCTCAGTGAGTACCATAGACACCCATTTTTATTCGCACCGTGACTTTAAGATTGCAACTGAGCGCGCGATTCAAAGTTGGCGTTACGAGCCAGTTGCTGTGCCAGCCGCCACGACCGTGAGTATTAACTTCACCATTGCAGGAAGAGCTCAGCAAGATTTGGTTCCATATTTTGAGTTTATTCACGAGTCCGTGTGGGAGAGTGCTATGGCCGGCAACCCTTCCTCGCAAGCAACCTTAGGTTTTGTGTTACGTGCTATTTCAAACCATAGCGATGAGCGTGAGATTGACGAAGAGCGTGTTTCCTCCGACCCGCAATGGCGTGACTATCTTTTAGGGAAAAAGGATGAACCGACGATGGCTTGGGAGGCAGTGCGACTACTGCAGCAAGAAGACGGCCACGAACAAGGCCACGCATTAATCGCGCAGCTCGAAGATTCTGAATCGAATGTAGTGCAAAATATTTTGCGAACCATCAAGCCTTATTACCAGCAATAGGCGGTTATCTCGATTGTGTTTACCATGCGTAGGTGCTATGATGCGCCGCCCTTAAATTATGGGGTTACGAGCCGACTTCTGGTCGCGGTTGTCGGCAGCAATACACTATTGGAGAATACAAATGTCTCAACCAACTTACACTTTTAATGCACAAGTCCGTAACGACATGGGTAAAGGTGCGAGCCGCCGCCTACGTCGCGAAGGTAAAGTACCTGCTGTTTTATACGGCGCTGGTAAAGATGCTGTTGCATTAACGTTAGAGCACGACAAAATCAACAACGCAGCTGACCACGAAGGTTTCTATTCGCACATTTTGACCTTGACTGTCGATGGTAAGAAAATCGAAGCAATCGTGAAAGACATGCAACGTCACCCGTTCAAGCCTAAGATTATTCACCTTGATTTCCAACGTGTGGATGCTAAGCAGGAATTGAACACTAGCGTACCTTTGCACTTCTTGAACGAAGAAGACGCACAGAAAGCTGGCGGTGTCGTAGTTCACCACTTGAATGAAGTTGAAATCGCAGTATTACCTAAGAACTTGCCTGAGTTCATCGAAGTTGATGTGGCTGGTTTAGGTGTTGGCGACAACATTCACTTAAGCGATCTTAAATTACCAGAAGGTGTATCTTTGGTTGAATTAACCAAAGGTGAAGATCACGACCAAGTGGTTGTAACTGTTTCTGCTAAGAAAACTGAAGCTGAAGACGGCGAAGCAGCTGCAGAAGAAGCAGACAAAGAGTAATAGCAAGGTATCAGGACTGTATTTTGACAGCAAACCTGAAACTTATCGTGGGCCTGGCCAATCCAGGCCCCGAATATCAGCATACACGGCATAACGCCGGCGCTTGGTTAGTCTCCGCACTAGCTAGTCGTTTTCATACCAGTTTGACACCTGACAGTAAATTCTTTGGCCTTAGTGCTCGCCTCCCCGATCCTTTTTCTGACACGCGATTATTGGTGCCTACCACCTATATGAACCGCAGTGGTCAAGCCGTGGGTGCGATGGCGAATTTTTTCAAGTTAGAGCCAGCCGATATATTAGTTGTGCATGACGAACTGGACCTACCCCCAGGGGTAGCAAAATACAAAACCGGTGGCGGCCATGGTGGCCACAACGGCTTAAAAGACATCATTGCGGCATTGGGTAATGACAACAGTTTTCACCGTTTGAGAATTGGCATTGGTCACCCAGGCCACAAAGACAAAGTCACAGGTTATGTGCTTGGCAAGGCGCCACAGGCTGAACAGCAGCTTATGGATAGCATTATTGACGATGCTGCGCGCAGTATTGAAATTGTAATGCGCGAAGGTTATACGCCGGCGAAGCAATATTTACATTCCATCAAAGCAGAGTAACAGGAACCATTATGGGTTTTAAATGCGGTATCGTTGGCCTCCCGAACGTAGGCAAGTCCACCCTTTTCAATGCATTGACTAAAGCAGGCATTGATGCGGCAAACTTCCCATTTTGCACAATTGAACCTAACACTGGTGTAGTGGCGGTTCCTGACGCACGTCTTGACGCACTCTCAGCTATCGTTAAGCCACAAAAGATTATTCCTACCACCATGGAATTCGTCGACATCGCAGGTTTGGTGAAAGGCGCATCAAAAGGCGAAGGTTTGGGTAACCAATTCCTCGCTAATATTCGTGAAACCGATGCCATTGGCCACGTAGTGCGCTGTTTCGATGATGAGAATATTATTCACGTCAATGGCCGCGTGAATCCCGCTGAGGACATCGATACTATCAACACTGAGCTCGCTTTGGCTGACATGGATTCTGTTGAAAAAGCTATCCACCGTTTAGGCAAAAAAGCCAAAGGTGGCGACAAACAAGCGAAAGCCGAAAGCGATGTGTTGCAAAAGCTATTGCCAACCCTTGAAGAAGGTTCGATGGCGCGTAGTGTTGAGCTCAGCACAGACGAGCGTAAGTTAATTCGTTCATACAATTTATTGACGCTTAAGCCGACCATGTACATTTGTAACGTGGCTGAAGATGGATTTGAGAATAACCCATTCCTTGAGCAAGTGCGTGCCATTGCAAGTCAGGAAAACGCCATTGTAGTGCCAGTATGTGCCGCCATTGAAGCTGAAATTTCAGAGCTGGACGACGCTGATAAAGCCGAATTCTTGGACGAGATGGGCCTTGAAGAGCCAGGCCTCAACCGAGTTATTCGTGCAGGCTACGAACTATTGAACTTGCATACCTATTTCACGGCAGGCCAAAAAGAAGTGCGTGCATGGACGATTCCTGTAAATAGCACGGCACCTCAAGCTGCGGGTAAAATTCACACTGACTTTGAGAAAGGCTTTATTCGCGCTGAAATCGTGGGCTACGACGACTACATTAACAATCGTGGTGAACAAGGTGCAAAAGACGCAGGTAAATGGCGTTTGGAAGGTAAGGAATATATCGTTAAAGATGGTGATGTGATTCACTTCCGGTTTAACGTGTAAGCGCAAGCTCAACCTTTCCCTTTGTACGCGCAACGCACCTTCGGGTGCGTTTTTATTTGCTGCTGATACCATGGTTTAAACTCTTCAACGGTCAACGGACTTGCAATAAAATAGCCTTGTACGTAGTCACAGCCATTGGCATTTAACAACGCTTGCACCTGAGCATTTTCAACGCCCTCAGCGACAACATCGACACCCAATTGATGGGCTATCTCAATCAGCCCGATAAGCACTCGCTGATGTTGCCAAGAGCCTTCACACGCCTTCACAATGCAACGATCAATTTTGACTCGGTTCACCGGCAGCGCCGCAAGCTGTAATAAGCCAGCATGGCCGCTGCCAAAATCATCTAACGCAACATGAAAACCTTGGCGTTGTATACGTTTTACCTGGCGCAGAGCAAATACAGGATTTTGCACCCCTGCGGTTTCGGTGAGCTCAATAATGACCTGCGCAGGCGGTACGCCGGAATGCTCTGCGGCGGCGCGCAAAGCCGCCAATAAGTAATTGCTTTCCAGATCAAGCATCGACACATTCATAGAAAGCTCTACGCACATGCCCTGTCTAAGCCAGCGCTGCAAGTAATTAAAACTTGTTTTAATCACCCACAGGGTCAACCGACGCATCAAAGCATGTTGCTCTGCAATGGCAATGAACTCTTCAGGACTTACCCAGCCAAGCTGAGGGTGGCACCATCGCAACAAGGCTTCGACCCCCACACCACAGAGCGCACGACAACCAACCACGGGTTGAAAGCGTAATTCCAACTGTTCATCTAATCTGGGGTCCAGAAGGCCGTTGAGTAATTGCTCATAGCGTGCATCCATGGCTGATTCCAATTGCAACTCCTTGTCGCGGCAATACCCGTTTAACTTGATGAGATTTAAATAGAGCCTAAGCTTAAGTAGTATTAACCAAGATGAACAGGCGATGAGCATACAATGCGCTGATCGCTGACAACTTTTTGTTCCCCTATAAGTAGCTAAAGGAAATCAAATGTCAGAATATCGCACTGAGCACGACAGCATGGGTGAAGTAAAAGTACCTGCTGATGCTATGTACGGCGCGCAAACGCAACGCGCTGTCGACAACTTCACCCTAAGTGATTTGCAGATGCCGTTTGCTTTCATTCGTGCGGTCGCGCTGATTAAGTACTGCGCCGCCGAGGCTAACCAAGAATTAGCATTGCTGAGCGGCGACAAAGCCGACGCTATCAAACAAGCTGCCCTTGAAGTATTTGAAGGCCAGTGGCAAAAGCAATTTCCAGTGGACGTATTTCAGACAGGCTCTGGTACCAGCACCAATATGAATGTGAATGAAGTCTTGGCGCACTTAGCTAAACGCGCCACAGGCGTTGAGGTGCATCCGAATGATGATGTCAACTTAGGCCAAAGTAGTAACGACGTGATTCCAACCGCAATACAAGTCAGTGCCGCACGACGAATTACCCGCAAATTGCTACCTGCCCTCAAATATCTGCAAAATACCTTGGCCGAGAAAAGCGCACAGCTTGAGGATGTGGTAAAGACTGGGCGCACGCATTTAATGGATGCGATGCCACTCACCATGGCGCAAGAACTCGACACTTGGCAATTTCAAATTGCACAAGCGGCTGAGCGTTTAGAGGCGTTATTGCCGCAGTTGCATGCCCTCCCCCAAGGCGGAACCGCGATAGGCACAGGCGTGAACTGTCACAGCGACTTTAGTGCCCACTTTTGCCGTAGTTTGAGCGAATTTACCGAAATGCCTTTCACCCCAAGCACGAATAAATTTGCCGGTATTGCGGGCCAGGATTTAGCGGTGGCCGTGATGGGAGGCATCAGCGCATTGAGTGCGGTGATGATGAAGATCAGCAATGATTTACGCTGGATGAACAGTGGCCCGCTATCGGGTATTGCAGAAATCGAACTCAAAGCATTGCAGCCTGGTAGCAGCATCATGCCGGGTAAGGTCAACCCAGTGATTCCTGAGGCGGTTTGCATGGCGTGTGCCCAGGTGATGGGGAATCAAACTACAGTCACAGTTGCGGCCCAATCAGGTAATTTCCAGCTCAACGTGATGTTACCCGTGATAGCCTATAACTTGCTGCAAAGCATTGAGTTAATGACCCGCAGCGCGTATGCGCTGGCCGACAAAGCAATTCGTGACTTTCATGTTAACCGCGAGCACGTCAGCGCCGCTTTGGACAAAAATCCCATTTTGGTGACCGCATTGAACCCTGTCATCGGCTACGAACAAGCGGCAAAAATAGCCAAACGTGCGTATCAGGAAAAACGCCCAGTGCGTGAAGTCGCCGCCGAAATGACAGATTTAAGTGACGCTGAATTAGCGAAATTACTTGACCCAGCCAAACTTACTCAAGGCGGTTTAGATTAATCCAGCTAGTTTTTGCTGGTCTTTTGGTCAGTTCAGCGCTTTTTTGAGCAGTTACGCCGGAAAAGCGCTTTTTTTTAGAAAAAGGTGTTGACCGTAAGGCACCTAATTCGCATAATACGCGCCGTTGCTTAGAGAGCAGCACAACATTTTGGCATGGCTACGTAGCTCAGTTGGTTAGAGCACATCACTCATAATGATGGGGTCGCAGGTTCGAATCCCGCCGTAGCCACCAAGTCAAAATGCGGACGTGGTGGAATTGGTAGACACGCTGGATTTAGGTTCCAGTGCCGCAAGGTGTGAGAGTTCGAGTCTCTCCGTCCGCACCATTACTTTGCAATTCTGTTGGGGTATAGCCAAGCGGTAAGGCAGCGGGTTTTGATCCCGCGATTCCGAGGTTCGAATCCTCGTACCCCAGCCACTTGCAACTTGTTCTCTAGACTTCACGAAATGCTGTTGGGGTATAGCCAAGCGGTAAGGCAGCGGGTTTTGATCCCGCGATTCCGAGGTTCGAATCCTCGTACCCCAGCCATTTTCTCGAGTTGCGGTGGTGGCGGAATTGGTAGACGCGCTAGCTTCAGGTGCTAGTGTCCGAAAGGACGTGGGGGTTCAAGTCCCCCCCTCCGCACCAACTTGAGCCAGCAGAAAAAAAGTCGCTAAAAGCGACTTTTTTTGTATCTGCTATTTAAGCTCCGAACATCACTGAGTAGAGTTACCTGTCACTTTCCATACCCCGGACGCATAAGCCGTCATGAGCTGTTGCGCTGGTGTAAATCGGCGTAAACCTGACAACAATAGCTCGCGAACTGTGGCTATTGGTCCCTTATCAACACCGAAGCCCGCACCAATGCTATCCATTGCCTGTGCCATCAATTCGTTATCAGCACGCCGCTTTGCACTATATGTGGCCAGCGCCAAGCTCACCGCACGACTGCCCGGGCCATCTTTCAGGCGCAACCCCTGGCTGGCTTGCAACAGTTGACGCACATCGCGAAAGCCTAAGTTAACCCCTTGACCGGCCATCGGGTGAATGGTGTGAGCCGCATCACCCAATAAAATGGTCCGTCCCTTTACATATTGCAGCGCACTTTGGCGAGTTAAATCAAATGCGCCAGCCTGCTGCACCTCAAAGTCACCGGTGATGTCAGCAAACTGGGCCGTTAAGTAACGCCGTAAGCTTTCATCGTTGGCTTGCCACTGTTGTACCTGGGGGCGCGAGCCATAGGCAATTAGGCACGCATAGGAATCAGCCAAGGGTAATAATGCGTGAATTTCACCGTGCTCAGCAAAAGACTCCCAGGTGCGTGCTGCAACGGGGGCACTGCATGTCACCACGCTTAATAGACAACGCTGTCCATATTCGCGGCCCGCGACGCCAATGCCACTGGCTTGACGTACTTGCGACTGAGCACCATCACAGCCCAACACCCAATCAAAATGCAGAGCTTGCCCATTTGCCAGTTGCGCATAACCCTGATGCTCTGGCCGTGTCTGTAGCGCCTGCAACGTCGTCGTGTACAACTGAATATTTGGTTGACGCTGCAAACCTAAGTACAACCCATGTTGAAGCACTGAATTTTCTATCATATACCCCAATTGGCTACCCGCTTGTCCGAGGGTTAACCAATCCGAGCCTTGCTTACGCACACTGAGTTGTTCAAATGCTTGTACACGTAACGCCTGAATGTCTTCCCACACCCCCAACTGCCGCAACAATTCAATGTTGTCTTCGGTCACCGCTGAAATGCGCAAATCATACCCTGCTGACACGTCAACCTGCTGTTGAAAGTTTGGCTCCACCACCGCCACACGATAGCCTTGCTGAGCCAAACCAAGCGCTGCTGCAGCGCCTACCATGCCTGCGCCGACCACAAGTATATCGGTGTGCTGCCCATTAGCGGTTTGCATTGGTGGTGTGTGCATTGGTTTATGTCCTTGGTCTGCGTTTGCGTGATGAGCCGTTGCTGGTAACGGTCGTTATTATGCCTCAAGCCGCCACTCCGGTGAAAGAAACTCTCTGAATTAGCTTGCGCTGTGATAACATATTGCAAGTAAATGACGTCCAGCTTTCATTTTACTTGTACTAAGAAAATCATCCATTAACACGGTGCCAAATGCTGTATGCCCCTACCTCCTGTCGTACTTGCGTCGATTTTAATCCTTACTGCTGAGCTATGTTTTGCCGGTGTTAGCGCGCTTGTTAAGCACCTCACCACCACCCTTCCGTATGAGCAGTTAGTATTCTTTCGCAACCTGTTTGCGCTGATCATTTTGTTGCCGTGGCTGTATCGCAAACGCGCGACCGCGTTTCGCACCACTCAAATGCCACTGCATTTGTTACGCGCGCTGGTTGGTGTCGTGGCGATGCTACTATTCTTTATGGTTATTGCGGCCATCCCCCTGGCCCAGGCGACTTTAGTACTGCTCATGGCGCCTTTTATTATTCCTGTGATTTCGCATTTTTGGTTACGCGAACATATATCAGCCCAACTTATCGCAGTCATCGGCTTAGGCTTTATTGGTGTGTTGGTGTTTTTAAATCCGTGGTCTAACAGCCTGCACCCGATGGTCATTGTGGCATTATTTGCTGCGGTCTGCGCTGCTTGGGCGAAAACCATTATCCGCAAGCTATCCAGTACCGAGTCGCCGAGCAAAATTGTGTTCTATTTTTCCTTCTTTGCCACGCTACTCTCGGCTATTCCGTTGTTAATACGATGGCAACCTATTGACCCTGCAATGTGGGGGCTGGTCGCATTGATGGGTTTGTTAGCGGTGATTGGCCAACTCACGATGACGCGAGCATTCAGTATCGCCAGTCCGTCCAGAGTTGGTGTGTTTACCTACACCTCGGTTATCTTTGCTGCCCTGATGGGGTATTTCATTTGGCAGGAGCCGGTCACTTGGTACATGGTGACTGGCGGCGTGATTATTTTCATCGCTGGCTACTACGCGCTGCGCACCCCGCGACGGCAAGTAATCGCCACAGAAACAGACGCTAGCGCGGACATCCGTGCTAAAGGCTAGTCACAGGGGCGCTATGGATGATAAAATAAGCGCCCTTTTTTGTTGTATCTAAATTATTAGCGGGTAAGCGAGCATCATGAGTAAGAAAGTCTTTATCAAAACCTGGGGCTGCCAGATGAACGAGTATGATTCAGACAAGATGGTTGATCTGATGCAGGCCACTCAGGGCTACGAGCCGACGGACAATGCTGAAGATGCCGACCTGATCTTGCTCAACACTTGCTCTATCCGCGAAAAAGCGCAGGAAAAAGTATTCCACCAGCTTGGTCGTTGGAAATTACTGAAGAACGACAAGCCAGACCTGATCATTGGCGTTGGTGGTTGTGTCGCATCTCAGGAAGGTGAACATATTCGCGAGCGCGCACCCTTCGTCGACCTCGTATTTGGTCCGCAAACCTTGCACCGCTTACCAGAAATGATTAATCAAATTCGCGGCGGCGCGCAATCGGTGGTCGATATTTCGTTCCCTGAAATTGAAAAATTTGACCGCCTGCCTGACCCGAAAGCAGATGGCGCTACAGCCTTCGTTTCCATTATGGAAGGTTGCAGTAAATATTGTACGTTCTGCGTAGTGCCATACACCCGTGGTGAAGAAGTTAGCCGGCCGGTGGATGATGTGATTTATGAAATTGCACAACTTGCAGAGCAAGGTGTCCGCGAGGTTAACTTACTAGGTCAGAACGTGAACGCGTTTCGCGGCCCTAACCATGACGGCAGTATCTGCACCTTTGCAGAACTTTTGCATTTGATTGCGTCGATTGACGGCATTGACCGCATTCGTTACACCACATCACACCCGGTTGAATTCACCGACGATATTATTGCTGCATATGAAACCATTCCAGAGCTCGTCGACCACCTGCATTTACCCGTGCAAAGTGGCTCTGACCGTGTCCTTGCGCTGATGAAGCGTGGTCACACCGCACTGGAATATAAGTCGCAAATTCGCAAGCTACGCAAAGTACGCCCAAACATTGCAATGTCGTCAGATTTCATTATTGGCTTCCCTGGTGAGACCGATGCTGACTTTGAAAAGACCATGGACTTAATTCAGGCGATTGATTTTGATCTCAGCTTCAGCTTTATTTACAGTGCGCGCCCTGGTACGCCTGCGGCTGATTTACCAGACGATGTCAGCGAGGAAACTAAGAAGCAACGTCTACAGTTATTGCAGCAACGGATTAACCAACAAGCGCAGCAACATGCAAGACGAATGCTGGACACTGAGCAACGTATTTTAGTCATTGGTCCATCGCGCAAAAACCCAATGGAGCTCTCTGGTCGTACAGAGAATAATCGCGTGGTGAATTTCGAAGGCAACCCCAAGATGATTGGTAAGTTTGTCGACGTCAAAATCACTGAAGCTTTGCCAAACTCGTTGCGTGGCACAGTTATTCGCGAAGAAGCTGATATGGGTTTACGGGTTGCTACGTCACCACAAAGTATTTTGGCCAGCAACGCGAAAGCCGAAGCGGATGCCACGGGTGTGCTGCACTTTCAACCTTAAGGCATTCAGCCATCATTTACGCACGACTCATTTTAACGACAGTTCGAGGGCAGATTGAATAAACAAATCGACAGTTTTGACCTTTACTTAGAGCCTGCTGACAACCAGCGTTTAGCGAACCTATGCGGGCCTATGGATGACAACATCAAGCAAATTGAACGCCGTATGGGCGTTGAAATTAGCTATCGCGATAACCATTTTCGGATTATCGGTCAGCCACAAGGCATGTTAGCCAGCAGCCAAATTCTGCGCGATTTATATATTGAGACCGCCCCCGTGCGTGGTGAGGCACAAAGTATCGAGCCAAACATGGTGCATTTGGCCATTCAACATAGCAATGCGCTGGAACAAGACCACGGGGTTGAAGACGACAAGCACACTGTGATTAAAACCAAGCGAGGCCTGGTAAAACCGCGTAATGCGAATCAACAAGCCTACGTTCGTGCTATTTTAGCCCACGACATCAACTTCGGTATCGGCCCCGCGGGTACGGGTAAAACCTATTTGGCCGTAGCCGCTGCGGTCGATGCATTGGAACGCCAAGAAATTCGTCGTATCTTGTTAACTCGCCCTGCGGTAGAGGCCGGTGAAAAGCTTGGATTTTTACCCGGCGATTTGGCCCAAAAGGTCGACCCGTACTTACGCCCCCTGTACGATGCACTGTTCGAGATGCTTGGTTTTGAGAAAGTTGAAAAGCTGATTGAGCGTAGCGTGATAGAAGTGGCGCCACTTGCCTACATGCGTGGCCGTACTTTGAATGATGCATTTATCATTTTGGATGAAAGCCAAAACACCACCCCAGAGCAAATGAAAATGTTTTTGACCCGGATTGGTTTTAACTCAAAAGCTGTCATTACGGGTGATATTACTCAAATTGACTTGCCAAGAGGCCAGAAGTCGGGCTTACGTCATGCGATTGAAGTACTCAGCGAGGTTGAAGAAATTAGTTTTAATTTCTTTAATGCCTTTGACGTTGTGCGTCATCCAGTGGTACAACGCGTAGTACAAGCATACGAAAAACACGAACGTGACGCGGAAGAGGCCAAAGCGGCAGCAGCAAAGGCCGCGCGTGACGCCAAAATTAACGGTAAAGAGAATCACTAATGCAACCTCCCCCCGCCAGTGACCGGCAGTTGCCGGTCGTCACACTGGACTTACAATTGGCTCATAGCGACGACGCATCGGCCACCCTAGTGCCCGATGCAGAACAATGCACTGCATGGGTCAGCGCTGCTTTACAGCATACTGATATCAGCGCCGCAGAGCTTACTATCCGCACTGTTGATGAAGCTGAAAGCCGCGAGCTCAACCACACATACCGTGGCAAAGATAGCGCCACCAACGTGTTGTCGTTCCCTTTTGATGCAGACTTTCCATTGCCTGTGCGTTTACTCGGTGACTTAGTCATTTGTGTACCAGTGATGGCTCGTGAAGCCGCGGAGCAAGACAAACCGTTACTTGCCCACTGGGCGCACTTAATTGTGCACGGCACCTTGCATTTGCTAGGGTATGACCACATTGAAGACGCTGAGGCTGAACAAATGGAAGCCTTGGAAATCGAAATTCTTAGTCAATTTGACATTGCAGACCCCTATCGAAAGGAGCTTTCTTAGTCTCATGAGTGATGACAATTCCCAGTCTGGCAGCGGTTCTTCACGCAAATCTTGGGCAGCCCGCCTGCTACAAAGCTTTAGTGGAGAGCCGAACACCCGCCAAGAATTGGTTGATTTAATTCAAGACGCCGAGTTGCGTGATTTGATTGACTCAGACACCAAGGAAATGATTGAGGGCGTTCTGGATGTGGCCGAGCTCAAAGTTCGTGACATCATGATCCCGCGGTCGCAAATGACGACGATTGATAAGCAGCAAAGCGTCGAGCAAATTCTTAAAATTGTGATCGAAAGTGGACACTCACGATACCCGATTGTGAACGAGAACAAAGACCAAGTGGAAGGCGTGTTACTCGCCAAAGACTTGCTTCCTTTCGGCTTTAATATGGTCGATGCGCCCTTCTCTTTAGAGGCGGTGATGCGTCCAGCGGTGATTGTGCCTGAAAGTAAACGAGTCGATGCATTGCTCAAGGAATTCCGCTCAAAGCGCTATCACATGGCAATTGTGGTGGATGAGTACGGCGGCGTCTCAGGCCTGGTCACGATTGAGGATATTTTAGAAGAGATTGTCGGCGATATCGAAGATGAGACTGACGACAATGATAGTGAAAAATCTAATATACGCCGCATCAACGCATCGCGTTTTTCAATCAAAGCGCTCACCACGATTGAAGAATTCAACGACTTCTTTAGTACCGAATTCCCAGATTCTGAATACGACACGGTTGGCGGATTGGTTGCTTCCGCTTTCGGCCACCTTCCGACAATTGGGGAAGTGGTTAGTATTGGAGATCTGGCCTTTAAGGTCACTGCAGCTGATCGCCGGCGCATTCAGCAATTGCAAGTCAGTTTAGATGGCTTCGCCAAGCCAAAAGATATCAACTAATCGTGCTGGGCTGGTTACAACATATTGGCTCATTGGCCTTAGGTAACGCTAAACGGCGCGCCGTATTTGCGCTTCTGCTCGGGCTGGTGATGACGTTTAGCTACGCACCTTTCGGGCAAGGCTGGATAGCACCTATTGTCATGGCATTGTGGTTAATAGGTTTGCTTGCCTGTCAAACCCAGCGTCAAGCCCTGGCTATAGGGTTTGCATTTGGCTTCGGTTGGTTTGGCGCCGGAATAAGCTGGGTCTTTGTTAGTATCGACCAATTCGGCGGCTTACCACTGGTCTTCTCAATACTTATCATGGTGGTATTGTGGGCGTACTTAGCGTTATTCCCGATGCTAGCCGCGTGGTTATGGTTTCGTTGCAGACGCTACCTGTCAGGCCTTAGCCTATTTGCATTCCCGTTTATTTGGCTGCTCACTGAGTTCCTGCGCGGTTGGTTACTGACTGGCTTTCCTTGGCTTAGTTTGGGCTATACCCAAACCAGCCAAATCTTAGGTCAATTGGCACCCCACATAGGTGAAATAGGTTTAATTGTAGCCGTGCTGTTGAGTGCTATTGGTTTTGCCTACACCTTGCTACGCAAGCAATTTGCATGGCTGTTAATGCCCCTTGGTGTCTACGTTATCGCCATGTATGCGCCACACCTCAATCCGATGCAGGCGACCGGAGAAAACACCCAGGTCGCACTGGTGCAAGGCAATGTAGAGCTTGATTTAAAATGGGACCCTGCCGTGCAATGGCAGCAGTTAGCTACGTATCGGGCAATGACCGAACCCTATTTAGCCGACCACGACATTATTGTCTGGCCCGAATCTGCCGTCACGGTATTGGAAGACCGCGCTGAATTCTCCCTGCAACAACTCGATGTGCTAGCCGCAGCGCAACAGGCGAGTATTATTACCGGCATTATTGACCTTAAATACGACCGCCACCACCCTACCGGTGAGTACTTTAATTCAATCGTGGTGCTTGGCGAGCAAGCTGGTCCTGAAGGCTATTACTATGGCCATCAAAACCGTTACGAGAAACACCAGTTACTGCCAATTGGTGAGTTTGTGCCTTTTGAGTCGATTCTGCGCCCGCTGGCACCCTTGTTTAATTTGCCAATGTCATCATTTTCTCGTGGTGCTTATGAACAACCGAACCTTAATGCCAATGGCTTTCAAATAGCCGCGAATATTTGCTATGAGGTGGCGTTCCCAAGACAAATTCGTGCCAATGTACAGGACGACACGCAGTTATTGCTAACAGTGAGCAACGATAGCTGGTTTGGTGATTCGCACGGCCCGCATCAACATTTGGAAATTGCACGCATGCGCGCGATGGAAATGGGGCGCCCCATGTTGCGTGCCACCAATAGTGGTGTCACCGCGATTATTGATGAACGCGGCCGCACCATTAACCAAATTCCCGCATTTGTCCCTGCCGTAGCAAGTGGCCGCGTCGCCATAGTTGAGGGTGTTACCTGGTATCGCCAACTCGGCGATTGGCCCGCTTGGTTACTGGCGTTTGTCAGCCTGATAATAGCGGGTAAACGACGTCAGCAGCATAAGCCGTAACCACTAACTTATGATCTTGGTCAGCTAAAGCGCAAAAACCCATGACTGGGCGTGGTCAAATGGATGTAAAGGCTTTAAAATCCCCATCCATATACAAAGCAACTTCCGGATATCGGGTTAATTAAGGAATTCTGACATGGCTAATCTTCTCGACGCATTATTCTTTGCAGTTTTAGTAGCTGGGTTTGGTGTAGGTATTGCGTACCTAGTGATGGCGTTTTTTCCTGCGTCAGTCGCTGAAAGTCGCGGCCGCCGTGCGGAAGGTACTTACGAAAACCTGTACTTAGGCGTCGCAGGCATCATAATAGGATTGCTTATGTGGGCTGCTCTGGTATTTTAACCTTGGTCAGAACAATTTTCTGGGGCATCTGACGGTAACGTCAGGTGCCTTCTTCATTTTTATTCAACGCTGGTAACGGGTGTAATGGCTGAGAAAATCCAACAAGAATATGCACATCAAGACATTGAGAGTCTGGTTCAATCGCGCTGGGTAAGCGACAACACGTTTGCGGTCGACGAAGACCCAAGCAAAGAGAAATTTTATTGCTTGTCAATGTTTCCCTACCCGAGTGGCAAGCTGCATATGGGCCATGTACGTAATTATACGCTGGGCGATGTGGTGGCACGTTATCAGCGCTTGCAAGGTAAAAACGTGTTGCAGCCTATTGGTTGGGACGCGTTTGGTTTGCCTGCAGAAAACGCCGCTATTCAGCATAAAACCGCGCCAGCCGCTTGGACTTACGACAATATTAAGTACATGCGCGAGCAGCTAAACCGCCTTGGGTTTGGGTATGATTGGAAACGCGAAATCGCCACCTGTCACCCTGAATACTATCGCTGGGAACAATGGTTCTTCACCAAGCTATATGAAAAAGGCCTGGTATATAAGAAAAATGCCACCGTTAACTGGGACCCAATTGACCAAACCGTACTTGCAAATGAGCAGGTCATCGATGGCCGCGGCTGGCGTTCTGGTGCGTTGGTTGAACAAAAAGAAATCCCACAATGGTTCATTAAAATCACCGCCTACGCGGAAGAATTATTGAACGATCTGGATCAACTGGACGGTTGGCCAGATCAAGTAAAAGCCATGCAGCGCAACTGGATTGGTCGTTCTGAAGGCGTACAAATTACCTATCAGGTTGAGCAAATCAACGACCAATTAACGGTCTACACCACACGCCCAGACACTATCTTTGGTGCCACGTACATGGCTGTCGCGGCGCAACATCCGCTCGCGCAACAGGCTGCGGCTAGCCGCCCTGATGTGGCGGAATTTGTTGAAAGCTGTAAACAACAAAAAGTAGCGGAAGCAGAGTTAGCCACCATGCAAAAGCGTGGTATCGACACAGGTTTCACCGCCAAACATCCGTTTACTGGCCAGTCAATTCCTATTTATATCGCCAACTTTGTGCTGATGGATTATGGCACTGGCGCTGTAATGGCAGTACCGGCTCATGATCAACGAGACTGGGAATTCGCCACCGCCTATGGCCTACCTATTGTGCAAGTGATTGCTGCGGCTGAAGGTGAAGCATGTGACCTGAGCCAAGGCGCTTACACAGGTAACGGCCAATTAATCAATTCCGGTAGTTACGATGGTCTTAGCACCGATGACGCGTTTGCGGCGATCGCGGAAAAAATTGAAGCCGATGGCATTGGCGAACGTCAAGTTAATTACCGCCTGCGTGATTGGGGTGTATCTCGCCAACGTTACTGGGGTACCCCGATCCCGATGCTGAACCTTGCCAATGGTGAATCGGTGCCGGTACCTGCTGATGAACTGCCTGTACGTTTGCCTGAAGACGTCACCATGAATGGGGTTACATCGCCGATTAAAGCAGACCCTACATGGCGCCAAACCAGCTACCAAGGTCAGCCTGCGGAGCATGAAACCGATACCTTTGACACCTTTATGGAGTCATCTTGGTACTATGCGCGTTACTGCTCTCCCCGCGCCGATGGCATGCTGGACCCAGATAAAGCCAATTACTGGTTGCCGGTCGACCAATATATCGGCGGTATTGAACATGCTATTTTGCATTTATTGTACGCACGCTTTTTCCACAAATTGCTGCGTGACACGGGCTTAGTGCAATCCGATGAGCCATTTAAACGCCTATTATGTCAAGGCATGGTACTTGCGGATAGCTTCTATCGTGAAGACGAAAAAGGCGCCAAAACTTGGTTCTCGCCGCAGCAAGTGACCCTTGAGCGTGACGACAAAGGTCGTATTGTAATGGCACGTGCAGAGGACGGCCAGCCAGTCCAACACGATGGTATGAGCAAAATGTCAAAGTCGAAGAATAACGGCATTGACCCGCAAACCATGGTCGATAAATACGGTGCTGACACCGTGCGTTTGTTCATGATGTTCGCCGCACCACCCGAAATGACCCTCGAATGGTCAGACTCTGGCGTTGAAGGTGCGCATCGCTTTATTCGCCGGGTGTGGAAGCAGGTGTATGAGTTCCAGCAAGCGCCGACCGTCACCAGCGAGCGCGGCGAGCTCAACCGTGAACAAAAAGCGCTACGTCGTGATATTCACCGCACCATCGCCAAAGTCAGTGATGATATGGGACGCCGCCAAAACTTCAACACCGCGATTGCGGCTGTGATGGAGTTAATGAATGCGTTACAAAAAGCGCCTTTAGACGACGCCAACGACCACGCGCTGATGCAGGAAGCACTAGACGCTATCGTGGTGATGCTGTCACCGATCACCCCACACGTATGTGACCGTTTATGGGCGGCGCTTGGTCATGACAGCGACATTAACTTTGAAGCTTGGCCGCAAGTGGACGAAAGCGCCTTAGTTGAAGACGAGAAGCTGGTTGTCGTGCAAGTCAACGGCAAGGTGCGCACTAAAATTACCGTCCCTGCGGATGCCGACCAAGCGCAAGTCGAACAGACTGCTTTAGCGGAAGAAAATGTCCAACGTTTCACTGAAGGTAAAACCGTGCGTAAAATTATTTACGTACCGGGTAAAATCTTCAATATTGTGGTGAGCTAAATGAGCGCTTTTCAGCGTGGCCTGAAGGTCTTCAGCGTAGTTATTACGCTGCTGGCCTTGGCGGCTTGTGGCTTCCAATTGCGCGGTTCTTATCAGATACCTGCGCAATTGGCGCAGGTATCGCTGGAGGCCCCTGCGCGCAGTGAAATCGCCAGCCGCTTACGCGATGAATTCGACCGCTATGACATTCAAGTCGTCGCGCGTGGTCAAGATATTACCCATATCGAATTACTTGAAGACAGCCTTGATAGACGCGTGCTCTCATTGCTTATTTCAGGTCAAGTTGCGGAATATGAATTGATTTATACCGTCCCAGTGCGCGTGCATACGGCGAACGGTGACATTCAGCTGCAAGATATTCAGGTATTGCGCGATTACCAGGAAGACCCAAATTTTGCGTTGGCAAAAACCCGTGAACTGGAGTTACTGGTCAACGAAATGCGTAGCGACGCAGTGCATCGCATTATGTTGCTACTGACCCAGTTAACTTGGGAATAGTCACCCATGCAAGTGTATAGCAATCAACTCGCCCAACACTTACAAGGCCCCTTGCAGCCACTCTACTTAGTGTTTGGTGATGATGATTTTTTACGCTTGCGTGCACTGCGTCAAATTCGACAGCGAGCCAGCCAATTGGGCTTCGACGAGCGCTTACAGTTTAATCAACAGCAAGATTTCAGCTGGGATGAGCTCGCCACGAGCGCGCAAAACCTATCTTTGTTTAGTCAATTGCGCAGCATTGAGATTGAATTACCAACAGCATCACCTGGCCAAGATGGTGCTAAAGCCCTGCAAGCTTGGCTTGATAACCCGCCAGCAGACACCTTACTCATTCTGCATGGCCCTAAGCTTAAGCCCGAGCAGCAACGCAGTAAATGGTTTAAAGGCTTAACGGAATACGGCGTCTTTGTACCCGTTTACACGCCAGATAACGCCCAATTTGGACGCTTTATTCATCAGTTGGCCGCAGAATACCAGCTCGAGCTCGCCCCTGACGCGGTGCAATTACTGCAACAATGGTTTGAGGGAAATTTACTCGCCCTTGACCAGAGCCTACAGAAAATAGCCTTGAGCCAGAGCCATACTCAGTATTCTGCGCAGCGTGTACCTGTCAGTCTGGAGCTGGTCGAGCAGCATGCACAACAGCAGTCGCGATTCGATATTTTCGCACTGCAAGACCCACTGCTAAATGGCCAAATTGAACTGTTTATTCAGCGCTTGCAACGCCTGTTAGAAACCGATGCGGAGCCGGTACTCATCCACTGGTTACTACAGCGTCACTGCACTATTTTACAGCAAGCTAAGCAATTGGTTGCAAATGACCAAAGCCCTGCCCAAGCCTTACAAAAACAAGGTGTGTGGAAGAATCATCAAAGCCTGTACCTACGCCACTTACAAGCCTGGGACGACAGTCGTTACGCCAAAGCCAGTGCGCTATTGTGGCGCTGCGAGTTAGCCATCAAGCGCGACAGCAAAGAAGATCTCGCCACTTTATTTTGTCATCTTGCGATTGTATATCAGTTGGCAGACAGCCCATTGCAAGTGGCGGACGCGATAACCCGGGCAGATATTCAATCCCTTGTACTACCACTTGAGGCAGCAGTTTAATGTTCCAGGTAAGGCCAAAAAAGGCAAGGCCACAAAGTGTCGCATTATTTGGCGGAACCTTTGACCCGATACACTTGGGGCATACCCGCCCGCTGTCAGAGCTCGCCGACCAATTTGGCTGGTCACATGTACATTTACAGCCTTGTTTTGCGCCGCCGCATCGCCCAGCGCCCGCTGTCAGTGACACACATCGTATGCGCATGGTCGAGCTTGCCTGCGAAGACGATCCACGCTTAGTCGCCGATGATTTTGAACTGCGCCAGCAACAGCCAACGCGCACGGTTCACACCCTCGCCCACTTGCAACGCCAACACCCGCAAGCAAGTTTATGCTTTATTATGGGTATGGACAGCTTCATTAATTTCACTCAATGGCTGAACTGGCAAGGGATTCTCGAGCTCGCCCATGTTATTGTCCTTCCCCGCCCAGGCTATCAGCTCGAACAAGTGCCGGAAGAGCTGCAGCAACGCTTAACCCAGCAAGGCGCTCCAAACTTGGCGCAATTTAGCCATGGCAGCGGCCTAATTCATCTTGCCGATACCCAACACCAAGCGATTTCCGCGACCCAACTGCGCCAACAATTAGCCGCACGCAATATCGATACGCCCTGCCCTGAGCTACTTGCACCTAAAGTGTATACTTACATTCAACGCCACGGTTTATATCAAGCCAAAGTCTAGTTTGACTACCATGATAGGCCAAAAATTGGCGCCTAAAACCCGAAGTTATTATCTACCTGCGCTGAACTCGTGTTAAACTGCGCGGTCAAAACCAGTCCGTAGTTAGGAGAGATAGATTGCAAGGGCAAAATTTGCGCGACTTCGTAGTCGACAAAATCGAACAAATTAAAGCACGTGATATTACTATCATTGATGTCACTAAAAAATCAGATGTCGCAGACTTTTTAATCGTGTGCTCAGGAAACTCCAAAACCCATGTTCGCAGTATTGCCAACCACGTTGCCTTAGAAGCCAAGCACCAAGGTTTTGCAGCGATCGGTATTGAGGGCGAGTTAGACTCTGAGTGGGTATTGGTTGATTTCGGCGATGTCGTGCTGCATGTGATGCAAGACGCTACTCGTGACTTCTACCAGCTTGAGAAACTCTGGGGTTTATAAGTCGTTATGCGTTTGCAAATGCTCGCGGTAGGCAGCAAAATGCCAGATTGGGTTAGCGTAGGATTCCAGGAATACGCCCGTCGCTTACCGCCTGACATGCCGTTGCAACTGACTGAAATTGCTGCAGGAAAACGTGGCAAAAAGGCAAATATAGCGCGTATCACCGAGCAAGAAGGTGAACACATGCTAAGCCAGGTGAATAAAGGCTCACGGATTGTCACTTTAGAGGTTGAAGGACGGCCATGGTCGACCTCTAAGCTTGCCCAGCGCATGCAGCAATGGCAATTGGATGGCCGCGACGTTAGCTTTTTAATTGGTGGGCCTGAAGGGTTATCGCCAGCATGTATACAGGCAAGTGAAGAAAAGTGGTCATTATCGCCGTTGACCTTGCCCCACCCGATGGTTCGCATCATCGTTGCGGAGGCGTTATTTCGAGCTTGGAGTTTAAATAACAATCATCCATACCATCGGGAATAATGAAACCTAAACGCCGACCTACGATTCACGACCACACCATAGAAGCAAACTTGTTTGCTCGTCGTGCTATCGCTTGTATGGTCGTTGCGGCCGCGGTATTCCTGGTATTGCTAACAAATCTTTACCACCTGCAAGTCACCGGCTTTCAGGAATTCCAAACGCGTTCAAATTCAAATCGCATTACCGTGCTACCCGTCGCGCCAAACCGTGGACTTATTTATGACCGCAATGGTGAGATCTTGGCTGAGAATGTACCTGTTTACAGCATTGAGATTGTTCCCGAAGAAGTCGATGACCTAGACGATACGCTGCACCGTTTAGCGACGCTACTTGAATTAGACGAGACCGCAGTTGAAAGTTTCCGCAGCCAACTACGCCGGGCCCGGCGTTTCCCTCAAATCCCTTTTGCGGACAATATCAGTGAACAGCAAGTTGCGCGCTTCTCCTTGCACCAACACCACTTTCCCGGCGTGTCCGTTGAGGCGCGTTTACAACGTCACTATCCCTTTGGCGAATTATTTACCCATGTGGTTGGATATGTCGGGCGTATCAACCGCCAAGATATAGAACGCCTGCGCGCCAATGATGAGTATGGCCGTTATGCGGCTACGCGTACCATCGGTAAGTTGGGGGTGGAACGTTACTACGAATCTATTTTGCATGGCCGCCCAGGTTATCAGACCGTTGAAGTAAATAGCCGCGGTCGGGTGGTACGCACCCTGGACTTTACCCCGCCTGTTCCGGGCCAGGATATCTATCTGGAAGTTGATATCGAAGTGCAGAAAATTGCGATGCAACAGTTGCAGGGGCGACGTGGCGCGATTGTGGTAATGGACAGCGATACCGGTGGCCTACTGGCGATGTATTCTAACCCAAGTTACGACGCTAACTTATTTGTGCATGGTATTTCAGTGCAAGACTACCAGGCGCTGTTGCAAGACCCCAACAATCCACTGATTAACCGTGCCTCCCAAGGGCGCTATCCGCCCGCGTCCACAATTAAGCCGCATATGTCGTTGCTCGGTCTTGAGTCGGGCTTAATTGACATTAATACACGGGTTTGGGACCCAGGCTACTACCAATTACCTGGCGTCGAGCGACGTTTTCGTAATTGGCGCAGCTGGGGTCATGGTTGGGTGGACATGAAAAAAGCCATTCAAGTGTCAAACAATACCTATTTTTATAAGCTTGCCCACGAGCTTGGCATCGACCGCATTCACGACTTTATGGCTGAACTTGGCTTTGGTCAGTCAACTGGCATTGATATTCACGAGGAAAACGCAGCACTGCTGCCCTCTCGTGGCTGGAAGCGCGCTACATTGAACGAGCCTTGGTACACGGGTGAAACACTGTCCGTTGGCATCGGGCAAAGCTTCTGGACAGTCACCCCACTACAGCTTGCTACTAGCACCAATACCATTGTCACCAAGGGTAGACGCTTACAACCAAGATTTTTACGTGCCGTTCGCCACGGCGAAGAGATTGAGTATCAGGAGCCGTTTGAACTACCTCCGCTGCAACTGCGTAGCAACGACTATTTTACGGCAGTCATGGACGGCATGGAGCGCGTCATTAGTCGCGTCGACGGCACCGCGCATGCGGCTTTTCTGAATGCACCCTATCGTGCGGCGGGCAAGACGGGGACGGCACAGGTAATTAGCCGCGCCGAAGCGGAACGCACCCCGGAATATGAAATTGTTGACGGCCAGCAAGTACCCATAGAGGTTGATGAGCGGTTACGCGACAATGCAACCTACATTGGCTACGCCCCTGCCGATGACCCACAAATTACCGTCGCTATTGCGATTGAGAACGTCGGCGGTGGTGGTCGTAATGCCGCTCCGATTGCACGGCGGATCTTCGACTTTTACTTTGATTATCAACGTGAGGTTGAGTTAGTCACATTGCCGTTGGAGCGTGATCATGCACGAGACTAACCCACGCAGCTTATCAGCGATATTCCAACGCTTCCATATTGACCTACCCTTGCTCTTAGCTTTGATTGCATTGTGTTGTATTAGCTTGGCAGTCATTTATAGCGCAGGTGGGCAAAATATTGACTTAGTTGAGCGCCAGGTCGCACGCATTGGCTTATCATTTGTTGTTCTGTTGGTGTTTGCACAAATTTCTCCGGATACTTTTAAACGCCTTACTATCCCAGTATTCATCGTCGGTTTGGCGTTGCTTGTAGCGGTGCTGTTAGTGGGGGTGGTCGGTAAAGGTGCACAACGCTGGTTGGATCTCGGGGTCGTGAGAGTGCAGCCCTCGGAGCTGATGAAACTTGCCGCACCGATGATGCTAGCTTGGTTCTGCGCGCGTCAACCACTGCCGGTACGCTGGACTACGGTGTTCATTGGCTTGTTTCTAGTGTTAGTACCCACTTTACTGATCGCTCGCCAACCCGATTTGGGCACTGCATTGCTGGTGTTTAGCTCGGGTATTTTTGTGTTGTTTTTAGCAGGCATGAGCTGGCGACTGATTATTATGGGCCTGCTTGCTCTGGGTGCGTTTTTGCCCGTTGCTTGGTTCTTTTTATTACATGGCTACCAACGGCAGCGCGTTTTGACGTTTATAAATCCAGAAAGCGACCCTTTGGGCGCCGGGTACCACATTATTCAATCCAAAATTGCGATTGGTTCAGGTGGCCTTGAAGGTAAAGGCTGGTTGCAAGGCACACAATCACAACTGGAATTTTTGCCGGAACGCCACACAGATTTTATTTTTTCGGTTTTCAGTGAAGAATTTGGCTTAATTGGTGTCATAGCTTTACTGTTTATTTACGGCTTTATTATCTATCGTGGCCTGCTGATTGCTATACGCGCACAACATGTATTTAGTAAACTGTTGGCCGGTAGCATTACGATGACCGTTTTTATCTATGCATTGGTCAATATCGGCATGGTATCAGGGTTGTTGCCCGTGGTCGGTGTGCCATTGCCACTGATTAGTTATGGCGGCACCTCAATGGTTACCATTATGGCAGGGTTTGGGATTCTGATGGCAATCGGCACGCACCGCCGTTTGACCTTACGAGACGAGCCTGGCCGCTAACAAACGCATTTTACTTATCACTATGGACATGATTATGTGCCCTCAGAATTCTGCATCGCCTTTTTTCCGCCGTATTGCCAGCTTGGCAAAATTTGTCATGACTGGTATCGGCCTTAGCGCTAGTGTCGCGGTTTATGCACAACAAGAAGTGAGCCCTAGCGCCACCACGGAAGCAGCTAAACAAGCATTTATTCAGGAGCTTGCACAACAACATCAAATCGACCCTGATTATATCACTCAGTTACTCGACTCCGCCCAACGCGATGAGCAAGTATTGCAAGCAATTCAACGCCCATGGGAAGCACGTCCGTGGCACCAGTACCACGGTATCTTTTTGACCGAGCGCCGTATTCAGCAAGGGGTCGCATTTTGGAATGAACACCAAGACACCTTGGCCCGTGCGGAGCAAGAATTCGGCGTCCCTGCGTCTTTGATCGTCGCGATTATTGGGGTCGAAACCTTTTACGGCCAGTATATGGGTAATTACCGAGTGCTTGATTCACTTTACTCGTTAGGCTTTTATTACCCGCCGCGAGAGCGCTTTTTTCGTAGTGAATTGGGTGAATTCATTCGTTTAGCTGCCGCCGAAGGACTCGACCCAGAAGCCATTAAGGGCTCTTATGCCGGTGCGATGGGCTATGGCCAGTTTATTTCCTCGAGCTATCGTGCTTACGCGGTTGATTTTGATGGCGACGGCCAGCGTGATTTACTAAATAACAAAGTCGATGCTATTGGTAGCGTTGCCAACTACTTTGCCCGTCACCGTTATCAGAAAGGTCAGCCCGTAGCGGTTCCAGCATGGCCTAACCGAGTTGAGGACTTAGATACCTTGGTATCGTCGCGCGGCCAGAACTTAACCCACACTGTGGGCTCGTTACGCGCCGCTGGGGTCGATTTTATTACCCAGATGGGTGACGATACGCCAGCACGCTTATTCCGTTTTGACGAGCAAGATGGCGCCAGCTACTGGGTCGGTTTGCCAAATTTTTATAGCATTACACGCTATAACCACAGCCCGTTGTACGCCCTTGCCGTGCACTTATTAAGTGAAGAAATTCGCCATGCTAAGCAACAATAAATGGTGGGTATTGCTTGCGCTTGGTAGTGTGGTGCTAACCGCCTGTAGCGCCAAACCTGAAGGGCGTTACCAAATGCGTAACGACCAGGCACCACTGCGCACCCCAACGGCTGCAGAGTTGACGCCGTTAGAGCCACGCTATGAACCTTTGTCGCGTCAGGGCAACATGGACTCTTACTCGGTGTTTGGACAAACCTATCATGTGCTACCCAGTGCTCAGGGGTATAGCGAAGTGGGTCGCGCGTCTTGGTATGGCGAAAAATTTCACGGTCATCTGACGTCCAATGGCGAATACTACGATATGTACGGTTTGTCTGCCGCCCATCGCTACTTGCCATTACCTACGTATGTTAAAGTGACCAACTTAAATAACGGCCGCGAGGCGATTGTTCGGGTCAACGACCGCGGTCCGTTTCACCCCGAGCGCATCATTGATTTGTCATACGCCGCCGCTTACAAGCTTGATATGCTGCACAGCGGCACCGCACCCGTGCGGGTGGAAGCTATCTTTATGCCGCCGCCGTTAGTTGCCAGTCAAGCGGACGGCGATACCAGCAGCAGCTCCACGGGCACTGAGGTTGTTTACATTCAGTTGACCGCGCTAAGTGACCCTACTCGGCTGACTGAACTAAAAGCCAACCTGGCAGAAAAATATGCGTTGAATGCAACCTCTCGCGAACGCAATGGTCTACATCGTTTATTGTTAGGGCCGTTTAATGAGAGTCAGGCCAGTGAATGGCTGCAGCGCTTACGTAATGACGGCTTTAACCAAGCGTTTCGCGTTAACCAGTAGTGAAGCAACACGTAGTTTTTGTTACAATCAACAGCCTGTGCGGGCTAGTTAGTTTGGTCATCGACCAGCGCTCGCGCAAATACCGTCAACCCTGAATAAATGAGATAAATAGCGACATGCGCAAAGTCTTTTCCAACCTTACCCTGTCTTCTTGTATCGCGGCAGCTACCCTTTTTACCGCGTCGGCTACCGCTGTTGTGCCCTCTGCTCCTTCTGTTAACGCCAAAAGCTATATCCTTATGGATTATCGCACCGGTCAGGTGATTGCCGAAGGTAGTGCCGATGAGCCGCATGGGCCCGCGTCATTAACTAAAATGATGACCAGTTACATTATTGGCCACGAGCTATTACGCGGCACCATTAGCGAAGACGACATGGTCACCGTCAGCGAAAACGCATGGGCACGTAACTTCCCTGGCTCGTCGTTGATGTTTATTGAAGTTGGTCGTCAGGTGCCAGTACGTGAATTAAATAAAGGCATTATTATTTCATCTGGCAACGACGCCACCGTGGCGATGGCCGAGCATATCTCAGGCACTGAAGATGCCTTCGCCGACTTGATGAATGCCCATGCCCAGCGTTTGGGTATGTACAACACCACATTTGTGAACTCGCATGGTTTACCAGCACCAGGCCAAGTAACCACCGCCCGTGACATGGCGATTCTGGGCCAGGCACTTATTCGTGACGTGCCGGAAGAATATGCGATTTACGCCGAACGCGAGCATACCTATAACGATATCCGTCAATATAACCGCAACTCGTTGCTATGGGATCGCTCCCTCAACGTAGATGGCATCAAAACCGGTCACACCCGTGAGTCTGGCTTTAGTTTGGTGACTTCCGCAGTGGACGGTAACACAAGATTAATTACTGTCGTAATGGGCACCGACAGTGAGCGTGCACGCGCCGCTGAGAGTAAGAAGCTACTGAACTACGGTTTTCGCTTTTTCGAAACCGTCGACGCCTATAGTGCGGGAGAAAGTTTTGTCGAGCATCGCCTATGGGGCGGCGAAAAAGACGAGGTATCACTTGGTGTAGACCAGGATGTCGTGTTGACCTTGCCACGCAACCAACGTCAGAATTTAACCGCTAACTTCGTCCTTCATTCGGCTCTTGAAGCCCCGATTGCCCGTGGCGACGAAGTTGGTGAACTGATTCTTAGCTTGAATGGCGAAGACTTAGCCACTTTCCCACTGGTTGCACTGGAAGATGTCGCTCAAGGCGGCTTCTTTAAGCGTATGGTCGATAGCATTCGCAAGAGCTTTTCAGACGAGTAAGGACCACTATGCAAACTAAATTTGACGAGCTACTCGATTTCCCTTGTGATTTTACTTTCAAAGTCATGGGGTTAACGAGCCCAACCCTGCAAGATCAAATTGTCTCAGTGGTGCAACAGCATGCGCCTGGCGACTATCGTCCGCAGCAGCGTCCATCGAGTAAAGGCAACTACACGTCTATCTCGATTAGCGTGGTGGTTACCAGTAAAGACCATGTGGAAACTTTATATCGCGAATTGTCGGCCATTGATGACGTTCGTTACGTACTGTAAACAGCATCACGATCTAGTTATTCAAAACGCGGCGCTGGCCGCGTTTTTTTTATCCGCGCTTTGCTTGGTTACCCCTTGAGCTAGAAAAACCTTACGGCTTCTAAGGTGTAACCTGAGCGCAGGACAGGTATAATACGCAAATTGATTAAGCGAATGTGGTGGTTAACCATATTCATCATTGACACACAGGCTTCCGATTGACTGAATTAACGATTAGATATCTTGGCCGCATGGACTACACCCAGGTTTGGCACGCCATGCAGGCGTACACAGACCAACGTGACGCAAGCGCCAAAGATGAAATTTGGGTGGTTGAGCACCCGCCTGTATACACCCAAGGCCAAGCCGGTAAAGCCGAACATATTTTGGCCCCAGGGGACATTCCCGTGGTGCAGGTTGATCGCGGTGGGCAAGTCACCTACCACGGTCCTGGCCAGTTAGTGGTGTATTTTTTGATTGACATACGACGCCGTAAAATGGGCGTGCGTCAACTTGTCAGCGCGATTGAAGACACTGTTGTTGCGGCACTTAAGCGCTACGCAATCCAGTCGGCACCAAGAGCCGACGCGCCGGGCGTGTATATTGGAGAGCAAAAAGTTTGTTCGTTGGGGCTAAGAATTCGGCGCGGTTGTTCGTTTCATGGCTTGGCGTTGAACGTTAACATGAATATGGAACCGTTCTTACGAATTAACCCATGCGGTTACGCTGGTATGCAAATGACGCAAACGTCTGCCCATGGTGGCCCGGACAACTTAGACGAAGCCGCACACGCAATTAGTAATGCATTTATTGAGCTGTTGGGCTACCAACAGACACACGAAGTAAAGGGGCTGAATACAGACTATGAGCAAGCCAGTTAGACTACAGCCAGGCGTCAAAATGCGTGACGCTGATAAAATGGCACTGATCCCAGTACAAATTATTCCAACTGAACGTGAGCAGATGTTGCGCAAGCCTGAATGGCTGAAAGTTAAGCTGCCCGCTTCGACGGAGAAAATTGACCATATTAAGAAAGCGATGCGCAAACACGGTTTGCATTCAGTATGTGAGGAAGCCTCTTGCCCGAACTTACCTGAGTGCTTTAACCACGGCACCGCAACCTTTATGATCTTAGGTGACATTTGTACGCGCCGGTGTCCATTCTGTGACGTAGCCCATGGTCGTCCGCTACCGCCAGACGCCGAAGAAGCACGTAAACTTGGTCTTACCATTCGTGACATGGGTGTACGCTATGTGGTGGTAACCTCTGTTGATCGCGACGACCTGCGTGACGGTGGTGCGCAGCATTTTGCTGACTGCATTCGCGAAATCCGTGCCCATAGCCCAGACATCAAAGTCGAAGTATTAGTGCCTGACTTCCGTGGACGCATGCAAATTGCCCTCGATATTTTAGAGGGTGAAGCACCTGATGTGTTTAACCACAACCTTGAGACCGTGCCACGTATGTACAAAGCGGCACGCCCTGGGGCAAACTATCAATGGTCGCTGGATTTACTTAAGCTCTATAAAGAGCGCCGTCCTGATGTGATGACCAAGTCAGGCTTAATGGTTGGTCTTGGTGAAACCAACGAAGAAATTCTCGAAGTGATGCGAGATTTACGTCGCCACAACGTCGACATGCTCACCATCGGTCAGTACTTGCAACCTAGCCGTCACCACATCAAAGTTGACCGTTATGTGCACCCTGACGAGTTTGCGATGTTTAAGCGCGAAGCTGACAAGATGGGCTTCACCCACACAGCTTCAGGCCCGCTCGTGCGCTCCTCATACCATGCAGACTTGCAAGCTGCAGGCATTGAAGTGTCCTAAGCACTCAGCCGCGTAATACCTTTAAAAGCCACTATCCTGACAGATAGTGGCTTTTGTGTTTCTGCGCGGTGCCTATTTTAAATGGCTGTCGCTGTACCCAAGTAAATGCTGACGCATTAACTGAATATATAAGTCAGGCACAACACCGACTTCATGCTGCTGCATAAAAGTGGTCTTTGCCACTGGCCGCCAAGCTTGAAAGCCCGTGCCTTCGCAGGTATCCACAGCGAACAAGCCAATTTGCTCTGGATTCGCAGACCCTAAGACCTCTGCACCTGACGCCTGACGTTGCGCGATAGGTTGTTGTAACCAAGCCTGCCACGGCAACTCGCGCTGAACAGCCACCACTTGGTCAGCGTCGAGCGCGTCTGCATCACGCGGTGTGATATATAGGTTTTGCGCATTAAATGTGTAATCACCGCGACAAAATGCTGCGGCTAAAGCCGGCGCCATCGGGTATTCGTCGGCTAAACCAAACATGTGTCCCAACTCATGTACCCACACGCTAAAGCTCGAGGCTGCGCTAATACTCATCGCCCGGCCGTGCACATTGGCGCGAGCTGGAAGGCTGGCGAACTGGTGCTGCTGTGCTGCGACTGTCACTTGATAGCGCTGGGTATCAACGTCACAACGCAAGCGCCCGGCGCTAGTCTCCTCGCACTGTGCCGGCTGCTGTGCCTCGAACCAGCATAGACCGAGATCAGCCATGGGATGCTCGCGTAATTGCAATAACCAAGCATACAGCTGTTCACGCCCCTGACCACCTTCAACACGTAGCTCAACCTGAGCGCTACAAGCCCCTGTGTGCCATTTTAGGCCCGTGGTACTTGCCAACTGCTGAGCCAATATTTGGCGCTCTAGCCAAATTGAATCGGGCGCTAACGCAGCCTCATTTGCCAGTATCTGTTGCCAGTTTAACTCTTGGTCTTGCAGCCATGGATGATTAAACAATAGGCGCATCAGCGCTTGGCGTTGCATCTTAGGTAATTTACGCACGTCTTGCTCACCGCTTAATAAGGTTGCAACAGCTGCATCGGGATCGGTCGCCAGCAAATCGGCAGCGAGCCGCAGTATTTCTGTCTCGTCACCTAACAGGCTGGCTTGTGAGCGCCAATAATCGCGCTGGGAGGGGATATAGTCGGCGAGTAGACGGGCAGCATGGGCATCCCCCTGCTGCACGCCTAACCGTAAGTAGTGTAGGCTTACGGCTCGTTGACCAGACTGCCAAAGCGTCTGGCCTATGCTGGTACTGGCTTCGCTAACACCATAAAAACTGGCTGGGTAGGCAACCGCTTCAGGACTGCGCTCAAACAGCTGCTGCCAGTAGCCATGTGTGACAGGGCTGCTGGCCCCTAAGCTGAATGTAAGCAGCACCACACCGAGCCAGCGCAGCCAGGCAAAGCTCGCCACCCGCCGCATGTAGTTAGCCTGGATAACGGATCGCGTCTAACTCTAAATAGGCGTAGCGATGCTCAATAAATTCATACAAATTGGTTGCCAAAGCAAGCTTAAAGTAATTGGCTGCTTCGTCGTTCTCACCTTGCATACGTTGGTATTTACCTAAATAAAAATACGCTTCAGCTAAACGCTCAATCAGACCTAACTGATCTTCAACGCCTTCTAATGTGCTCGCCATCAGTTGTTGCGGTGATATTTCCTCGGTAAATAAACGCACCAAGTTCCTTTCCCAGCGATCACCCAGACCTTCCTGGCGTTCAACCAGTAATGCGTACGCTCGCTCTGGGTCAATTTGTAAGTCAGCAAAGAACAACCAGAGTACACGATACGCATCATCCTGTGCCTGATAGTGGAAATCAGCTAAATCCACTTGGGCAAGTTCATACTGACCCGCGTAATAGGCCGCAATGCCACGGTTAAGCAACACATAAGGGTGCTCACCATCCAGCTCTAGCACACTATCAAAGGCCTCAAAGGCCATTTCAAAGTCGCCGGCTTGAGTCGCATGAATACCAATATAGTTATAGGCATCGGCCATCCCAGGGCGATACTCCAGCACTTGATTAAAATCGATTCGTGCCAGTGTACTTAGACCCAAGGCGTCATACAGTGCGCCACGGCGATAATGCAGCACAGCGCGCTGTTCACGACTTAAGTCATGCTCATGAATGAGCTGCGAGATTTGCGCAATTTCTATCTGACGCTGCGGGTTTGGCAATAAAGGCTCAACTAAAATAAACTGGTTCGCTCGCATGTCTGCGGACGAGCCTGTAGCCGATGTTTGCGCACCGCCAGCTGCCCCTTGCCCTTGCGGAGCTGAGGCGCAAGCGGCTAAAACACACACCCATAATGCAACACAAACTAACCGTAAATTAACCACATGAACCCCAACTTATTACTTAATTAAAAGCCTGCAGCATGACCGTCCTTACGGCTCTCTGAGGCACCCTTATAGATATCCTGCTCGGCATCGTACCAAATCGCTTGATAACCGCCATACGGGCCAACCGCCTCTTGCAAGCGATGACCCATTTTAACGAGTTCACGGCGGGTTGCGTCAGAAAACCCGTTTTCCAAGCTTAAAACGCCGCCATCGCTCATTTGCTCCCCAGTAGGTTGGCTTGAACCTGAATGCAAGATACGCGGCGCGTCGCCCGCTTCCTGCAGGTTCATGCCAAAATCTAGCATATTAATCAGAATCTGCGCGTGCATTTGCGGCTGTGTACCCCCACCCATAACACCATAGCTCATAACTGGCTTGCCGTCCTTAGTGACGAATGCTGGAATAATGGTATTGAAAGGCCGTTTGCCGGGTGCATATCCATTGGCATGCTGCTCATCGAGAACAAACATTTCACCGCGGTTTTGCAGCACAAAACCGGTTCCAGCCGGGGTAATGCCTGACCCCATACCACGGTAATTGCTTTGAATGAGTGACACCATATTACCCTGTTGGTCTGCTGTGGTGAGATAAATAGTGTCCCCCTGCATTGGCGGGTTACCGGGCTCATAGGCACGCCCTGCCCGTTCAGGATCAATTAATTGGCGACGTTCTGCGGCGTACTCTTTGGAGATAAGCCAATCCACAGGTACATCCTGAAAATCCATATCCGCATAAAACTTAGCACGGTCTTCAAAAGCGAGCTTTTTGGCTTCGACAAAATGATGAATATATTCAGGGCTATCAAAACCCATGGCCGCTAAGTCGTAGTCTTCCAAAATATTTAAAATTTGCAGTGCTGCAATACCTTGGGTATTTGGTGGCAGCTCCCACAAATCGTATCCACGATAATTGGTGGATACCGGCTCGACCCACTGCGATGTATGATTCGCCAAGTCCTGATAGCTTAAAAAGCCACCGTGCTCGGCAACAAAGTTGCTGATTGCGTGGGCGATACTGCCTTGATAAAAGGCGTCCCGTCCCTCCTGAGCAATCGTTCGATACGTGTTAGCTAAATCTGGGTTACGAAAACGTTGGCCTTGCTGTGGCGGTTGGCCGTCTTTTAAGAATACGTCAGCAAAACCAGGAAACTCAGATAAAACTTCGGCGTTGCGGCCAAAATAATACGCAATCACCTCAGTTACTGGGAATCCAGATTCCGCATAGTGAATCGACGGCTCAAATAACGCGGCCCAATCTAACGCGCCGAAGCGTGAATGCATTTCATGCCAGCCGTCCACCGCGCCGGGCACCGACAGGGTGAGTAGCCCTCGTTGGGGTATTTGCTCAATGCCCTGCTCACGGAAATAATCAAGGGTAAGGCTTTGCGGTGATCGCCCCGACGCATTCAATCCATACAGTTGTTCGCTTTCGGCATGCCAGATAATTGCGAACAAATCGCCGCCGATGCCGTTGCCAGTCGGCTCCACCAACCCCAGTAACGCGTTGGCTGCAATGGCAGCGTCAATCGCATTACCGCCCTGACGCATGACCTCTAACGCAACTTGCGTCGCTAACGGCTGACTGGTTGCCGCCATCGCGTCAGGTGCCATTGCTTCAGAACGCGACGCAAAGTGGTGCCCAGTCACACGATCATAACTACTGACTGGTGCGCTAATAGCAGCCGTCAGCGCCAGCGTGGCGGCGAAGTATCCGAATTTGCGTGTGGGTCTATTAAATGCGCGGGAATGAATGGCAGGTTTTGGCATAGGGCATACTCATAGTCACTTGAATGATATCTAGTTATACCACTTTGCTGGGCCAAAAAACAAAAAAGCCAGACAACTTAGTGTCTGGCTTTTGTAACGAGCTATGTATGCGCTCGAGTAAGTTAACTTACTCTTCGTTACTTGCTGGCTTTTCAGCTGCTTCTTTCATACTTAAACGCACACGGCCTTGGCGATCGATTTCCAATACTTTGACTGCTACTGTGTCACCCACACTCATGTGATCAGCAACGTTTTCAACGCGATCGTCAGAGATTTGTGAGATATGCACTAAACCGTCTTTACCTGGTAATACAGTTACGAACGCACCGAAATCAACGATACGTGCCACTTTACCTTGATAAATACGACCTACTTCAACGTCTGCTGTAATCGCTTCGATACGAGCGACTGCCGCTTGCGCGTCAGCTTCTGAGGTTGCAGCAATCTTAATCGTACCATCGTCATCAATTTCGATGTTGGTGTTAGTCGACTCAGTCAATTCGCGGATAACTGCGCCGCCTTTACCGATAACGTCACGAATCTTCTCAGGATTGATTTTCAAGATGTGGAAACGTGGTGCGTAGCTTGATACTTCTTCACGTGCGCCACTCATGGCTTCGTCCATCACATTCAAAATGTGCAAACGCGCAGCACGGGCTTGAGCCAATGCTTTTTCCATGATGTCTTTGGTGATACCTTCAATCTTGATATCCATTTGTAGCGCGGTTACGCCTTCACGGCTACCTGCTACTTTGAAGTCCATGTCGCCAAGGTGATCTTCGTCACCCAAGATGTCAGACAATACGACGTAATCATCACCTTCTTTAACCAAGCCCATTGCAATACCAGCAACAGATGACTTGATTGGTACGCCAGCATCCATCAATGCCAACGAGGTACCACATACTGAAGCCATTGAGCTTGAGCCGTTTGATTCAGTGATTTCAGATACCACACGCACGGTGTACGGGAATTCTTCGGCTGATGGCATGACAGCCAAGACACCGCGCTTAGCTAAACGACCGTGACCGATTTCACGACGTTTTGGTGAACCGACAAAGCCAGTTTCACCGACGCAATACGGAGGGAAGTTGTAATGCAACATGAAACGGTCGGTACGTGCGCCCATGATTTCGTCAATGTTCTGACCGTCACGCTCAGTACCTAGTGTTGCAACCACGAGTGCCTGGGTTTCACCACGGGTGAACACGGCAGAACCGTGCGTACGTGGTAATACGCCAGTGGCAACGTCAAGGGCACGAACCATATCAGGTTCACGGCCATCGATACGCGGCTCACCTTTAATCACGCGGCTACGTACCACATCGCTTTCTAAATCGTGGAAGAAGTTGCCTGCCGCTTTCTGGTCCAGCTCTTCAAACTTCGCAGCCAAAGCTTCCATCACTTCAGTGCGAGCAGCTGTCAGCTTGTCGCGACGCTCAGTTTTATCAGTGATGCGGTAAGCTTCACCAATTTTGTCTTCAGCCAGTTCTTTCACTGCAGCTTTCAATTCTTGATTAACTGCAGGCGGCTGCCAATCCCACTTCGGGGTGTTGACCTCAGCAGCAAATTCATTGATTGCGCTGATCGCTGTTTGCATCTGCTCGTGACCGTAAACTACGGCACCTAACATTGCTTCTTCGCTCAGCAAGTTCGCTTCTGATTCAACCATTAATACAGCAGCTTCTGTACCTGCAACCACTAAATCAAGATCAGAGGTTTGCAGTTCAGTTGCCGTCGGGTTCAACACATATTCGCTGTTAATCACACCAACGCGTGCTGCACCAATTGGACCAGCAAACGGAATGCCAGACACAGCCAATGCCGCTGAAGTACCCAGCAACGCAACGATATCAGGAGAGATTTCAGGGTTCAAAGACACCACAGTCGCAATGACTTGAACTTCGTTTTTGAAACCTTCAGGGAATAATGGACGAATTGGACGGTCAATCAAACGTGAGGTTAAAGTCTCGTTTTCAGTTGGACGACCTTCACGCTTAAAGAACCCACCAGGGATTTTACCTGCCGCGTATGTACGCTCTTGGTAGTTAACCGTCAGCGGGAAGAAATCCATGCCTTCGTTAACGTCTTTCTTACCGACAACAGTTACTAAAACTGCTGTGTCATCAATGCTTGCCAATACTGCACCCGACGCTTGGCGTGCGATAGCCCCCGTTTCTAGGGTGACCGTGTGCTGACCGTACTGGAACTGTTTTGTTATAGGATTCACTATGTTTTTTCCTTCACCTTTGTTGGTCTTTTACCCAAGACCCTACTTTCGCTTATTTCTCGCGACACAGTATAACGAAGTCGCGTATAAAATAAGAGCAGAAAAGCAAAAAAAAGGGGCCGAATAGGCCCCTTTTTTATTGAAACTGATTAACGACGCAGTTCTAAGCGGTTGATCAGGTCTAGATAACGCTCGTTGCTCTTACCTTTCAGGTAGTCAAGCAATTTACGGCGCTGGCTTACCATGCGCAACAAACCACGACGTGAGTGGTGGTCATGGATATGCTCTTTGAAGTGACCTTGTAAATGGTTGATTTGAGCAGTCAACAGAGCTACCTGAACTTCAGGTGAACCTGTGTCGTTCTCACCACGGCCATAATCTTTAACGATCTGCGCTTTTACTTCTGCACTTAGTGACATAGTGTTCTCCAAAATAAGCCCGACCGATCACTAATTCAGCCAGGGGTTAAAATCGCTGCGAATTATACGCAGCTCGTAGATGCTTTTCAAGCTTTGTCGGGCTGTTCAAATACCACCACGCGTTTTGGCCACGCACGGCCGTCTTCGCGATATTCTGCTACCCCCAGAAACACACCGTGCTCGCTCTCCACACGCACTTGCGTGCCAGCAGCGTAACGATGTGCATCGACAGGTTGCCCATGCAAGAAGCCATCGCTTTGCACCAAGCCAGCGTGAATCATTGGTAAACGCGCAACCGGGCTGTCTAACGCCAGCAAATGCTGGTCGATGGCGGAGTAATCGGCATCGGGTTGCTCTCGGTCAGGCGCAAAACTAGCTAATTGCTCAACGCTTAGCATGCGCTCGGCCGGGTAGTCTGCGACTGCCAAGCGGTGCAGCATAGTGACATGGGCGCCACACCCTAAAGCTTGGCCTAAGTCGTCCACTAACGAGCGAATATAGGTGCCCTTACTGCAATGCACCTCAAGCTCGACCATATCACCTTCAAACTGCAATAAATCCAGCCGGTAGATGTGCACCGGGCGCGCAGGGCGCTCGATTTCAATGCCTTTACGTGCGTACTCATAGAGTGGCTTGCCTTCATGCTTTAGTGCCGAGAACATGGATGGCACTTGCATAATCGCACCACGCAATGGTTCTAATGCGGCGGCAAGCTGACTCGGGCTTACGTCCACGGGTCGAGTTGCCACCACGTCACCATCTGCATCCGACGTATCGGTACGCACACCTAACTGGGCACGCACCCGATAGACTTTGTCGGCATCCAACAGGAACTGGGAAAACTTAGTCGCTTCACCTAAACAAATCGGCAGCATGCCAGTCGCTAGCGGGTCTAACGCGCCGGTATGCCCTGCTTTTTGTGCATTGAACAAGCGCTTTACCTGTTGCAATACGCGATTCGACGATTCACCCTGGTGCTTATTTACCAACACCACGCCATTCACTGGGCGTCCTTTCTTACTCCGTCGTGCCACTATTCGTCGTCCGTCTGGCCTGATTGTTTCTTGCGCTCAGCGTCACGTTGGGTCGCTTCATTAACTAAGCGAGCCATACGAATACCTTCATTTAATGAAGGGTCATACTCAAAGCGTAAGTTTGGCGTAATACGAGCTTTCAAACGCTTGCCTAACAGCGAGCGAATAAAACCATTGGCGTCATTTAACACTTTCAGGGCTTCTTTAACGCTATCAGCATCATCGTTTAAAAACGTTACAAACACCTTGGCGTAGGCTAAATCTTTCGACACTTCCACGTCAGACACGGTTGGCATCACCACCCGCGGGTCTTTAATTTCACGTTGTATAATTTGCGCCACTTCCCGCTGTAACTGCTGCGAGAAACGGTCCGTACGACTAAATTCTTTACCCATGATTCTCTCCTTTACAGATACACACATGGGGGCTACAGCCCCCATGTTATCTACCTGTCAGCCTAACAACCTGATGTTGCTTAGACTGCCATTATAGTGAGCGTTCAACCTTAACGGTTTCAAACACCTCAATTTGGTCACCAACTTTAACGTCGTTATAGTTCTTCACCCCGATACCACATTCCATACCGTTGCGAACTTCTTGTACGTCGTCTTTAAAGCGGCGCAGTGATTCAAGTTCACCTTCGTAAATAACGACGTTATCACGTAGAACACGAATCGGTGCAGAGCGCTTAACCACGCCCTCGGTGACCATACAACCTGCGATAGCACCAAGCTTCGGTGACTTAAATACGTCGCGAACCTCAGCCAAGCCAATGATTTCTTGCTTGAATTCAGGTGCCAACATACCCGTCATCGCTTGCTTGATTTCATCAATCAAGTCATAGATAACGCTGTAATAACGTAGGTCGACTTGCTCGCGCTCAACTGCACGTTTAGCAGTCGCATCCGCACGTACGTTAAAGCCAATCACGATAGCGTTCGACGCACCGGCCAAAGTGACGTCGGTTTCGGTGATACCACCTACACCGTTACCAATAATATTCACTTTAACTTCATCGGTAGACAGCTTTTGCAAGGATTCTGCTATCGCTTCCAACGAGCCTTGTACGTCCGCCTTCAGAACAATATTCAATTCCGATACTTCGCCGTCGGCCATGTTGCTGAACATGTTCTCCAGCTTAGCTTTCTGCTGACGCGCCAGTTTGATATCACGGTACTTACCTTGACGGTAGTTCGAAACTTCACGGGCTTTTTTCTCGTCACGTACCACAGTTACTTCATCACCCGCTTGAGGCACCCCTGATAAACCAAGGATTTCTACTGGAATTGAAGGGCCCGCTTCCGAGACTTCCTGACCTGTTTCGTCACGCATAGCGCGCACTCGACCATACTCGAGACCACACAACACGATATCGCCTTTGCGTAAAGTACCGCTTTGAACCAAGATGGAAGCAATCGGACCACGGCCTTTATCAAGACGCGATTCAATCACGACACCCTGTGCCATGCCGCTGTCATCAGCTTGCAAATCAAGTAGTTCTGCTTGGAGCAAAATAGCTTCAAGCAGTTCGTCGATACCGCTACCAGCTTTGGCTGATACGTGAACGAACTGGGTGTCGCCACCCCACTCTTCTGACAATACGTTGTGCTGTGACAATTCTGATTTCACACGATCTGGGTCAGCTTCTGGTTTATCCATTTTGTTGACCGCAACCACTAAAGGCACACCAGCAGCTTTAGCGTGCTGAATACCCTCAATCGTTTGTGGCATCACGCCGTCATCGGCTGCGACCACTAGAATGACCACGTCAGTCGCGCCCGCACCACGTGCACGCATGGACGTAAACGCCGCGTGACCAGGAGTGTCTAAGAAGGTGATCATACCGTGACCAGTGTCTACGTGATATGCACCAATGTGCTGGGTAATCCCACCGGCTTCACCCGCTGCCACTTTGGCTTTACGAATGTAATCCAACAAAGAGGTTTTACCATGGTCAACGTGACCCATCACAGTGACAACCGGCGCACGAGGCTTCAATTCACCTTCTTCTTGGCGATCGTCAAGAACTGACTGCTCAAGGGCATTGTCGTTGACCAGCACTGGCTTATGACCTAGTTCTTCAACCACTAAAGCCGCAGTTTCTTGATCTAGCACCTGGTTAATGGTGACCATCTCGCCCATTTTCATCATGGTCTTGATTAATTCACCGGCTTTTACAGCCATACGGCTAGCCAATTCACCGACCGTAATCGTCTCGGTAATCCGAACTTCACGTTCAACTGGTGACGCTGGCTTCTGGAAACCATGCTGCAAGGTTGAAGGTGCGCGCATCTTACCGCCTTTACGACGACGCTCGCGGCGCGGTGCTTCTTCGCGCTCTTCGTCTTTACGGCTACGCTTTTTCTTAGCGCGGCGCGAACGACGTTCTTCATCGTTATCTTGCTGATCTTCAGCCTGCTTAGCAGTTTCAGAGGTGGTAAAGTGAACCTCTTCTTCTTCTGCCTTCTTGCGCTTGGCTTCTTCTTCCTGCCAACGCGCTTCGTTTTCCTCTGCTAGGAGACGTGCCTCTTCAGCTTGACGAGCTGCTTCCGCTTCTGCCTTTTTCTTGGCCTCTTCTTCCTGAACTTTACGCAGGCGCTCTTCTTCGGCTTTCGCTTCGTCAGCTTTCTTGCGCTCTTCCGGACTCATGGCCGCACGCGCTACTTTTTCAGCTTCTTCGCGCTGCTTATCTTTGCGCGCTTTTTCAGCTAAACGCTTTTCTTCCGCTTTGGCCTTTTCTTCCGCCGCTTTACGTTCTGCTTCTGCTTTCGCTTTAGCTTGGGCTTCTGCTTCTGCTTGCGCCTTCGCTTCAGCTTCACGTTCTGCTGCTAAACGCTCTTCTTCCTGTTTAGCTAATTCTTCAGCGGAAGGACGCTTCACATAGGTACGCTTTTTACGCACTTCAACTTGAACCGCTTTCGCTTTACCGCCACCACCAGCAACACTTAAAGTGCTTTTGGTTTTGCGGGTCAACGTCATGCGTGTCGGTTCTGATGTACCAGAACCGCCATGTTGCTTATTCAAGTGCGTCAGCAGCTTCTGCTTTTCATCTTCTGACACATTGTCACCAGCCTGCTTGCGCATGCCGGCTTCTTCAAATTGCGTTAACAACCGTTCAACGGAGGTACCAATGTCGCTGGCGAGCTTCTCTACTTTAACTTCTGCCATTTATTTCTCACCTCACTGACTGTTATTCGTTTTCGCTAAACCAGCAGATATTACGAGCTTTCATGATCAGCTCGCCTGCTCTTTCAGCGTCTAAAGATTCAATTTCTGAGAGGTCATCAATGCCCTGCTCAGCTAAGTCTTCTAAGGTTTTTACGCCCTTAGCGGCCAATTCATAGGCCAAATGCTTATCCATACCTTCAAGGTCAACTAAAGCTTGATCTGGTTCCGCACCTTCTAACGATTCCTCGGTGGCCAAAGCTTTGGTGGTCAGGAAGTCTTTCGCACGAGTACGCAACTCCTCAACCATATCTTCGTCCATACCGTCGATCGCCAGTAATTCAGCCACTGGTACGTACGCAACTTCTTCCAGCGAAGAGAAACCTTCGTCGATTAATACGGCAGCGAAATCAGCGTCAATGTCCAAACCTTCCGTGAATAGCTTGCTCAAGCGACCCGCTTCTTCTTCATTGCGCTTGTTAAAGTCTTCCACCGTCATCACGTTGAGCTCCCAACCGGTAAGTTGGCTAGCTAAACGAATATTCTGACCGTTACGACCAATCGCTTGGGCTAAGTTGTCAGCTTCCACTGCGATTTCCATGGTGCGAGTTTCTTCGTCCATAACAATCGAAGCAACTTCTGCCGGCGACATCGCATTAATCACGAATTGCGCAGGGTTTTCGTCCCACAATACGATATCAATACGCTCACCACCGAGCTCACCTGAAACCGCTTGAACACGTGCACCACGCATGCCGACACAGGCACCGACTGGGTCAATCCGGCGGTCATTGCTTTTCACCGCAATTTTCGCGCGTAAACCTGGGTCACGAGCTGCGCCTTTGACTTCAATCATTTCTTCGCCAATTTCCGGCACTTCAATGCGGAACAGCTCAATTAAGAAGTTCGGGTTTGTGCGACTGACGAATAATTGCGCACCACGGCTTTCTGGACGCACTGCATACAGTAAACCGCGTACACGATCACCTGGGCGCACCATTTCGCGCGGTAACATTTCATCACGGAAAATAACCGCTTCTGCGTTATTACCCAAATCCAAAATAATATTGTCGCGGGTCGCTTTTTTCACGATACCGCTAATTAATTCACCGACTTGGTCTTCGTACTCTTCTACTACCATAGCGCGCTCAGCTTCACGCACCTTCTGCACGATAACTTGCTTGGCAGTCTGGGTAGTAATACGGTCAAACTTAATCGATTCAATTTGCTCTTCGACGTAATCACCCAGTTGTAACTCCGGGTCATCATATTGCGCAGCGGAAAGGCTCATTTCCGCATATGGGTTTTCCATTTGCGCGTCATCTGGAATTACTTTCCAACGACGGAACGTATCAAAATCGCCAGTCTGGCGGTTAATGCTGACGCGAACTTCAATTTCGCCGTCATACTTTTTCTTAGTAGCAGTTGCTAGCGCTGATTCCAAAGCTTCGAAGATTTTATCTCGAGGTACCGCTTTTTCATTCGACACCGCTTCTGCAACCATCAAGATTTCTTTACTCATGTTCGTGCCTCGCCAACGAAATCCTCAATCAAAATTCGGGACTATATTTGCTTTTTTAATGGTAGCTACGTCCACTTCAAGGGTCTCTTCACCCACTTCAAAGGTCACAACGTCGCCTGCTACCTGCGATATCACACCAGTAAATTTGCGCTTGCCGCTTACTGGTACATTTAATGCTACTTGGGCCTTCTCACCGGCGAACTGCGCATATTGGGCAGCGTTGAACAAAGGTCTGTCCATACCTGGAGATGACACTTCTAAGTTGTATTCCGTGTTAATTGGGTCCTCAACGTCAAGTACCGCGCTCACCTGATGGCTGACACGGGCGCAATCGTCGACAGAAATACCTTCCGCATGGTCAATATACACACGCAGGGTTGAATGCTTGCCGGCGCGAATAAATTCCACACCCACCAGTTCATAGTCTAGCGCTTCTACTGCCGGCGCCAGCATCTCAGTTAAACGTTCAGTAATGGTCGCCAAGGCGTCCTCCAGAAATAAAAAAAGGGCTTAAAAGCCCAGTTTTTGGTGACGATAAACTTACTTCATCACAGGGCAGATAGCAAAAAGCCCCGCTTACTGTGTCGGGGCTTTTCAACCAAACTGGGACCCTGTAAATGGTTGCGGGGGCAGGATTCGAACCTACGACCTTCGGGTTATGAGCCCGACGAGCTACCAGACTGCTCCACCCCGCGTCCGATTGCCACTATTATACTGAACTAGCGGCTTTATTCAACACCGTAACGGCTACAATGCTGATAAATGGGTAATTTATTTGGTGCCGAAGACGAGACTTGAACTCGTACGCTCAGAAGAGCACCACCCCCTCAAGATGGCGTGTCTACCAATTCCACCACTTCGGCAAATTTTGTTACATATCGTCCGGTAATGTTGGAACGCTTAGGTCGCTCCAATCGTCCTGGACTTGGCTGCCGCCAGCTGCCATGTTGCCTAAAATCAGGCTCAGCAGGAAAAACGCAACGGCCAAAATAGTGGTGGTACGGGTCATGAAGTTACCAGAACCACTTGAACCGAATACCGTATTTGACGCCCCAGAACCAAATGACGCGCCCATTTCAGCGCCTTTACCGCGTTGCAATAAGATCATTGCAATCAAAGCAATAGCGCATAATAGGTATAACACTAAAAATATCTCGTACATGCTTCTATTATCCTTTCACCGCACTACAAATGGCGCGAAATTGCTCAACATCCAGACTCGCGCCGCCGATCAGACCGCCATCGATGTCTGGCTGGGCGAATAACACTGCTGCGTTGTCTGCTTTCACACTGCCTCCGTACAACAAAGCAATGTGTTCACCAACACCGCTGTGTTGGTTTAAAAACTGTCTAATCGCGGCATGCACTTCTTGTGCTTGCTCGGGGGTCGCAGTTTTACCAGTGCCAATCGCCCAAACAGGTTCATAGGCAATAATTAACTGGCTGGCGTCTACATCTGCTGCCAACACCGCTGCAATCTGCGCCGTCACCACATCCAGGGTTTGGCCTTGCTCACGCTGTTCTAAGCTTTCGCCTACACATAATACTACTTTGAGTTGCTGCTGTTGCGCAGTTGCGACTTTTTGCGCAATCAGCGCGTCAGTTTCTGCGTACAAGTTACGTCGTTCTGAGTGTCCCAAAATAACGTATTCACAACCCACTTCACGTAACATCTGTGGCGCTAGCTCACCAGTAAAAGCACCTTGTGTGTGCTCACTGCAGTTTTGCGCACCGACGTGAAGTTTAAAAGAATCTGTTGCTGTCGCGAGGCTACGCTGCTGCATGGCAGCCAGATACACCGCAGGCGGACAGATGACCACATCGGCTACATATCCAGTTTGGCTACTTAACCCGTTCATCATAGAATCAAGTAAAGCCAAATCACCATTTAACTTCCAGTTTGCAATCACTAACGATTGGCGCATGCTGTAGTTCCTTGGTTATTCCCTCGTTTCAAGCGGCAGCGATAGTACCTAACCTGCCTGCAAGATACAAGCTATTCCCATAAAAAAAGCGCGTGCTGTACGCGCTTTAACCAACTTGATATTGAGGCTTAAACAGCCGCGCTGACTTCCGATGCGATTTGCTGGGCAAAAGCACGTACGGTTTTCTCATTACGCCCCTCGACCATGACTCGAATCAGCGGTTCAGTGCCTGATTTACGTAGTAATACTCGCCCCTCACCTTTCAACGCAGCCTCAACCTCAGTCACCGCAGAACGTACATTAGGCGCCTGTAATGGGTCCTGCTTACCATTGTATTGTACATTCACCAACACCTGCGGTAGCTTGGTCATTCCCTCGAGCAAGGCGCGTAGCGAGCACTTCTTACGAAGCATTGCGCTGAGTATTTGTACACCGGCAATAATGCCATCGCCAGTGCTGTGATATTGCAAGTTGATCACATGCCCGGAGTTCTCACCGCCAATACTCCAAGCATTATCGCGTAAGGCCTCCATCACATGGCGATCGCCCACTTTGGCGCGCGTAAATGGAATGCCTAGGTCACGCAATGCGAGTTCCAGCCCCATATTGCTCATCAAGGTACCCACCACACCACCTTCCAAGGTGCCGTTTAGCAACGCTTGCTTAGCCAGTGCATACACAATCTCATCGCCATCTACCACGCGACCTTGTTCATCCACCATCATAATTCGGTCGCCATCACCGTCTAAGGCGATACCGACATCCGCTTTGTGCTCAAGCACGGCTTGGGTCAGTGCGTCTAAGTGAGTCGCTCCGCATTGGTGGTTGATATTCAAGCCATCTGGTTTCGTACCAATACTGATAACTTCGGCACCAAGCTCACGAAATACCGAAGGCGCAATGTGATACGTCGCGCCATGTGCACAATCGACCACAATTTTGAGCCCCGCAAACGAGATGTCACCGGGGCAAACGCTTTTACAGAACTCAATATAACGACCAGGAGCGTCAGTAATCCGTGACGCCCGACCTAAAGCTTCTGACTCCACACACGTCATTGGCTTGTCGAGCATGGCTTCTATTTGAGCCTCTAAATCGTCGCTTAACTTATGCCCTGTATCCGAGAAAAACTTGATGCCATTGTCGTAGTAAGGGTTATGCGACGCACTGATGACAATCCCTGCTGACGCGCGAAAAGTGCGTGTCAGATAAGCGATTGCAGGGGTTGGCATTGGACCTAAAAGCTCAACACTAACGCCAGCAGCAGAGAGCCCTGCCTCCAGCGCCGACTCCAGCATATAACCAGATATGCGCGTGTCCTTGCCAATTAACACCTTGGTATTGCCCTCAGCCGCCAAAACTTTGCCTGCTGCCCAGCCTAAGCGCAATACGAAATCGGGTGCGACTAATTCACTGCCAACGCGCCCACGGATACCATCGGTGCCGAAATACTTCCCCATTGTAACTAAAACTCCCCATTTAAAGTCGCGTGAACCACTTGTATAGCATCCACGGTTTCTGCAACGTCATGCACTCGAATCACATCTGCCCCTTTCATCGCCGCGATAGTTGCGCCTGCAATACTTGCAGCAAGGCGTCCCTCCACCTCACGACCGGTGACGGCCCCAAGCATGGATTTACGCGATAAACCGATCAGCAGAGGTAAATCAAATTCACGTAGTGCTGGTAAACGTTGCAATAATTGATAGTTGTGGCGCACAGTTTTACCAAAACCAAACCCAGGGTCAAGTAACAAACGCTCGCGCCCAATGCCTGCACGTACACAAGCGTCGATGCGTTGCTGCAAAAAATCTTTCACTTCACACACCACATCATCGTAATCGGGTGCCTCTTGCATGCTTCGAGGCTGGCCTTGCATATGCATAAGACATATCTGTACCTGGCTTTGTGCAGCGACCTCGAGCGCCCCGGGTTCACGTAATGCGCGGACGTCGTTAATCATCGCCACCCCAGCTTGAATCGCTGCTTGCATGACCCCTGCTTTACTGGTGTCAACGGAGATTTGCATGTCGAAGCGTTGGCGCACGGCTTCAATCACGGGAATAACGCGATCAATTTCGGCCTGTAAAGCAACCTCGGCGGCACCGGGTCGCGTCGACTCGCCACCGATGTCAATCCACTCGGCGCCGGCTGCTTGCATCTGCTCCGCTTGGCGCAAGGCTGCATCAAGCTGATTAAATTGGCCCCCATCGGAGAATGAATCTGGGGTCACATTGAGTATTCCCATCACTGCTGTGCGTGGCGATTTTTTGCGCATTTCGATGTCCTGTGCGGTAATAAGTGAAAACAGGTTAAGGTTGTAGAGCCATATTAAGTGTCAAAAAAAAGCCCCGCAATACGGGGCTTTCTTATCAGCTTATTTGGCTGGTGACTCGTCAGGGTTGTTTAAATCCAACGAGCCGTCAGGCGAATCGGCCTTCTTACGTGGCTTCTTCTTACCGTCCGTCGATGTTGGTCCTGATGGCGGTACGTCACTATCAACGTCTTGCCAGTCCTGCGGTGGACGAACTTCACGGCGCGCCATTAAGTCATCGATTTGCGCTGCATCAATGGTTTCGTACTTCATCAACGCATCTTTCATCGAATGCAGAATGTCTACATTGTCTTCTAAGATCTGCTTCGCACGATCATAGTTTTTATCGATTAACGAGCGGATTTCCGCATCAATCGCGCGCATCGTCTCATCAGACATTTGCTTGTTTTGTGCCACAGAGCGGCCCAAGAATACTTGGCCCTCTTCTTCAGCATATAGCAATGGCCCCATTTTGCTCGATAAGCCCCACTGAGTCACCATTTTACGCGCGATATCGGTTGCGCGTTCAATGTCGTTGGAAGCACCGGTCGTTACTTTCTCATCGCCATAAATAATTTGCTCAGCGATACGGCCACCAAACAGGCTCGACAACATACTTTCTAAATGTTGCTTGCTATGACTGACGCGATCTTGTTCAGGCAAGTACATGGTAACACCCAGCGCGCGACCACGTGGAATGATCGATACTTTATACACAGGGTCATGCTCAGGCACAATACGACCGACGATGGCGTGGCCAGCTTCATGATAAGCCGTCATTTCTTTCTCTGACTCGCTCATCACCATCGACTTACGCTCAGACCCCATCAAGATCTTGTCTTTGGCTTTCTCGAATTCGCTCATACCTACCGCACGGCGATTTTCACGCGCTGCGAATAACGCCGCTTCATTGACTAAGTTCGCCAAGTCGGCACCAGAGAACCCTGGAGTACCACGTGCAATCACGGCTGGCTCAACGTCATCTCCTAAAGGTACTTTGCGCATGTGAACTTTCAAAATATGCTCACGCCCACGTACGTCAGGTAAACCAACGGTAACCTGGCGGTCAAAGCGACCAGGACGTAACAACGCAGGGTCAAGCACGTCAGGTCGGTTGGTAGCCGCAATCACGATAATACCTTCATTACCTTCAAAGCCGTCCATTTCGACCAGCATTTGGTTGAGGGTTTGCTCGCGCTCATCATGCCCGCCACCTAAACCAGCACCGCGCTGGCGGCCTACGGCATCGATTTCGTCAATAAAGATAATACAAGGCGCAGATTTCTTGGCTTGCTCGAACATGTCGCGTACACGTGATGCACCAACACCAACGAACATCTCAACAAAGTCAGAACCTGAAATTGTAAAGAACGGAACTTTCGCTTCACCAGCCACCGCTTTCGCTAATAAAGTTTTACCCGTACCTGGAGGGCCCACCATCAATACACCGGTTGGAATACGGCCACCAAGTTTCTGGAATTTGGTCGGGTCGCGTAAGTAATCCACCAGCTCAGCAACTTCTTCTTTCGCCTCATCACAACCAGCCACGTCAGCCAATGTGGTTTTAACTTGATCTTCGCTCATCAGTTTGGCTTTACTTTTACCAAACGACATCGCACCGCGACCGCCACCGCCTTGCATCTGGCGCATGAAGAAAATCCACACCGCGATGAGCAATAACATCGGGAACCAAGAGATAAAGATAGTACCCAGCATGCTTGGGCTTTCTGGCTCTCTCCAGCGCGCGTCGATACCGCGGTCAATCAGCTCGTCTACCAATTTCTGATCGTTGGCAGGACCCACTGTTCTGAACTGTTGGTTATTACGATTAACGCCGGTTATCACGCGCCCGTCGATCGTAACTTCACGGATTTGACCCTGATTCACATCACGTACGAACTCGCTATACGAGTAAGTCGGGGTATCGTTGGTGCCTGGTGAAAAACCTTGGAAGACACTCATCAATACCACCGCGATGACTAACCAAAGGATTAGATTCTTTGCCATATCGCTCAACGCAGTTACCTCTTTATTACATGACTAGGCTGCACGGCTCACAAGCCATACAGCAAAACGTCTTTAGCCTACTATATTTTATAGCCACTCGCCACCAAGAACACTTCCCGTGAACGTGCACGGGATGAATCAGGCTTGCGTACCTTGACACTGTTAAACGCTGCCCTTACGTTGGCGAGAAAAGGGTCAAAGCCTTCACCTTGAAACACTTTGACCACAAAACTACCGTTCGGTTTTAACACTTGATGACACATATCTAATGCGAGCTCAACCAAATACATGGAGCGCGCCTGATCAACCGTTTGGTTACCACTCATGTTGGGCGCCATATCGGACAATACTACATCTACGTTGGCGCCGCCGATGCGGTTTAATAATGCATTTAAAACGGCTTCTTCGCGAAAGTCCCCTTCAAGGAAATCGACACCCGCGATTGGGTCCATCGGTAAAATATCACAAGCAATGACCTGACCACTGCCTTGCTGAATATCCACCACCAACTGTGACCAACCACCTGGGGCAGCACCTAAGTCAACCACAGTCTGTCCGGGCTTTAAAATTCGGTCTCGCTGCTGAACCTCTTCCAACTTAAATACGGCACGTGAACGCAAGCCACGCTTTTGTGCCTTTTGTACGTATTGATCGTCAAAGTGTTCTTTTAGCCATCGGCGACTACTGGCACTGCGCTTCTTCTTACCCATGCTCTCTCATCATTTTCAATTTTCGGACAAATCCCGAGATTCACTAGCTCACATCGTTAGATGGCGTTAGAATACACCAAAATCAAGGGAAACCGGTAATAAGCAGGCCATTTCCCAGCACTTTATAAGGAAAATGACTGCATGACAGATGCAATTGAACTAAATAACAAACAAAAGCAGCACCTAAAAAGCTTAGCCCACCCGCTCAAGCCAGTGGTGTTGTTAGGTGCTAACGGGCTTACTGAGGGCGTGGTAGCAGAAATTGACGGTGCTTTGGAACACCATGAGCTGATCAAGGTTAAAGTGCCTACCGATGAGCGAGAGCTGCGCACGGCGATTGCCGAGGCCATTTGTCGCGAAGTCAAAGCAAGCTTGGTACAAACCATTGGTAAAACCTTGATCCTGTATCGCCCTGCGCAGCAACCGACGATTAAATTACCGCGCTAATGGCTAGCGTGTAAACGCAAAAAGGCGAACCCTGCAAAGGTTCGCCTTTTTTTGTATCCGCAGCGCTTAACGTGACTGCGCTTGCCCATTCTGAATATTTAGTAATGTTTGCGCTAAATGTTCCAACACATCTTCACGGTTTACCACGCCTTCGTTAACACGCAGGTGCATATCCAACAGGATTTGCATATTGGCGGTGGTTTGAGCCACGCCATAGCGCTGTAGTAAAGACTCACAATCGGCGTAAGCCTGCATAAAACCAGCACTATTTTCTTTGGCTTGTTGCAACTGCCCGCGATAGGTCTGGGCTTTCTCCTGCGTTTGCTCACTCGTGATCACCGGCACTTGCAAACGCGAATAAGGCGCGAAAAACCAATTCAGCGATATATTTCGCTCGAGCAACACATTGACTAAGGTTTTATAGGGAATCGTGCCCCGCCGGACCCAATTCGAGTAACTCGACGAGCTTACCCCCATCCAACGAAGAATACCTGCGGTCTTTTTCTCGCCGGAAATGCGCCCCAACTTTTCCATGTATTCTGCTAATGAAGCCTCTGCTGGCTTGCTTTTAACGGGCGCTTGTGTTTTATTTGTCATAAGTTTTCATTTGAATAATATTTAATCTTCATTTGAGGTCTTTTTTGAACTCCAGAATGAATACCCGAATGAGCTCAGATATGAACTCCAATCCATTGCTATGTAAATACATAAATGACTAAAGATCAAATAAAAAAAGGACTAACTTCCCGTGGCTACGATTTTAGTATGCTGGCGGAAGTGATCGAAAGGAGCCCATCACTGCTGTCGAAAGTGGCGGCACGAAAGGCACGTTCACTCTATGTGGCTGAGGCAATCGCCAAGGCTTTGGATAAAAGCTTAGAGGAAGTTTTCCCTGATGTACCCGCTTACCATGCCAGTTCTCAAGTCGATGCGCGGCAGTTAAAACGGGCTGAACTCTTGGCAAAGTTGAAGAGCGAGTAGCCAAATTATCAAGCGGCTGAGCTTTTGTGGGGTCATAAGTGCGATGATTAGCTTGCAGAGCACACAAAAAAAGAGCCTTTCGGCTCTTTTTTAATTCGCGCTTGCGTCACTGAATACGTATACAACTATAAATATTCAACGCTGACGATTTCGTACTCAACTTCACCACCTGGGGTAATCACCACAGCAACATCGTCTACTTGCTTACCGATTAACGCCCGTGCAATGGGTGAATTGACTGATACCAAATTGTTTTTAATGTCTGATTCGTCATCACCGACAATCTTATACTTCACCTCTTTGTCCGTGCTGGTGTTGTATAAGGTGACAGTCACGCCAAACACTACTTTGCCCGTATCGGGCATTTTGGTGACATCAATGATTTGCGCGTTCGATAGCTTAGCTTCAATTTCTTGAATACGCCCCTCGCAGAAACCTTGCTGCTCACGCGCAGCATGGTATTCAGCATTTTCTTTCAGATCACCATGTTCACGTGCATCAGCGATGGCCTGAATAATGCGCGGACGGTCCTCTTGCTTCAAACGTTTTAATTCAGTGCGCAGTGCTTCCGCACCGCCCACTGTCATTGGTATTTGGTTCATCCTTCACTTACCCTTTTGTGTAAATCCTGCACCGAGCTTACCCGAGCTCGATCATTCACTGTATGTGCTTTGACAGTTGCGAAACCTGCATTTAATGTGGTGGTATAAATCACATTATTGACCAAAGCCTCGCGACGAATATATACGGAGTCAGCTATCGCTTGGCGGCCTTCTACCGTATTGATGATATAACTATACTCGCCGTTTTTGATTGCATCCACAATGTTTGGGCGTCCTTCTTGTAATTTATTCACAATCGAACATTTTATACCCTGTTGTTGCAAGTAAGCGCCGGTTCCACGCGTCGCTTCAACGTCAAAGCCCAGTGACAGTAAACCACGTGCCAATTCCGCGACGCGTTTCTTGTCTGCTTCACGTACCGATAACAAGGCTTTGCCCTTGCGCGGTAACGCCTGACCAGCCCCTAAATTGGCTTTGGCATAGGCTTCTTCAAAACTCTCGCCAACACCCATCACCTCGCCCGTTGAGCGCATCTCTGGCCCGCGGATCGGGTCAACACCTTGGAACTTAGCGAACGGCACGACCACTTCCTTGACCGAATAATAAGGTGGAATCACTTCGCTGGTGTAACCTTGTTGCTTCAAGCTTTGGCCCGCCATGACCCGTGCAGCTACTTTAGCCAGCGGTACACCTGTCGCCTTCGACACAAAGGGCACTGTCCGCGCGGCCCGCGGGTTCACTTCAATCAGGTAAATTTCACCGTCTTTAATCGCAAACTGGGTGTTCATCAAGCCACGAACATTCAACTCAAACGCCAGTTTACGCACTTGTTCCCGCAACTCAGCTTGCACGTTATCCGACAATGAGTAAGGCGGCAGTGAACAGGCTGAATCACCTGAGTGCACACCGGCTTGCTCAATGTGTTGCATGATACCGCCAATCAACACCGTGTCACCGTCACAAATCGCGTCAATGTCGACTTCTACAGCGTTGTCTAAGAAGCGGTCGAGTAGCACAGGCGCCGCGTTCGACACTTTCACCGCTTCAGTCAGATAGCGGCGTAAATCTTGCTCGTCATACACGATTTCCATCGCGCGCCCACCAAGTACGTAGGATGGACGCACGACAAGTGGGTAACCGATGCGGCGTGATTCCGTCATCGCTTCATCAAAATTAGTGACGGTCGAATTCTCAGGCTGCTTTAAATTCAGACGCTGAACTGCGTGCTGGAAGCGTTTGCGGTCTTCTGCACGGTCAATCGAGTCAGGCGATGTACCAATGATAGGTACGCCGTTGGCTTCTAAAGCGCGCGCTAGCTTCAATGGCGTTTGTCCGCCATATTGCACAATCACACCCTTTGGTTTTTCAATACGTACAATTTCAAGCACGTCTTCTAACGTAATAGGCTCGAAATATAACCGGTCAGACGTATCGTAGTCCGTCGATACCGTTTCAGGGTTACAGTTCACCATTATGGTTTCGTAACCATCTTCACGCATTGCTAGGGCTGCATGCACACAGCAATAATCAAATTCGATGCCTTGACCGATGCGGTTTGGCCCGCCACCGATAACCATGATTTTGTCTTTATCACTTGGGCGTGCTTCACATTCTTCGTCATACGTGGAATACATATACGCAGTTTCTGAAGCAAATTCAGCGGCACAGGTATCAACGCGCTTATATACCGGGAACAACTTAAAGTGTTCACGGCGCTTACGCACTTCTTGCTCACTGACCCCAAGCAAATATGCCAAGCGTTCGTCTGAAAACCCTTTGCGCTTCAATAAACGCAACGCATCATGATCAAGCTCAGACAAGCCAAGCTCAGTCACTTCGGCTTCAAGTCGAATGATTTCCTCGATTTGAACTAAGAACCAACGGTCAATTTTAGTGAGTTCAAATACGTCATCGACACTCATACCGAAGCGGAACGCATCGCCAATATACCAAATACGCTCTGCCCCTGGCTCTTTCAGTTCGCGAATAATAGTCGCTTGAGCAACTTCTGGGTCACTCAAGTCAGTGAGCGAATCAAAGCCACTATAGCCAAGCTCAAGACCGCGTAGCGCCTTTTGCAATGACTCTTGCTGGTTGCGCCCTATCGCCATCACTTCACCCACAGATTTCATCTGGGTATTCAGGCGGTCATTGGCACCAGCAAACTTTTCAAAGTTAAAACGTGGAATTTTGGTCACAACATAGTCAATGGCAGGCTCAAATGACGCCGGGGTCACCCCGCCGGTAATATCATTCGCCAGTTCGTCCAGAGTGTAGCCAACGGCTAATTTAGCTGCGACTTTAGCAATCGGGAAACCAGTTGCTTTTGACGCCAATGCCGACGACCGGCTTACACGTGGGTTCATTTCGATAATGACCATGTCGCCGGTATCTGGGTTGACACCAAATTGGACGTTCGAACCGCCAGTCTCGACCCCAATCTCGCGCAGAACCGCCATCGCCGCATTACGCATAATCTGGAATTCTTTATCCGTTAAGGTTTGCGCAGGTGCCACGGTAATCGAATCACCCGTGTGCACGCCCATCGGGTCAAAGTTTTCAATGGTACAAACAATGATGCAGTTATCGTTCTTATCACGCACCACTTCCATTTCGTACTCTTTCCAACCAATCAATGATTTATCAATCAGCAACTCGTTGGTGCGCGATAGCTTTAAGCCACGCAAGCAAATTTCTTCGAATTCATCACGGTTATACGCGATACCACCGCCGCTACCGCCCATGGTGAAAGACGGGCGAATAATACATGGAAAGCCAACGCGCTCGAGCACGTCAAAGGCTTCTTCCATGCTGTTGGCAATTTCAGCTTGAGGAGTTTTCAAACCAATTGATTTCATTGCTTTATCGAAACGATCCCGATCTTCAGCTTTATCAATCGCATCTGCGGTGGCGCCGATCATCTCAACATTGTATTTGGCCAGGACGCCATTTTCTTCAAGCTCGAGGGCGCAGTTTAGGGCGGTTTGTCCACCCATCGTTGGTAACACCGCATCCGGACGTTCAAGCTGAATGATTTTCTCAACCACTTCCCAATGAATAGGCTCGATGTAGGTTACATCGGCCATATCAGGATCTGTCATAATCGTGGCAGGATTAGAGTTCACCAAAATAACTCGGTAACCTTCTTCGCGAAGCGCTTTACAGGCTTGCGCACCAGAATAGTCAAATTCACAGGCTTGACCGATAACAATAGGGCCTGCGCCAATAATCAAAATACTCTGGATGTCTGTACGTTTTGGCATTCAGCAGCTCCTATTGGTTGGCTTGGTGGGTCTTCATCAAATCGATAAAATGCTCGAACAATGGCGCAGCATCATGCGGGCCAGGGCTTGCCTCTGGGTGCCCCTGGAAGCCAAACGCGGGCTTATCGGTGGCATGTATACCTTGCAAAGTTTGGTCAAACAACGAGCGGTGCGTCGCTTGCAAATGGCTTGGCAAGCTCTTCTCATCGACCGCAAAACCATGGTTTTGACTGGTGATCATCACCACGCCTTTGGCGATGTCTAACACCGGGTGGTTTGCCCCATGGTGACCATGTGGCATCTTGGTGGTACGCGCACCCATCGCCAAGGCTAATAATTGATGGCCTAAGCAGATACCAAAGATTGGGATATTATGTTCAAGCAACTCACGAATGGCCTCGATGGCATAATCGCAAGCTGCGGGGTCACCTGGACCATTCGATAAGAATATACCGTCTGGCTGTAATGCCAGCACGTCAGCAGCGCTGGTTTGCGCGGGCACTACCGTAATACGGCAACCGCGGTCTGCTAACATGCGTAAAATATTGTGTTTAACGCCGTAATCATAAGCAACTACATGAAATTGCGACTGAGTTTGCTCACCGTAGCCACTTTCCAACTGCCAGCTGGTTTGCGTCCATGAGTGCGGCGCCGTGCAACTTGCCAGCTTCGCTAAATCCATGCCTTGTAAGCCTGGGAATGCCTGAGCAGCCGCAAGTGCGGTTTGCTCGCTGTCGCTTGTTGTAACGTCAGCGTCGGCGCCAAACGCAATGATGCATCCGTTTTGCGCGCCTTTGTTACGTAAAACGTTAGTCAAACGACGGGTATCGATATCGGCGATGCCAACCACGTTGTGGCTTTTAAGATATTCATCGAGGGATTGCTGAGAGCGGAAGTTACTTGCGAGGAGGGGGAGATCTCTAATGACCAATGCCTTGGCCCATACTTTATCGGATTCGGTGTCTTCGGAGTTGGTACCGTAATTGCCAATATGGGGGTAAGTAAGGGTGACAATTTGTTCTGAATAGGAGGGGTCGGTCAAAATCTCTTGGTAGCCTGTCATGGCGGTATTAAAAACAACTTCACCAACGGCTTTTCCACTGGCGCCAATTGCAGTGCCGTGAAATACAGTGCCGTCAGCGAGAACCAGAATCGCTCTTCGCGCGGCTTGTCTCGCAAGAATGCTCAAGTTAACCTCCGAACATAAAAAAACGGGTTAAATCAACTCAATGACTCCCCCGTTTTGCATGAAAATGCTTGTGTCTTTCGCTATTCGCTATATCTTCGCCCATGCACTCACAGTGATGACGGCAAATTGGACGTAGTCTACAGAAAATGACCTTAGTCGTCTAGCCCAAGAACGTGCTTCATGTGGTAAAAACCTGGCGTCTGCTTTGCCAGCCACAGTGCCGCGTTCAGAGCGCCTTCAGCAAAAGTTTTACGACCAGCCACCCGATGCGTCAGTTCTAAGCGCTCACTGCCGCATACCAGGTAAACCGTATGTTCGCCGACAATATCCCCAGCACGTAAGGTGGCAAAGCCAATACTGCCTTTTTTATAGGGGTCATGCTGATGGTTGCGCTGGTATTCCGCCACGTCTTTTAGCTGCTGCCCGCGCCCTGCTGCGGCCGCTTCGCCCAATGCAAGTGCAGTACCCGATGGGGCATCACGTTTAGCCGTATGATGTGCCTCTAGAATTTCAATATCGCAATTGCTACCTAGGGCCTGACTGGCGGTGCGCACTAAGGCAAGCAATAGGTTAACGCCCAAACTGGTGTTTGCTGCATACAATACCGGCACTTTTGCCGCGGCTGCCTCGACGTCGGCGTGTTGACGTGAATTCAAGCCGGTGGTGCATACGACAATCGGGGTTTGGGTCTGTACCGCAGCAGCCAGATTATCGGCTAATGCCGCAGGTAAACTAAAGTCCACGAGTACATCGGCGGCTTTGGCTGCAGCCATCAGGTCGTGGCTAAATTGAACGCCGGCTGTGGGTCGATGCAGTCGACTGCCTACGTCTTGTCCCAACGCTGACGATTCAGCATGGGTGACCGCTGCGACCAGAGTAACGTCATCACGATCTAGCATTAATTCGATAAGCTGAGCGCCCATACGCCCTGAAGCTCCGATGATAGCAACCTTCAATTCACTCAATGTTATTCCCCAAAACTAAAACAAAACGCGGCCTCAAAGTGCCGCGTTTGCAGTGTAGCAAGATTCACTCATGCAAGCACTAAGCGCGCTGTGCCGTGGTCGCATCTGGCTGGTCAAGCGTCGCTTGTGTATCGTCAATCATGTTTTCCGAGCGTGCCACCACCGATGTCACCACCATATCGCCTGTTACATTGGTCGCAGTACGCATCATATCAATGATCCGGTCCACCGCGGCAATAAAGGCAATACCCTCAAGTGGTAAGCCAACCGCAGTTAAGGTCACCGTCAACATCACCATCGCTGAGCCTGGTACACCTGCAGTACCTACCGCAGCGATCGTCGCTGTGACCATAATCACTGCATACTCAGTCAAGCCCAACGGAATGCCGTACAAGTGCGCAATAAATATCGCTGCAATCGCCGGATAAATCCCGCCACAACCGTCCATATTGATAGTGGCGCCAAGGGGCAACGAAAAACTCGCATAATCTTTATTCACACCCAGCCGCTCGGTGGTGGTGCGGTAGGTAGACGGTAAGGTGCCATAGCTACTTGACGTGGTATAAGCGACCAGTTGTGTCGGCATGATCGCCTTGAAAAATTGCCACGGACTAAATTTCGCGCCATAACGCACCAGCAGGCCATAGGTCACCACGATGTGAATGATACAGGCAATGTAGATAGCGAGAATAAATTTACCCAATGGCAGCAAGGTTTCCAAACCATGGCTACCCACCATCCAGGCCATCAGGCCAAACACCCCAATTGGGGTGAGTTCAAGCACCATGCGCGTTATCTGGAACATAACCTCTGCACCTGATTTAAAAAACGCACGCGCCGGTTCGGCCTTGTCTTTAAGTTGGTTAATTGCAATACCAACCAGAGCTGCAAACAGCAGAATTTGTAGCACCCGCCCCTCTACCATGGCCGCAAACGGGTTGGTTGGGATGATATTCAACAAAACTTGGGAAAAAGGTGGAATGTCGCGCTCTGGGACACTGCTCGCACTCAATTCGACCGCAGGTGCCATATCGATAAAACTACCGACGCTCAAACCAATCAAGCTTGCTATCCACGCAGTGAATAAAAACAAGCCGACCGTTTTAAGTGCCAAACGCTTAATATTTTGCTGTGCCTGTAAGCTGGTGATAGCACTCACAATGGCGCAAAAAATCAGTGGCACCACCAGCATTTGAATGGCGTTTATAAATAGCTGACCTAATGGTTGCATAGCCACTGCAGTGTCCGCATGCACAACACCTAACAGAGCGCCTAAAACAAAGGCACCTAGCACTCGTTGCCAAAACGGAATCGCGAACCAAGCTTTGAGCATACCCACTCCTAAAACAACGCCTGAAATATTATTCTGCGCTTAGATACAAAAACCGCTACCTTAGGTCAAGTAGCGGTTGGGTAACAAGTCTGTTTTGCTATGGTTTATATCAAAAAAGCATGACTTATTAGCTTTGTTGAGGGCGCTCATTGGCCCAAGCAGGACGGCGGCATTGCGGTAAATTACCTTGACTGCTGCGCGCCTCGTATAACGGCATCGCGTCAGGCAACTGATTAGTTAAATCACGGATACGCGAGCTTGGTGACGGGTGCGTTGATAAAAATTCAGGTCCGCCACCGCCACCTAAGCTTTGCATGTTTTCCCACAACTTAGGCGCTTGGCGCGGGTCAAACCCTGCGCGCGCCATTAAATCCATGCCTATTTCATCCGCTTCTGATTCATGCCGACGACTGAACGGCAACATGTAACCAACCTGAGCACCCACCCCGACAGCGGCCATGATCATCGCGCGCTGCGACGCCGAACGGTTTGAAAACGCCAAGTCGGTCCCGACTAAAGCCCCCGTTAAAATCAGGTTTTGCGAGACACGCTCGTTACTGTGCTCTGCCATTACGTGGCCAATTTCGTGACCCATCACCGCAGCAAGTTGATGTTGGTTCTCAGCCAAGCGGATCATGCCTACATACACCCCAAGGTAGCCACCTGGCAGTGCGAAAGCATTAATGGTTTCGGAGTCAAAAATTTCAAATTCCCAATTGTCACGATGGTAGCGCTCAGGTACAACTTCCGCGATTGCATTGGTGATACAAGCCACATAGGCTTGCGCCTCAGCGTCTTGCAAAATTTTCTCTTGGCCTTTGATTTGGTTCCAGGATTCAGCGCCCATTTGGTCGAGCTGTGAAGCCGGTAGTAAATTAAGCTGATTACGCCCGGTCGGCGAAGTGCTGCAAGCGCTGACAACGCTCAGCGCAATGGCGGCCATCGCAATGGTTTTTACTAGTCGTTTCATTTTACACCTATCAATTTACGCTGCATGTGGAAGCAGCCGAGCGTCTGTTATCGGTTAGCAAACATACACATACTTGCACATTTGCTTTACTAACATGATAGAACACTATTAACAAAAAAGGAGCGCTTAAGCACTCCTTTTTGACCGAATTAATCGACTTTTTACTTCGTCAAATCGTCAAAAAACTTTTTCACACCGTCGAAGAACCCGCGTTCTTTCGGACGATACTTAGCCGCCTCATCGCCCTGGCCCATTGATTCGTCTAAGCTACGCAGCAAGTTGCGCTGCTGCTCTGACAAATTGACCGGGGTTTCCACCACTGCTTTACAAATCAGGTCGCCGGTTACGCCGTTGCGCACCGATTTAACACCTTTGCCACGTAAGCGGAACATACGGCCAGTTTGAGTCTCAGCTGGGATTTTTAGCTTCACTTTGCCATCTAACGTCGGTACTTCTACTTCACCGCCTAAGGCTGCATGGGTAAAGCTAATCGGCACCTCGCAGAACAGATTGCTACCATCGCGCTTGAAAATATCATGCTCACGCACATGCACCTGAACATATAAATCGCCTGCAGGAGCGCCCTGCTCACCCGCTTCACCCTCACCAGCAAGGCGAATGCGATCACCGGTGTCAACGCCAGCTGGAATCTTCACATTCAAAGTTTTAGTGCGTTCCACCCGGCCTTCGCCATGGCAACTACGACATGGGTTCTTAATCACTTTACCGCGGCCACCACATTGCGGACAGGTTTGCTGCACCGCAAAGAAGCCCTGACGCATTTGGATCTGACCCGCACCATGGCAATAGTCACAAGTTTCCGCCTTCGAACCTTTCGCTGCACCGCTGCCATCACAGTCAGTACATTCAGCTAAGGTTGGGATCTTTAAGTCAACTTGCTTTCCACGCACCGCTTCTTCGAGTGACATTTCAAGGTTATAGCGCAAGTCGGCACCACGCGCTGCGCGCTGTCCACCGCCACCGCGACGTCCACCGCCGAAAATATCACCAAATACATCACCGAAGATATCAGAAAAATCGGCACCGCCTGCGCCGCCGCCAGCGCCACCGAAGCCGCCGCGTGACTGATCAAACGCAGCATGGCCATATTGGTCATACGCCTGACGCTTAGCTGGGTCAATTAATACCTCATAGGCTTCTTTCACATCTTTGAATTTGGCCTCAAGGTCTTTGTCACCTTTGGTGCGATCAGGGTGATATTTCATCGCCATACGTTTGTAGGCTTTTTTAATATCACGTTCATTGGCGTCTTTGGCGACCCCAAGAATTTCATAATAATCCGCTTTTGCCATAGCTACGTCTTCTCTAGATTACTTAATGTCTGCAAACAAACACACGGGCGATGCCTTACGTCAACGCCCGTGCTGAGGAAGTGAGTTACCAGTGTCGACTTACTTTTTCTCGTCGTCTTTCACTTCTTCAAACTCTGCATCGACAACGTCGTCGGCAGCATTGTTTGCGGCACTGTTATTTGCATCAGCGCCGGCATCTGCTGCGCCTTGCTGTGCTTTTTGCTGTGCAATTTCCATCAACTTCGCTGATGCTTCAATCAACGCTTGTTGCTTGCTTTCAATGGCTTCTTTATCGCCTTCTTTGATCGCTGACTCAAGCTCAGTGATGGCACTATCAATTGGCGCTTTGTCAGCGTCTGTCAATGCATCACCAGCTTCTTCCATTTGCTTGCGCGTAGCGTGAATCAAGCCATCTGCTTGGTTGCGAGCCTGTACCATTTCTTCAAACTTCTTGTCGTCTTCAGCATGGGCTTCGGCGTCACGTACCATTTTTTCTACTTCATCGTCACTTAGACCCGATGACGCTTTGATGGTGATCTTCTGCTCTTTGCCGGTGTCTTTATCTTTCGCAGACACATTCAAAATACCGTCGGCATCAATATCAAAGGTCACTTCAATTTGCGGCTGTCCGCGCATTGCAGAGCGAATACCTTCAAGGTTGAATTGGCCCAATGACTTGTTGTCCGCTGAGCGCTTACGCTCACCCTGCAGTACGTGAATTGTTACTGCTGACTGATTGTCTTCTGCCGTTGAGAAAGTTTGCGACTGCTTGGTCGGAATCGTCGTGTTCTTCTCAATCAACTTAGTCATCACACCGCCCATGGTTTCGATACCAAGTGACAGTGGGCACACGTCAAGCAACAATACATCTTTCACGTCACCAGCCAAAACACCAGCCTGAACCGCAGCACCAACAGCAACCGCTTCATCTGGGTTCACATCTTTGCGTGGCGCTTTGCCGAAGAAGTCAGTCACAACTTCTTGAACTTTCGGCATCCGGGTTTGACCACCAACCAAGATAATGTCATCGACGTCACCCACTTTAAGGTCGGCGTCTGCTAATGCCTGACGTAGAGGCTCAAGTGACTTTTGCACTAGGTCGTCAACCAACGACTCAAGCTTTGAGCGGGTTAATTTAATTGCCAAGTGCTTAGGACCTGAACCATCTGCAGTGATGTAAGGCAAGTTAACTTCGGTCTGTTGCGCAGATGAAAGCTCAATTTTAGCTTTCTCACCAGCTTCTTTCAGACGCTGCATCGCCAACGGATCTTTGCGTAAATCAATGCCTTGGTCTTTTTGGAACTGCTCAACCAAGTAGTTGATAACACGGTTATCAAAGTCTTCACCACCGAGGTGAGTATCACCATTGGTTGCAAGTACCTCAAAGGTGTGTTCGCCTTCAACTTCGTCAATTTCGATAATTGAAATATCAAAAGTACCGCCACCTAAGTCGTAAACCGCAATCACATTGTCGCCTTTCTTACGGTCCATACCATAAGCAAGCGCCGCTGCGGTAGGCTCGTTAATGATGCGCTTTACATCTAAGCCAGCAATTCGGCCTGCATCTTTGGTTGCCTGACGCTGAGCATCGTTAAAGTACGCAGGCACAGTGATAACGGCTTCGGTCACTGTTTCGCCCAAGTAATCTTCAGCGGTTTTCTTCATTTTCTTCAAGACTTCAGCTGAAATCTGCGGTGGTGCTTTCTTTTCACCTTTGACTTCAACCCAAGCATCGCCATTGTCGGCTTTGACGATACCAAATGGCATGATGCCGATATCGCGCTGCACTTCTTCGTCTTCAAAACGACGGCCGATTAAACGCTTGATCGCGAACAATGTATTTTTAGGGTTTGTCACTGCCTGACGCTTAGCAGGTGAGCCTACTAAGGTTTCGCCGTCTTGGGTAAATGCAACAATTGAAGGGGTTGTGCGATCGCCTTCAGCGTTTTCAATGACGCGCGCTTTATCGCCGTCAAGTACAGCCACGCAAGAGTTTGTTGTACCTAAATCAATACCAATAATTTTACCCATGATATGCTCCAATTCCTGTTAACTCGGTGTTGCGGTGAGCCAATGCTGCTATCTTACTCAAGCGCTTCGTGCGCTCACCGTGACGAAATTTTTGGTTACCCTTTTAATGAGGGTTGTTCTAAATTTTTAAAGGTTTAAGCCAAACTTTTTTTTCAACCTTGGAATGTCTAGGCCGTGGTGTCGACGCCAGCGCTTGGCTCGCGCGATACCATCACCATCGCTGGACGTAGTAAACGACCATTCAGCACATAGCCTTTTTGCAATACCGCTAACACCGTATTCGCAGGGTGTTCAGCGCTCTCTTGCATACCCATGGCTTCATGCTGCTCTGGGTTAAACGGTTGACCTTGTGGGTCAACGGACGCAATACCAAATTTTTCCAGCGTGCTTAAAAAGCTCTTGTGAGTCATTTCAATCCCAGCGACCAAAGCTTCTTGGCTGTCGCTGCTATCGCCAACGGACTGCAACGCACGCTCTAAGTTGTCCACTACAGAAAGTAGCTCGGCAGCGAACTTTTCCAGCGCGAAATCACGCGCTTTTTGCACATCCTGAGCCGCTCTGCGGCGCACATTTTCCGCTTCTGCCGCCGCACGCAGTGCGGCGTCTTTGCGGCTTTGCACTTCATCTTGCGCTGCAGCCAGCGCGGCTTCCAGCTCGCCAATACGTGCCAGCGCATCGCCTTGCGATGAAGGTTCTTGGCCAGCGGCTGCTTCTTGGTCGGCTTGAGTCTCGACTGGCTGTTCTAGATCCTGCTCAGTCTGGGCTTCAGTGTTAGGTTGTTCTGGCTTTGTCATGCTTTTAATCCTCTGGTCCAAGACATTGGCTTAAGCGGTTCAATGATTGCTTAAGCACAGTTGCTATCACAATGGGGGCAGAATTTATCGATTCAAGCGTACAAGGGCGCAAATTTAGTTACAAAGTTGGGAAATATTGACCTGAGGTCTGGGAATCACTTGATTTACGGCGCTAAAGCTCTTAATTTTAAGCAAATTTACAGGCGAGAATAGCATGCCAGATACGCACTCTAACGGATTCAAATGTATTGGCTTAATGGGCAAGGCCAGCATGCCGGAAGCCCAAGAAAGCCTCAAGGTGCTGTACCACGGCTTACGCGAGCATGGCTATCAGCTCCTCCTCGAGCGTAATAGCTGGGAAGCCCTCGACCACCCTCATGACGCTGATTTATGTAGCATCGACCAGATCGGTCAACAAGCGGACCTCGCCGTGATTGTCGGCGGCGACGGTAATATGCTGGGTGCCGCTAGGGTATTGAGTCAATATGAAATCGGCGTAATTGGTGTCAATCGTGGCAACCTTGGCTTTTTGACTGATTTAGATCCGGATGATGCCTTAGACCCTCTATTAGCGGTGCTGCGTGGTGAATACAAAACTGAATTCAGATATCTACTCGCTGCGACAGTGAGCAGTGGCAGCAAAGTGACTGGCCGCAACAATGCTATCAATGAAATGGTATTGCACTCAGATAAAGTCGCGCACATGATTGAATTCGAAGTCTATGTGGATGACGAGTTCATGTTTTCACAGCGTTCCGACGGTCTGATTATTGCCACACCAACCGGTTCGACTGCTTACTCACTGTCTGCTGGCGGGCCTATTTTGACGCCACATTTAGACGCCATGGCCCTAGTGCCTATGTTTCCACATACACTGAGCAGCCGCCCCATCGTGGTGGCCGGTGATAGTCAAATTCGTATTCGAGTCGCGAATGAAAATGACCCTCTGCATATCAGTTGCGACGGCCATGTGACCCTCAAAGTCGCACCCGGTGACGAGATTTTGATTCAAAAGCACCCTCAGCAACTGCGCTTAATCCACCCCAAGTCATACAACTACTACCATGTCTTACGTAATAAGTTGAAGTGGGGCAGTCGCTTATTTTAGCCCTGCCGCGCCCTGCGGTTACTAGGTTAAATTCATGTAAAACAATAAGTTAGCCTCGACTCGCTGAAACTGGCGAAAATATCCGCAAAAAACCTCTTGCAGTACTGGATATACACTGTATATAGTTACTGTATAAATAAACAGGTTTAGAGGCGTGTATGCTGACTCAATTGCAAGTTCGTCACTTTGCTATCGTAGAAAATATTCATATTGACCTTAAAAAAGGTATGACTGCCATTACCGGTGAAACTGGCGCAGGTAAATCTATTGCGCTGGACGCCCTTGGGCTGTGCTTAGGTACCAGGGCTGAAGCCAGTATGGTGCGCCCAGGCGCAGATAAAGCCGAAATTATCGCCGTATTTGATATTCGTAGTAACCAAACCGCCAAAGAGTGGTTGCTCGCGCAAGAATTGGATAGCGAAGATAATAGCGAATGTATTTTACGTCGTACCTTGAGCAAAGAAGGTCGCTCAAAGGCTTACATTAACGGCGTACCCTCTCCGCTTAATCTGTTAAAAGATATCGGCGCTAGTCTGGTGAATATTCATGGTCAGCATGAACACCAATTGCTTAGTCAGCCTGAGCAACAATTGCGCTTAGTCGATCAGTATGCGGATCAAAAACTTGTCTTACAGCAGGTGGCTGATGCTTGGCGCGACTTACAACAGCTGAAACGGCAGAAAAAGCAGCTTGACCAAGATCTTGAACAACTTAAATCGCGCCAGCAACTTATTCGTTACCAAGTGACTGAATTACAAGAATTCAATTTACTACCTGGTGAGTTTGAAAGTATCGAGGAAGAGCATCAGCGTCAAGCGAATGCAAGCACGCTACAAGACGAAGCTGCCTTTGGAATTAACTGTTTATATGACGGTGAGCACAATAATGCCTACTCGCTAGTCCAAGCTGTGATTGAGCGCTTGAGTCAACAAGTAAGCTTAGATCCGCGTTTACAGCCGTGCATTGATCTGCTGAGTGAAGCGAGCGTGCAAGTCGAGGAAGCGGTGCGAGAATTGCGTCAGTATCAAGATGGTGTTGAGGTCGATGGGGACACCCTCGCCCAGCTCGAACAACGCATGACCCAAGCGCTACAGTTGGCGAAAAAGCATCATATCACGCCTGCTGAGTTACCCAATCTGCGCGCTACACTCGAGCAAGAGTTAGCTCAAATTGACAGCAGCAATGAACAAGCTGAAAATATTGATAGTTTAGTCGCTGCAGCGCGTGAAAGTTATTTAGCGGCAGCCACTGAGTTAAGCCAGCATCGTCAACATGCCGCTGAAGAACTTAGCGCCGCCATCGCGCAGAGTATGCAGCAGCTTAATATGCCGGCAGCTCGTTTTGAGGTCGATATTCAGGCGGATAAAAAATACGCCAGCAGCTTAGGCATTGACGCCGTGCAGTTTAAAGTCAGTGCTAACCCAGGTCAGCCACTACAGGCATTGCAGAAAGTTGCGTCAGGTGGTGAATTGTCAAGAATTAGCTTGGCTATTCAGGTGATTACGGCTAATCGAGCAAGTACACCGACACTTATGTTTGATGAGGTCGATGTGGGCATAAGTGGCCCAACTGCTTCGACAGTAGGCCGTTTATTGCGCGAACTTGGCGAGCGCACTCAGGTCATCTGTGTAACTCACTTGCCACAAGTAGCAGCGAAGGCGCACCAGCAATTGCGTGTGGAAAAGCAGCATTTTGCTGACTCCACCAAGACTACCATGACACCGGTACAAGGTGACGAACGGGTAGTCGAGTTGGCTCGACTGCTAGGCGGCGACCAAGTCACCGATAAAGCCCTTGCCAATGCGCAAGATTTACTCGCCAGTTGAGCATCATCAACCAGCAACGCTGAACTTTTCTAGCCCTAGCGGGTCAACGCTAGGGCTAGTATTCGTATAGTTCATTCGCTATCATCAGTTCATTCATTTATTAATATGGTTCCACATGAAAGCAATCGTTCTGGCTGCGGCCATTTGCAGTATCTCAGCCTGCGCTGTGATTGACCCTTTGGTCTACAAAATCAATATTCCACAAGGTAACTTCATCGAACAACGGGATGTTGATAACTTGCGTGTCGGCATGACCCGGGAGCAAGTGCGTTTCGTATTAGGTTCACCTGTTGTGTACAACTCATTTCGCGACGATGATTGGATTTATGTGTATCGTTTAAAGCCTGGGCGCGGCGATTTGGTTGAACGTGAGTTTCGAGTGCACTTTGAAAATGATGTATTAGCTGACGTCAGTGGTTTTTATGAAAAGCCCGCTGACTTTGATACCCCATTAGCAGAGTAAACGCCCCGTTGAATCAACGCGCGATAGGGTATGTCGCGCGTAGCCTTACAGCATTGTTTTAGTGAACCGTGTCATCATTATTCACTAAACTAGTCAGTATGCCGTATGCGACTCACACCACGAGATTGAGTGTGAGTCATGAGCCAGGCTCCGCACGTTGTGCGCCCCAATTTTGCTTGCTCTTGTTTAGGAACTGACGACATTGCCATCACACACATCCATGCAGCATAGCGACCCGCACCAAACCACGTCGGCGCAAGCCTCTACACCTGTTCCTAAAGCAACACAGCTGCTTGACGACCTGATTAAAAGCCCTAACGACACTCGCAAGTATCGTTTAGTTGAGCTAAAAAATGGTCTTGAAGTGTTGTTAGTGCATGACGAGTCCACCACACATAGCGCTGCCTCATTAGCTATCCGTGCGGGGCATTTTCAGGACCCGATGGACGCCCAGGGGTTAGCTCATTTTCTTGAACATATGCTGTTTATGGGCACCGAGCAAACACCCGAGCCAAACGTTTATCCAGATTTTGTCGGTCAGCACGGCGGGCAACACAATGCATGGACAGGTACAGAGCACACCAACTTTTATTTTGATATTCGTGCGCCGCAATTTGCTCAGGGTTTAGCTCTATTCGCACAGTTGTTTATTGCGCCCTTGTTTAAACCTGAGTGGATTGCCAAAGAACTGCAATCTGTGGAAGCTGAGTATCGGATGAAGCTCAACGATGAGCTACGCCGACTCTATCAAGTGCATAAAGAGACCGCTAACCCAGCCCACCCATTCACTAAGTTTTCAGTGGGCAATGCTGCGACCCTACAAAACTATGCTGAAAATAGCTTACAGCAACAACTTCGCACTTTTTTCAACACTTGGTATCACGCCCGCAACATGCGTTTGGTGCTTGTCGGGCCACAAAGTCTGGATGAGCTCGAGGGGCTAAGCGTACGCTATTTCAGCGACATCGCAGCCGAGGGCGAAACCCCTAGCGCCATTCAAGCGCCTTTGTACTTGAAATCACAGCAAGGCGTAGTGGTTCATGTGCGACCATTGAAAAATGCATGTCGCATGATACTGACCTTACCATTGCCGGGGATTGATGACGATTACCCATACAAAACCACCACTTTATTGGCACATTTGCTTGGCTATGAGGGGCCTGGCAGTCTGACCTCGCAACTAAAGTCCCTAGGCTTGGTCACTGATCTGTCTGCCGGGGGTGGTATCAACGGCAGTAATTTCAAAGACTTTAACTTTAATATTCAACTGACAGAGCAAGGTTTAGCGCAGTATGACACCGTCTGCCAACTGATTTTTCAGGCGATTCGCCAACTCAGCCGCCAAGATCTAGCGTCACCCCATTACGCTGAGCGCCAGCAAATGGTGGCACTTTCGTTTCGCTATCAAGAGCCTATTCGCAGCCTTGAGTTGGCATCCCAGCTGTCGATTAATATGTTGCATTATCGACGCGACGATATCATTCAAGGCGATTACTTAATGCGCGAGTTTAATGCTGCGCAAGCCGAACGCTTACTGGCACATATGCAGCCAGAACAGGCGCGTGTGGTTTTAATCCATCACTCGCTACCAGTGAATCAAACAACCCAGTTGTATGAAACCGCGTATCGCATCGCTCCGTTGTCCGAAGCGCAATTAGCGCGTTTCAATTGCGATGCAGATGTATTGCTTGAGTTACCCAGTGCCAATCCATTTATTCCCAGACGCCTTGAGGCCATGCCACTGCGCGATCAGGACACACGGCTGCCTAATCTACTGGCAGGCGTTCCTGCGTTGAGTCTTTGGCATTTTCAAGACCCCGAATTTCGGGTACCCAAAGGCCACATTTATTTATCATTAGCGCTGCCGCGAGCCACCAATACAAAATCCGCGTTTGCCCATGCTCGGGTTTGGTGTGAGTTGGTGCTTGATGCGCTGAATGAGCGTTGTTACGACGCTGAAGTGGCTGGGATGCAATTCAATGTTTACCCTCAACAGTCCGGCATTAGTATTCACATTAGCGGCTTTTCAGAACGTCAGCCTGAGCTATTGTCATTAATTCTCAATAGCCTGACTGATTTTGAATTCAACCCACAGCATTTTCAGCATATCCGTCATCAGCTTTATCATAATTGGCTGGCGGTTAATCGCCATAAGCCGATTAATCACTTGTTTACGGTGCTGAACCAAACCTTGCAGCGTGGATGCTATATCGGTGCCGAGCTCGCCACCGAGCTTGAGACTATGGACGCCCACAGTTTTGCACAGAAAATGCCGCTTATCTTTGCGCAAATGAATGTTACCGCTTTGGTATGTGGCGATTGGCCCGTCGACGTTGCGCAGCGCATTGGACGCGCGTTGACCCACCAATTGAGCCTGAGTGGTCGCCCACAACAGGCGCCCCTGCGTGAAGTGACATTGCTACAACCGGGGAAGGCGGAATCAATTCATTGCCAGCTTCCGCACCCTGACCATGCTGTCGCACTGTTCTGCCAAGGCCAATCCATTAGTGATTTAGAGAAAGCGGCCTTTTTGTTGCTGAATCATATTATTTCACCAAGCTTTTTTAATCAGCTGCGCACTGAGCAACAGCTTGGCTATATGGTAGGTAATAGCTACGTACCAATGAATGGCCGTCCGGGTCTGCTTTTTTATGTACAATCTCCCCATACCGGCCTGGCCGAGCTTGAGCGTGCCATCGAGAGTTTTATTGAAGATTTCTGCGCTCAGTTACCGCAACTACCAGAGACTTTATGGCAAGACGCGAAACACAGTGTGGTGTCACAACTGACCGATGCTGACCCCAATTTGCGTATTCGTGCCCAACGCTTTTGGACCAGCATTAGTATTGACGATGTTAAGTTTGATTTAGCCAAGCGCATGGCTGCGCTCATTGATGAGATGTCATTAGCCAGCCTGACTGATATCGCGCGGCAACGGCTATTGGCTCAGTCTGCAAGGCTTTGGCTCACCTGCACCCAAGGTAATGTCAGCCAGGCAGGTCAACAGAATCACGCTAACTATGGGGTAGACAACGAGGACGATTAAGCGTGAAATTGACCACTGCATTGGCCAGCATTACGCCCAGCCTTAAGCCACATCAGCCGCTTATGGGTATTAAACAATGGCCAGATAAACGGGCCCATGATTAAGCCCATCAATGCCCAGCGCTTTGCGCCCATGGCATTTTTTAAGGCTTGCGTGTAGAAAAACGCGCCTGATAATAAACTGACAACAGGTACGACAAACATATGGCACCCCTAGTTAAATCTTGATGTGTAACAACTAGTATAGTGTACAAAAAAAGGGCAGCTACCACACTGCCCTTTTTGCTATAGGTCTTCGCGGGAAACCCGCACATACCTAACCTTTTGTTTACCCACTAGCGTGGGCGCTCGGATTACACCTCGAATTACACCTCGAATTACACATAAAAGCGCGTGTTATCTTTCGCCATTTGCACCAGTAAATCGCAAGGTGCATAGCGACTGCCATGCTCCTGCTCTAAGCGCTGCAGCGTTGCAACGACCTGGGCAATGCCTAAGCTATCCATATAACGGAAGGGACCGCCAAGGAATGGTGGGAAACCAATGCCGAAAATCGCGCCAATATCACCGTCACGTGGTGAGCGGATAATATCGTCCTGTAAACACCATGCCGCTTCGTTCAACATTGGATAAATACAACGCTCTACCACTTGCTCTTGGGTAAGGTTTTGCGACGGGGTAATACCTAGCACTTGATAGACTGAGCTGTCGACCTCTTTGCCCTTTTTACCACTGCCGTACTGATAAAAACCTTTCTTAGTTTTACGTCCTTTACGGCCATCATCAAGTAGCTTATCGAATGCAGCCGGCGCGCTGAAACGCTCGCCCAACTCATCACGTAAAATTGGAGCAACCTTAGCACCCACATCAATACCAACCTCGTCTAACAACGTGATTGGGCCCACAGGGAAACCAAATTGCACCAAGCTCTTGTCCAGGTGTTCAATCGGTTCGCCTGCTAACAACAAGCGTGCTGCCTCATTCATGTATGGCGCTAAAATACGATTCACGTAGAATCCAGCGCCGTCACGCACCACAATCGGTGTTTTGCCCTGTGCCTTTGCAAAGGCAACCGTGGTCGCAATCGTTTTCGCTGACGTGCCTGAGTGCGTGATGATTTCTGCCAATGGCATTTTTTCTACCGGCGAGAAGTAATGCAGGCCAATCACATGCTCTGGACGCTCAGCTTTCGCCGCTATCTTGGTAATCGGCAGTGAGGACGTGTTGGTCGCAAAAATCGTTGTCGGTTTGGCTTCACGCTCAACATCAGCCACCATGGATTGCTTCAGGGCAAGATCTTCAAACACCGCTTCAATCACGATATCCGTGTCTTTAAAGCCACTGTAATCCACCGTCGGGCTTAGCATCAGCATCTGCTTTTCAAGCTCAGACTGACGAATAATACGTTTCTTCGCCCGCGGCTTGAGCAACTGGTAATGATAATTCAGGGCGTTTTTAATTCCCTCTTGACCAATATCTTTTAGCCGCACCGGTACTTTTGCTTTACTGATAGTGACGTGAGCAATACCACCGCCCATCAAGCCACCACCCAATACCGCCGCTTTCTTCACTTTCTCTGGCTGCACGCCATCGGCACCGGTTTCTTTTTTCATTTCCGTGGTAGCAAAGAAAATATTGCGTAACTGCTGACTTTGAGGGGTCATGGCCAGTTCACCGAAGTTCTTTGCCTCAAGTTCTAAACCTGCTTTAAAGCCCTTCTCAACACCATGCTTAACGGTATCAATGATGCGGTCAATTGCAGGATAGTTACCTTTAGCTTTCTTCTGCGCCTGCTCGCGTGCTTTGTTGAACAGTACGTTTTTCAACGGGCCTTCAAGCAGCTTTTGCAGCGCACCTTGCTTCGCTTTGGCTTTCTTTGGCTTGCCTTTCTTCGCCAATTCAACCGCCGCCGCCAATAAAATACTATGCGGCACAACATCGTTCGCCAGCGCTAACTTTTTCGCTTGATTTGGACGTAACTGCTTGCCCGTCAACATCATAGTCAGGCCTTGTTGAACACCCACCACACGCGGTAGGCGTTGCGTGCCACCAGAACCTGGCAATAAGCCGAGCTGTACTTCTGGCAAACCCATGACAGTTTTTGGTGAATCGGAAATCACCCGGCCATGGCAAGCTAATGCTAGCTCAAGGCCGCCCCCTAAACAGGCACCATGAATTGCAGCAATAAAAGGGATGCGCTGCTGTTCAATGCGGTCAAACAAGGCTTGGCCTTGACGCGCCAGACTTTCAGCATCGGCTGCGGTCTTGCACTCACTGATCATACGAATATCCGCACCAGCCACAAACGAGCTTGGCTTACCGCTAATCAGCACCACACCTTGAATACTGCTGTCTTCTTCGATTTGGTCTAACAATGCGGTCACTTCGTCAGCGAAGCTCGCCTTCAACGTGTTCATGCTCTCGCCAGGCACATCAATCGTAATCACTGCAATACCGTCTTCGCGCTTGGCAAGGGTAAATGCGGATGTGCTTGCCGGGCTATTTGTGGTCGCCAATTCTGGATGTAATGTGTCAGTCATTATTCGGTCTCCAAGATCATCGCAGCACCTAGGCCACCTGCGGCACACGCCGTAGTCAAGGCGGTACCACCGCCGCGGCGCTGTAGCTCATTCAAAGTCTGCGTAATTAAGCGTGTACCTGTGGCTGCGAATGGGTGACCATATGCCAAAGAGCCGCCCATTACGTTAAATTTATCCATGTCAATTTCACCAATGGCTTGGCTACGACCCAATTTTTCCTGGGCAAATTTCTGGCTTGCAAACATTTTGACGTTCGCTAAGGTTTGCGCGGCAAACGCTTCGTGCATTTCAATAATATCGATATCACTTAACTGCATACCAGCGCGGTCAAGCGCTAATGGCGTGGCATAAGAAGGACCCATCAGCATGTCTTCCCAGACGTCAATCGCGCTAAACGCGTAGCTACGAATGTAGCCAAGTGGTTTATAACCAAGTGCTTTAGCACGGCTTTCGGTCATCATTAGAACCGCCGACGCGCCATCGGTTAAAGCCGTTGAATTGGCCGCAGTGACCGAGCCGTGTTTGCGGTCGAACACCGGGCGCAGCTTAGCATAGCCATCTTCTTTTGAATCCGTACGGATGGTGTTATCACGCTGTAAGAAATCCGTGTACGGTGCCACGTGTGCAGCCATGACCTCACGATCAAGCTTACCTGCTTCCCATGCTTGGTGCGCCAAGGTATGCGATCGATGGGCTAATTTATCTTGGTCTGCACGGCTAATATTGTGAGTTTTCGCCATTTGCTCGGCGGTATCACCCATACTTAAACCGGTTGAATATTCGGCGATAGCTGGGGGTACTGGCAGCAAATCTTTAAAGCTTAACCGCTTAAAGATTTTCAGGCGTGCACCTAAGCTACGGGCTTTGTTTAAATCCACCAGCGCATGGGCCAATTTGCGCGACACACCAATCGGTAGCACCGACGACGAGTCCGCGCCACCTGCAATAGCCACATCCACGTTACCAGCCAACATCGCCTCGGCGACACTGGCGGTCGATTGAAAGCTGGTGGCGCAGGCTCGGCTAACGCTGTAAGCATCTGTTGCCGCTAACAAGTTGGTGCCGAGCACAATTTCACGCGCAATGTTGGGGGCCGATGGCATCTGCACGACTTGGCCAAACACCAATTGTTGCACCAATGCAGGGTCGATATCACTGCGATTCAACAGCTCCTGAACCACGAGCTTGCCCATATCAAGGGCTGGTACCCCATGGAAGTAAGTGGCTTGTTTGGCGAACGGTGTGCGTAGGCCATCGACAATCGCAATGCGGTCACCCGACGCGGTTTTTAAATGTTGTGCTGAAGCTGACATAGAACTCCCCTAGCTCGGCTTGCTGGTCAGACCACGAAATAATTAATCGATTCTAACGTCAAATTTAGCAGAATTAAACCTTTGATTTTAGGTAGACTGCCCTTATAGCAGAACTATCGGTGTAATTTGGCATCAGAGTGTCCATTACAGCATAGACGAACTTACTTAAATCAGGAGTAGCATCCAGCATGGCAGTTCACGCCTTTCGACAGTTACGCGATTTTCTAAACAGCCAAGTCATCGGCCAGCCCGAGTTGGTTGAACATCTTCTTATCGCACTTTTAGCCGACGGTCACCTACTGGTAGAGGGTCCGCCGGGCTTAGCTAAAACCCGAGCAGTGAATGCCTTGGCGAAAGGTATAGAGGCGGACTTCCACCGCATTCAATTTACCCCAGATTTACTGCCTGCTGACCTCACTGGTACGGACATTTATCGCCCTGAGACTGGCGAGTTTAAATTTCAACGCGGGCCATTGTTTCACCACTTAGTGTTGGCTGACGAAATCAACCGTGCGCCAGCCAAAGTGCAATCAGCGCTATTAGAAGCAATGGCCGAACGTCAAATTACTGTAGGTAAGCGTACTTACCCGTTACCTGCCCTATTCACTGTCATGGCCACCCAAAACCCAATTGAGCAAGAAGGCACGTACCCATTGCCTGAAGCGCAACTCGACCGCTTTTTACTGCATTTAGAATTAGACTACCCCGATGCGGAAACTGAACAGCAGATTCTGCGCTTAACCCGCAATGAGTCGATTCAGGGTGAAAGCCAGATGCCACAGCCATTAAGCCAGAATGCCATTTTTGCCGCCCGCCAAGCCTGTCTAAGCCTGCATATGGAAGACGCAGTTGAGCACTACTTGGTTCAGTTGATCATGGCGACGCGTAAGCCACAAGCTTATGATGATAAGCTCGCCAGTTGGATTGACTTCGGGGTGAGCCCGCGCGCATCGATTGCACTGGAACGCTGTGCGCGAGCCCGGGCTTGGCTGTTAGGTCGTGAATTTGTCACCCCAGAAGATATTGCCGCGATGGCACATAATGTGTTGCGCCACCGCCTGATTTTAAGCTATCAAGCAGAAGCGGACGGTATTAGCGCCAATCAAGTGTTAGACAAGATTCTTGAACTTGTGCCTGCGCCTTAACGGCATTCAATGTGTACGCCCAGTTGTAGATAATTTAAGGTGCTATGTTAAATAAACCTACCCCAACCACACTGCCGAGCAACCCGAGCCAATGGCTGCAACACCTGCAGGCATCTGGCTATAGTCTTGCTTTAGCGGAGCTACTGCAATATCGACTGCAACGCAGTCATAAATTACCCACGGGCAGGCGCACACCTGCGCGTGGTCGCTCCGGTAATCAGTTAAGCAAGACCAAAGGGCGCGGCATGGAGTTTGATGAAGTGCGTCATTATCAGGCAGGCGATGATATTCGAGCGATTGATTGGCGCGTAACCGCACGCACCGGGCAAACCCACACCAAGCTGTATCGCGAAGAAAAAGAGCGCCCGGTGTTTTTCTTCGTTGACTTCAGCCCGAGCATGTATTTTGGTAGCCAGCTGCTATATAAATCGGTACAAGCGGCACATGTCACCGCTAATTTAGCTTGGCGCTACGCCTACCGTGGTGATCGGGTCGGCGGTTTGGTGTTTAACGACAGCAAGCACAGTGAGGTCAAGCCGATGGCTCGGGACAAAGGCGTATTACGCTTATTGCACGAGCTGGTAGCAGCGCATCAAGGTGCGCCACAACAAGCGTCGATCAGCGGGGATGCAACCACCTTTCAGGCTAACCTTCAGCGCTTACGCCAGTTAGTAAAAACCGGCGCCCAAGTGTTCCTGATTAGCGACTTTCATTACCTGAATGCCCGCAGCATTCAGGATTTGCGCAGCTTAAGTGCGCACAATTCCGTACAAGCCATTATCTTAACTGACCCGCTGGAGTTGCGGCTGCCCAATGTTGCAGCAACCCGGGTACAAGCCAAAGACGATGATTTTATCCGTGATTTCTGGTTAGGTGACAGCCGCACTAATGCGCTGTACCAGCGCCAAGCCGGCGATTGGCTGCAACAGCGCCAAGATATGTTACAACAGGCACGTATTCCAAGTTTACTGATTGACGCCGCAACGCCGCTGTCACTGCAACGCGAGGCGCTGAGCTAATGTCAACAACATCGAATGAACTACCGTTACACGATATTGTAACCCAAACCACTGCGGGTTGGTGGCCATTAGCTTGGGGCTGGTGGCTACTCATCGTTGCGCTATTCAGTCTCGCCATCGTTGCAACTATTCTGTTAGTGCGCTATCTCAAGCGTCGCCGGGGCATGCGCGCAGTTAATCAACTATTGACGTCACCGCCAGCCTCTATCAGTGAGGTGAGTTTACGCTTAAAACAAGTGCTTATGCTCAAACACTCGCGCACCAGCATCGCTCAGCTTTCCAGCAATCAGTGGTCAGCACTATTGTTATCTCACCTGCCGGATTCTCAACGCGCCCTTTTAGGTGAACAGCTCACACCTTTGATTGAAGCGCAGTACCAGCCCCAAAACCCGGCGCTGGTGGAGGCCTACCACGCATGGTCTTTGAAATGGTGGCAACTTGCCCAACCACAATTTAAGCGTGAGGTGGCAAATGTTTGAATTTGCTTTAGTTTGGGCATGGCTGTTGCTCCCATTGCCTTGGATAGTGCGCCTGCTACTGCCAAGTGCAGCCCACACCCAAGCACCTTTAGCGTTACCCAAAGCAGCGCGCTTTATTGGCCCGCGCCAAGTACGTCAACCTGCACTACTAAAACGCTGGCTGCTCCCAACCTGCATTTGGCTTGCATTGGTGGCAACCCTGGCACAACCGCGCTGGTTGGGTGAACCTGTCACCGTCACCACCGAGCGCCGTGAAATGATGATTGCGCTGGACTTATCCGGCAGTATGCAAGCGGACGACATGACCTACAACGGGCGGCAGGTGACGCGCTTACAGGCCGCTCACCATATTTTGGCGGAATTTATTGAGCGCCGCCAAGGCGACAGAATTGGCCTGATTGTATACGCAGACAACGCGTACGTGTATTCGCCATTGACCCGGGATTTGAATGCCTTGGCGCAACTTGCGCGCGAAGCGCAAATTGGTTTAGCCGGGCAACGTACGGCCTTAGGTGACGCCATCGCGCTGTCGATATCCACTATGCACGACAGTGAAAGCGAGCCACCTGTGGTACTGATGCTCACCGATGGCATGATCAATACCGGTCAAATCAATGCTGAGCAAGCCCTGCGGCTGGCTGCCAACAGTAACGTGAGAATGCATACGATTGGCATAGGGTCGGATGAAATGATCGTACAAGGTCTGTTTGGCGAACGACGTATCGACCCAAGTGCTGAGATGGACGAAGACTTTCTTCGTGCCGTCGCCCAGAGTACGGGTGGGCAATACTTTCGTGCACGGAACGAACAGGAAATGCGCGATATTTACCGTTTGATAGACGAGTTAGAGCCGATAGCGGATGACAGTCAGCGCTTGCGGCCACAAACCTCTTTGGCGCATTGGCCGATGGCCTTCGGTTTTGGTTTATTACTGTCGGCGTTGGCCCTGAGGCTATGGCGACACCGGCGCCACCAAGCTCAACTGACTTCATGGCAACAGGGGGAATAATGGAAGCCTTTCATTTTTTACGCCCTTGGTGGCTAATCGGGATTGCTCTACTCATAGTCTTAAGTCCTTGGTTGTGGCGTCTATTTAAACAAAGTTCAGGTTGGCACCAAGTACTGGCTCCACACTTAAGTCAGCGCTTACTCGCGCAGCAAGACGCGCCGAGTGGACGTTGGTTTGCGATGTTGGCAAGTGCGTGGGTGATTACCTGTGTCGCCTTGGCTGGGCCGGCCTGGGAGCGACTACCGACACCCACATTTCAAACCGAACGTAACGCTATTGTCATCATGGATATGAGCTTGAATACGCGGGCCACCGATATTGGTCCAGACCGACTGACACGTTTACGCTTCAAAGCCCTTGATTTGATTGCCGAGCTTGAGGACGCCCAAATTGGCCTGATTGCCTATGCTGGGGATGCATTTGCGCTATCTCCATTGACGCGCGACCATGCCAATATTCAAGGGATGCTGCCGGCTTTAAGTCCGGAAATTATGCCCGTTGCGGGCAATTATCCTGTGCGTGCATTTCAAGAAGCGCACCGCATGGTGGTTGACGCAGGCTACGCGAATGCAGAAATTTACTGGTTAAGCGCTGGTATGCGTCTGGACGACTACCAAGAGATACGCAGTTTTCTGCGTGGTAAAGGACATCGCGTATCTGCTTTAGTGGCGGGCAACGAGGAGCGCAGCCCAATTCGCCTCAGCTCTGGTGACATGTTGCGCGATGAATTGGGCCGCCTTGCGATGGCGCAGTTAAATAGTTCCTTATTTCAACGTCTAACGCGCGAATATAATGGTCGTTACGCAGCGTTACGTGCTGATCAGAGTGACATCGATCACTTAGTTGGCCAAGGTGCTTGGCAGAACAGCGTGGAAGATGAGCAATATCAGGACAGTGCAGACCAATGGCGCGACCGAGGCCCCTATTTAGCCTGGCTGCTGGTGCCTTTAGCAGTGCTGGTGATGCGTCGCGGTGTATTGCTCAGTATCGCCGGCATTGGCTTTTGCAGTATGCTGCTGTTCCCAAGCACTGCACTCGCCAGCGCGCCAAATTCAGGCGCTAACACAGATAATCCAAGTGTAACGAATCGACTAGCCCGACCGTTTTATAATCAGCAGCAGCGTGCCCAGCAAGCGTTTGACGCAGGTGACTATGAACGCGCTGCACGACTGGCTCAAAACCCGATGCTACGTGGCAATGCCTATTACCGTGGCGGTAATTATGGGGCCGCGGCAGAGGCATATGAGCAGGCTCCGGCCAGCCCTGAGCGCTGGTTTAACCAAGGCAATACCCTCGCGCAGTTAGGTGAGCTTGAAGCCTCGCTGAATGCTTTTCAGCAAGCCTTGGCTGCCCGTCCAGATTGGCCTGAAGCCGAGGAGAACGCAGCACTGATTGAACAGTTGCTACAACAACAAGAGTCTGAGTCACAACCAAATGATGACAGTCAGGGCGACAACAGTGACCAAGCTAGTCAGCCCGACTCAGGTGACAATCAAGGGGACGACACTCAAGGGGACGACACTCAAGGGGATGACCAACAGGATTCGCAGCAAGCTGAAGACGAAGCCCAAGGCGATGCCCAAGAAGACGGCGCCGACGATATGACAAATGAACAAGACGCTGATAATGGCGACGAGGCTGAATCCCAGGAAGTGCAACAGCAAGGTGCGGATGAGCCACAGGACGCAGATAATGCCGAGGCCAGCGCTATGCTTGAAAGTGCTTTAGCCGACGATGATTTAAGTGATGAAGAGCGCGCTGAACTGGAGCAATTACTCCGCCGCGTGCAAAATGACCCGGCGACTTTACTGCGCAACCGCATGCGTAGTGAAGCCGAACGCCGCCAGCAATCTCAGTTACCGCGAGGAGTACGCCGCCCATGAAGTTACCTTTGACCCAAGTAACCTGGTTAATTTATTCAGGGCTACTTTTGGTGTTGTTGTGGGGCGCACCCGCCGAAGCTTTTGATGTCAGAGCTGAAGTCGATAAAAACCCTGTGATTGCGGACGAATCTTTTACCCTCACCATTACCGCGAATGACGATTTACCCCGCAATGCCTTTCGCAGTGACGCATTGACGCGTCATTTTATCGTCGGTGCCACATCTGTCGACCGATCAACACAATTGATTAATGGCCAAATGAGCCGCCAAACCCGTTGGCAATTAACCTTGATTGCACGTAACCCTGGGCAATACGAAATCCCCTCGTTCACGATTGAAGGCCGCCGCACCTCACCTATCGTGGTAGATGTGGTAGCGCCTGGTGACAGCGAAAGCCAACGCGGTCCGGTCTTTGTGACTGCTGAAGTCGACAACCAAACCCCTTATGTGCAGCAGCAGGTTCGCTACACCGTGCGCTTACATATCGCGCAAACCCTGGAAAGCGGTAGCATTAGCCCACCTGAAGTTGAGCATGCGGATATTCAGCAAGCCAGTAATGACGAAGACCGTCAAGACATCATTGATGGCCAACGCTATCGCGTGATTACGCGCACGTATTTTATCACCCCACGTCGCAGCGGGCCGCTGAGCATTCAAGGTAGCCGTTTTGACGGTCAGATCCGAGATAACACAAGCCGCTCTTTTGCAACGTTTAGTCGTCCGCAAACGGTCAGCGCATTGGCAGCCGATATAGACATTGATGTACAAGCCCAACCCCAGAACTATCAGGGGCACTGGCTACCGAGTGAACAAGTGACGCTGAATGAAGAATGGGATGATTCACAGCGCTTAATTGTCGGCGAACCGATTAGTCGTCGCATTACCCTCACCGCTCAAGGTGTGCGCGACGAGCAACTGCCTGATATTGAGATCATGCTGCCTGAAGGTATGCGCTATTACCCTGAACGCACTGAACGCGACAGCTTCAGCCGCCAGGGCCAGCGCTTCGCTCAAGCGCAATTTCGCGGCGTCATTATTCCCGCACGCGCAGGGACTTTTCAGCTTCCAGCCATAGACGTGCAGTGGTGGGACGTCGAACGCCAACAACAGCGCAGCGCAACGATACCGGCACGCGAGATTGAAGTGCATGAACCCGCAGGTGGACTGGCATCTCCGTTCGCTCAAGCTGAACTTGGTGAAGCCAATAATCCCCCCCCATCGGCAATGGCACCAATGATTGTAGCGCCATCTGAGCCCGGTTATTGGCGCACGGCCACCCTGATTTTCGGTTGCCTTTGGTTAGTCACGCTGGCCGCGGCGTTGTGGCTATGGGCCACTAAGCATCGAAAGGCGCGCCCTATTGCCGTGTCTGAGCCTGATGGTCAGGTACCTAAAAGTAGCAGACAGCCGCTCCAAGCCCTTAAACATGCTTGCGCAGGGAGTGACGCACAAGCCGCGCATCAAGCTTTACAACGCTGGTTGCAAAGCCGCCCAGGCGCCTACCAAAGCGCGCGTCAGTTAGCAGATACGCTGCATAGCCAAGCACTGCATGACGCGTTAGATGGTTTGGAGCATGCTCTCTATGCCGCCAATAAGGAGCCTTGGCGCGGTGGCCCTCAGTTGTGGCAAGCCATTCAACGCTTGCACCAACAGCCAGCCAAAGCAACGACCGATGCGAAGTTACCAAGCTTGTACTTGAACTAAACAGTCAGTTCGTAGCGACTAACGCCGCCAATAAAAAAGCCGTACTGTTCATTCAGTACGGCTTTTTTGCTGCAGTTGGATGGTAAGACTTAACTTACAGGTTGCGACGTATTGACGCTTGTTCTTTCAGTGCATCCATAAAGGCTTGATAGGCAGCGTCAATATAGCGCGCTTGGAACTGCTCAGTCACTTGCGCCAAGCTGTCACTGTCGACCTCGCCTTCCATCACTTCCGTCACAGCGACAATGGCAATATCGCCATCGCGTAACTCAGTGATCTCAGCTGACACACTGCCGTCCGTTGGTACAGGCAGGCGGAACAACTGATTAATTACTGCGCTTGGGACACTGTCACTGTAACGTGATACTGCGTCAAAAGACTCCATATCAACGCCTGCAGGTAACTCACCAGCACGGTAGTCGTCGAGTAGCTGCTGCGCGAACTGCTGTGCTTCTTCGCGAGCTTTACGTAACAATAGGGTCTGCTCAATACGCTCGCGCACATCTTCAAGTGGCATCACACTGGCTTGTTGATACTCAGCAGCACGGAACACATAGCTACGCTCACCAATTTCAAGCAATTCGCTATTTAAGTTGTCGCGGGCGACATCGCGTGAAAAGATTTCATTCAACACGCGCTGGTCGTCGAATTCGGCACTGCCTTGACGACCAATCCAGTCACTAACCTGAATCTCGAGATCTAGTGCCTGAGCCGCAGGCTCTAAGCTGTTGTCCATCTCAAAGGCTATCTGCGACAACTCTTGTTGCATTTCAAAGTAAGCTTGCTCAGCACGCTCGCGTCGTAAGTTGGTCACTATCATATCGCGCACGTCGTCAAATGCATCAACTTGTGATTCACGTAACATCGTTAGTTTGACAATATGGAAGCCAAATTCTGACTGTATAATTTCAGATACGTCGCCTTGTTGTGCAAGGGCAAAGCCAGCATCTTCAACATCAGGGTCGATCATGCCGCGCTCTAAACGACCAAGCTCACCGCCATCGCTACCGCTAAACGTGTCGTCAGATTCAGTTGCCGCTAACTCAGCAAAGTCTTCGCCCTGTTGAATTCGGGCTAACAATGCTTCTGCGCGCTCGCGTGTGGCTTGGTCATCGCCTTCAACCAGAATATGCGCAATTTCGCGGCGCTCTGGTGAACGGAAGTTTGCTGTATTTTGCTCGTAGAACTGGCGTGCTTGTTCTTCAGAAACATCTATCGTTGCCAGCACATCATCAAAATCAAGGGTTACATATTCAACGCGAATGCGCTCTTCAGTTTCAAAGCGCGATTCATTCTGCGCGTAAAACTCGGCAATCTCTTCATCGCTGACGGTTACACTATCCGTGTAACTTTCTACTGGAATACGTAAAAATTCACCACTGCGACGCTGATTTTGCAGACGCTGGAAATACTCAGCTTCTGACGGCAACATGAACTCAGACATCATAATGCCAGACAACATAGTTGAACGGCCTAATTCATTGGCCATATAATCGCGAAATTGCTCAGGGGTAAAGCCCGCATTCATCAACAAAGCGACATACCGATCGTTGTTGAATTGACCACCGATCTGGAACTCAGGCATGCGGCGAATATTGTCGCGAATCGACTCCGGAGATGGACGGAAACCTTGCTCGCGTGCAAACTGGGTCGCTAAGCGCTCCTCGATCAGTTGCTCCAACACGCCTTGGCGAAAATCACGCATGTAGCTTTCATCGGCCAACAAGTTGTCGAAGAAATCACCAAGCTGCTCTTCCATCCGGGCGCGTTCATTTTGGTAAGCGCGGTCAAAGTCCATGCGTGAAATTTTTTCACCATTGACTTCAGCCACATAATCTTCGTTACCACCGCCTAAGTAGCCGCTTACACCAGTAAGGGCAAACGTGATAATAATCACAAATAGGATAATCTTTGCTGCGGGGCCTTTAGAGCCCTCACGAATCCTGTCGAGCATAATCCAGTCTCTTAATCAGTTGATATCACTGTTGACGTATATTCAGGCTATAAAAAAAGCGCACCGGGTTGGGTGCGCTTCTCTTTCGCCACCTAGTCCCGATACTAACATAATTACCAAGACAGGTGGAATTTTAGCTAACAAAATTGGCGGAGTGGACGGGACTCGAACCCGCGACCCCCGGCGTGACAGGCCGGTATTCTAACCAACTGAACTACCACTCCAAATTAAAAGCACCCTATTGGGTGCCTTTAACACTCTTTGTTTTGCAATCGCTTAGTTAACGGCGTCTTTTAGCGCTTTACCAGCTTTAAAAGAAGGCACTTTAGCTGCAGAAATCTGGATAGTTTCACCAGTTTGCGGGTTACGGCCAGTGCGCGCAGAACGCTCACGAACGCTAAAAGTACCGAAGCCTACCAAAGCTACTTGGTCATCGTTTTTCAAAGCTTCTGTTACTGCATCGATCATTGAGTCCAAAGCACGACCTGCAGCCGCTTTTGAGAGTTCAGCATCTGCTGCAATTTTGTCAATTAGCTGAGACTTGTTCACAGTATCATCCCCTTACATTGTTATTATGGAGTTCCATGGAACCATCTTACATGGGCCAGAAAAGTTTATAACAAGCTTATATCTTTAGTTCAAGGTAAATGTTCTTAGACTAAAGTATTTGCGAAAGTCCTCTGTACCTTGCTCAGCAAGGGCTGGAGTAACTTTCACTAGGCTATCACAGTCGTTGCGTATGAAAAGCCTTTTTCAGCATTTTTAACAAATTTTTCTGCAAATTTAGCCTGGGCGGCTATTTTTTCTTCCGCCCAGCGCCTGTTTTAACCGTTTTTACCGGGTCTTGCGCCAATGCTAAGTGCAAAACTTCATCAATCCACTGCACTGGGTGAATCTCAAGATCACCTTTAATGTTCTCTGGAATCTCTTTTAAATCGCGCTCGTTGTCCTTCGGAATCAACACTCGTTTAATCCCACCACGGTGGGCGGCTAAAAGTTTCTCCTTCAAACCACCAATGGCAAGCACTTCACCACGCAAGGTAATTTCACCGGTCATCGCAACGTCAGCACGTACTGGGTTCGAGGTCAGTGATGACACCAAAGCGGTTACCATGGCAATACCAGCGCTCGGGCCATCTTTCGGCGTAGCACCTTCCGGTACGTGCACATGAATATCGCGCTTCTCGTGGAAGTCATCTGCGATACCAAGCTTGTCCGCGCGACTACGCACGACCGTCATCGCGGTACTGATAGATTCTTTCATGACATCGCCGAGTGAGCCGGTGAAAGTCGTCTTACCTTTACCCGATACACTGGTCGCTTCAATGGTAAGTAAATCGCCGCCCACTTGTGTCCAAGCCAAGCCTGTTACTTGACCAATCTGGTTGCTTTCTTCGGCTTTACCGTAATCAAAGCGCTGCACACCGAGGTAATCTTCAAGGTCTTTGGCGGTAATCGTAATCGACTTGATTTTCTTATTGATCAAGATATTACGCACTGCTTTGCGGCAAAGCTTTGAAATTTCACGTTCTAAGTTACGTACCCCAGCTTCACGTGTGTAGTAACGAATGATGCCAATAATAGCGTCGTCTTTAATCGTTAACTCGTTCTTGCGCAAGCCATTACGTTCCATTTGCTTTTCCAGCAAATGACGCTTCGCAATGTTAAGCTTCTCGTCTTCGGTATAACCTGACAACCGAATGACTTCCATCCGGTCTAATAGCGGGCCTGGAATATTCATGCTATTCGAAGTCGCCACAAACATGACGTCCGACAAGTCGTAGTCAACTTCCAGATAATGGTCGTTGAAATTACTGTTCTGCTCAGGGTCAAGCACTTCAAGTAAGGCCGATGAAGGGTCGCCGCGCATGTCCGATGACATCTTGTCGATTTCATCGAGTAGAAATAGCGGGTTGCGCACGCCTACTTTTGACATCTTTTGAATCAGCTTACCCGGCATTGAGCCAATATAGGTGCGGCGATGACCACGAATTTCCGCTTCGTCACGCACGCCGCCTAAGGCCATGCGCACATATTTGCGCCCTGTGGCTTTCGCAATCGACTGACCTAACGAGGTTTTACCCACACCTGGAGGACCTACTAAGCACAAAATTGCGCCTTTGACTTTACTGGTACGTTGTTGCACCGCTAAATATTCAATAATACGCTCTTTGACTTTTTCTAAACCAAAGTGATCCGCATCTAAAATCTCTTCCGCTTTAGCTAAGTCTTTTTTCACCCGCGAGCGCTTCTTCCATGGAATCGACACCATCCAGTCAATATAACCACGTACTACTGTCGCTTCAGCGGACATCGGCGACATCATTTTCAGCTTTTGTAGCTCGGCTTTAGTCTTATCGCGCGCTTCATCAGGCATTTGTGCAGCTTCAATTTTTTGCTCTAACTGCTCAAATTCATCAACACCATCTTCGCTCTCGCCCAGCTCTTTTTGAATGGCTTTCATCTGCTCATTCAAATAATACTCGCGCTGGCTCTTTTCCATTTGCTGCTTAACGCGACTACGGATTTTCTTTTCCACTTGCAAGATATCAATCTCGCCTTCCATCATCGCCATCAAATGTTCAACGCGCTCGCGTATGTCAATAATTTCTAAGGCATGTTGCTTATCTGCCAGCTTAAGCGGCATGTGAGCGGCCATGGTGTCCGCCAGGCGATCTGCATCATCAATACCCTGTAATGACGTAATCACCTCAGGAGGAATTTTCTTATTCAGCTTCACGTACCCTTCAAACTGGTTCATGGCTGAACGTACCAACACTTCTTCTTCTTTGTCGTCCAATGGCTGAGAGTCTAAGTACTCAACCTGTGCACGGAAAAATGGCTCGCTTTGCTCATACTCGACCAGCTTGCCGCGTTGTTTACCCTCGACCAACACTTTGACCGTGCCGTCTGGTAGCTTAAGCATTTGTAAGATGGTGGCAACTGCCCCCACCTGATAAATATCATCACTGCTCGGTTCGTCGACACCGGCATCTTTTTGCGCCACTAAGAACACTTGCTTGTCATTGTCCATGGCCTCATCAAGACAACGAATTGACTTTTCCCGACCCACGAATAATGGAATTACCATATGTGGGTACACCACGACGTCGCGTAACGGCAACACGGGTATGCTAAAGCGCTCGTTGCTTGTATCTGTCATTTTTATCTCCATTGGCGCAAAAGAAAATCTCTATGCTTAAATATGCGGGCTTCGCGCGAAAGTTCAATAGGAAGCAAAAAAAAAGGGCCTAAATGGCCCTTTTTTTGAGTTAAGTGATGCTTTTTTCAACTTATTCGCCTGAAGCTTTGGCGTCTTTCTTCTTCCCGTAAATTAAAATCGGGTCAGATTCGCCGTTTATAACCGTTTCATCGATCACCACTTTGCTTACCCCGTCTGACGACGGTAAGTCATACATAGTGCCAAGTAAAACGTCTTCAACAATAGAGCGTAAGCCACGTGCACCCGTATTACGCGACAAAGCTTTGCGTGCTATGGCACGTAGCGCGTCGTCACGGAACTCAAGTTCAACGTCTTCCATCGACAATAATGCCGAATATTGTTTGGTTAATGAGTTTTTCGGCTCACTTAAAATTTGCACTAGCGCGTCTTCATCTAGCTCATTTAAGCTGGCAACTACAGGCAAGCGTCCGATGAACTCTGGAATAAGACCATATTTGACTAAGTCTTCCGGCTCAACTTGAGCCAGCACATCACCGCTTGGCTTGTCTTTTTTGGCTTTTACTTCCGCCGCAAAACCAATACCTGAGCCCACAGCTAAACGCTGTTCGATGACTTTATCCAGACCAGAGAACGCACCACCACACACAAACAAGATTTTTGACGTATCAACTTGCAAGAATTCTTGTTGTGGATGCTTACGACCACCTTGCGGCGGTACCGAGGCAATCGTGCCTTCAATCAACTTCAACAACGCTTGCTGCACGCCTTCACCCGACACATCACGCGTGATCGACGGGTTATCAGACTTGCGTGAAATCTTGTCGATTTCATCAATATAGACAATGCCACGCTCTGCTTTTTTCGGGTCGTAATCACACTTTTGCAGCAGCTTTTGGATGATGTTTTCAACGTCTTCACCCACGTAACCGGCTTCGGTTAGCGTGGTTGCATCGGCCATCGTAAATGGCACATCCAGGAAGCGGGCTAAGGTTTCTGCCAATAAGGTTTTACCACTACCAGTAGGACCTATTAGCAAAATATTACTTTTACCCAGCTCAACATCGTTATAAACGCCTGCATTCGACAAGCGCTTATAATGGTTGTAAACCGCTACTGCCAACACACGCTTGGCGCGATCTTGGCCAATGACATAGTCATCCAAATGCTGACGAATATCGTGCGGCGTAGGCACATCGTCTTCATCACGCTGTGGCGCTATTTCTTTAATTTCTTCACGCAAAATGTCGTTGCATAAATCCACGCACTCGTCGCAAATAAACACCGAAGGGCCGGCGATTAACTTGCGCACTTCATGCTGGCTTTTACCACAAAAAGTACAGTAAAGTGCTTTACCGTCTTTGTCGCTGCCACTTGTTTTGTCTGTCATCTAACTCTCCAGCGCTGGGTGCTGTTTACTGCTTACTTTTGACCACGGTGGGTCAGCACTGAATCCACAATACCATAATCCACTGCGTTTTGTGCACTCATAAAATTATCGCGGTCGGTGTCACGTGCGACACGCTCGACGTCCTGTCCAGTGTGCTCAGCTAAAATACGATTTAACTTATCTTTGATATACAAAATCTCTTTGGCGTGAATTTCAATATCTGACGCTTGGCCTTGGAAGCCACCTAACGGTTGATGAATCATGACCCGCGAGTTCGGCAAACAATAGCGCTTACCTTTAGCGCCACCGGCTAATAAAAATGCACCCATACTAGCCGCTTGGCCAATACAAACCGTACTCACGTCATTTTTAATAAACTGCATGGTGTCGTAGATAGCCATCCCCGCAGTCACTGAGCCACCCGGTGAGTTGATATAAAGGCTGATGTCTTTATCTGGGTTTTCAGACTCAAGAAACAACATTTGCGCGACAATTAGGTTCGCCATATGTTCTTCCACTTGGCCCACCATAAAAATTACACCCTCTTTTAATAAGCGCGAATAGATATCAAATGAGCGCTCACCTTTTGAGGTTTGTTCTATCACCATTGGCACTAATGCCGCCATTGGGTCGGGTGTTGTGTTTTGCATAAAAGCTAAAGCTCCTTAATGAAAATGGCTCGAGTGTTACCCACCCGAGCCATTAAAGCAATTGTGAACTCAATCAGCAATAATTATTGCTGTGGTGGGTTCATCACGTCATCGAAGCTCATTGGCTTCTCAGTCACCTTGGCTTTTTCTAGAATCAGCTCAATTGCTTGCTCTTCTAGCGCCATGTTGCGAACTTGCTGCATCAACTCTTGGTTGCTGTTGTAGTATTCGATCACTTCTTGCGGATCTTCATACGCAGATGCAGTGGTTTCGATCAAATCTTTCACCTTAGCATCGTCAACTTTAAGCTCATTGCCGCGAATCACTTCACCTAATAAGATACCGACTTGAGCACGCTCTTTAGCTTGCTCTTCGAATAACTCAGCTGGCAATTCAGGCATGTTCTTCGCGTTGTTACCGAAACGCTGTAACGCTTGCTGACGCAATGCGTTCACTTCTTGCTCTTTCAATGCTGACGGCACTGGCACGTCAGTATTTGCAGCTAACAAGCCTTTAATCACTTGCTGCTTTACTTTGTTATTCACTGCACCTTTTAATTCGCGAGCCATGTTCTTTTTCACTTCTGCGCGTAGTGCGTCGACACCGCCTTCAGTGATACCGAACTGCTCAACGAACTCGGCAGTCAATTCTGGCAATTCTTGCTCTTCAACTTTCTTCAAAGTGATAGCAAACTCTGCCTTTTTACCTTTCAGGTTTTCAGCGTGGTACTCTTCAGGGAACGTGACTTCGATAGTTTTTTCTTCGCCAGCTTTCATGCCTGCGATACCTTCTTCGAAGCCAGGGATCATACGACCCTGTCCCATTTCAAGTGCGAAGTCAGACGCTTTACCACCGTCAAAGGCTTCGCCGTCGATGCTGCCAGCAAAATCAATCACGACACGGTCGCTGTCTTTTGCTGCACGCTTAACTTCTTTCCAGCCAGCGTGTTGCTTGCGCAATGTTTCCAGCATGTTGTCAACGTCGCCTTCAGTTACTTCCGCAACTGGTTTTTCGACTTCAACTTTTTCTAAGTCTTTCAATTCCACTTCTGGATAGACTTCGAAAATAGCCACGAACTCAAGGTCTTTACCTTTTTCCATGGTTTTTGGTTCGAATTTTGGCGCGCCAGCAGGGTTCAACTTTTCCTGAATCATCGCTTCAATGTACTGTTGCTGCATCGCTTGCATGGCAACATCTTGACGGATAGCTTGGCCAAAACGCTTTTCAATCACGCTCACAGGCACTTTGCCAGGGCGGAAACCATCAATGCGCGCACGACGAGCTTCCTGCTGGACCTGTTTTTTGACTTCGTTATCGATCTTTTCAGCCGGCACAACAATTGTCGCGCGACGCTCTAAACCTTGTGTTGTTTCTACGGAAACCTGCATTACTAATCTACCTCAACATCACCTGGATGGCTGCTCATCGTGTCGCTTAATCGAGTCGCTGGCTCGAATAGCACGAGTAGCATTCACGAGTGGCTTAAATGAGCTCACGTTAAAAATTGACGCGACATTATAGCCAGCACAAATGCGTACGTCGAGAACCCTAGGGAAATTTCTCGTGAATTGGATTAAATTGACAATTTATATCGGCCTTGCATACTGTTGGCAAACGCACCAACTTAAGGCTGGCATGGGGCAAGCACAGAGTCATTCGCATTTTCTTTCACATTGGACATCCGCTGTTATTCGCCGCATTGAGGCGACTCAAGGCCCTTTTGCCGACGCCGAAGCTATTCGCCATGCGCGCACCGCCTCCAACTTCGAGCATTTTGTACAACGCCGTGCCGAGCAATTAGCGCAACAACACCAATTTGATCAGGGCATTCGTCATGTCACTATGCTGTTACGCGTTAGTTATATCGCCTTGTTATTGTTTGCCGGGTTGAGCGGCGTGGGGCTGGCTATTTCACTGACACCGCAGCAAGCGGGTGCCGTCAGTGTGGTAGAAGCCATCGTCATGCTCATCGTCGTGAATGGCTTATTCATTGTGCTGTGGGGCATCGCCAACCTTGTCGGTAATCGCGCCAGCTCACCGCTTGGCTGGGGATTTCATCACCTACTGTCAAAGTTACGTAACCCTGTCCACGTCAATGCTGCGCTAGGCTTAAGCCAATTGATACAACAGCAGAGGCTAATTCGCCCGGGTCTGGGAACCATTGCCCATAGCATGTGGCTGACACTGTTAAGCGCAGCCTGGATGACGCTGTTTGTCCGTTTTGTAGTCGCTGATTATCAGTTTTCATGGCCTACCACGCTGCTTAGCGAGCAGCACATTCAGATGCTGGTTGCTACCTTGCATACAGTGCCTGCGTGGTTTGGGCTCAGTGCACCAAACATTGAGCAAGGTGGCAGTTTCAACCCGCAACAAACGGCTTGGTGGCTGTTAACCTGCGTGCTGCTCTATGCTGTCGCGCCACGTATACTCTGCTGGCTGGGTTGTAAGCTTTGGTTACGCCAACGTGTGGGCACACTCACTATCAACCCCACCTTGCCCGGTTACAGTGAGTTATTACCGGCCTTTGAGCAACGCCAGGTGCGTGTGGTGGACCCAGCGCCAGCAGAACTCCATATGCAAGCCAGCTCGCAACGAAAGAGCCAACCTAGCACGCAAGCAGTTAATTCGACTGTAGCCTTGGTCTATTATTTAGATTGGCCAGAAGATGACTATGCCAACTTTCGTCACGCTTGGCAGCAGCAACCCACTGCGGTGCACTGCGAATTGGTCAACAGTGGCGCGCAGCGCCAGCATGCTTTAAATATACTAACCCAAGGCCCAAACCGCCCCTTATTGGTGGTGGTCAATGCGCGGCTGTCCCCTGAACGCGGCAGTTTACGGTTTATCCAGAGTTTGACAAAACAGGGCGCGTCGAGCAGGCAGCTACACATTGCACTGGTGAACGCACGTCCTGAGACTGGCAGTCAGCGCACTGAGATGTGGCGCGAGTATTTAACCCAACATGTGCCCACGCCGTTACACATCGAATCTTTCCAAGTCGTGGATAACAATTGGGTAGCGACAGTTACGGAGTTGAACGCACATTGGAGTTGAAAGCACATTGGAGTTGAAAGCAAAGTGGACAGCATTAAATTAGCCATTGTCGGGCATACCAACGTTGGCAAAACCTCGTTGCTGCGCACGCTATTGCGTGACGCAACCTTTGGCCAGGTCAGCGATCAGCCGAGCACCACGCGCGATGTGAGTGTCGCGCGCGTTGAATGGCAGTCCTCAGTGGTGGAATGGTATGACACCCCGGGATTAGAAGATGGGGTCGGCCTGTACGAGTATCTGCAGCACTTAGCCCAGCGCCAGCAACTGCGCCACGATGGTCCTAAGCTATTACAACAGTTTCTGGCCAGCCCAGAAGCGGATGCAAGTTATGCCCAAGAGGCTAAAGTGATTCGCCAACTTTTGCAGTGCGATGCCGGGCTATATGTGATCGACACCCGCGACCCTGTGTTGGCCAAGTTTCAAGACGAACTGGCAATTCTGAGTATGGCGGCAAGGCCGTTACTCCCAATACTTAACTTTTCGTCGAGCCCAGAGAGTCAACAAAGCGCCTGGCAACAAGCGCTGGCAAATGTCAATTTACACGCTTGGGTCGCGTTTGACAGCGTTACCCCAGAAGCCCAGGGCGAAGCCTTGATTTATGCCAACTTAGCCACCCTATTGCCAACTCGCCGCGCTTTATTAAGCGCATGGCAACAAGAGATACAGCAACGCAGAACCCAACGCCAGCATGCCGCCAGCCAGATCATTGCTGAGCTTATCGTCGATTGCAGCGCACTGCGCTTACACACCACGACACAAGACGCTGACGCGCTTAATCAGCAAGTGAACGACCTTCAGCAATTGGTCAGACAGCGTGAGCAACACGCAACGAATAGTCTGTTTAAGCTCTATGGCTTTAGCGTTGACAGCGTCGATATTAACGCACTGCAACTGAGCCAAGGCCGTTGGCAACACGACTTATTTAACCCGCACAGCTTGAAGTCTTTCGGTATTCAAACCAGCAAAGTTGCGGCGGGCGGTGCCGCTGTCGGCGCTGGCATCGACGTGATGATGTTGGGCACCACCTTGGGCGGTGCCACTTTACTTGGCGCCACTCTGGGGGGCGCTTGGCAAAGCTGGCGTAGTTACGGGCAACGGGTTAAAGACAAATTGCGTGGCTACCGCGAACTAAGTGTGGAAACCTCAGTGCTGAAACTATTGGTTGCGCGCTGTCAGCAACTTACCAGGCACTTAGATTCCCGGGCTCACGCCAACCAAAGCCCGTCAACGTTAACGGTCGACACCGCTGAGTTAGCAGATTTTGAGCCATTTTTTGAGCACGCGAGAGGTTTTCCAGGCTGGTCATCGATAGCGAGTGCGGAGCAGTTTCAGCGTTTCCAGCCGAGCGTGGCGACCACCCGTTCACGACTTGCTTCCCGCCAGAATGACGACCCTGAACGCCAACACCTAGTAGATAAACTAGCTCAGCGGTTGACTTTACAGCGGATTGAGTCAAAGTAAACACACTGCTTTGATTGCTTAGAACATGACGTAACTATTACTACTTAACATAACAATAAGAGCTTCCTATGCCTGTATTTCAACACCTGTCTGCTCGCGTTGCCCGCCTTAGTTGTCTATTGCTCGCTGGTTTTGCGTTAAGCGCATGTAGTAGTAGCCCTACTGAAACGCCTAGCTCATCCGTCAGAATTACTGACAGTGAGTTACAAATAAGCGGCTTCATTAGCGAGGCAACCATAGAGCAAGTGCGCTCCCTTACCAGTTCATACAATGTGGAGCGCGTGCGGGTCAACGTGACTGAAGGCGATCCACTTGCGACCATGCAACTAGGCTATTTTATTCACCGCCGTGAACTCGACTTGGTGGTTGAGGAATATTGCTTAAGCGTATGCGCGAACTATTTATTTACCGCAGCGCGGCAGAAATATCTTGCGCCAGAGTCCATTGTCGCATTCTCGGGCGGTGCCTTGTCGTCGAGCTGGACTCAGCAGCATCAGGGCTTACTAATTCCCGGTGTGCGCTTTGTTGCGGAGCAGTATATGGATGCATTCCTGCGCCGTGAAATCCGCTTTTTTGATCGTATTGCGGTCGACCAAACAGTCACCGCCTATGGCTATACAGAAGCATCAGGCTGCACTGAAACTGCGCACCAAGGCTTTTATTACAGTATTCCAGAGCTATTACGCTTTGGAATCGGCGATATCGAACCGATTCGCAGTAATTGGCGTGATGCCTTCAACCATTACCCAGAACAATTTTGCCAAGTTGACCTTAGTAATCAGGCCTTGACCCACGCGATTCCATAGAGGTGTAGTATGTCAGCCGAACACAGAATCCACATGCCTCAGCTGCTCACCAATGCCGACGGCAACGCGCGTCGCATTGGTGTCGAAATGGAGATGAGCGGCCTCAGTATTGACCAGTTATCGACCATAGTTGCGGATTTTTTTAACCTCAAGGTTGAACCGACCAGTCGCTATCAATATACCTTGAAAGGCGACGACGATGGCGAGTGGCTAACCGAGCTCGACTTCCGTTTGCTCAAGGAAATGGGGGAAAAAGAGCACCAAGGGCATAAAAAAGATATTGAAAGCCTACTGGAACTGGTTTCCAAGCCCCTGGTGCCACACGAACTCGTCAGCCCACCCTTGGATATGCGTCGACTCGACGAGGTGCAAGCCTTAATCGAGACACTCCGTAAAGCCGGCGCAAAAGGCACGTCTGACTCTGTGCTGTACGCGTTCAGTATGCAGCTAAACCCTGAACTTCCTAGTCTTGACGTCGATACTATCACACGGTATTTGAAAGCTTTCTTATGCCTGTACGATTGGTTGCATGACGAGGCTTCGATTAACTTTACTCGCCGTATCACCACTTACGTCGACCCATTTCCAACTAAATACGTCAAAAAAGTACTCGCTGAAGATTATTGGCCTACTTCAAACGACGAGCTAATTCGTGACTACTTAACTGACAATCCAACACGTAACCGCGCCCTTGATCTACTGCCGTTATTTGCTTTTATCAATGAAGAGTTAGTGCAGGAGTTTACCCAAGATCCGCTGATTAAAGCGCGCCCAGCTTTTCACTACCGGCTGCCTAACTGTGAAATTCACTTACCTGATTGGGGTATCCACCTTGCATGGAACGGTTGGTTGCAAGTCGAAGCATTAGCCCAAGACAAGGCTCGCCTGCGTCAGTGTGCAAAACAATGGCAAAAGAATGAACAGCGTCCTTGGTGGCAACATGTATTGCGGCCACGTAAGAGCGACTGGAGCCGTGAAGTGCGCAAACAGTGGCTCATCCACCTCGAGGACATGTAAGTATGCCCTCGCCAAATGGCAAGCCGCTGATTGGAATTACCGGGCCGCAGACCAAAGCTTTGATGCCTCGCCTATGTGTGGCACTTATCGTGAAGCTTTATGGTGGCGAAGCACGCCAAATTCGGCCCCAAGACACGCTGGATTTAAGCCAATTTGATGGCTTTGTAGTGACCGGCGGGCACGATGTCGACCCTGTGCTGTACGCCGCAGAGCCAGAGGTTCAACCTAAGTACGATGCCGAGCGCGACGCCTTTGAGCAAGCCGTGATTCACGCGGCATTGAACTCAAGAACGCCACTGCTGGGGATTTGTCGGGGTGCGCAGCTACTCAATGTGTGCCGCGGTGGCAATCTGATGCAAGAGCTCAAAAGCCGCCGTCAAATTACCTCAAACCGCTGGACTGTGTTGCCGGTTAAAACCCTTTGCATTCGCCAACAAACCCAGCTGCAAAGGTTACTCGGTGGCGCTAAGGCCCCGATTAACAGTTTGCATAATCAAGCCATTGACCGTCTGGGCGACGGCTTGCAGGTCAGTGGACGTGACTTGGATGGGATTGTGCAGGCGATTGAAGACCCAGGCTACGACTTCTTAATGGGCGTGCAATGGCACCCAGAGTTTTTGCTGTATTTGCGCCGTCAGCGTCATATATTTCGTCATTTAATCGCTTGTGCCAGACGTTTCCAAGACGTGCGCTTGCAAGCTCGCCGCTAACGCTTCGAGATCCGCAAGCACATGTTCAGGTGCCTCAAGGGTTAAGGTGACGTGCTCCGCATACGTCACGTCAACCACGGTTACCCCCTGCTGCTGACAGAAGTGGCGTATTTGCTGCTCTTGAGCAAAATCACAGCGTACATATCGTACTTGCGTAGCTACCAGCTCGTTGACTTCGAGTTGGCTTAAGACTTGCTCACTGGCACCTGCATAGGCACGCACTAGCCCGCCAGCGCCTAGTTTGATGCCACCAAAGTAGCGAATCACTATGACCACCACATTGGCAATGTCTTTATGCTGAATCACATTTAAAATCGGCTTGCCCGCCGTGCCCGAAGGCTCACCATCATCGTTGGCTGCAGCATGCGTGGCGGCACCAGAGCTCGCCAACAAATAAGCCCAGCAATGATGCCTTGCGTCTGGAAAAGCCACCTTGGCTTGCTCGACCCAGGCCAGCGCATCCTCACGCGTTTGCACGGGCGCCGCCCAAGCAATAAAGCGGCTTTTCTTAATCTCTAACTCGGTCTCTTTAAAGCCTGCGGGCACTTTAAACGTCATGCCCTGCCTCAAGTGCTTGAATAAAATCAGCAAGTAACTCGTCCGCGTCCTCAATACCTGTCGATAAACGTAACAAGTCATTTGGGACTGGCGTGCCCTGCCCTTCAATACTGGCCCGGTGCTCAATTAAACTCTCGACACCCCCCAAGGAGGTTGCCCGCTTCCATAGTTTCGTGTGGGCGGCTGTTGCGATCGCTGCCGCCTCGCCACCACGAACCTGGACCGACAACATTGCGCCATACCCGCCTGGCATTTGACGCTGCGCTAATGCCAGCGCTTCACCGCTCAACAAGCCAGGGTAATGCACGTGAGTGACTAACGGGTGTTGTTGTAACGCTTCAGCAATCGCAACTGCGTTGCGGCATGCTTGCTGCACCCGAATCACCAAAGTGCGCATCCCACGCGACAACTGGCTAGCGTCAAATGGACTCATTACCGCGCCACCTGCGCGTCGAATAGTGCGAATGCGTTGCCACAACGGGGTGTCTTGGGCAGTAATTAGTGCACCTGCGATAACATCGGAATGGCCATTTAAGTATTTAGTGGCCGAGTGCATGACAATATCAGCACCCAAGGTCAAAGGTTGGCTCAATACAGGTGTGGCGCAGGTTGAGTCAACAGCAAGGGTAATTTGATGGGGCTTACACAACTGACTGATAGCGCCAATATCGCTTAAGGTCCACATCGGGTTAGCAGGAGTTTCTAACCACACCAGGCGAGTCTTGTTGGGAATGATCGCGCGCGCGACTGCCTCGGTGTCAGTACAATCAACCAAACTCACTTGTAAACCCCAGTCAGTCGCAAAGCCTAGCAACCAGTTGCGCAGCGACCAATACATAACCTTAGGTGCAATGACGTGGTCGCCCGGGCGTAAGGCTTGAAATACCGCGACTGCGGCGGCCATGCCTGAGCCGAATAGCAATGCGTCCTCGCCTTTTTCAAGCTTGCATAGCAGCGACTCAACAGGTTTATATGTCGGGTTATCGTCACGTGAATACACATGTCCGCTACAGTACTGGTTATCAGTATCGCGCAAATAGGTGGTGGCAGGGTATATCGGCAACACAACCGAGCGTGTTTGCGAATCGACTAAGCCCAAAGCTTGAGCCGTTAAGGTTGCCATACTAAGGGTCGAACTGGTTGGTTTGTCGGCGCTACTCATAGCGATACTCCTGCGCGTTGGTGTTCTAATACTGTGCTTCAACTTCGTACAACCACCAACTGTCGCTTGAGCGCGCCGCGCTTGAGTAGGGAATCAGCCTGCAGCAGACTTCAAGTCGTTTAAGGTGCTGCTAATTTCCTGCAACTGAGCGGTGATTTGTTCATGCTCATCACCTGGCATGTTCTCTGCGTCTGACGTCAATAAGCGATTTGCATCGACTTGCCAACTCTCCAGCACTTTAATTTTTTGTGCTGTGTTGAGCGCAGGCTCAGTCGCGACCTGTGCAGGACTTGCGAAATAATCAGCAGGGCTTTGTACTACTTTATCAATATCCATAACTCGCCTCTTCACTTCAAAACAATTTAACTTAGTCTTTTAGTTAAGCAGAATTCAACCACTTAGCAACTGCAATTGACCGAGCTGGTGGATGACGAGTGACTCGCTGCACAGCATACTTTACTTCCCTGCGCTTGCATACTACCCTGCGCATCCGCAACCCATGGCGGAGCGCATTGTTGCGCACTGTACATCTACTGATAGGACGCCAACATGTCACCACAACCCGCCGATTATATTCGCAGAACCCAACGTTGGGTTGACGACATTATTGTAGGTCTGAACGTCTGTCCGTTTGCGCAGCGCGAAGTAAGCCGTAACAGCATTCGCTATCAAGTCGCTTTCGATTTAGATGACAACGCCGTGTATGACTGGGTAATGGCTGAGCTCGAGTTACTTGTTACCAGCCCAAAGATAGAGACTACGTTACTGATCTTGCCGCAACTAGACGTTAGTTTTGAGGCATTTTTGAATCAAGCTGGTCTCGCTCAACAAGTTATTTATACGAATGGTTTACAGGGCGAGTTTCAACTGGCGAATTTTCATCCTCACTATGTATTTGAAGGGGCCGCGGAAGAGGATCCCGCAAACTATACCAACCGCGCACCCCATGCCACGCTTCATTTGCTGCGCGAAGCATCCGTGGCGCGTGCGGTCAAGGCACACAAGCGTGCAGATGACATACCAGAGCATAATATTGCGCGGTTGCGTGAGCTTGGACTTAACACCATGCAAGGGTATTTGCGTAGGCTTATTGACGAGTAAGAGGTTCTAGAGTGTTTTCGAAACAAGTGCAGAAGGGAAGAGATGGTCGGCGATGCAGGATTTGAACCTGCGACCCCTTGGACCCAAACCAAGTGCGCTACCAAACTGCGCTAATCGCCGAACGTGTTGAAAGCAAAGAAATGGGGTGGATGATGGGACTCGAACCCACGACAACCGGAATCACAATCCGGGGCTCTACCAACTGAGCTACACCCACCACTGAATGCTTTCTGTAGTACTTTTGTACCCTAGGGTACGAGGGCTGTGTACATGATGCATGTACGTTGCCTTTAACCTGAACCGTGCTGAGCCAAACTGGCACGCCCGGCAGGATTCGAACCTGCGACCCACGGCTTAGAAGGCCGTTGCTCTATCCAACTGAGCTACGGGCGCGTTGCATATCCTTTGGCGCTGCCTCAGGCTGTTTGGAGAAAATGGTCGGCGATGCAGGATTTGAACCTGCGACCCCTTGGACCCAAACCAAGTGCGCTACCAAACTGCGCTAATCGCCGAACTTTCCACGCCCGTTGTCATAATTTTACCCACTTACTACCCAGCTTTACGATAGATAATTCGTGGCTGACAACGGGGGCGAATATTACCTATAAGCATGGAGAGCGTCAAACACTTTTTCCGAAAAGCTTACGCGTTCGGCTATTTTTGAACCAACCTGGTCAGGTAATCTTCACTTTTGCCAAATAAACTCGGGTTTAGCTAGGTTTAGGCGCACTTTTTTGCCACAATACCGAGCCATCAACGGCACAGAATTTGTCGACACTATGGTGGTCCCACATGGCGAGTACGCAACAAGCACGTATTATTGATGGTAAAGCCATCGCCCTTTCAGTTCGTGAGCAAGTCAAGCAGCAAGTTAGCGCCCGCGTTGCGGCCGGCAAAAGACCTCCCGGTTTAGCTGTGGTGCTGGTTGGCCAAGACCCAGCGTCTCAGGTCTATGTTGGCAGCAAGCGTAAAGCATGCGAAGAACTCGGCTTTGTATCCAAAGCCTATGATCTACCCGTCACCGCTGACCAAGCCAGCCTTGAAGCATTGATTGACTCACTCAACGCAGACGCAAGCATCGACGGTATTTTAGTCCAGCTGCCGTTACCTGCGGGGCTGGATACTACGAAAATTCTGGAACGCATCGTGCCGAATAAAGATGTTGATGGCTTTCACCCCTACAACATTGGTCGTTTGGCTCAGCGTATCCCAGTGCTACGCCCGTGCACACCGAAAGGTGTCATGACCCTGTTAGCCAGCACCGGTATCGATTTACATGGTCAGCATGCGGTTATCGTGGGCGCCTCAAATATTGTGGGTCGCCCAATGAGCTTAGAATTACTGCTCGGCGGCGCAACCACTACTGTATGCCACCGCTTTACCAAAGATCTTGAACAGCACGTGCGTGGTGCAGATATTGTGGTGGTGGCGGTTGGACGCCCTGAGTTTATTCCTGGTGAATGGATCAAACCCGGTGCGATTGTGATTGACGTTGGCATTAACCGCTTACCTGACGGCAGCTTGTGTGGCGACGTCGGCTATAGCGCCGCGAGCCAACGCGCTGCGTTCATCACGCCAGTGCCTGGTGGTGTTGGCCCGATGACAGTTGCAAGTTTAATGGAAAACACCTTGCAAGCGTGTGAACAGCTTAATGATCAGGATGCCTAACTGCGCCCCAGGGAATATCTAAAGGCCCCTGCAATGCGGCTGCAGCGCGGCTGGTAACAGCTTTCATCGGCTCCCGACCAGCGCGCTGCACATTGCAATATTGCTGCTTAGCATCCACCGAGTAACTTAGAAAATACGCCATAATAGGTGCCGCGACCGGTACTTTCAGTGGCTGGCACCATACCACCTCATATTGAATAATCCGGCTGCGTAACCAAGCCTCTCTGGCGTCATACCGAACCCCCTGCATACGCACCAAATTAAAATCTGTGGTTAAGCGATAATAGCGCTGGCCTTCAACAGTAACGGGCTCTGCATACTGTATTATTGCGCTATCACTTGGTTGCAAGCGGATGATCAGCGGTACATGCATTGCAGTGCCAGGCAGTGGCCGCATCGCTTGGTATAATGTCTCAAGTTGACGCGTGGTGCGCGCGCCATCGATACTCGACTGACGCACCATGAACACCGTAGCCGACTGCAACATTTGATGGGTCAAAAACAACCATAGCAACTGCACCGTCGCACAGCCGAGAAACATCACCAAGGGCAGCACCCAAAGCATTTCAAGCATACTTTGACCACGTAAGCGCCACATTATAAGACTGCGGCAGCCGGTAAAATACGTGGCGTTAGCAGTAATACCGTTTCACTATGTTGATGGTAGGCTTCACGCTGCCCGCCCAGTAACCAGCTTGCAAAACCTCGCTGCTCACGCCACTGCCGCTTAGAGTTCTTTAAGCCGGAAATCAGTAAGGTCTCGCCGTCCGCCACCATGGCCTTCATAAAGAACTTTTTGCGATTGGTGTGCGGGGTTTGAATCGTGTTATCACCCGAACTTATCTGATCGATAGCAACTAAATCCGATAAACTGGTGGATAATTGCATCACCACTTGTGCGTTTGCGACCTTGGGCAACACATACAATTCAAATCCAGTCGTGACTACGCCGGGAATTAAGATATCGCTACTGCCTACATTGGCAGTTGCATTGGTGCCTGCCGACGCCAGGTAGGTCGCGTTATCTTCCAGCACAATTTTAGCGATTTGATTATTTAGGCTGACGATTCTTGGATGGCTGCTGACTTCCACCACACCTTGTTGTGACAGCGCACGAATGATCGCTTGGGAACCGGCGAGGCGACCACTTTGCTGGCTGACACTCAGCGCACTCGCTGGGCTACCTGGCTGTATGGGGCTCAGCATTTGACTGGCGAAGTTCACCACCTGCCCTGCGGCACTCGACTGATACACCAAATCCCAATCAATACCAGCTTGCTGGCGGTCATTAAAGGTGACATCAATCACCTGTACATCCACCGCGACTTGACGGGTTAGGCGTTGGTTTTGCTGCAGCAAATAGGCGCGAATTTGCTCCACATGCTGCGGATAATCTTTCACTAGCACGGAGGTTGAGCTTTGGTTGATCACCATAGTCCCATCGCTTGATAGCAACACCTGAATGGCCGCCCTTAAGTCGTCCCACACAGACAGCGATTCACTGGTGAAATTAAGGTATTGCGGGCTTTCATTGTTAATCACAGTGCCAAACATTTGGCCCGGTTGGCCGCGTGAAGCGCGGGCGTCCTCCCCCAAAAAGAAATTCGTTGCACCAGCCATAAACGCCACGTCAAATTCAGCCATTTCGAAACGACGTACACTCAGTAAGCGTTCGCTACTATCAATCGCAAACCCGGTAAGTAAAGCAATTTGTTGCAGCGCTTGCTCAACGGTGCCGGCAAAATTCATTGATAACGGCGTCAGCGGGTCAATATCGTCAAGTAAGCGCACACTGACGTGATAAGGCATCAGTAAGTCTGTCAACGCTTGGCGCACGCCTTGGCCAGCCAACTGAAATTCAACCCAATGCTCACTCCAGCTTGTCAATGGGGGTCGATAATCCTCAATGGGTGGTACAAAGAACCCTTGGTCATACTGAATGATAGGTGCTGCGCTGGGTTCACTTACTTGCCCGTAAGCCGCAGCTAAGCGCTCAGTGGCTTGATGTTGGGCTTGGGCATAATTGGCTGGCGTTTGCTCACAAGCTAGCAAACCCAAAATCACGATGATGAGTAGTAGATGACGTCCAAGAATGCTGCTCATAAGCCGTCTCCCGCCACAGGCTGAACGACCGCCGTGTGATTGGCATACAGAGTTAAACGCAGCTGATACGACTTTAACACGGCTTCTAGCATGTGCTGGTAGCTGATACCGGTTAAGGTGTAGTCAGACGGCCATAGCAGCCCCTCAGGCGCCAGCCATTGCACATGCTGAACCCCACCAAATTTCATCAGCAGTTGCTCAAGTTGTGGGCGTAAACGCCCTGCTTTAAAATCGAAGCTTAACGAGGATTGCGGCGCGGTGGTGAGCACTTCTGTAGCGCGAGATACCTCAGAACTACTTGCTGCCAAGGTATTCTGACTGTGCTGAGATATTCCAACGCTAGCGTTGATAAAAGGTGGTGGCAGCAGCATCGGGCATGCCGATACTGCATAAGCCAACATCCATGTGGTTGCGTACATAAGCGGCTCCCTGCTGCTTGTGTGAAGAGCCTTAAGGTTAGCCGCCGAACGCGCCGGCGGCTAGCAACTTAACTGGCTTTCTTTGTACGCTTTGTCGCCTTTTCAGGGCTTGCTTTCTTGGCTGTGGTCTTCTTGGCCGTCGCCTTTTTGGTTGTAGCTTTCTTGATAGTCGACTTTTTGGTGGTTGCCTTCTTCGCCGCCGACTTTTTCGCCTCAACTTCACGCCAAGCGCCACCTTCATAGTGGGCCTGCCAGCCTGTTGGCTTTTTATCCACTTCGGTCATCACGTACTGCTTCTTTTCCTTGCGGCTAAAGCGTACCAACGCGTCCAAGCCTTCCGGATCTTGCTCTGGCGCGTCCGCTAAATAGTGAAACTTCTCTGGCAAACGTGATTTGAAGCGCGCAAGCTCCTTAACCGTTACTGCGCGCGTTTCCCGCGACTTAGGGAACGTACTTGCAGACAAGAATATACCGCTGGCACCGTCGCGTAACACAAAATACGCGTCTGACTGCTCACATGGCAACTCAGGCAAATGGACTGGGTCTTCACGGGGTGGCGCAGCTTCGCCATTGCGCAACAGCTTACGCGTGTTCTTACATTCGTCGTTGGTACAACCGAAGTACTTACCAAAGCGACCACTTTTAAGCTGCATATCTGAACCACAGCGATCACACTCAATCAGTGGACCGTCGTAGCCTTTAATTTTGAACACGCCTTGCTCTATCAGGTGACCATCACATACGGGGTTGTTACCACACACATGTAATTTGCGCTTTTCATCCAGCAGGTAACTATCCATCGCTGTACCACACTTCGGACAGCGCTTTCTAGCCCGTAATGCCAAAGCTTCTGCTTCTTCATTGTCATCATCGATCTTGACCGCTTCTTCACCTGGTACCAAATTCATGGTTTGGGTGCAGCGTTCCTTGGGCGGCAAGTTATACCCAGAGCAGCCTAAGAATACGCCGGTCGATGCGGTACGAATTCCCATGTGGCGCTCACATTTCGGACATTCAATGTCCGTCAACACCATACTATTGCTGCGCATACCGCCGGTTTCTGGTGGTAATTCGGCTTTCTCTAAATTTGCTTTGAAATCTGCATAAAAGGCGTCAAGAGCTTGCTTCCAATCCGCTTTGTCCTCAGCAATATCATCTAAGCGCTGCTCCATCTCCGCGGTGAAGTTATAGCTCATCAATTCAGCAAAGTTTTCGGTCAGGCGGTCAGTGACAATCTCACCCATCTTTTCGGCGTAAAAGCGGCGCTGATCGACGCGCACATAACCACGATCTTGAATGGTCGAAATAATCGACGCATAGGTCGAGGGGCGGCCAATACCACGCTTTTCTAATTCTTTGACCAAGGATGCCTCAGAAAAGCGAGCCGGAGGCTTGGTAAAGTGTTGTTGCGGGTCGAGCTTTTCCAAATTCAACGTTTGACCGACGCTGACATTCGGCAACGACTGATCTTCATCACCTTTGCGCTTTGCCGGTGGCTGCACCTTGGTCCAACCCGCAAAACGCATCACGCGCCCACGCGCCTTCAATTCGTAGTCGCCAGCCACCACGGTAATGGTACTTGAATCATATTGGGCGGGGGTCATTTGACACGCCACGAATTGACGCCAAATCAGCTCATATAGGCGCTCTGCGTCACGATCCATGCCTTGTAACTGCGACGACTTGATCATCACGTTGGAAGGACGAATGGCTTCGTGAGCCTCTTGGGCGTTCGCCTTTTTACCATAAAAATTTGGCTTTTCAGGTAAATACTTAGGGCCAAACTCATCATCAATAAATTGGCGTACACTATTCAACGCATCTTGGGACAAATGCGTTGAATCCGTACGCATGTAGGTAATGTAACCGGCTTCGTAAAGGCGCTGCGCCATGGTCATAGTCTTTTTGACCCCAAAACCTAAACGCGTGCTTGCAGCTTGCTGCAACGTCGAGGTAATGAAAGGTGCTGAAGGTCGACTTTGGGTTGGCTTATCGTCGCGAGCGGCAACTTTATACTGCGCAGGTTTAAGTGCCTCTACCGCAGCCATGGCCATTGCTTCATTGACTGGCTTAAAGGCTGCATCTTGGAATCGCGTCACTTCCATCCGCAAATCGCTGGTTTGTTGCGCGGTTAAATCGGCATGAATGTCCCAAAACTCTTCAGGCACAAAAGCTTTAATCTCGCGCTCGCGCTCAACCACTAAGCGCACAGCCACGGACTGTACGCGACCTGCGCTTAAACCGCGGGCAATTTTTTTCCATAGCAGTGGCGACACCATAAAACCAACCACACGGTCTAAAAAGCGTCGCGTCTGCTGTGCTTCAACCCGCGCCACATTCAGCTCGGCAGGTTGCGCGAAGGCATCTTGAATGGCCTTTTTCGTAATTTCATTAAACACCACGCGTTGATAGCGTGAGTCGTCACCACCAATTAATTCTTTTAAGTGCCAAGCAATCGCTTCCCCTTCGCGGTCCAAATCCGTCGCAAGGTAAACTTTATCGGCTTTCTTCGCCAAGCTTTGTAGTTCTTTGACGACTTTTTCTTTGCCTGGCAACACTTCGTAGTAGGGTTCCCAGCCATGCTCCGGGTCAATCCCCATGCGCCCAACTAAATTGATATAGTCGCGCTCTTTGCGATACGCCGCCTTTTCTTCCGGCGACATTTTACGCACGTCTGCAGGCGACTTTGTAGGCGCTTTTTCAATACTCCGAGTAGGCAGATCGCGCACGTGACCAATACTCGACTTCACGACAAAATCGTTGCCAAGGTATTTATTTATGGTTTTTGCTTTTGCTGGGGACTCGACGATAACGAGCGATTTTGCCATAGCGTTATTAAACTCTTTGGTCGGAATAAGGATAATTGAGCTTCTATATAAGCGTTCAGCACACCTTATTCAAGGGAATGATGGGTTTTCTCTCTTTTTTAAGATATATCGGTAATTCACTGCACTGACAACCCACAAACTGTGTATTAGATGAAAATTCGCTCGCAATGCATACTTACCCGAACCGCGTTAACTGAGCTGAAAGCCTTGAAAAATAAGGCTTTCAAAGCAGCGCAGAGGCCGTATAATAGATTCATTAATTTTTAACTGAGCATGCCGAGATTACCCGTAATCTTCGTCATCAGAGTCAGGAGCCAAGTGCGATGCAACACTTTGAAGTCAATTTTGACGGCCTAGTTGGACCCACTCATAACTACGCCGGCCTATCATACGGCAATGTCGCCTCATTGAGTAATGCTAAAGCGTCATCGAGCCCAAAATCAGCCGCTAAGCAAGGTTTGCAGAAGATGAAAGCGCTGCATGACATGGGCATGCTGCAAGGCGTGTTAGCGCCGCAGGAGCGCCCTGACGTAGCTACCTTACGCCGCTTAGGTTTCACTGGGAATGACCATCAGGTACTCGTCAAAGCCGCAGAGCAAGCACCGGCTATTTTCCGCGCCTGTTGTTCAGCTTCCAGCATGTGGACTGCGAACGCGGCTACCGTGTCACCAAGTGCAGATACCGCCGATGGCCGCGTACACTTTACCCCTGCGAACTTGACCAATAAGTTCCATCGCTCACTTGAACCGCACACCACAGGGCGTATTTTGTCGGCTATGTTCAACAATAGCCGTTATTTTCAGCATCACGCACATTTGCCAGATAACGAACATTTTGGCGATGAAGGTGCGGCAAATCATACCCGTTTTTGCCAGCAATACGGTCACGCGGGCGTGGAAATGTTTGTCTATGGCCGTCACGCTTTTGATAGTAGTCAGCCAGCCCCAACCAAGTTCCCTGCACGCCAAACCTTAGAGGCCTCACAAGCCGTTGCGCGCTTACATGGCCTGAGCGACGACAACACCGTGTATGTGCAGCAAAACCCAGCTGTCATCGACCAAGGGGTGTTCCACAATGACGTGATTGCCGTCGGTAACCAGAATGTATTGTTTTATCACCAGCAAGCATTTGTCGACACTCAGAATAAGTTACGTGAGCTAGAACAAAAGCTCGGTCACCCGATGCATTTTATAGAAGTGCCGACTGAGCAGGTAAGTGTGCAAGATGCGGTGCAAACATACTTATTCAACACCCAATTGATTACCCTTCCTGACGGTCGCATGATTATTGTGGCCCCTACAGAGTGTGAAGAAAACCCACGTGTAGCCGCCTATTTGCAGCAATTGGTAAGCCAAGGCGGTGCTATTAGTGACGTGCGCTTCTTCGATGTTAAGCAAAGTATGCGCAATGGTGGCGGTCCTGCCTGCCTGCGTTTACGCGTGGCTATGAATGACGCTGAAGTGGCAGCAGTAAACCCCCATGTGATGCTTAATGAGCAGCTATTTACGCGCTTAAACCAGTGGGTCGATAAACATTATCGCGATGAGTTAGCGGTCGCAGACTTACATGACCCGCAGTTACTTGTAGAGTCACGTCAGGCCCTTGATGAACTAACTCAAATTCTCCATTTAGGCTCGGTATATCCATTCCAGCGAGATGCGTAACAGCGCGTTGAAAGGATAAAAAAAAGGGCCTGAAAGGCCCTTTTTTATTAACTCTGATTGACGTTTAGTCACGTCTAATCGTCAAAGTTATGTAATTCTAGGTTGGTTTCGTCACGGGACTCTTCAGCCTTAACCGTGTCGTTACGCGCCGCATCCAGACGATCTAAATAGCCTTGGCTAACATCACCAGTCACATAATGACCATTGAATACAGAGGTTTCAAAACGCTGCAACTGAACATTTTCATTATTGACCGCTTCGATCAAGTCGTCCAAATCCTGGTAAATCAGGCCGTCAGCTTTGATCAATTGGCACACTTCATCCACTTCACGCCCGTAGCCAATGAGTTCATTGGCACTTGGCATATCGATACCATACACGTTAGGAAAGCGAATTTCTGGTGCCGCAGAGGCGAAATACACACGTTTTGCGCCAGCTTCACGCGCCATCTCAATGATTTGCTCTGACGTTGTGCCACGCACGATAGAATCATCCACCAGCAGCACATTTTTGCCTTTGAACTCAGCACTAATAGCATTCAATTTACGGCGCACTGACTTACGTCGCTGGGTTTGCCCCGGCATAATAAAGGTGCGGCCAATATAGCGGTTCTTAACGAAGCCCTGACGATATGGCAGGTTTAACACGCGCGACATCTCTAAGGCGATATCACAGGCTGTTTCGGGAATTGGAATCACCACGTCAATATCTAAATGCGCGTAGTCACGTTTGACCTTCTCACCGAGTTTACGGCCCATATTAATTCGGCTGGCGTAGACTGATACCCCATCAATAAACGAATCAGGCCGTGCAAAGTACACGTATTCAAAAATACATGGGCAATGCAGTGGATTGTCCGCCACCTGACGCGTGTAGAGCTGTCCCGCTTCAGTGATATACACCGCTTCGCCTGGCTCAACGTCACGCATATAGGTAAAGCCAGTCCCATCAATCGCTACGCTTTCCGAGGCCACCATGTATTCAGTACCTTGCTGGGTTTCACGCTTACCTAAGGCTAACGGACGGATACCATAAGGGTCACGAAATGCTACCATACCGTGGCCGATAATCATCGCGACAACGGCATAGGCACCACGTGTTTGCCGGTGTACCGCTGCAACAGTTTTAAATATATCGTCTTCACTCAAATGCATAGCATTGGTTTTCGTCAACTCATGCGCAAAGATATTAAGCAGAATTTCAGAATCAGACGTGGTGTTAATATGACGGCGAGCAGAATCAAATAGGGATTGCTGTAATTCATCCGCATTCGTCAGGTTACCATTGTGAGCCAAAGCAATGCCGAACGGTGAGTTAACATAAAACGGTTGTGCTTCTGCCGAACTCGAGGTGCCTGCCGTTGGGTATCTAACATGGCCAATGCCAATGTGGCCGGACAGTTGCTTCATATGTCGTGTATGAAACACATCACGAACCAAGCCATTGCCTTTACGCAAGCGCAAGGTATTCTGGTCAATGGTCATGATACCCGCGGCATCTTGCCCACGGTGCTGCAACATGGTCAAGCCGTCATACAACGCTTGATTGACTGGCTGGTTTCCCACTATCCCAACAACACCACACATGCTTAAATCCTCGTTAAACGTCGTTTTGCAAAAAGCTTGAAGAGCTCTCCAGATAACTGAAGAACCATTGAATATAGATTTCAAAATGCGGGATTAGCAGGGCTTGTTGCCACCACGGCTCTTGGCTGACTGCGGTAAACGAGTCGGCGAAGAATAGCAAGGCGCTGACTAACAACACACCCCGTAACGCACCGAATACCAAACCCAGTAAACGGTCAGTCCCACTTAAACCGGTTTTAATCACCAACTGAGCCAGAAAGTAATTGAGCATTGCCCCCACCAGCAAAGTGGCAACAAATAAAATCGCGATGGCCGTGGCGTTGCGCACCATATCGTCTTGAATACCGCCAAAATATTGGGCTAAATCTTGATAAAAATGGCTGGCAATAAAGAACGCACCAATCCAAACGGCTAACGACATGGCTTCCTTAATGAAACCACGGATAAGGCTTATCATCGCCGACAGGCTGATAATAATAATGATGGCGAAATCGACCCAAGTCATGCTTAATCCGAATTAGGTTGGTAAGGGACGAGCTGACCTTCTAGCCCAGTGAGTTGCAGTAATTCAGGAATTTGTGCTTGCAGTACATCGGCGTCTAAATCAGGGCCAACAAACAACACCCGCAGCTCGCCGTTTTGGCTTGGTTGGCTGCGACTGTACGCATTAAAGCCGTTATCGCGTAAAGTGCGCACTAAACGCTGCACGTTATCCGCATTTCTAAACGCACCGAGACGAATCACCCATGCCGGTGCGTCACTATCTGCTCCCAGTACAACACTGACAGGTTCAGGGGGCGCAACGAAGGTTTCTTCATTACTGCGATTCGGCTGCGCATTGTCAACGCGTTGGTCAAAATCAGCGGGAAACTGAGGATTGGTAGGCTGTACCGTCAGCTCGGGGCGAAGAGGAATCGTTTGCACGTCGTCGTCACGCGTGACCTTTTGCCCGTCTAATAAGTCGGGTAAAAAAATCACTGCTAAAGCGATAAGAATAGCGGTGCCGATAATCCGATTTTGCAGTGGACTTGCCAATGCCTAACCCTCCAGCTGTAAGATAGCCTGAATTGTCAAAAACGAGCCGAAGCATAGCACGATATCACCCGCTTCGGCATCCATTCGCGCAGTTTTAAATGCTTGTGCGATGTCTGGATACGCATAAACTGAAGCCTGCGCCAAGCTGGCTGGGCAGTCATCAGCTTGCTGGGCGCTATGTAAATGTTGCGCCAACTGAGTGCCAGCACTGCCGCGCGAGCCTGGTGTAGTGGCACAATACCAAGCATTCACTTGCTCGTGTAAGCATTTAAGCGTCGCACTGATGTCTTTGTCTTTGAGCATACCAACCACCGCACGAACACGCCGCTGTGGCCAGCGCTGCTGTAGTTGCGCAGCTAAGTATTGGGCAGCATGCGGATTGTGCGCTACATCTAAGAGCACCAGCGGCTGCTGACTTAGTACCTGCATTCGCCCTGGCAAACTGGCGGTTAATAAGCCGCTACGAACACTGGCTAAATCCGGCTGCTGCGGCAATGCACCCAAGGCTGCCAGCGCGGTCGCTGCATTCACCAGTGGCAAGTGCGGAAACGGTAAGTTCGATAGTTGCCAATCGCGGCTCTCGAACTGCCAGTCACCAGCATTGATTTTAAATGTATAGTCGCGATTTACACAGCGTAAATCAGCTTGCAGGCTGTGGGCATGAGCCAGTAAACGTTGCGGTGGTTCAGGGTCACCACAGATTGCTACTTTACCCGCTCGGTACACGCCCGCCTTTTCAAAGCCGATTTGCTCGCGGTCATTGCCTAAAAACTCGACGTGATCAATCCCAACGGAGGTGACAATACTGACATCAGGCTCAATGATATTGACTGCATCTAAACGCCCGCCCAAACCGATTTCAAGTACCGCATAGTCGAGTTGGTGTTGCGCCATCAACCAAAACGCAGCTAAGGTGCCAAATTCAAAATAGGTCAGCGAGGTGTCACCACGTGCTTGTTCTACCGCTTGAAATGCTAAGCAGTGTTCAGCATCGGTGAGCTCCTGCCCATTAATGCGCACGCGTTCTTTGTAATCGATGAAGTGAGGTGAGGAATAGCTGGCGACACGATGGCCACAGGCAAGCAGAATTTGCTCCATGTAACGCACCGTAGAGCCTTTGCCGTTCGTTCCCGCCACAGTTATCACTGTCTTTGCAGGCTTATCAGCACAAAGCGCATTAACCACTAGGTTAATGCGCTCAAGACTCATATCTATTTCTTTATGGTGCTGCTGCTCTAAATAGACCAACCAGTCCGCTAAACGCCAGTTGGCTTGTTGTAATGAATGACTCATTCACACCATATCAGTTTGATTCGCTGCTCTGGGGACTAACTGGAGCATCCAGACGCTGCATTTTGGCCAAAAGTGACGCTATTTTATCACGCATTTCACGGCGATCCACTATCATATCAATCGCACCATGCTCGAGTAAGAACTCGCTACGCTGGAAACCAGCTGGCAAAGTTTCTCGCACGGTTTGTTCAATCACTCGGGGACCAGCAAAACCTATCAGCGCTTTTGGCTCACCAATATTGATATCACCCAACATTGCCAAACTAGCAGACACACCACCCATGGTTGGGTCAGTTAGCACAGAGATATAAGGCAAACCCTTTTCGCTCATACGCGCTAAGGCAGCTGATGTTTTCGCCATTTGCATCAATGAGAACAACGCCTCTTGCATGCGCGCCCCACCCGATGCTGAAAAACAAACTAAAGGTAAGTTATGTGCTAGACAGATTTCCGCGGCTTTTACAAAGCGAGCACCGACCACTGAGGCCATCGACCCCCCCATAAAAGCAAACTCAAATGAGACGGCCACCACAGGCATGCCTTTGAGCTCACCACGCATCGCAATCAAGGCGTCTTTCTCACCCGTTGATTTTTGCGCCGCGCTGATCCGGTCTTTGTACTTTTTCGAGTCACGGAACTTCAATACGTCCTGCGGCTCAAGTTCTGCGCCTATCTCTTCGCCCGTGTTCGGATCCAGGAACGCATTCAGACGGTCACGAGCTGACAAGCGCATGTGATGCCCACATTTTGGACATACAGATAAATTACGCTCCAGATCGGCGCGATACAGGATAGCTTCGCAACCCGTGCATTTGCTCCAAACACCTTCTGGGATATTTCGGCGTTTACTCGCTTGTGGCTTAGCAAGAATTTTTTCGATCCAGCTCATATAATGCGTAACCTTAGATACTAAATTCAGCCGCAATTAAACCACACTGCGCGGCGATATTGCAGTAAAAAGTGGTCTTAGTAGTTTAGCTGCCCAGCGCCGGACTGTAAAAGTCGGTTACCAAAACACCGGGCCCCAATGCCAACGCGGTAACTGAAACCGCTCTGGGTAGGTCACATCCACCAAATACAATCCATTCGGCTTGGCGGTTGCAGCCGCCGCAGTACGGTCTTTACCGGCTAACAGCTCCGCTAACCATGAAGTTGGCTGCTCCCCTTGGCCTATAACAATCAGTGAGCCCACAATATTGCGCACCATATGGTGCAAAAACGCGTTGGCCATCACTTCGACCACGATATAACGACCGCGTCGAGTGACTTCGATAAATTGGATGTGCCTAAAGGGGGTGTTTGACTGGCAATGTGCCGCGCGAAATGCACTAAAGTCGTGCTCGCCCAGTAATGCCGGCGCCGCAGCTTGCATGCGTTCAACGTCAAGAGGATGATAAATATGGGTAACGCCAGATGCGAGTATCGCAGGTCGGGTTGGACTGTCATAAATGACATAGCGATAGCGTCTTGCTGTGGCACTAAAGCGTGCATCAAAGGTCTCGTCGACAACGTGGGACCAACGCACTGCAATATCGCTTGGCAGATTGCTGTTCACACCTAAAGTCCATGCGGGCTCTGCCCGTTGCGTGCTGGTGTCAAAATTCACCACTTGTCCTGTCGCGTGAACCCCGGCATCGGTGCGCCCTGCGCAGGTAACTTGAACTGGATGGTCAGCAATTTTGCTTAGCGCTTTTTCCAGCATGCCTTGTACCGTAGGCATCGACTGTTGGCGTTGCCAGCCGTAATAAGCTGCGCCATTGTATTCAATTCCAAGTGCTATGCGCATACCGCCCTGACCTCTTATATTCACAGGGCGGCTATTATACGCAATTGTCGAGCGCTGTTAACCGTCTATCCGGGCTAAAAGCTCTTCTGCTTCATTCAACAGCTCACCGTCCGCCTGGCGAATCACCGCTTCAATTGTCTCACGGGCTTCATCAAACTCTTCCATTTCCAGATACGCACGGGCTAAATCAAGTTGCGCTGCCAAATTATCTTCTTGGTCCGCACGTTTTGAATCTTGTGACTGAGGCTCATCATCTTCTTCTTCGGGCTCAGACTCTGCATCCCCTAAAATCTCATCGATGTCGATAAAGTCCTCGTCACTGGCCTCAGGGTCAGTATTGGTGTCACGACCTTCGGGCTCAGGTTCTGGCGCTGCTTCAGATTCCGGTTCCGATTCAGATTCAGCTTCATCTTCTGGTTCGGCTAATGGCTCTGGCTCTGGTTCAACCTGATTAAGCACCTCATCGGATTTCGCCAACAAGGCATCAATATCGTCCTCAGCGATGAGGTCATCCTCATCTTCAGAAAACTGCTCCATCATCTGGTCGAAATCAAAATCGTCTTCATCATCGTCAAAATCTAATGCGTCTTCGTCTGAGTCTTGTTCCTGCTGTGCAAGTTCCTGCTCTAGGTTATCAACGGCTTCATCGTCCGCTGCGAACATTTCACCAGGGCTTGGCTCCTCCGCTTGTGACTTTGCAGGCTGATTGTCTGGCTCATCCAGCTCCTCGCTAGCATCAAGATCATTCTCTTGCGTATTATCAGCCTTAGCCGCATCCGCAGCTGCTGACTCAGGGTCAGGCTCTGTTTCAAATTCAGCGTCTAGCTCAGGCTCCAACTCTGGTAATAAATCATCATCAGGATTCGCATCAGTATCCTCTTGTTTATCAACTTCATCGGTGTCCTCGTCATCAAAATCACCGGCAAACAAGGCATCAAGGTCCGATTGACTTAGTTCACTATCGTCATCCTGCTTACCAGGCGCCTCGGTTTGCGACTGCTCTGCCGATGAGTCCTCTGACTCCGTGTCAGCACTGTCCGCAGCTTGTGCGTCAAAATCAGCAGCCAACTCGTCGTCTAACGCATCAAACTCACTTAGGTCCATATTGTCCAAGTCATCGAGCTGAATGCTGTCATCATCATCTTCATCCGGCACTAACATTTCATCTTCTAGTGCAGACAAATCATCGCCATCATCGTCTAAGTCGTCGAAGTCAGCCATTGCGTCATCAAGTTCAAAATCATCTTGTTCGGCTTGAGTGCTGCCTGCAGCCAACGGAATGGGGGTGTCAGACACAGCCTGCGGCGCGTCTGTAGACGGAGTTATCGTGGCCGCTGAAGGTGAACCGCTGTCACGCTTACGCAATACCAAAGTGGCGATAGCTATCAATAACAACGCTGGTACGAAGGCCAATAGTAGTAATGCCAGCGGATTGCTCAAAATTCGACTTGCCAGCCCTTGGGATTCTTGAATATCTCGATTCGCTTGCTGGTCGATGCGCAGCGCCTGTTGGTCTTCCACCAGTTGGCGTATTTGCTGTTGGAACTCAGATTCAGCCACCATAGTGCGCTGAATCTCAGCCAGTGCTTCGGCGATAGCATCAATGCGTTGGCGCAGCTCATCATTGGCTGCAATCACAGTTTCGGTATTGTCGACTGAACGTGCCATACGGTCGCGCAGTTGCTCGATTTCTTCTGCATATTGTGAACGCACATCTTCAATAGCACGTTGCGCTTCGGTTCGGGTTTGGTCGAGTAATGCGACACGTTGGGTTTGTGTCTGCTGCGTGGCTTGCTGGTTTTGCTGTAATCTCTGGTTGCTTTGCTCTAAGCGCTCACCTAGCTCGATTTGGCGCCGTGCCGCTTCAGGATTGACCATTTGAATTTCCTGTAAACTCGGAATTCTTAAGGTAAAACCTGTTTCTAATGCATTAGGGTTATTATCTAAAAATGCCTGCGGGTTCGCCTGAACAATCGCCACCATCACTTGTGGTATGGTGACACTTGAGTGTGGTCGCACGCGATTAGCTATCCCCCATAGCGTATCCGCTTGCGTCACTGGGCCATAGGTTTCAGTGCCTAACCGCACATCTGTGCGCTCTGACCCGACGGGGCCTCGAATCAAGACAGGGTCGGCCTGCATCGCGTACACAGGAGCCCAAGCCAGCCACAATGACAGGAAGGAAAAAGTGATCAGCACAGCGCCACGTTTCATTGCTAGTCCCTATATATAATTTTTTTTAAAAACCCGATATGTGTTGCGTTCATGATCGAGTACATGTTGCCGTTATAGTGCTGGCTTACTATAAACCAGCTGTTATATGTATTCTATAACGGCACATGAGGGAAAAACTAAACTACCAATATTCGCGCAGCAGTAATTCGCCAATTTGCACACTATTCGTGGCAGCGCCTTTACGAATATTATCACCTACCACCCACATATTAATGCCATTTGGGTGCGAGATGTCGTTTCGAATACGGCCGACAAAAACATTATCTTTACCCGCAGAATGACTGACTTGAGTAGGGAAGTCCTCGCGCGCTTCCATTAGCGTCACGCCCGGAGCTGCGCGCAATAAATCCTTCACTTGGGTCGCGTCAATTGGCTGACGAGTTTCCACGTGAATCGCTTCCGCATGACCAAAGAATACCGGCACACGCACCGCAGTCGCGTTCACCCGAATATTCGGGTCGGCAAAAATTTTCTGCGTTTCCCACACCATTTTCATCTCTTCTTTGGTGTAATCATTGTCAAGAAACACATCGATTTGCGGAATACAATTAAACGCGATTTGGCGGCTAAATGACTCAACGGTCGGTTGCTTACCATTTAATAGTTCGGCGGTTTGCTTGGCCAGCTCTTCCATGGCTGAGGCGCCAGCACCAGACACCGATTGATAGGTCGCCACGTTAATCCGCTCAATACCCACGGTGTCATGTAGCGGCTTCAGCGCCACCAACATTTGAATGGTCGAGCAATTTGGGTTGGCAATGATGTTGCGCTGGCGAAAATCTGCCAACGCGCTGCCATTCACTTCCGGTACCACTAATGGAATATCCTGGTCGTAACGAAAGTGTGAGGTGTTATCAATCACCACACACCCTGCTTCCGCAGCAATCGGAGCATAGTGAGCACTAACACTGCCACCAGCTGAGAAAAACGCGATATCGACTTCGCTCCAATCAAACTCAGCCACGTCCAGCACGGTCAGGCTTTCACCACGGAAGTTCACCTCTTGTCCCGCTGAGCGCTCGCTTGCTAATGGCACTAAGCGATTAACTGGAAACTTGCGCTCTTCCAAGCACTCAATCATTTGCTTGCCGACTAATCCAGTGGCGCCTAATACTGCTACGTTAACTGACAATGACATGCTATTTCCTCAAGCTAAAAATACTAAAATTAAAAACTAAACCCTAACCCATGCAAACGTTTGCGCGCACCCTCGCCCACTTTATCATCGACTTGTAGCCATTGACTTGCCAATTCGAATCGAACCGGGTACTCGCGTCGCAAGGTGTCAAACCCCTCTGCGCTAAGCCCATGCTCGCGCATGGCGGTGTCATCCTGCCAAATTGGATAATTTTGCAACACCCACTGAGTTAGCATTTGCTGACTCGGCATCCGCGCGCACTGCCACTCAAAAGAGCGCGGCGCAGGCATTAAGTCTCCCCAATTGGGTGCTTGTTGATGCCAATCAAAATGCTGCCGACAGGCCGCATATAGTTGCTGCGTGCCTCGCACTTTACCATTTAAACTGTGTCCCGCAATATGGGGGGTGGCAATATCAACTAAGTCGATTAAACCGTCAACTAATTCTGGCTCTCCCTCCCACACATCAAGTACCAGTGTAAGCGGGTCTTGCTGCTGCCTCGCTAGCAACGCTTGATTATCGATCACCGCACCGCGGCTTGCATTAAGTAAGCATTGGTGACCCGCTAATTGCTCAAGCGCGTCGGTATCGAACAGGTGGTAAGTTGGGTGCTCGCCCTCGCGCGTGAGCGGCACGTGCAGGCTAATCACATCAGCGCTTAACACGCGCGACCAAGACATTGAGGTGAAGCCACTATCGGCCTCCGCTTTAGGTGGGTCATAATACTCGACCTTTAGACCAAGGGCCTCTAAGCGCCGCCCTGCGGCCTGACCGGTGTGCCCAGCGCCGATAATCGCTACCCGCTGCTGGGCAACTTTCCAGTCATGTTTTTGTGCCAATGCAAGCCAGGCCGTTAGTATATATTCCCCCACAGAATCCGCATTGGCACCTGGGCTGCTGGCGTACGCTATGTTGCGCGCATCTAATGCTTTTAAATCCATATGCTCAGTACCGATCGTTGCAGTGCCAACAAACTGTAAATTCGGCGACTGCTCAAGTAGCGCAGCATTGACTTTAGTAATTGAGCGCACCAACAGGACATCGGCAACAGCAAGTTGACGCGGCTCAGGTAAGCGCCCAGCAAAGCGCTCAATACGCCCATGACTGGCAAATACTTCGTCGGCAAAAGGAATATTATCAGCAATTAAGAAATTGAGCATATGACGTCCCTGAGACATTGCATATCGGGTGATACCCTTGGTGGGCAGAATTGGCTTAAGCATAGCAATAAAAAAGGCGACTCTCGTCGCCTTTTGATGCATTTATTCACGCGAACTTAGCTAGCAGGCTTACGCACTGAACTTTTTAAACACCAAGCTCGCATTCGTACCGCCAAAGCCAAAGCTGTTCGACATAACGACATTTAAACTTGCGTCTTTTGCGCTGGTAACAATTTGCATGCCCGCAGCTTCGTCGTCTAATTCATCGATATTAATTGAAGGTGCTACAAAGCCATGCTCCATCATTAGCAACGAGAAAATTGCTTCATGTACACCCGCTGCACCCAGTGAGTGGCCGGTCATCGCTTTCGTCGCGCTTAACATCGGCGTGCTGTCACCAAATACTTGGCGAATGGCTTCTAACTCTTTGACGTCACCCACTGGGGTACTGGTACCATGGGTGTTGACGTAATCTACAGGTTGTTCCAAATCGCGCATTGCCATATGCATGCAGCGCACTGCGCCTTCCCCTGACGGCGCTACCATGTCATAACCATCAGACGTGGCACCGTAACCAACGATCTCAGCATAAATTTTGGCACCACGCGCCAACGCCGTTTCCAGTTCTTCGATGACCAAAATACCGCCGCCACCAGCTGGCACGAAGCCGTCACGGTTCTTATCATAGGTTCGTGACGCTTTCTCAGGCGTATCATTGTACTTGGTGCTTAGCGCACCCATGGCATCGAATTCCATGCCCAAGGTCCAGTGCAGCTCTTCACCGCCACCGGCGAACACGCGATCTTGCTTACCTAATTGGATCAGCTCTAACGCATGCCCAATGCAGTGGGCACTGGTTGCGCATGCCGAGCTAATTGAGTAGTTGACGCCTTTGATTTTCTTCGGAGTCGCCAAACATGCAGACGTTGACGATGCCATACAACGCGGCACCATATATGGACCCACGCGCTTAACCCCACGCTCACGTAAGGTATCTGCTGCAGCTACTTGATGTTCACCTGACGCACCGCCAGAACCCACCACCAGGCCCGTGCGCTCGTTGGAAATTTCCTCATCGCTTAAGCCAGCATCGGCTAAGGCTTGCTCAAGCGCAATATAGGCATAGGCCGCAGCATCGCCCATAAAGCGAATGGCTTTACGGTCAATATGCTCTTTAACATCAAGTTTTACATCGCCCCAAACTTGGCAACGTAAGCCCATTTCAGCGAAACTTTCTGAGCGCGTAATGCCTGAACGCCCTGCGCGTAAAGACTCTAAAACTTCTTGTTGATTGTTACCGATGCTTGAAACAACTCCCAAGCCGGTGATGACTGCACGTCTCATTCGATTGTCCTATGTTCTGTTTTGCCGTTATCATAGCGCGTTCAGCGAAAAACGAAAACGCTCGCGCAAGTGGTCGGCTTAGCTGACGTAACGACTGGCTGACAGCCACCGCACTTGTTATCTATCGCTCTGACGTCAAGGGAGTTTATCGGTGGCTCAGCCTATTCAACCAGCACAAGTCCATTTTAACCACCTTGGAATGCCTATTTCAGGGCAGTTTGATGACATTTATTTTTCCAATCATGACGGTGCGGCTGAGAGTGAGTATGTGTTTATACAAGGTAATCGGCTACCCGAGCGCTGGCACCAATGGTCAGCTAATTATCCATTCGTGCTAGCAGAAACTGGTTTCGGCAGTGGCCTTAACATGCTTCTTGCAGCCGCCGCTTTTTTACACCATGCGCCCAGTGAGGCGCAGCTTCAATTGGTCAGCTTCGAACGTTATCCAATGGCCGCGCAAGCCATCGCACAGGCATTGCGGCACTGGCCCCAACTCGCATCACTCAGCGCTGCTTTGCTAGAACAATATCCACCCTGTATCGCTGGTGTGTATCGAATTTGGTTACATCCACGAATTAGCTTAGATTTGCATTTGGGCGACGTGCTGGACACCTTGCCTAGCTGGGTGAGCAGTTGCAATCAGAGAGTGCATGCCTGGTTTTTGGATGGTTTTGCACCCGGTAAAAACCCAGATATGTGGCAGCCAACGCTGTATCAAGCCATGGCCAAAAGCGCAGCGCCGAGTTGTACCTTAGCAACTTTCACCGCCGTTGGCGATGTGCGCCGAGGGCTGCAGCAGGCAGGCTTTGCAATGCGTAAACGCAAAGGCTACCGGCATAAGCGCGAGATGCTCGTAGGCCATAAATTATCACCACAAATGCCGAGTTTGAACGCGCATAGGCACCGCCCCATCCGAATTGCGATTATCGGCGGTGGTATCGCTGCAGCGACAATGGCACACAGCCTTACACTCAAAAACTCAAACTTAGACCTGCATATTTATTGTGCCGATGACCGCTTAGCTATGGGGGCATCAGGCAACCCGCAAGGCGCTGTGTATCCGCTATTGCAAGCCGATTACACCCCGACCAGCCAGTTTTATATGCAGGCCATGCACATCGCCAAACGCTACTACCAGCAATATTGCCCTGCCGATAGTTTCTTTAAGGGTATGCTGCAATTACCCTTTAGCCAGACCATAGCCACGCGCCAGCAAGCGTTATTACAACGCACCCCCTACCCCGTAGACATTGTAACGCCGGTCAATAGCCAACAGCATCCAGATCTCACAACCCTGGGTGCTCTAAGCGAAAGCGCGATGTTGTATTCGAATGCGGGTTGGGTCCGTCCTGCTGCTGTGGTGAATAAGCTCGTAGCACTAAGCGGCGCCAGCCTTCACTTCAATCACATAGTGAATCGCATTGAACGCAGTCAGCACGGATGGCGCTTACATAGCCAAAACGCGACGACCGTCGGGACTGACTGCAACGCGGATAGTTTCGATCATGTGGTATGGGCAACCGGTGCGGGGCTAGCCGTTCGCGGCGGCGAAAGCTTGACCATTCGCCCCGTTGGGGGGCAAGTGACTCAGGTTGCAACCACTGCGCAAAGCGAGAAACTCCACGCAGTAGTCTGCCACAAAGGTTATCTAACGCCCGCCGACAATGGCCAACACTGCTTAGGCGCAACCTTCACACCGCTCACCGCAGCACAAATAAATCAGTACATGGAAACAACGTGCGGCAGTCCATTGGAAGCCGACAACCAAGCCAACATGCAACTACATGCGAAGCATACACAACTACAGGTTGGCGCCGTTACCGCGCAGCGGCGTTCAGTCAGAGCGGCCACACCGGACCATTTACCCTTGATTGGTGCTCACCCTGCCCATTCGCACCCGGGAGTTTGGGTGTTTGCAGGCCTGGGTTCGCGGGGATTAACCAGCGCGCCTTGGGCGGCTGATTATTTAAGCGACCAAATATTAGGACGCGCTGTAGCCTGTGACGCACGTATTCAAAAAGCCACGGATAGCAGACGGCAACGTAACACCTAGTAGTGCGTTTATGCCAGACCAGCGCGACGGCGTAGAGTCAGATACAAATTCTGCACATGCACTTGATCCGCTGGGGCGAGCTCATGACTGGCCTGCTCAATCGCCGCTGCAAGTGCAGGCCACAACTTAGTCGCTTCAGTTTCACCCTGCATCATTAATTGTGCAGCGACTAAATCAAAGTGGCCCCGTAAGTAACCACTGGCAAACAGTTCATCGTCACTACCGTCAACAACGGCTTCATCAAAAACCGGCTCTAATTGGTCAACTAATTCACTCAGGCTAGTTTTTTGCGAAGTATTGTCAGTCATAAGCACCTTGCGCGTGTAGGTCAGTATATAGGTTAGCGAGCTGTCGGCAGTCGCTCATATGGGGGGCTGAGTATACGCGCCCTAACCCGCACTGTCATCTTCTGCCCGCGACGCGCAAAGTTTGGTACAATCGGCAATAACTTGAATATTTTACGATGCGACGCGAAGCCTAGGAGTATATATGAGTTTTAAAATCGGCTTATTTTACGGCTCAACCACCTGTTATACCGAAATTGCTGCGGAGAAAATTCGCGACATCATCGGCGACGACATCGTTGACATCTACAATATAAAAGACACGCCATTAAGCCAAGCCGAGCAATATGACACCCTCATCTTCGGCATTTCAACTTGGGATTTCGGTGAGTTGCAAGAAGATTGGGAAAATCACTGGGACGATATTGCACAGGTTGATCTGCGCGGCAAAACTATTGCGCTATTTGGCATGGGCGATCAAAACGGTTATGCCGAGTGGTTTCAAGACGCCCTAGGCATGTTGCATGATGCCATCAATGAGGCCAATCAACATACTGAGCAGCAGCCGACGCTAAAGCGCATCGGCTTCTGGCCTAATCAGGGCTATGACTTTATCGCTTCCAAAGGCCTAACGTCCGACCAAAGCGAGTTTGTTGGCTTAGCCTTGGATGAAGATTGCCAGTACGAGCTGTCCGATGAGCGTATTGCTCAGTGGGTTACCCAAGTGCTGACAGAGTTAGCCTGATCTAGAAGGCGAGATGCCAACCTCAAGCCTGGGTCGCGAACCAAGTTTTTACCTGCTCTACTCGAGTCGCTAATAATTCTGGCTCATAACCTTTGGTTGGGTAGCGGCCCCACACTGGGTGTGGCCATGCAATGTCGCCTTTATAACGCACCACGTGGTGGACATGCAGCTGACTGACTACATTGCCTAGCGCCGCAATATTTAGCTTATCGCCATTAAATAGCGCCATTAAAGCCAGGCTAAGTTGGCGCGACTCATGCCAAAACTGCGCCAGCTCGTCGCTGCTTAACTCAAACAACTCAGTCGTCCCTGTGCGGCGAGGCACCAGAATAAACCACGGGTACTGCGTATCATTCATCAGCAGCACGCGACTTAACGGTAAATCCAGCACAAACTCGCAATCATTGGCTAAGCGTGGATCCAGCTCAAAATTATCCTGTACCATGTAACTCCCGGTTAATAAAAATAGTACGCAACGCCAATGCCTTGTTGGCGCTCGCCTGAGCTCAGCATGTGGAAGTTTAGGGACACTGCGAACCGGCTAATCACTCGATATTCAGCCTTGATACCGACAGCCGCTGAGTGCTCACGGGTTCGAGTCGGTTCAAATGCGCGACCGTCAAAGTTTGATGCCAGTGCTGGGGTGTCGATAACACGATGCACATAACTAACACTCGGCAATACGGAGAAGTACGAATTTAACCAAATGCGTTTACCAAAACCGAGCGCGTAAGCGGTATTACGACCGTCAGCTTGTTCAAACTCCGCTTCACCGTCTTCGTTTTCTTCGACTTCAAGCAAATAACGTAAATGCCGCCCTCGGCTTGCACGGCCCTCAACAAACCACTGGTTATCAAACTCCCAGCGCAATGCTAAGCCACGTTCGTTGAACTTGTTCTCAGGCATCCAATCGCCGATTTCAGGTAAATCTGAATAATGCGCCTGGATACCTTGATACTCCAACGCAAAACCGCTGGACGTCACTTCCTCACTGGCCATGGCTGACGATACACACATACTTGTGCTTACCATCCCTAAGCCGATTAAACAGCGCGTCACATGCCGCGATAAGCGGCCTTTTAAACTCAACATATTGACCCCAAAAGCCATACCTTAATGGCGCAACTGTGGCCCATCAGTGCGATATAAACCACCGAAGTAACTTTGCGGCAACCAGTAAGGACGCTCCGCGGTATTCGCGATTTCTTCGCCAATGGCAAAATTAATCTGTGCGAACAAGGCACCAAAGTCGTAGCGAATAGCGCCATATGCTTCGGTTAAGCTTGGAATATCATCTTGTGGACGGTGATATTGTTCAGCGAAAAAGCGTGCCCAAACTTCACCACCGTCTTCGCCCTCGTCCTGCGAGGTAAAGCCTGTCATTAAGAATACCGCAGGAATTCCACGCGTGACCAGCATGTAATGATCAGAACGTGTAAATATAGCCTGTTCCGGCATGGGATCAGGACTTGAGGCAATGCCATAACGACCCGCTGCACTTTCGACCACATCGCCTAAACTGGAGTGTGCCGCACCAAATGCAACGACATCGGCGAACGGATACAGCAATACGGGCATATCAAGGTTAACGTTTGCGACCATGTTCTCAATCGCCACAGGCGGGTGCTCGGCAAAATAATCGGCCCCTAATAAGCCTTTCTCTTCGCCTGTGAGTGCCACAAACATAATTGAGCGACGAGGCCCATGGCCTTGTGCTTTTGCCTCAGCAAACATACGCGCCGTTTCAAGCATAATGGCTACGCCTGAAGCGTTATCCAGCAATCCGTTGAACACTTTGTTATCAGTGCTCATATCACGCGCCAAACCTAAATGATCTAAGTGTGCGGTATACACCACATACTCGTCTTTAAGCGTCGGATCTGACCCCTCTATCACGCCAATAATATTGGGGCTACGCAAGTTTTCATGACTTGATTGGCGCGAAAGTGTGGCGCTTACACCTAAATCAAACGCTTGTGGGCGTTGGTTTTGCTCAAGCTGTGCGAACACCTCTTGCAACGATGTTGGCGCATTAGCAAATAGTGGTTCTGCATGCTCATGATGTACATAAGCACTACCTTGAATACTATCGTTGCCTTGCACCTCGCCGTCTTGATTCACCCAGCGTACGCTAGGTGCATTTAGGTACAATAATGAGGTTTCGTAAGGGCGCACCTGCTCACGCTGCGGCGTGTGCAAGGTAATCACGCCTACCGCGCCGCGCTCAGCCGCTAATTCAGCTTTCAAACGACTTAAATGCGCTGCTTCTTCACTCGGCAAATCATCCGGCCAGCCGGTGACCATCACCACAATTTTGCCGTCAACATCAACCTCGGCGTAGTCATCGAAGCCGAATGTCTCCGATGCCATACCAAAACCAACAAACACAAGTTCCGCAGTCACCGACTGCTCTGTCGCTGCCGCACTTGGCCCAGTAAAGAATGCACGGGGAAAGGCCATATCAATATCGGTATCGCCATCGTGAATGGTAAAGCTCGCACTATTGCTTACAAGTCGAGTTTGAATAGCAGGCATCCACTGGAAGTATTCTTCTTCACCATAAGGAAGCAAACCTAATTGTTCATAATTCGATGCCACATAATTTGCTGCAATGTCGTAGCCGCGGCTACCGGTATCGCGACCTTCTAGCAAATCATCGGCGATAAATTTCATGTGAGCTCGCACCGCGTGCTCACGCGCTTGGGGTTCTACATACGAAGTTTGTGCACACGCGGCTAAAACGCTCAACGCGGCAACAGCAGTACACGCTGAGCGCATTATACGACTTTGAATCATAATCCAACCTTTTTATCGTTATCATCCAGCTTGCAGTGTAACCAGTTTATAAAAAGACCACCATGCTAAGTTGCAGTGATTGTTGCTGTGATGTGCTTGCGTTTGTATCCTACCTTGATGTAATGTTATATTATCACACGAACTTAGACAGGATGCGTTGACTTGTATAGCAAGCGCACGCATGGACTATACGAGTCGTTCCGCAAAACAGTAGACAAGAGTGTTATCCATGAAGTTAATGAAAAAGCATCCACTCGCATTAGTGATCGGCAGTGCCCTCGCCACCGCATACATTGCACCCGCTATGGCGCAAAATGACAATGAGCACGAACACACTCACCAAGAGTTAGAGCGCATTGTAGTAACCGCAAACCCACTAGATCGCACGGCACTTGAGTCGGCACAGCCAATTTACGTACTCACTGGCGATAGTTTACGTGAAGCACAAGCGCCGACTTTAGGTGAAACACTGCGTAATTTACCGGGTATTCAGAGCACCTACTACAGCCCGACTGCCAGCAGCCCGGTGATTCGCGGACTTGATGGCCCGCGCGTACGTATCTTACAAAATGGCCTGGATGTTGGTGATATCTCACGCGGCGGCCCTGACCATGCGATATCGACCGAATCAATGACGGCAGAGCAAATTGAAGTTTTACGTGGCCCTGCGACCTTACTCTACGGCAGTGGCGCCAGCGGCGGTATCGTTAACGTCGTGGATAACCGTGTCCCGCGTACCGCAATTAATGAACTTGAAGGCCAAGTATCAGCAGGCGTTGGCAGTGCTGCGAATGAGCGCACGCTAGCGGCTAGTTTACGCCATGGCACGGGTAACTTTGCGTTCCATATCGATGGCTTTAAACGTGACGCCGATGATTACCGCGTGCCTGAGTTTGTCGATCCAGACGGCGAGCGCTCACAGCTTATTAATAATAGTTTCACCGACGACGTTGGCGGCACTGTGGGTGCCAGCTTTGTTGGCCAGCGCGGCTTCATTGGCGCCAGCTATGGGCGTTTAGAGCGCCAGTATGGTATTCCTGGTCATAGCGATGACCATGGTGACGATCAGGGTGGACACGATCACGGCGGAGACGACCACGGCGGACACGATGCTGGTATTTTTGCCGACATGGTGCAAGACAGATTCCAAATTCTTGGTCAGCTCAATAATCCGTTTGCCGGTATCGAACGGATTAATATCAATTTTGGTTACACTGAGCTAACCCACCAGGAAATTGAAGGAAGCGTTGTCGAGTCGGCTTTCGAACTTGAGCAAACAGAACTGAGAGTAACCGCAAGGCATCAAGAGCTAGCAGGCTGGCGTGGTGCGTTTGGTGTTCAGTTGAAGCGTGATGACTATGCGTCATCTGGATTCGAAGCCTTCACGCCAAGCAGTGAAACCAACCTAGTTGGTGCGTTTTGGCTAGCGGAACAGCGTGTTGATCAAATTACCTACGAGCTTGGGGCGCGCCTGGAACACGTAGAACTGTCGACAGAAGGCCTCGAAGATATTAGTTATCGCCCATTTAGTGCTTCAGCAGGTGCTACATACCAAGCAAGCGATGCACTTCGTTTTAGCGCTAACATCGCTTATAGCGAGCGCGCACCGATGGCTGCAGAGCTATTTTCAAATGGCGCTCACTTTGCGACCCGTACATTTGATATCGGTGGTATTTACGAAATTCACGAAGACCACAGCCATGGCGACCATGACCATAGCCATGATCATGCGGAAGAGTATCACCTTGCATTTCGCGATTATGCGCTTAGCAAAGAGCGTGGTGCAAATTTAGACTTGGGCGCGCATTACCACGGTGAGCGCTGGCATTTTGACGCCAACCTATTCTACAACCGCATTAACGATTTTATTTATACCCGTAATACTGGTTTGTTGAGCTCTCAGTTAGATGCGGACTTAGGTTTAGGTGGTGGTCACGATCACGACCATGGCCATGACCACGATCACAGCCACGATAGTTCAGGTTTGATGGTGATTCAATATACTCAAGCCGATGCCGAGCTATATGGTTACGAGGTGTCAGCGCATTACCTACTAAGCGATGAGTGGCATTTTGGTGTTTGGTCTGACTATACGCGCGCTAAGCTTCGTAGCGGCGGCAATGTACCGCGCATTCCAGCACAGCGTACGGGGCTTGATGTAAGCTATAGGCAAGCTAACTGGGACGCAAAAGTGACCTATACCCAATACTGGGCGCAAAATGATACCGCTGAATTCGAAGCACCTACGGATTCGTTTGGTATTCTAAGCGCGTACCTCAATTTCTATCCGCAAATGGCAGGTCGTCAAGACATCGCATTCTATTTGCGCGCAGAGAACTTGAACAACCGTCTTGGTTATGTGCACAACTCATTCATTCGTGATTATGCGCCACTACCAGGCACCAACATTGGTTTAGGCGTGCGCATGACGTTCTAATCCAAAAGCTGGGTGAACAAGTGATAAAGCAAAAGGCGTTGTGCAAACAACGCCTTTTTTATATCTGCGCGTTCGATTATTTCTATTTAAAAAGCCTAAATTCGTCATAATTATCGTTTATAATATGTGTTAATTTCCATTCATTTAAGGAGTGATTATGCGCTTTTTATCCCGTCGCTTAGTAATGCCTAACGACTTAAACTTTGCTGGCTCATTATTCGGTGGCCGAATTCTTGAATGGATTGACGAAGAGGCTTATATTTTTGCTAGTTGCCAACTGGACGCTAAAAGCTTGGTGACTAAGCATATTGGCGCCATTAGCTTCGAAGCGTCAGCGTTCCAAGGTGACGTGGTTGAATTTGGTTTAGCCATTAAAACCGTGGGCCGTTCTTCATTAACAGTGACTTGTGTGGTGCGCAATAAAGTGACTAAACAGAACATTTGTGTCGCCGACGACATCGTATTTGTACACATTGACAGTGACAGCCGCAAACCAACGCCACACGGCAAGACCCGCGAACAACTTGAAGCAATAAAAATTGAGGCGCCATAAGGCGCCTCTTTTTTTGCTGCTTCAACAATCACGCAAACGCTTAACTTAAGAAGCGTCCAGCAAATGCTAACAACGGCGTTGAAGTTGGTTTGCCATGTTGCCAGTCTCCAGTGTCCACACCACTACCAGCGATATCCACATGGGTATACGGCAAAGGCTTCGCACTGTTGCGACCGTGTTGATCAAGGCCCGATACCACAGCTAAAAAAGCCATCGGGAACTGATGACCGCGTTTAGTTGTTGCAGACGGGCCATTGTTGCTCGACAGCAGATCATCGGCTTTAGTACGTCCGCGCACGAAATCAAAATCCTCGCGACGACTGACCGACAACTCAGCAGGGTCGCCCCACAACTCACTTGCTTGGATTAATTCGTTCACCAACCCAGTTGATTGCGCTTGACCGTTAGGGACTAATGCAGTGTATGGGCCTTTGCTCAAAGCGGCATGGCCAGTAAGTGTCGCCACTGTGTACAAACTTGGGTTTACGGCATCGAGGGCTTGTTCACGCAAATGAGCCAAGCAATCCGCCATGACTAAACGCCCCTCAGCATCCGTGTTACCGATACGCACACGCACACCACTACGACCAGTGATAATTTCATCGGCGACGAAGGCGTCTGAGCCTATGCTATTGCGCGCCGCACCAATTTCCGCAACCACTTTGAGGTGCGCTGGCTTTAGCTCAGCGACGGCCTTCACGAACGCAGCAACTCCTGCAGCACCGCCTTTGTCACGGCTCATACCCGCCATATGGCCACCGGTTTTCAAATCGGCGCCGCCCGTGTCGTAGGTAATCGCCTTACCAACCATAAACAGACTGTCGGTAATCTCGCCGCTACCGGTATATTCCAGGCGTATCACACATGGCCGTTGGCGTGGGGTGTTAAATGAGGCACGACCAACTGCAGCCAATAACGGATACTCATGCTCAAGTTGCATGCGATCATCAATCACCGTGACTTTAACGCCAGTGCCGGCAAAAATATCTTGGCAGTATTCAGCAAACTTAATCGGTGACATTCGTTCAGGCTCTGTACCGCATAAATCACGCCCGGCACGACGACCCGCTTCCACGGCGTTAAGCCATGCCGCATCAACCTCACCCACCAATGTAATATCGGTGACAGGCTCGACTTCATCACCAAAATGCTCTCGTGCCTCCAAAGGCTCGTATAACTCCTGGCACGCGCCAAAGGCTGCCAGCGCTAAAGCGTGTTGGTAGGTGGCATGTTGTGGCACGGCAACTAGCATGATGGCCGGTTGCGTTGCCCCAGCCTGCATAGCGACACGAATACCTTGACGCGCGGCATCATAAAAACGGCGCACGTCATCGTAATCGCGGTCAAGTGGACCTGTGCTTACAGTGATTAACCGTTGTTGCGGTGCTGCCGCGCAAATAGTGAGCTGAGCGCCCTGCCCAACCCGTTGGTCAATGCGCTGCGCGGCGGCGAAATCAGCTGCCAACGAGCTTGGCAATTGACTGAAATCAGGGCCGATCACAATCAGTGCATCGGCGTGGTTCAAGTTATCTAACTGGCTGACTTGATGTAACTTTGGTGCGGCCATAGGGCGACTCCCGTTCTACTACAAATGAATGTACGCTGCAGCTGTACTCGGCGACTTATTGTCGGCGCCAAGTGGTACCTGCTGCACCGTCTTCTAATACAATACCCATTGCCGCTAAACTGTCGCGTGCCTCATCGGCTGCCGCCCAGTCCTTATTGGCGCGCGCGGTGTTACGCGCTAAAATCAGCGCTTCAATAGTCGCAACTTCATCATTCTCTGCGCCTGATTGCGTCGAGCCTTGCTGGAAAAATTGCTCAGGCTCTTGCTGCAACACGCCCAGTACCTTCGCATATTCGAGTAATAAGCCTACGTGTGCGCTGGCTAGCTCAGGTTGCGAATTGCGTGTTTTATTAATCTCGCGTGCTAAGTCAAACAATACCGACATAGCCTCAGGCACATTAAAGTCATCGCTTAGAGCTGCCTTAAAGCGCTCATCGTAGCTTGCGCGCAGCTCGGCTTCAGGTGTGGATGCCTGAATACCGCGGATAGCGGTATATAAACGCTCTAAACCTGCTCGAGCCTGCTGTAAATGCTCTTCCGAGTAGTTAAGCTGGCTGCGATAGTGCCCTGAGAGTAAAAAGAAGCGCACGGTTTCTGCGTCATAGGTGACCAACACTTCGCGAATGGTGAAGAAATTACCCAGTGACTTGGACATTTTCTCTTGGTTTACCTGCACCATACCGCTGTGCATCCAATAATTTACATACGGCGTGTCATTCGCGCAGCAAGACTGAGCCACTTCATTTTCATGGTGCGGGAACATTAGGTCAGAACCACCACCATGAATATCAAAATGCTTTCCTAAATGCTTACTGTTCATCGCTGAGCACTCAATATGCCAGCCTGGGCGACCCGGCCCCCAAGGTGAATCCCAGTTGGGTTCACTAGGCTTGGCTTGCTTCCAAAGCACGAAGTCCAGCGGATCCTGCTTACCCTGATCTACAGAAACCCTGGCGCCAGCTTGTAATTGGTCTAAATCTTGGCGGCTAAGCTTGCCGTAGTCGGCATAACTGGATACATCAAACAGCACATCACCGTTATTCGCCACGTACGCGTGCTTTTTCTCTACCAAGGTTTCGATCAGCGCAATAATGTCGTCCATATGCGTGGTGACACGTGGCTCAATATCCGGCTCAACCAGGTTCAACGCAGCAAAATCTTCGTGCATATGCGCAATAAAACGCTCGGTGAGTTCACCGATGGGTTCATCGTTTTGTGCGGCACGCACAATAATCTTGTCATCTACATCCGTGATATTACGCACATAGGTAACTTGGTAACCGAGATAACGTAAGTAGCGCACCACGACGTCAAATGCCACGTAAGTTCTGGCATGGCCGATGTGGCAGTAATCATATGTTGTTACACCGCATACATAGAGCTTCACCTCCCCCGGCGTGAGTGGCTGGAATTCTTCCTTCTGCTTAGTCAGGGAATTAAAAAGCTTGAGCATCTCGTGCAACTCCGTTTTTAAATGCGAAATAAATGGTATAGTTCGAATAGCTACAAAGCATAGCATTATCAAGCGTTACGAGGAATATGAATGACCCATAAAGGCGTCCCAACACCCGAGTTTTTAAAACTTGCCGAATCAGCATCCCCTGAAGATATCCAACGTGCACAGCATTTAGCTGACGAATGGTTAAGTGTCGAGGCTGCCCTTGCGCAAGCCGACGTGCGCCACACCATCTCGATTTTTGGCAGTGCGCGCATTCCTGCCCCCGAAGAAAGCCAATGCGACGGTGAAGACCAACGGGAATGCGCGGATTTGAATCACTTTTATGCCGATGCACGTGAGCTATCCGCGCGCTTAGGTGAACTAATTGAAATGCGCCAATTGCGCCATACCCGTTTAGTAACCGGAGGTGGCCCAGGTATTATGGAGGCGGCCAGCCGCGGCGCCCATGATGTCAACCACCCGAGTATCGGGTTAAATATTGTGTTGCCTCGCGAGCAACGTGTGAACCCCTTCATTGCGGCAAAGCATTCTTTTGAGTTTCAATACTTTGCCATGCGTAAAATGCACTTTCTCAAGCGTGCCAAAGCCGTGATTGTGTTTCCTGGTGGCTTTGGCACCTTGGATGAGTTGTTTGAAACCCTCACCCTGATTCAGACCAAGAAAATGCCCAGCGTGCCGATTCTGCTGTACGGCAAAGATTTTTGGACACGCTTGATAAACCTAGAGGTTTTAGCTGAGCACGGTTTGATCAATCCAGAAGATCTTAAGCTCTATCATGTGGTTGATAGTGTGCAAGAATGCTTGGATTTAACGGTGCCAATTATCGAAGCCATTGCGCAAACTCACGAGTAAACTTTTGCTATATTGGCGCATAGGCTAGAATATGCGCCTTCGTCCCTATTTTTATCCAGATAAGAGAGACCATCATGCAGGTGACTTTAACCACCAATCACGGCGATATCACATTACGTTTGTTAGCCGACAAAGCCCCAGAAACGGTTGCTAACTTTATCAAGTACGTCGATAGCGGCTTCTACGACAACACCATTTTTCACCGTGTCATTGACGGTTTTATGATTCAAGGTGGCGGTTTTACACCGGGCATGAGCCAAAAGGAAGTTCAGGCACCGATTAAAAATGAAGCCAACAACGGTGTTGCGAATACTCGTGGTACTGTCGCTATGGCGCGTACCAACGACCCGCATTCAGCAACAGCTCAATTTTTTATTAATGTTAAAGACAATGATTTCCTTAATTTCCAATCAGAAAGCGCCCACGGTTGGGGCTACTGTGTATTCGCCGAAGTCGTAGAAGGTATGGATGTGGTCGACGCGATTAAAGCGGTAGACACTGGCAACGCTGGCTTCCACGCTGACGTACCAGTCAACGATGTTGTGATCGAGAAAGCTACCAAAGTCGCATGACCACCCTGTTCATCTCGGACTTGCACTTAAGCGAACAGCGCCCAGATATTACTGCGCTGTTCCAAGCTTTTTTGCACACTGAAGCGCGTCAATCTGATGCGCTTTATATTTTAGGTGACCTGTTCGATGCGTGGATCGGTGATGATGATCTGACCCCGTTTCATCTGGATGTGATTCAATCCCTACGCCAGTTAACCGATGCGGGCGTACCTGTATTTTTTATCGCTGGTAATCGTGATTTCGTGATTGGCAAACGTTTTGCGGCTATGACTGGCGTCCAAATTCTTGCCGAAAGTGTGGTGGTTGATTTGTATGGCACCCCGACCTTGCTAATGCACGGCGATACTTTGTGCACGCGGGATGTCAGCTACCTTCGCTTTCGCAAAATTATTCGTAACCCCGTGCTATTGGCACTATTAACGCGCTTGCCCTTAAGCTGGCGACGCGGTATTGCGGCCCATTTACGTGGCACCAGTAAAACCAAGCAGCCACTCAGTGCTGAGCAACTTGAGAAAATGGACGCAACCGAAGACGGTGTGCAAGCAGCACTGGCCAAGCAACCAGCACGACGTATTATTCACGGTCACACTCACCGCCCAGGTGTGCATCAGCATCACGTCAGCCGTTTAGGTGCCCGCCCAGTCGAACGCATTGTGTTGGGCGACTGGTACGAACAAGGCAGTGTGCTTAGTGTGGATGCAACCGGGTTTAACTTACAGTCGCGTCCGCTGCCCCAGCCTGAGGCTCTAACGCCGCGCTAGGCGCACCGCTGTGAAAGCGAAAATCAGTATCTGCACTGACAATCAGTTCTGCCTCTAGCGCGCCAAAATGCGCAATCCGATCGTCCACAGCCTGAGCCGGCGTGCCAGCTTGTTCTGCAAGCATATAGGCCAGGTGCAGGTAATCTTGGTAATGACGAGCCTCTGAACGTAACAGTGAAATATAGAAGCGCCCAAGGTCCGCATCGACATGCGGTGCGATGGCAGCAAAACGCTCACAAGAGCGCGCCTCAATATATGCACCGACAATCAGCTTATCAATAAAAGCAGCGGGCTCATGGGTGCGGATTTCGCGCCGCAGGGCGGCGGCGTATCGAGCGGCGCTAATTGGCTCAAGATTAATATCGCGTTCCCGCATAATCGCCAATACCTGTTCAAAATGGTGCAGCTCTTCTTTGATCAACAACACCATTTTACCAATTAGCTCATTCACTACAGGGTCGTCACTTCGACTATGGGTATTGGCCTTGTTCAGCCCTTGGGTTCCATTAAACTGACCGTCACCGATACCTCGATAGACAAAGTCCTCATACGGTTTTAGCCAATCCAATACGTGCTGCGCCAGCAAACTGTTAGGCGCGTAGCGACGGATTAAAAATGCCGCACTTTGCGCGGCTTTTAATTCACAATGTAAGTGATCAAGTAACAGACTGTTCAAATTGTGCGGCTGCTTCGCTTGCTCGATCCATGCTGACGGGGTCGCAACGCTCAAAAATTGTTCAACAGGTTGCAATAGGGCTTTAATTTTATTGTCCATGATGGCTCTCTAGCTCAGGTTCTAACAGCTTTATAACAAAATAGTTCTGAACCAAAAGTGCTCAGAATTATTCAATCTTGATACTTTCCCCCGACACGTCACTATAGATGCATAAGTGAATTTATTCTCTTGATTAAAAACAGTAATACATTCGTTCAGGCGTTACGTATGTAAGTTATACCAAACCTGCTCGACCCGTGTAACTGACAACACAAGCTACTACAAAAGTAGCGATGAATTAACAACCAAGACGCTAAGCGAAACGCTTTAGGGGGTCATATGATACTAAATCACATCTGGGGACTCTACGCTCATCCGGTTGATGAATGGAAAACTATTGATGCGCGACATGAAAGCTTACGCTTCTCGTTGTCACATATTCTTATCGTAGCACTTATTCCATGTGCGTTTGCTTACTATGCCGGGGCTCATGCAGGCTTCAGTATCGGTGCACGTGAAGTTATTGTGCTGACGCCGCAAAGCGCGCTGACGCTAGCCGTGACGATGTACTTTGGCATTGTTGCGGGGGTCATGGCACTTGCTTATTTAATCCACTCTATGGCAAAAATTTTTGGCGCGGCGCCAAGTTATACTCAAGCCCTTGAACTTGCAGCTTACACCGCAACCCCAGTACTGATGTCAGGTATTGCCGCTCTCTACCCGGAACTCTGGTTTGTCTCCATGGCATTCCTGGCCGGTGTGGCTTATTCGGTATACTTACTATACGCAGGGGTGCCTATTTTAATGCATATTCCTGAAGAGCGTGGCTTCTTGTATTCCAGCTCAGTGGTAACCGCAGGCCTGATTTTGATGGTCATCCTGATGGTTATCACCGCCATGGCATGGACCAATGGCTTTGCGCCTACCTACCTGTAGGCTGCGTGTAAAGGTTGATTGAGTAAAAGGGGCTGTTGAGCCCCTTTTTTATTGTTTCCGACGAATGCTTGAATAGAAGCGCTTTGGCAATTTAGGCAAGTCTGCTAGTCTAGCTGCCTTTTCAAAATTACAAAAACCGAAGCAGGATTTTCCATGGCCTCAAAAAAATTAAGCCTGACCAGCAAAATCGTGATCGGCATGGTTGCCGGTATTGTGCTTGGTCTGATATTGCAATTGACCATCGCGGAACAGCCTTGGGTGCAAACTTTTATCATTGGCGGTGTCTTCACGGTTGTTGGTGAAATATTCATCAGCAGTTTAATGATGTTAGTCGTGCCTCTGGTGTTCGTCTCGCTGGTGCTTGGTACGAGCGCCTTAAGTGACCCTGCCAAACTTGGACGCCTCGGCGGCAAAGCGATTGGCTTATACTTATTCACCACCGCAGTCGCCATTACTATCGCCATTGCTGCCGCCCTGATTGTGCGCCCTGGCGATGGCATGAATTTAACCTCAGATGCCAGCTTTGATGCAGCAGAAGCCCCCTCTTTTGGCCAAGTACTGGTTGATATGGTGCCACGCAACCCAATTAATGCCATGGCTGAAGGCAACATGCTGCAAATTATCGTATTTGCGCTGCTGTTCGGAATCGCGCTTACCTTAGTAGGAAAGCCGGGTGAGCGCTTAAAAGGTTTTTTTGAAGACTTCAACGTGGTCATCATGAAACTGGTGATGCTGCTGATGGCTGTAGCGCCCTACGGTGTATTTGCGTTGATGGCGCGACTGTTTGCAGATATGGGCTTTGCTACCATAGGTAACTTGCTTAAATACTTCCTGCTCGTATTTGGTGTACTGATTATCCACGGTTTAGTGACCTACCCTGCGATGCTCAAGGTATTAACCGGTCTCAACCCGCTTATTTTTATGCGTAAAATGCGTAACGCGCAGTTATTTGGTTTTTCTACGGCGAGCAGCAACGCAACCATTCCGGTCACCATGGAAACGGCCACAGGTAAACTGGGCGTCAATAACGCGGTCAGCTCTTTCACCGTCCCCCTTGGCGCTACCATTAATATGGACGGCACTGCGATTATGCAGGGCGTAGCCACCGTATTTATTGCCCAAGTGTATGGCGTCGACCTAACCTTAGTTGATTACCTGATGGTCATCGCCACCGCAACGCTTGCTTCGGTAGGTACTGCAGGCGTGCCTGGGGTTGGCTTGATTATGTTGGCGATGGTGCTGCAACAGGTTGGTTTACCGGTTGAGGGCATTGCGCTGATTATCGGGGTGGACCGACTGCTCGATATGACCCGGACTGCGGTAAACATTACCGGTGATTGTATGGTCACGACTGTGATTGGTAAAAGCGAAGGTCAGCTAGACGAAAACGTCTACAACGACCCCAAAGCAGACACTAAGCTAGCGAATGATAACCGTAATGAGGAAAGCACAGCGAACACATAGTCCTTAAGTGCATCCATTATTTATTAGCAAAAAACCCAAGCAATGCTTGGGTTTTTTAATGAAGCTGTTCGCAGAGGCGTAATGATTAACGATGCCAGAACTGAGCCCGCTGCAACCACTTTAAAGCGACCTGCTCGATACTCGTTACCGCACTTTGAGTCAGCTTGTGTGCCATATTCTTTTTCACTTGATAGCTGACCCGAATCACATCGGCACCTTTAGACGCGGCCAGCACGATATCGTCACTGGTTGCGACTTGATCTACTAAGTTAAGCGCCACAGCTTGCTGCCCATACCACACTTCTCCAGTTGCCACGCGGTCAATATCAACGCTTGGGCGCTGAGTCGAGACATGTTGTTTAAACAACACATGAACCTCATCAATGTCTTGCTTGAATTTAGCACGGTCTGCATCTGTATTTTCACCAAATAGTGTTAACGTACGCTTATACTCACCCGCCGTGACTTGCTCAAAATCGACATCGTTTTTCTTTAGTAAGCGATGAAAGTTAGGTAGCTGTGCGATAACACCAATTGAGCCAACTACCGCAAATGGTGCAGCCACAATAGTATTGGCTACACACGCCATCATATAGCCACCGCTCGCCGCGACCTTGTCAATAGTGACGGTAAGCTTAAGGCCACGCTCTTTTATCCGCTGCAACTGTGAGGCGCCAAGGCCGTAACCGTGTACCACGCCACCGCCACTCTCGATACGCACAATCACTTCGTCGTTATCGGCGGCTACCTGAAGCACAGCCGTCACTTCTCGACGCAGGCTCTCCACTTCTTTGGCGTCCATTGAGCCTTTAAAGTCAATCAAGAACACTTTGCGATCCGCTTCGTGTTCACTGGCGTCTTGTTTTTTTGCGCTCTTCTGGGCCTTTTTGCGTGCTTTTTTCGACATTAAGCTATGTTGAATCTGACGCGTAGTTTTGCGTAACTCACGGGTTAAATTATCGACGTGCAGTTCGCCCTTGGTGTCTTTCTGCTTTGCCGCCGCCGAGACAACCACACTAACGATTAAAAACACTGCCACCACCACGACGACAGCCTTGCCTACGAATAAGCCTATCTCAATCAAATATTCCAATGTACTTCCCCTTGATCACCTTGAGTCCCAAACATTGTAGCAATGAATTCAAACTAGCAGTATGTCTAAGCGAGCTTGGTATCTCTAGATGCTTAAAACTCAACACAAATGGCAAAAAAAAAGCCAGCGTATAGCTGGCTTCTTATTCGTTTAGAGCTGTTTAGCGCAGTTCGTCTTCATCAACCGCTAAGACTAAACCGTTAGATTGCATGTAGACACCAACAGTTTGCTGAATACTTTGCAATACACGTGCTTCGACTTCGGTGTTACCTGGCGACAATAGTGAACCATGCGTCGCATCAACATAGCGTAAGTAAGCTGACACTGGCTCTTCGCCCATAACAGATTCTGTCACCACTGGTAGGCCCAACAGACGAGCTAGTGGCGCCGTACCGGCAGTTGGATACGCCGTGGTATTTGGAATCACAGTGTCACCGTCTGCCTGGATAAGAATCATCGGGATCTCAGTTGAACGCGCTAATGCAGCATAGTTCACCGGATCCGATGAATCGATCACGGTTTGTGCAGCGAAGCGGAACTGAGTTAACAATTCGTCACGCGCCGCAACCAATGCAGCTGGGGCTTCGGCAAAGAATTGCACGTAGAATTGCGCGATAAAGGTGTTAAACGCAGCGCTACCTGGTGCAGGTCCACCGTTGTTTTCAATCGCCGCATTTGCTGCTTGACGGAATGGCGCGATTTGCTGATACGACAGTAAACCACCAATCACAGGACCGAACTGCTGCGACTCTAATAAGAACGACGCGATACCGCCACCTGGCATGCCCAGTGCTGCAACGTCGACGTCAAAGCTGACACCTAGCTGTGCAGCTTGCTCGCTGAACATATGAGGCGAGTTCGCCACTGCCAGGAAGTTTGTACCTACGATGGCACCTAACGAGTGGCCGATAAACTTCACGTTGTCACCATCAATATTGGCACCACCAAAGTTCGAACCACCTTGTCCTAACGCGTGACGTAATGCCAATAAGTCAGAGGTGCTTTGACGTAAGTTGTCACGGGCTGTCAGTAAGCTAGACAAGTTCAAATACGCAGTTGGATCAGAGCCTGCATTGAACTGGCTGCTGCCAAAGTCACGCGCGCCATGCAACGGGTGGTCAATCGCGATCATCGCTTGACCAGATAAAGCTAAAGTTCCTGCAATGGCTAGCGCCTGTTCTTTGTCGCCACCAATGCCGTGTTGGAAAATCACAACTGGCCAGCCGTCTTCAGGCTCGCTGATTGTCGGCATTTCCATGCTTTGGCGAATCACATTGACGACTGCTACATTCGGCACCGACATCACAAACGGCAAGTTTTTAAACGCGCGCACTGCCGGAATCGGGTTAAATTTGGTCAAGTTACGATTTGCATCCAGGCAAGCAAGCACGGCACCGGCGCCATCTTCATCAGCCGCAGCAACAGCAAATTGAATTTGCCCCGCTAGGCTTTGCGGGTTTTCTGGGTTCGCATCTTCGGGACGCTCCATTAAAGGCAGCAAATCAGCTACTGCAACATCACCAGCACAACTTTCATTACCACCACGCAATGCAGTGACAATACTTGCCACGCTGATGAACTGCGCTTGCCAGAAACCTGTACGTGGCGCTGCTGGATTTCCCTCTGTCGGGATTGGGCTAAAATATGGGGCGCTGAACTGGCCGCCATATAAGTCCGCCGCGCTTGCAATCGTTGCTGCTTGCGATGGCGAAGTAATAGCGCCCGCCGCAACTAAAGCGTCCGCTACGGAGTTACCTGTGTTTTGTGCCTGAATCGCGCCAACTGGAATCTGGCCAACAGACATCAAACCTTGAACGGTTTGCAATACATCATCAACTGATTGGGTCGTAAAGCCAGAAGCATAGGCGTAACGGCTTGGCGACAAACCGAAGCTGCTTAATGCCGCCTCGTAACTGCGAATCACATTTTGTAGACCTGCGCCTTCACCGTCTAGAGTCACATCAGGGTTACGTGCAACTGCATAAGTTTGCGATGGGCGTACCGCGCGACCTAATTCGTCAGTGATACCATCAGTCAGCACCACTAAATAACCAGTTTTAGGTTCTAATGGACGTACTGGAACTACTGTCGCAGTGCGATTTGCGTAGGTCACGATAAAGTCGTTTTCCGGACCATATTCCAACTCACCAACAACTCGACAGGCTGTACCAGCTGGACGTGTTGCACATTCTGCATCACGAGTATCACCGCCCATCACAGTTTTAAAAATACGAATACCACCAGGTGATGTCACCGATTGGCCATTGATGGCTACTCGATTACCTTGACTGTCCTGAGCATACGCAAAGTTAAACGTCAGTGGCATAGTCGTCGACCAGCCATCTAACGAGTTAATCGCAACCTGAGGGTCGCCAAAATTAGTTGGGTCAGACACTGGAATGTTCAGTGTACCGTCAGTGGTGCCACCAAGCAGGATATCGCTGGGAATTGGTAATTGACCGTTTGCAGGGTCAAATACTACCCGGGTGAACGGTGTGCGCGCTTCTTCTTGAGTTACCGGCGCATCATCGCCATCAGCGACGCAGGCGGTAAGCCCAAGTGCAGAACCTACAGCTACGGAAAGCAATAGTTTTTTCATGAGGTGTCCCCAATCCTTGTTGTTCTAATTATTGGCAGCCGAATGGCTGTTTATATTGCGCCCTTAAGTAACCCAGCAGAAGTAATCACTTATTTGCTAAACATCCCCATGATTACGGTACTTATCTTGCCTGACTGACGTTACTTGATTGAGCGGTTTACCATGTGTACAAAATTCAATTGGCCAACAGTTATTTAACAACTGCCGCCGCTGAGCTTACTCTGATGTGCTGAGTATTTACAGAATTTATACACCCCAAACAAGCAATATTAAAGGTTTTTCTGACAAATTCTTAGCAACAGCTGAGATAGATTTAAATTACAGGTACACTATGGCACAACTTTTCACAACTATCATTAGCTATGCAGTCACATCAAACTTTTACCGCACCTGAAAATGCCTTACGTGACAAAGTTATTCTGGTCACTGGGGCTGGCGATGGCATTGGCAAAGAAGCCGCCATCACATTTGCTCGCCATGGCGCGACCGTTATTTTATTAGGCCGCACTGTGGCCAAACTAGAAGCCGTGTACGATGCCATTGAGCAGTCTGGTGGCCCACAACCAGCAATTATTCCGCTGGACATGAAAGGCGCCACCGAAGCTAACTATCGGGATATGGCCGCCACTATTATGGACCAATTTGGGCGCCTGGATGGATTGTTACACAATGCCAGTCTACTCGGCGTGTTATCACCTTTCGGCCAAATTGACTTGCCAACATGGCAAGACATTATGCAGGTAAATGTTACTGCACAATTTATGATGACCAAGGCTTTGTTACCGGTACTGATGGCGGCACCTCAGCCTTCGGTGGTATTTACCTCATCAGGCGTAGGTCGCACTGGACGCGCGCACTGGGGCCCTTACGCAGTGTCGAAGTTCGCCACTGAAGGCATGGCTCAGGTGCTAGCTGACGAGTATGAAAATTCGAACCTACGCGTCAACGTTATCAATCCAGGCGCTACCAATACCGCGATGCGTTCTAAAGCGTATCCAGCAGAAGACAAAAGCCTGCTGAAAACCGCGGCGGATATTATGCCGACTTATTTGTATTTAATGAGTGATGCAAGTAGCCATATCACAGGAGAATCTTTGGATGCACAAAGTCGTTAATTGTAAAGCCAGCTTGACGCTTGGTATTGGATTATTTGCGATTGGTGCTCAACTAAGCTCAATCCAAGATGCACATGCTTGGGGCTTTGCCGGGCATGAGTTTATCGGTCATACCACGTACGCATATTTGACACCTGAAGCAAGAGCATGGGTTGATAGTAAATTAGCCTATCTCGAAGAAGAGTCATTGGCCACTGCGACCACATGGGCCGACCGAGTGCGTGGTACCGAGGAAGGATGGGCTTTAGGTCCGCTTCATTTTGCGAATATCCCACCGCATGCCACCGAGATTGATATGCAACGCGACTGCCCTAATCGCCGCTGTGTGGTTGGTGCAACGTTCGACGCGTTAGACGTGTTATTGGACCCTACGGCAGACCCGTCAGAGCAGGCAGACCAATTACGTAAGATCACGCACTGGATTACGGATATGCATCAGCCTCTGCATCTTGGTTTTGCTCGCGACCGTGGCGGTAATGACACCATTGTCGAGTTCAACGGCGAAGAACAAAATTTACACCGCACCTGGGACACTTTAATTTTGGTCGAGAAAGACCTGCCAACGCCAGAGCAATTTGCCGCCGAGCAGGCGTTACCAGACGATCCGCAGGATTGGTATGAGGCTGTTAAATCATGGGCGACCGAAGCCAATATGCTAGCGCGCGAGTACGCCTACGGCGGTATGCAGGAAGGTGAGCCGCTGTCTGATGCCTATGTTGAGCAAGCCCGTGTCGTCATTCGTCAGCAGCTACATCACTCTGCACAACGTATGGCTCAAGTTATCAACTATGCCGCTGAAATCAATTTAAGCGCAGAGTAAAATAGCAAAGCGCCTCACGGAAGAGGCGCTAGTTCGAAAGTCAAATTTGCCGACTCAAACTGAATCACCTGACCCAGCGGGTGTTCGACACTATGAATATAGTCTTGACGGGTAATATCATAGATTTTTAATTGCACGTAGTCATGCTCCCGCACTAACTCCAACTGATACCGCAATTCCAAACCACTGCTAGGGTCGATTAGGCCAATCAAGGTCCCTTGGTCATGTAAGTCATTGGCTAGCTCTACCTGCTGCCACTCACTATCATGACGCGGTCGGTATTGAATCTCACCAGCAAAATAGGTCAAGCGTTGAAAGTGTGTGCGGATATCGCTAGCGTCACGTGCCGCTAAGAATGCTTCGTCAGCGACTAACGTATCATCCACCCAAAGATTATTTCGGCTCAAACGCATGGTGGTTGCTACCCCAACCCGCACGTCCTGCCCTTGCACGACAAAGAAACAACGCCCAGGGTCTGTCGCGCCGATGAACTCCTCACCTTCTTTACGCCACTCATAACGGCAACCGGCCAAATGTTGCCAGTTATCCTCGTCTAACACATCGCCTAGTAGAAGTTCTGGTTCTAAATCGTAGACTTCTTGACGCCACCCCTGACGGCGCGGAGTAAAGCGCAGAATTTGCTGACGCAGCGGTAACGTTTGATCGAACAAATGAAACTGCTGAGCCAGTACCAGCACATCGTCATCATCATTATGCTCAAGGTTAGTAAACGTAAAGAGAACCGGCGAGTAGCCAGCCTCAGGATTACTAACTGTATATTGGTAATTGGAGAAATTACCCTCCAGCCAGTGCCAGGGAGCAGGCTCTGATTGTCCGGCACTAGCGCCGGTGGATAACAATATGGTTCCAAGAATGGTGACGATTCGTAGCATCTAGAATCCTATACTCGTAAAAAGGGAAAGTATCGCAACGCGGTTTGCAATCCATTGCTAATCCACACACGTAATGAATTGAATTAGCTTAATGCTATGCGACACTATACCATAGCCCTGAGTTCTGAAAAAAATTAGCTAAGAGGTTGTCATGTCCCATCCGTTGCAAATTATTTGCTCCACTGTCGCCCTATTTCCCTTAACGGTGTGTGCTTATGCTTCTGCAACACCGGTGGAGCTGCCATCAACCAGCACTGACGTGCAATGGAGCGCGTTATCGGCGAGTGACCAACAAATCATTTGGCTCGGTAGCAGCCATGGCCATATCGCACGTTCTGAAGACGGTGGTGCGAATTGGAGTGTTTCACAGCCTACAGGCAGCAATCCGTTACCGATTTCGCAAATTAAAGCTATCGATGATCGCCAAGCATTTGCCCTAACCCAAGGCAGAGGCACCGATTCACGCCTCTACCACACGCGCAATGGTGGCTTTAGCTGGAATCGTGTGTATCGGGCGAATGGCAGCGAGACCTTGCGCTGCTTTGATTTGATTCCAGATGCAGAAGCTTGGGTACTTGGCGATGGCCATAATGATAGTTGGCACGTCGTGCGCAGTACCAATGGCCGCCGCTGGCTGGCCTCTCGCAGTGGGTTTGACCAGAGCCTGCAGCCTGGCGAGGGTGCGTTTTCAGAATCTGCTAGTTGTGTGCACTACGCCAACGATACGTGGGCGATGGGTTCCGCTTACGGCGAATCAGCGCGGTTAATGCTAAAGTCCACCAACGCCTTACGCTTTAACGTGCATAGCACCCCTATTCGCGGACAACGCCCTGCAATTACCGCGGTTTACCCACTTTCCAATCGCGAGATATTATTCACCGGTGGAGACCTGGAAGATGAGAACGCGAGTGCAGTGATATGGCGTTGGCACAATCGTGAAGCGGAAGCGAGTGAAGTACAAGGTTTAAGCGGTGTACTGACTAATTTGCAGGTGCATGGAGACTACATTGTGGTCGCCAATCAAAGTGGCGTCGCATGGCGTCAGAGCCAAGGGGAAGAATGGCAACTGCTGGATACAGCAACACAGCAATTGAGCTGCGTTGCTGGCAACACATGTTTTAGCTTGTCACCTGAGTCATTATATCGCTTTGTGCTGAATGACTAGTTAATCTGGTTTTTCTGCCACTCTTTAATCTTTTTCTGGCGCTCATGTTTGGCCATGCGCGCCTTTCGCTCTTCACACGGGTTGTCACAATCGCACGCTTTCTCGATGCCCATTGCACCTAAGCCGCCACAGCTACCTGAAATACTTTTGCGTTGAATGATATACCCGATACCCATTGCAACAAAAACCACAAGCATCATCACGAAGACTAACAAAAATGTCTGCATTACAACCTCAATGCGTTAGAGAACTGGCGCTATTGTAACCCATTCCAGCCACCAAATTCACCTCAAAACTCAGAGATAAAAAAAGCCAGCAACTGCTGGCTTTTTCAACAAGGCGATTAATTAACCACCGAAGTCATCAAGCATGATGTTCTCGTCTTCAACACCTAAGTCTTTTAGCATGTTGATAACGGCCGCGTTCATCACCGGCGGACCACACATGTAGAACTCACAGTCCTCAGGTGCAGGGTGGTCTTTCAGGTAATTTTCAAACAATACGTTATGAATAAAGCCTGTGTAACCACTCCAGTTGTCCTCTTCAGTTGGATCTGACAAGGCAACATGCCATTCAAAGTTTTCGTTCTCATCAGCCAGCATGTCGAAATCTTCTACATAGAACATTTCACGCTTAGAACGAGCACCGTACCAGAAAGAAATCTTACGCTTTGAATTCAGACGACGTAATTGGTCGAAAATGTGCGAGCGCATTGGCGCCATACCTGCACCACCACCAACGAAGACCATTTCAGCTTCAGTTTCTTTGGCAAAGAACTCACCAAACGGACCTGAAATTGTAGCTTTGTCACCAGCTTTCAAGTTAAAGATGAAAGATGACATTTTACCTGGCGGCAGCGTCATATCATTAGGTGGCGGCGTAGCAATACGCACGTTCAACATAATGATACCTTCTTCCTCTGGGTAGTTAGCCATCGAGTAAGCACGGATAGTTTCTTCGTCCACTTTCGACTCGAGATCAAATAGCTTGAAACGCTCCCAATCGCCACGGTATTGCTCTTCGATTTCAAAGTCTTTGAACTTCACATGGTGCGCTGGGGCTTCAATCTGGATGTAACCACCCGCTCGGAAAGGTACTGACTCACCGTCTGGAATTTCAAGCACCAACTCTTTGATAAACGTCGCAACGTTATCATTCGAGCGAACTGTACAATCCCACTTTTTGATACCGAATACTTCTTCAGGAAGCTCGATCTTCATGTTCTGCTTGACGTTTACCTGGCACGACAAACGCGCACCTTCACGCGCTTCACCGCGAGAAATATGGTCACGCTCGGTTGGCAGAATTTCACCGCCACCCTCTTTAATGTGAACGATACACTGACCGCATGAACCGCCGCCACCACAAGCTGAAGATACGAAAATACCTGAGTTAGCCAAGGCACCTAACAATTTAGTACCAGGCTGAGTGGTAATTTTCTTATCTGGATCATCATTGATAATGATTTCTACGTCACCAGAAGGTACCAGCTTTGACTTTGCGAACATAATCACTAAGACCAAAGCTAATACGATAATGGTGAACAGGCCTACGCCAAGATATATTTCTTGCATCGACTTGTTCCTTTTATTCCTGTTTCGTTACAACCAAGGCTTTTACAGCGATACGCCAGAGAACGACATAAAGCCCAAACCGATTAAGCCAGTGCTGATAAAAGTGATACCCAGACCACGTAAACCGTCAGGAATATCCGCATATTTCAGCTTCTCGCGTACAGCCGCTAAAAGCGTAATTGCTAACGCCCAGCCAATACCACTACCAACACCGTAAACAATACTCTCGGTGAAGCTATAGTCACGCTCAACCATGAACAACACACCACCGAAGATGGCGCAGTTTACGGTAATCAAGGGAAGGAAAATCCCCAGTGCGTTGTATAGCGACGGCAAGAACTTGTCGAGTGCCATTTCAAGAATCTGTACCAATGCTGCAATCACACCGATAAAGGTCAAGAAACGCAGGAAGCTTAAGTCCGCATCAGCAAAACCAGCCCACGACAATGCACCTGGCGCCAATACATACGTATTGACCAAGTTGTTAATCGGTACTGCGATACCCAGTACAACGATAACCGCAACGCCTAAGCCCATTGCTGTAGTAACTTTCTTTGATACTGCTAAGAAAGTACACATACCAAGGAAGAATGAAAGTGCTAAATTTTCAATGAAAATCGTGCGCACTAGCATCGATAAATAATGTTCCATCTGCTTACTCCTTCGCTTCTACTTGCTCAGTGCGGAAGGTACGGAGTACCCAGATAAAGCCGCCGATAATAAAGAACGCACTTGGTGGCAATACCAACAAACCGACTGGCGTGTACCAGCCACCCTCTGTGACCAGAGGCAAGATTTGGATACCAAACAAGCTGCCTGAACCAAATAGCTCACGGAAGAAAGCAACGGTTAGCAACACGACAGAATAACCTAGCGCGTTACCAACACCGTCAAGCAATGACTTAAACGGTGGCTCTTTCATCGCAAATGCTTCTGCACGACCCATGACGATACAGTTGGTGATAATAAGACCAACGAATACCGATAGCTCTTGCGCGATGTCATACGCAAAAGCTTTCAGAAGTTGGTCAACTACTATAACCAATGACGCAATAATCGTCATTTGCACGATAATCCGTACACTCGAAGGAATGTGGTTACGAATTAATGAGATAGAGAAGTTTGACAGTGCCAATACAAAGGTCACCGCCAAACACATTACAAAGGTATTTTCTAAGCTACCGGTTACCGCTAGCGCAGAACAGACACCCAAGATTTGCAAAGCGATAGGGTTGTTGGCGAAAATTGGGCCAAACAACACCTGTTTCATTTCTTTTGCGCTCGCCATTACAGTTCTCCTTCACGCAACGTTCGCAGGAATGGACCATAGGCCGTTTCGCTAAGCCAGAATTGGAACGTGTTGTCCACACCATTACTGGTAATGGTTGCACCAGCCAACGCATCTACTTCGTTGTTTTCAGGGTTAGCACCCTTAGTGACACGAATTAGAATGTTGCCGTCCTCATCCACCGCTTGCTTGCCAATGAAATTGTTCACCCAACGCGGGTTCGTGATTTCACCACCTAAACCAGGCGTTTCTGCATGCTCGTAGAAGTTCAAACCAGCGATGGTCTGTGCGTCTGGCTCGAGTGCCAGCAAGGCATACATCATGCCCCATAAGCCAGCACCGCGGACCGGTAAAATATACGCTTTAACGGTCTCGCCATCTTCTTCATAAGCAATGTAGAACATTGTGCGTTGTTCTAAATCACGCACACCTGCGATGTCTTCACTACCACCTAAGCGACGTTTAACTTCGCCTTGGTTTTCAACGTCAGCAGCTTCTGCCAAGTCGTCTTCACCAGCTGAAGTCAATTCGTTGGTTTCAAGGTTTAAACGAAACTCGCGAACGCGCTGACTATAGATAGTCGGGATGTCTTGACCACGCGTGTCGATACCCGCGGTTTGCAATACGTTACGTTGCATTGCCAACGCTGCGTTTGCTTCTTGGCGGTCTTTCAAACCAACCGCGGCTCCCGAAACGACAATCGAACACACTAAACATAGCGCGATGATTACCGTAAACGTTTTTCCTAATGTCTCATTCTTATTAGACATGACGCAACTTCCTCCGCTTCACATTCGCCTGCACTACGAAGTGGTCAAACAACGGTGCAAATACGTTGGCAAATAGAATCGCTAGCATAATACCTTCTGGGAATGCTGGGTTAATGACACGGATCATCACGGTCATGAAACCAATCAGAATACCGTACGCCCATTTAGCACTGTTTGTATATGACGCCGACACTGGGTCAGTTGCCATAAACATCATACCGAATGCAAACCCACCTACTGCTAAGTGCCAGTACCACGGCATCGCAAACATATGGTTGGTATCACTACCAATCAGGTTCAGTAAACCTGAGAACAACACCATACCGACGAATACGCCGCCGACGATGCGCCAAGAAGCGATACGGAAATAAATCAGCGCCGCACCACCAAGCAATACCATTAAGGTTGACACTTCACCAACAGAACCTGGGATACGGCCTAAGAACGCGTCCCACCATAGCGCCATGTTGGAGTAGTCTAAGTCACCTTGGAAGGCTTGAGTTAGTTTCGTAGCACCCGCGTAACCGTCTACCGCAGTCCATACTTGGTCGCCAGAAATAGCAGCTGGGAACGAGAAGTATAAGAACGCACGACCTGTCAGTGCAGGGTTCAAGAAGTTACGGCCAGTACCACCGAAGATTTCTTTACCCACTACGATACCGAAGGTAATACCTAGCGCAACTTGCCATAACGGAATGGTTGCCGGCAGAATTAACGCAAACAGAACCGAGGTAACGAAGAAGCCTTCGTTAACTTCGTGCTTACGAATAGAAGCAAATAATACTTCCCAGAAACCGCCGACCGCGAAGGTAACCGCATAAATTGGCAGGAAGAAACAGGCGCCGTACCACATCATGGTACCCCAACCAGCATCAGCACCTAACTCACCGCCAAGGGCTTGGAACAGCCCTACTTGCCAGATTTCAGCTAATTGGTAACCGTCTAAAACAGCTAAGTTTGCTTGATAACCAACGTTCCACATACCCCAGAACATCGCAGGGAATGTCATCATCCATACGAAGATCATAATACGCTTCAAGTCGATGCTGTCACGTACGTGAGTCGTCGCTTTGGTCGTCATACCTGGGGTGTACAAAATGGTGGCAACCGCTTCATACAGTGCGTACCACTTCTCGTGCTTTCCACCTGGTTCGAACTGAGGTTCGATTTTCTCTAAATAATGCTTAATGCTCATGGCTTAGCCCTCTTTCTCAATCGTTGTGAGAACTTTACGAAGAGCGTTACCGAACTCATATTTGCCAGGGCAAACGTAAGTACATAATGCCAAATCTTCTTCATCCAGCTCTAAACAACCTAATTCCTGAGCGGACTCAAGGTCACCAGACACAATTGCACGCAACAACAAGGTTGGTACAACGTCTAGCGGCATAACGCGCTCATAGTTTCCAATTGGAACCATTGCACGCATTGAACCGTTGGTCGACGCGTTCATATCAAACTTTTTGTTCGGGAAAATATGACCCAAATACGCACGTGTAATTGAGTGCATCTCTTTACCCGGCCAAATCCATCCAAATGGTAGCTTTTCATTACCCTCACCAAGCAAAGACACTTGGTTATGGAAGCGACCTAAGAATGCGTGAGGACCATCCGCCTTATGACCGTTCAATACTGAACCAGAAACAACACGTTGGTTACCTTCTTTAACTTCACCTTGCAATAGATCGGTCAAGCTTGCACCTAAGCGTGTGCGCACTAGGCGAGGCTCAACTGCCGCAGGCCCTGCTACAGAAACAACGCGATCAGTAAATAATTCACCGGTAGTGAACAATTTGCCGTAGGCGATGACGTCTTGGTAGCTGATATGCCACACCTGGTAGCTGAAGCCCGCACCTTCCAAAAAGTGGATGTGGGTGCCGACATTACCTGCTGGGTGTGGGCCTTTGAATGTCTCGTGGGTAACAGGCGCGTCACCAAGCTCGATACCTGCATCAGGTGCCGAGGCAACGTAAACCTTGCCCTTAGTTAAGCGGCTAACGACTTTTAAGCCATCAACGAACGCTTGCTTTTGTTCGTTAATGACAAGCGCAGGGTCGCCCGCTAATGGATTCGTATCCATTGCGTTAACGAAAATGGCTTCAGGCTCGGCGTCTAACTTTGGTGAACGCGAGTATGGGCGAGTGCGCAATGCAACCCACATACCGGAATCAACCAAGTTAGTTTGAACCTGCTCGCGGCTTAAATTCAGAAGTTCTGCTGAACTGAACTTAGCAAACGTTTCTTGCTCGTTACCGTCGATATCAATGACGACCGATTGCAATACCCGTTTGGCACCACGGTTGATGGCTTTAACTACACCAGCTGCAGGAGCCGTGAACTTAACACCCGGATTCTTTTTGTCCTCAAAAAGAATCTGACCTTTCTTGACCCGGTCTTCGACCTGGACATGCATGGTCGGGCGCATTCCCACGTACTCTTCACCTAGTACAGCGACTGATTTGACGGTTTTACCGTCTTCAATAGTTTGTTGTGGCGCCCCAGAAATAGGGACATCCAAACCTTTCTTTATCGTAATCATACGCGTTAGCACTACTCAATTTAGGGAAGATTGAAACTTTATTTCAGCCTGAAGGCCAAATTCCATAATAAAAAAACGCAATCGCACCCTATGTGATAACGCAACAAAGCGCGCCACAAGAGTGCGTTTAAATTCTTCTTACACCTAAGTACGAGATTTTAGCATTTTTTTACATTGGCTTTCCATGCCAATGTGCTTGGAGCTTAAACCTCGGTGCAATATGTTACCATTTTACGCGCGGATCTACATCCTTATCGTAATCAACATTCTCAAACCCGAAGCCAAATAGGTTTAAAAAGTCCTGATGGTATTGTTTATAGTCAGCCAACTCATGAAAGTTATCTTGAGTGACTTGGTGCCAAAGGGTCTCGATTTTAGCTTGGGTAGCGTCATTAGTTTCTTTGCCATCCATGCGTAAACGATGCGCGTCATCTAAGCTCGGTGCGGGGTGATATAAGCCCTCGGTCAACAAGCGATAGGCCTGCTCAATACAGCCTTCATGCGTACCTTCTTCCTTCATCACGCCGTACATCAAAGAGATGTAAAGCGGCATGACCGGAATCGCAGAGCTCGCTTGGGTTACTAATGCTTTAAGAGACGAGACATAAGCGCTTAAATTAATATCTTGGTATTGGTGACGAAGAGCCGCCGCAGCACGGTCTAAATCTTCTTTTGCTTTACCAATAGTCGCATGCCCGTAGATAGGCCAGGTAAGCTGTTTACCGATGTATGTATACGCAGTTGTTTTGCAATCAGCGGCCAATACCCCAGCTGCGTGTAGAGCTTTTATCCAACGCCCCCAATCCTCGCCACCCATCACTTTAACGGTGTTATAGATTTCATCATCGTTGGCCGGCTCAAGGGTAATATCGTGAACCTTATCTTTGTCGGTGTCATACGTCTTCGTGGTGTATTGCTTACCAATCGGCTTAAGCGTTGAGCTGAATACTTCTCCGCTCTCAGGGTCTTTGCGCTTTGGCGATGCCAAGCTATACACGACCAAATCAACTTGACCTAAATCGGCTTTAATCGCTGCAATCACTTGGTCTTTAAGCTCGTCAGAAAACGCATCACCATTAATAGTTTTCGCATACAAGGAAGCCTTCTCTGCCGCTTGATGGAATGCTGCAGTATTGTACCAGCCCGCGGTGCCCGTGCGCTTTTCAGTCGGCTCTTTTTCAAAGCACACACCGAGTGTTTGAGCTTGGCCAGAGAAAGCTGCAACGATGCGAGTTGCCAAACCATATCCGGTTGAGCTACCGATGACTAATACACGCTTTGGCGCTGATGCTAGCGCTGGCTGCTGTTGCACATACTTAATTTGACGCTGAACATTCTCAGCACAGCCTTCTGGGTGTGCGTTTGTACAAATAAAACCACGAATTTTAGGCTTAATAACCATGAGATTTCCCTGCTGATTGGATCCGAATGACAGCTTATGCACCTGACATCAGCTTACCGTAGGACCTTTTTTTAACGTGGCGCTAGTGTAGCGCAAAGCACTGCGTGAACACATCTGATTTGCTGCCATTGGGAACAGCGCTACGGATCTAACTTGCTCCCCCCCAGACAGGCAGGAGATTGCGGCGCGTTTTGACGCTTGTACCATTCATCTGGGGTATAAGTGTGTAGCGCTAACGCATGAATACTACCAGCAAGTTCAGTAGCAAGTATCTGATTTACTTTACGATGCCGCGCCAGTAAACGCTCACCTTCAAACTGCTCTGTGACCAAGGTCACTTTGAAATGGGACTCAGTTGCTGGTCCCCCATGCATATGGCTTTCATTCGCCACTTCAAGAAACGTTGGCGCGAGCGCCGCTAATTTTTGTTCAATAATGCTTTGCATTGATATGTTCATAGAATTCCTTATTGTATATGTCAGCACTGTTACTGCCCAGCGAACCTTGGCGATGACTCTGATAGCTATAATTGGGCAACTTGGCGAAAGGTTAAGTTAATCCGCCCTTGGCTTATTCGTTTACGAGCTGGCAACGCATGCTGCCAAAAGTGTTGCATCGGTCCAGCCATAATTAAAAGACTGCCATCCTCGAGTTCTAGGTCAATACGCTTTGAAGTAATGCGGTGTTTTAGCTGAAACGTTCTGCTACTACCGACTGAAATTGACGCTATCGTTGGGTTGCGCCCAAGCTCTGGTTCATTATCACTATGCCACCCCATTTTATCGTGACCATCACGGTACCAGTTCGCAAGCACAGAGTTGAACACGAGCTGATCGTGCGCTAGCGCGTGGCGTAAACGTGATAGGCTCGATGACCAAGGTCTTGGCTGCATAGATTGGCCGGAGTAACGATAACTAGCCTCAGCGTCACCATACCAAGCTTGCAAACGTGGTATTCGATGTAACTTTCCAAACACCTTGATTTCATCTTGCTGCCATGCCAATTCATCGGCAAGCTGCTGATACCAACTGCTAACGCAATCGTGTTGTGACAACCAGTTGGGCACGTAGTAAAGCTCAGCGTCCACTATATCGATACGATACGAGCTAAATTGTGTACTTAACATTGAGCGACACACGCATATTGAAGTTGTCCATATCATACCTAACCTTAACGCTGCGATTCAATAAAGCGCAAAGCCTAAGCGGCATCATCATTTGCAGTTTATAATCAGCCCATCATTAACTGTCTGAAGCACTGAACGCTCAGATTCTGCTCCCACATTGAGGTTTAGATGAAAATACAATCTAAGTTAGTAACCAGCGCTGCATTTGTAACTGGCTTAACTTGGCTAATTGCCTTGCCAGCTGCAGCACAAAGTATTGAGTTAGAATGGCAACAAACTGCAAGTGACAGTTCACAGCCCATTAGCAAGTTCGACCATCAAGCAGTACTAGTTGACCTTCAAGCTGTTCTTCTAAGTGCAGAACAACGACGCTATCAACATACACAGAATTTAATTAACGATACGCACTTGAACCATATCAAAGTTGGCGGCCAGTATTTGTATACAGTCAATGACCACATTGCGTTGTGGCCACGGTTGCGAATTCTTGCAGGCTATCAGGGGAATTTAAAATCCGACAGCATAACTTATAACCCCCAATTAGTTGGAATTTGGCAAACCAACGAGCTATATGCTTGGGTTCTCGGCGCTGGTGTATTGGCCAACACCGCAGACACTCAATATTATCCAGTGGCCGGTATGGTTTTACATGAAAATGAAAGACACAACTGGAGCGGGCAACTGACTGTGCCGCAAGGACTTATTTCCTATCAGCTTGATACCAATTGGCTTGCCGATATCGGTTTAAAGTGGCAAACACGATATTATGGACTTGACCAAGATGAAGCTTTTCAAATTATGCGCAGCCAAGACATTTTGTTGTCCTTTGGCCCAAGATATACCCATTCCAGTCAAATTAACCTAAGTGCGCGGCTAACTTATGCATTCGAGCGCGAAGTGCGCTTTTACGGCGAAACGGGTGGGCTCGTTACCCACCCGTCTAGTGGATTTGGTTTCAGGCTAGCCATGAGCTATGACTTTTAACCATTCACCACAATGCCACCATTCAAGTGCAAAACCTGCCCCGTCATGTATGAGGAGTCATTGCACGCCAAATACACATAGGCCGGACCTAGTTCAGCCGGCTGGCCAGGCCGTTGCATAGGCGTATCGCCGCCAAACTCAGCGACAGTCTCTTCATCAAAAGTTGATGGAATAAGGGGAGTCCAAATGGGTCCTGGGGCAACTGCATTCACACGAATATTCTGTTCCGCTAAATTAATCGCTAGGGAGCGCGTGAATGCAGTCACCGCCCCTTTTGTCGCAGAATAATCTAATAAGATAGGATTACCCTTATAGGCGGTTACTGACGTAGTATTGATAATGGCTGAGCCTTCGGGCATATACTTTAAAGCACTCTGGGTTAAGTAGAACATCGCAAATACGTTGCTAGCAAATGTTTGTTGCAGCTGGCTCGGGCTAATTGACGTGATATCTTTTTGCGGATGCTGTTCACCAGCATTATTCACTAGAATATCTATCTTGCCCCACTTCTCATTTATCTTCTGTACCACTTGCTGACAAAATTCTGGCTCAGATAAATCACCTTTGATCGCGAGGGATTCAGCACCAATGTCGTCAAGCGCATTAGTGGTGATCTGCGCATCTTCGTCTTCATTTAAATACACGAAAGCAACCTGTGCACCCTCACGAGCGTAGTGCACCGCGACCGCGCGACCAATACCGCTATCGCCACCAGTAATCAAAGCAACTTTGCCCTGTAGTTTACTGGCTGCTTTATAATCTTGAGTATCATATTCCGGCTTCGGGCTCATTTGCTCCTCACGGCCAGGTCGTTGCTCTTGTTGCTGTGCTGGGGGCGTGGTGTTTAAAGTCATAATGTCTCCCTCATCCATTTAGATAACTGAGTTAGGTGTTAGCGAAATAAAAGTGCTACGAGAATAAGCCTAGCTCCGCCGTGATGGTGTGCAGGAATTTTACATATCTTTGCATGGACGTCTTCAGTTCGGCGTGTGGGTTTGATATGCGGCAGGCGGGGCATGTGTTGGTTTGGTGGTGGGTTAGGTTTTGTTTTGCGGCATGTGTTGGTTTGGCGGTGGGTTGGGGTTTTGTTGTGCGGCAGGCACGGCATGTGTTGGTTTGGTGGTGGGGATGGGGCGGGATGCAAATAAAAAACCCCAGCCTTTTGGGCTGGGGTTGTTTATTTGGATGCCTGGCGGTGTCCTACTCTCACATGGGGAGGCCCCACACTACCATCGGCGCTGACATGTTTCACTTCTGAGTTCGGAATGGATTCAGGTGGTTCCACGTCGCTATGGCCGCCAGACAAATTCGGTTCAACTTTGACAAGCTGTTGTCATTTAACATTCAAAGCCTTATATGGCTCTGAATTTGAGATTCTCTACCGGCAGGCGAAGCCTGCCCTACGTTTTCACGTACCCACATGTCCGTTTCCAGCCACGTGTTCGGTAACACCCACACATTCGTGCAGAGTCATATCACTTGATGTCATCACTACTTCATTCCAACACCATAATGCTTTGGTGTTGTATGGTTAAGCCTCACGGGCAATTAGTACGGGTTAGCTCAACACATTACTGCGCTTCCACACCCCGCCTATCAACGTTGTAGTCTTCAACAACCC
>NZ_PIPK01000006.1 GCF_003987335.1 Aliidiomarina maris | reverse complement strand
AACGGTGGTCATCGCCACAGAAGACGGTCGACAGTGGAAGCTGCCTCCCGGTTTAGTGCGCTCCATCCGCGAAATCTAATACGGCAAGCCTGCGCGCCGTCAATAACGCCTTCAAATGAACGCTTACTCCGCACCGGACTCAAGGCCCATAATCAGACCTTTCCGGATATGAAGAAAAAGCCGTGTCAGAACCCGACCGCTCGCTGGGTATTTCTGTGCTTCAGCGGGCTCCACGAACTGACCGTCGGAGAAGGGCCGCCGCTGGTTGTAAACCTCCAGCCCCGGCAGCAGGTAATTATTGATGTGCTCGGCGAACGCTACCGACGATTATATTCCTGAAATTGGTGCGGAATGTCGGTTCGATAACTTCGAGGGGTTTGGCGTCCTTCAAGCTTCATTTGGCTATGGATCAGATCGAGACGGTGAAAATTTTCATTTCGATCTATGTCAGGCATGTTTTGAGCGGCTCGTGGATACGGTTGAGAACTTAAGAACCGCTCACGGTGTGAGAGCTTAGATATCGTGGTTTGCACTCAGACCCTATCTGAAAATTTTTGGTTACCAGCTACAAGCTGCGTGTTAGATTAATTAACCTAATGGGCTTAAAGACCAAGCTCCACGTGATAATTAACTAGGGTGGTGTATTTATACTCAAAGCTCTTTAGGATGTTCACATCTCGAGCTTTCACTGCTGAAATATATCGCTCCACATACTTGCTAAACTGCTTGGTGATATGCTCCTCCAAGCCTACAAGCTTCTTTCCTGCTGCTTTACTTTTTAGGAGAAATACTTCACCCGAGATATATTTTCTATCTTTAATTAACAACGCTTTCGAATAATCTAAACCCATACCCTTGACGTTTTTACGTTGTCTATCGACCTCAAGAATTAATGATGCGTTATGCTTAATAAATGAGCGGGCGGGAATTGCAAACGTTAGCTTATTAATCGAAATTTCAACTATGCCATGCCCTCTGACTTTAACATCGCGCCAAGCATTCAGCTGCATGTCAAAGTCCAAGGCCTGCAAAACCTTTTCGTTATCAGCGTAAAAGGATCCTGATAGCTTTCGAAGTTCCATATTTTCTCCATACAAAAACCCCAGTATAAATACTGGGGTTTCGGTAGCTTTATACAAGGAATTTGGGTTTTTAACGTGGGGATGTTCCTACCGCCACAACAAACAAGGAATTTGGGTTTTTAACGTGGGGATGTTCCTACCGCCACAAGCTACAGATTGAATTATGAACTACTTTCCACTCAATTACAAGCCTTGAATACTTGCTAGTGCCTTACATCCCATCGAACGAATTTTGGTCACAAAGATGTTAAACTTTAATGTTAGTTTAGCATCTTTAATGTTTATAAAGATCTTTAATGTCCACCCACACTGCGTGTGGCGTAGTAATAAAGCTTCATACTCAGCGCTCTGTAAGTTGCTGATTTTTCGTTACCGAGATTTAGCACTGAAAAAATAAAGTATCATACTCAATATTGGCCACAAATCTAAACCTGCCGAAGTTCGTGTAATAAAGTATCATACCAAAATCAAGTATTGGCGTTAAAATCGAGATGCTCATGAATCAAGTGAACACTTTTCCGTCACCGCAATTAACTCAACAGAAGCTTCATATACCATTTTCACAGCCCTGGTCACTTTACTTGGCTCGTTTATATTGCACACCATAGAAATCGGTTTCTCAAGATATTTGATAGATGCCTGTGCATCCACAACTTCTTCTAAGAAAACGTCTGAAAGACCGCCTTTTTCTAAGTACCTAGCAATTAACAACCTTAATTTTGCTAGCTTGACAGCGTATCTATACAGCTTCTCTCGGTTGTACTCCTCTAAGCGTTCATTAACATCGAAAAAATCATTCCAGTTAGTATCAACGACGATAATGCGCTCCGGGTTTTCTCCAGGTGCACTATCACGTAAACCTCCATGAAATAAGTCCCAATAGTACATTGTTGCAGTTATTGAATCGGTACTACCCGGAAGTTTTGACTGTTCGATTGAGAATGCCTTATTGTGAGCCTCTAGGTCATCTTTCACCTCTTTGATAGCAGAACGGAACTCATTCAAAATAAACGCTTGAGTGCTTGCTCGTATAGCATTTGTATTGTCATGCTTTTGCAAAATCATCGACAGCGTGAGAACAAATAAAGTTGCAAATGCCAACGCTATACCTACCGTACCAGTAAGATAATTTCCAAATTGCGCTAAGTGTTCAGGTTTTTGGGCCAGGGCCCAATCATGTTTGACCGCAAAATAGACATATATAAGCAATACTACCACACAAGAGGCTACCACTACCGTTAGCACTGCTTTGGTTAGATCTATCAATGTTTTGAGAGTGTTTGTGCTTTCACTGTTGCTCATCTATATTTTCCGTTTCCGTACTTCAACTGTTAAAAACCCTCCCAGCCATCTGATCGAGCCGCAGCTTTACCTTTTCCCAATTCGGCATCACTTGGCTCATCAACCGGTAAAAGCGCTCACTATGGTTGTGTTCTGCAATATGGCAAAGCTCGTGCAGTATCACGTAGTCGATACATTCTCTCGGCGCTTTTACTAAAAGTGGGTTTAGGGTAATACGCCCCTTCGGTGAGCAACTCCCCCATTGGGTTTGCATTGTGAGCACTCGGATAGGTGGTCGGTTTTCAACCCAAAGTGCTTGCTCCAAAACGGCATCTAAACGTTTCTGAAAAACATCTTTGGCACGGGCTTTGTAAAACTTTTCTAATGCGAGCTTAACGCGCTCTGGTTGATTTTCTCGAATACTGACATGGATATACCCCCGAAGCAGCTTCGCAGAGCGAGGCGCATTCGGATTCAGCTCAACTTTCAACATATATCGCTTACCAAGGTAATAGTGGCTCGCACCACTCACGTACTTCCTTGGGTTCAAATGCTCTCGTTGCTGACGAAACTCACGTAACTGTTGATAAACCCAACGCCCACGTTTACGCACGGCGGCTAAAACGTCTTTGTCCGGAGCGCTCACGGGTGCCGAAACATGCACGGTGCAGTCTGGTTTCACCTTAATGGTTACTTTGTTGGCTATACTTTTAGTGTCTCGCCGGCTAAAGGGAATCCATTCGTCCCCGTAATGAAAGCCTTGAACTGCAACATTCATTGCTATGCGTCCAACCGGCCCACACGAACAATTTGAACCACCGACTCCACAATGCGTTTTGCTTGATCAATACCACCCCCTAAACTTTTGCACTCGGCAAAAATCAGCGGTAGTAAGCGTTTGCGAATATCGGCTTCAATGTTTCGTGGGTTAATCGAGTTTTCAGAAACCGATTGGCTCACTATTTCATCCACTTTAAAAGCAAGGCCAGTCCATTTTCCCTGGGATTGTTCATCCATCAACGCAAATGCTTCAGGTAGGTTTTGTTTAAACACGCCATAGTAACCTTGTGCATGTTTATTGGTGGCAAACACCTCGGGCATATCCTCTAAGCGACGGGCTTGCACCTGTGCTTCAAACTCATGGAACAGCATGTACTGTTTTAATGGATGGTCAAACAGCTTTTCTGCTTCTTCAATAGCTTGACGTAACAGTTTGGAGAACGCTTCTTGTGCGTAGGGATCGTCGCGCAGCTCTTGCTCTATGGTTTTGGTAATGCGCGTTTTAATAATGTCTGTTTCATTACGCGTTTTATCTTCGCTCCATTCTTCTGGGCTGGTGTTTTGGCCCATTTTACCGACTTCATAAACCCCGTCAGCGTCGCGCACACTTACACCCATTACATGTTTATCAAGGAGCTTTTTCACTTCAGCTGCGTATTTGTCGTAACTTACTTTTTCTCCTGAATCTTGCTGCACCACTTGGCGAAGGCTTGACAGTTGCTTTACCGCTTCTTTATAAGTCGCACGGTCTTGATTAGTAAAACTGGTATCGTCAAAAAAGCTTTTCGATTGCAAAGCTACTTTTAAACAGCTGGCGAAGTTGGTAAGTGCCTCATAGAAATCCTCGCGGATTTTCAGGTTTACATCTACAAACTCTCCTTTGCGCTCTTCCATGCGAGGAACGAGCACCTGCTTGAGCGCTTCAATATCAGATTTATTCTTCACACCATCGAAAATACTCCAAAGCTCCTTATAGAGCTGCGGTAACCTTTTATATTCGGTACTCATCTGCTGATATAAACCGTCAATATCATTGATGTCGTAGCCGCCTTGCGTGCGCGACGCTAGGTCTTGGTAATCCTTAATGGTCGTATCGAGCTCGGCCAAAATACCGCGATAGTCAATTAACAGCCCAAATTGCTTGTCGGGATGTAACCGGTTTACCCGCGCAATGGCCTGAATCAGATTATGACCTTTTAAAGGTTTGTCGATGTACAGCACCGCATTACGTGGCTCATCAAATCCGGTGAGTAATTTGTCGACAACGATAATAATTTTTAGCTTGGGATCATGCGCGAAACGCTCAATTAAGTGCTGGGTATACGTTTGCTCATCACCACCGCCCACAGTCTCTTTCCACCACTTGGTGACTTCAGGCATGGCTTCGTCGTCAACAGCCGTATTACCCTCACGTGTATCGGGAGAGCTCATTACAACCGCAGACTCAAATAAGCTCACTTCGTCAAGATAACGCTTGTACTTAATAGCGGACGCTTTGCTGTCGCAGCAAAGCTGGCCTTTTAACGTGTCACCAATGTTTTTATCGAAATGGTGGGCAATGTCATAGGCAATCAAACGAATGCGATCGTCGGCACCATACACTTGACCACGTTTCGCGAACTTCTTCTTGAGGTCAGCTTTTTGCTCATCACTTAAACCTTCAGTGATGCGCTCGAACCATGCATCAATCGCACGCTCACTTACGTCTAAATCGGGTATCCGCTCCTCATACAGAAGTGGGGTAACGGTTTTATCCTCTACTGCGCGCTGCATGGTGTAAGCATGCACAATAGAGCCAAATTTATTAGTGGTCTTATCGTTTTTTAGCAGTGGTGTACCGGTAAAGGCAACGAACGCGGCTTTTGGAAGCGCTTGCTCCATGCGAATGCTATTTTCACCACCTTGGCTGCGATGGCCTTCGTCAATCAGCACAATAATATCGGCACTTGGGTTGTAGCAATCTTTGAGTTTGGTTGCCGAATTAAACTTTTGAATCAGCGTAAAAACAATGCGTTCTTGGCCCTTACCAATCTGCTGCGCTAAGCGTTTGCCCGAGGTCGCCATGGCAGACTCACGGTCTTTCTTACTAGCAATTTCACCGCCAGATGCAAAGGTATCCGATAACTGTTTTTCCAAGTCGACGCGATCGGTGACTACAATCACCCGACATTGTTTGAGCTCCTCATGAAGAATGAGCGTCTTAGATAAAAAGACCATGGTAAAAGACTTTCCGGAACCCGTGGTATGCCAAATCACGCCGCCTTCACGACCACCGTTTTTCTTGCGTTTTTGAATGCGCTCTATCAAGCGTTTAATCCCGAATACCTGTTGATAACGGCCAACAATCTTGCCAATTCTCTTATCGAAAATAGTGAAGTAACGCACCATATCGAACAATCGGTCGCGAGAGAGCAAGCTAATCAGCAAGCGGTCTTGGCCGCTCAACATAAGGTCGCCACCTGCCAAGAGATTTTGATACCACGATAAATCTCGCGGGTGTCGGTGAGCAAGCAGCTGGTTTATTTGTAATTCAGTGTGTTTCGCATTTTTAAGCGCCAACATTTGGGTATCGTTGATATCTTCTTCAGTCCAGGCAGCCCAAAACTTCTCCGGAGTTTCCACGGTACCGTAGCGCCCGTCTGTGCCGTTAATCGACAGCAACAGCTGTGCATAGGCAAACAAATGAGGAATTTCGTCTGGGCGCTGGTTGCGTAAGCTCTGCGATATGCCTTCGGTCACGGTCGGGCCTTTCTGAGCATTGCCATCAGGCCGCTTGGCTTCAATCACCACCAAGGGCAAGCCATTCACAAAACAAACTAAGTCGGGACGCCTCGAATCGAGGCCATTGGCGCGAGTTACCGAATATTCTTCGGTAAACTGAAAAACGTTGTTCTCTAAATCATACCAATCAATTAACGGAATAGTGGGGCTGACACGTTTACCGTCAACGAACTCGGTAACCGACATACCATAGAGTAAATGGTTATAAGTTTTTTCGTTGGCATGGCGCAGCCCCTCATTGAGTGCAGGTGAGCAAAGCTGCGAAATAATAGTGTCGATTGAGTTATTGGAAAGTGAGCGTTTTTCACCCGCATACATAAATGTGCGCTTGGCCAAAACTTCACGCAATACTTGGCGCAATACCACTTGGTCTTGCTTGTTTCCACGCACCAATAGCGCTTCCGCTGGCGGCAAAAATTCCCACCCCAAGTTCGCTAACAATGCCATTGCAGGCAGTTTAGCCGCATATTCTTCCTGAAATTTCGGGGTGCTACTTACGTTTTCCATTGTTTTACTCTATTTTACGGCCAGCCAAAATTCATCTTCAAACCAATCGTTTGGAATACCATAAACCTCAAACTTTTGGTCCACACGCTCAACAATATCAAATAATCTGTCTAGCCACTCACTCTCGGGGAATATCCGTTCAAGTAGATACCAAATTACACACAAATAATTAAATAAGCATGGTTTCTCTCGGATAGGCAGTGCTTTGTCTTGCTTGGGCTGTATTGTCAGGTGCCTCCTTGCAAGGCGGCCATGGTGTGCGCATAAATTCCGCAAATAAGTTAGCGCGTGCAGCCACGATGTTAGGGTCGCTGGAGACAGGTCTAAGCGCTTAGATATCGCTTTCTTATCTCTACTCACTGCAAAATGTGCATATATAGTTGACCATGAGCCCAATGAAAGTACTTCAGCGATCATCCAGCCTGGAGGGTATGGTGGTTCGTCATAACGTGAGTAATAATGCTGAATAAAGAGCTCTCTTTGCTGTTGCTTTTCAGAGCCATCTAATGCTGCCTTGGATGTATCGACAGCGATTTTCTTCAACAGCTTTTGATGCTTGAATTTATCGCTTTCGACAAAGTTTGCTGAGTCCATAAACCAATGTGCATTCTGGTGTTGCAAGCACATGGTGTGATTAACGAGATTACGTACCCCAATCTCAATTTCACCCAGTGCCTCAAGGATATGGTGGCGTAAAAGAACATCATCATTGTAGAGCTTTAAAATATGTTCGAAGCGAGTACCCGCTAGGTAAGCGCCCAAGCGCACCCCATCAGACGAGTAGCACTCAAATGGCAAGCCATAACCCACAAACCGATAGTAACTAATCCGTTGAAGCTGCATTAGGGCAGCGTTATGGTCATTGATGATCAACCCCCTAAGCTCAAGTTTTGCAACTAGAGCTTCATAGTCAAGGGGTTGTTTGGAAAAAACACGGGATTCAGGCATAAAAAAACCCGCACTGGTACGCTTGAATCAGAGGCGTTGCGGGTGTTGTTACCCTGTAATATAGCCCCAGATGGGAAAATTTGCAATGTTCGCCATAGAGTCTGCGATGTTCAGCAACACATACCGTTGTTTTCATGCATGTTCCTTATGTCATTTCATCGATCATGTACTAGCGCCTAAACTGAACGCAACAATTGCATCTCTAAGCGTTTCAATTGCTTGGCCTTCGTCTATGCCCCAAGGCCCGAAAAGGCTTTGTCCAATTTGCGCTACGCTATCTCGATAATCACCGGGAGGTTCAGCCGCCGCTGTCGAACCTTCAATGTCCCTGCAGATAAAATAAGCAATAATACTAATAGGACTTTGAAAAAAATCCCGACTTTCAAAATCATCTACTCGAATTAAGCCTAACCCCGCAGAGAGGTTCTCCTCTCTTAGATTTCTAGTCAGAATTAATCTTGTTAGTTCAGCATCAAAGCAATATACAAATACAGCAAAAATACTAATTAACGTATATCCAAAGTGTTGTCTGTCACTTAATCCTTGAGTGAGTTGGTGATAGATTTCTAGGTGACGAACGAATGTTTCAACCTCGCGCAATGACAGTTCGCGATTAGACGAGAGCTCTTCGGCAAACTGTGCAACTCTATTTTGAGTTCCAGCAATTTTAGTGCCCTCTAGAGTTTTGCTCGCTGAGAGCTTTGCACGGAGATGCTCGATTGATGCTTCCCGCTCCTTTGAATATGAGTCACCACTTTGATTAAATCGCTCTGGCAAAACACACCGAAATTTGATGAATTTTTCAAGATAACGTTTCGCATCCTCGCCCACACCATACGCATGATGAACGGCTGAAGTAAGCTGCTTCATGTTCGTTACTAACACAAATTGTACGCCGGTTACGTCGAACGTATGCTTTATCAGTTCTAACATTTGCACTGCAAAATCGGGGCGACACCGATCTAGTTCGTCAATAAAAATAACGATCGGCTTTTCTTCTGCAATGCTGGCAAGGGTGTCCTGCAATGCATTGATATTTGCCTCAGCCTCTTCGTGATCTTTTAGTATTGTGCGAACTGCAGAATCGATAAAATCATCGGAGGCTTTATCGAGCTCCTGCGAAAAATCGGCTGCCAACGTTTCCGGATCAGTGCGCAAAAAATGACTCACCAGTGCCTTTCCTGCAACCTTGGCTCCAAAACGTAAAACTGGTAAAGCCTTCTTGCGTAAGTTTTCTTTTTCGCCACCATCGACTAATGACAAAATGGCGCTCAGAATTGTCATCAATGGGTCATCTGCATGGTCAGCCTTAAACGCATCAATATAAACCGCACGAAAATCACTCGTTGATTCCAATTTATTTTTAAGCTTGGTGCAAAACTCCGTTTTGCCAGTTCCCCAATCGCCATCAATCACTAGGGGAGAAATTTCAATCTCTGACCTCAATAGGCTTATCAACTGGTCAGCGACCGGCTCTCGCCTGAATTCATCACGGGATGCAAAAGTCATATCCTTGTCAAGTTCTTTCATGCAGCAACCTCATCAACTTTCACACGACGTTTGCCGGTCAACAGCTGCTGCATCAGGGCCTTTTTCTCTTGCTTCAGGGCATCCAGCTTTTGCTTCAGGGCAGTGATTTCCTGATCGGCAGCAGAAAGCACGGCAGCGATTTTTTGTTGTTCTTCAAGACTTTGCGGTACACTCAACTTCGTGGCAAGAAATGGTTCAATTTTTACTGCCATCCTTTCTACAAGTGTTCCCTCTACCATTGCAGCAAATCTACCAATTTGGTCTGGCATCATAAGTTTTTGCGCAATAAATTCTAGCGAAGAATTATTTTCATCCTTCAAATGCAAAACCTCGTAGATGGGGGATACAACAACAGAGTGATCAATTCTGCTGAAATTTATTGCGCCCCAGCGCAAGTTAGCTGGGTTGTAAACGATATCATTTGGCTTTACTAGCTTATATTTCTTCTCATCAGTATTTTTAACCAGAAACTCCCGGTTATAACGAGCTGATTTTGGCGTAATTCCATCTTCAATAGTAAGAGAGAACAGTGGTATATCTTCTGTAGGAACTTGTTTCTCCTTTCTAACCTTTAACAGATCGGAAACTTTCAGCCACTTCCACTCCCCACTGAACCTAACCTTATTCTCATCCAATAGGCGCTTTTTACCGGAAAGCAATTGTTGCATCAGAGCTCTTTTCTGCTGCTGGCTATTGGCGAGCAGTTGTTCGGTGGTGGTGATGACCTTATCCCAGGTTGAGATAATTAGGGCGATCTTCATTTGTTCAGGAAACGGAGGGATAAGCCCAATAACCGAACACAATCGTTCTGGCGAAGTATGCTTCACTTTTGTTCCGGTCGATTGTTCTGTAATCTGCTTTCTTGTTGCTGGGGCATTGAAAAGTAAGTATAAGAACTCAATAAGGACTTGTTCTGGCGCTGTAATCTGAACTAAGCCTAGCCGTTGGTTATGCAGATATTTGTTATTTTCTGGAACAAAAAGAGCGCTACCCAGAAGACCTTTAGCTTGCTCTGTCATTGCTAGAAGCATATCACCCTTTTTTAGCAAGTACCCATCCGGTACGTCTCCAACATAGTATTTTGTCTTCTCACCTTGGTCTCTAAAGCCGCCAGATTCATTAAAGCTACCTGGAGTAAGCAAAATGAAATCACCGCGAGCAGCAAAAAACTTACTTTTGAAAGCAAACCCGTGCCTAACCTTTATTAATCCGTGAAGGTCTCTTTTTTCCCATCCCTCAGGCACCATAACCCAACTCCTCGAGATACTCGGCCATCTGGCTCTCCAGTTCAGTCAATTGCGCTTTCAGCTGCTCGCGCTCGGCCCTTACCGCCATAAGGTCAATTTCTGCTTCTTCCTCAAAGGTATCGACGTAGCGGGGGATGTTCAGGTTGTAATCGTTTTCCTGAATTTCTTCGAGGGTAGCTAAATAGGCGTACTTTTCCACGCTTTGGCGAGCGCGGTACGTATCCACCACTTTTTGAATGTTCTCGTCGCTGAGCTGGTTCTGGTTTTTACCCGACTTAAACTCACGCGAAGCGTCAATGAACAACACCTTTTCGTCCGTTTTGCTTTTCTTAAACACCAAAATAGCAGCCGGAATACCCGTGCCGTAGAACAGCTTCTCCGGTAAACCAATTACTGCGTCGAGTAGATTTTCATCAATAAGCTGCTTACGTATTTTGCCTTCCGCCGAGCCTCTGAAGAGCACGCCATGGGGCACAACCACACCCATGCGACCACCAAGTGTTGACGACGAGCCCGGCTTCAGCGTTTCAATCATGTGCAGGATAAAGGCATAGTCGCCTTTGGTTTTGGGTGGCACGCCACGGCGAAAGCGCCCAAATTTATCGTTCTGAGCGTCTTCATGGCCCCATTTGTCTAAACTAAAGGGCGGGTTTGCAGTCACGATATCAAACAGCATTAAATCGCCGTTTTTGTCGAGTAGCTTAGGGTTGCGAATGGTATCGCCCCACTCAATTTTGTGGTTATCTTCGCCATGCAGGAACATGTTCATCTTCGCGAATGACCATGTTGAGCCAATCGCTTCTTGCCCGAACAGCGCATACTGCTTGCTACCATGATTCGCCACCACCTTACGACCACACTTCATCAGCAAGGAGCCAGAGCCGCATGCGGGGTCACAAATGCTGTCACCGGGTTGCGGGTCGAGAAGCTCGGCAATTAAGTCCGACACCTCCGGCGGCGTATAGAATTCCCCGGCTTTTTGCCCGCCACTCGCGGCAAAGTTCTTAATCAAATATTCATAGGCATTGCCGATGACATCAAGACTGCCAACGCGGCTGGGTTTAAGGTTCAGCTCAGGCTTGGAAAAATCTTCGAGTAGGTGGCGCAGAATATCGTTCTTTTGCTTTTCTTCGCCGAGTTTATCGGTATTGAAACTAATGTCTTGGAACACGCTCTTGCCGGCGTCTTTGAGCTTGGTGCCATTGGCTTCTTCAATAGCATGTAAGGCTTGGTCGATACGCTCGCCATTACCCGGCTCATACCGGCGCTCATACAACGCGTAGTAACTTGCATCCGGCGGCAACACAAAGCGCTCATTCTTCATCAGCTCTTCAATTAGCTCCGGTACATCGCCATGCTCAGCTTTATACTGGTCGTAATGGTCTTGCCATACGTCCGAGATGTATTTTAAGAACAGCATGGTTAATAGAAAATCTTGGTAGGTACCCGCGTTTACCGTGCCACGGAAAGTGTCGCAGGCGGCCCATAGCGCTTTATTAATTGAGTCTTGGCTTACTTTTTCGTTCATATTAGTTCGTCTCCTTGAGTAATTGCTGAAACAGGCCTTTCATCATTGTCTCACGATTCGCGAGAAGGGCGTGGGTCAGCTGTTTTTCCTTTTCCCACATGCTATTTAAGTGCAGGATCTCGTTTTGTCTTGTTCGTGCCGGAATTGGAACATGCACTTGCTTCACCGCCGACGCTTTCAGTAACCGAATATTGGTGCCTTGGCTCTCTCCCAGCAATGCTCTTTGTGTTTCTGGCTCATTCAGCAACCAACAAAGAAAGTCCGTTGAGATGTTACTTTGGTAGCTTTCTTTTACTGTAATCACCAGAAACTGACTGCTGACTACAATAGGTAAGCTTGCTTGCGCTGGATCCAGTTGAAATGCCTTTAAAAAGCTTCCTTTTGATGGCAGTAAAATACTTTCCACCTGTAAAAATGCTTTATCCTTACCTTGCCAGCTTATTTGCGGAAGATCACTCACTTGAATCACCGTTGACTGCGTTCCGTCCCAAATTTGACGCGTGTCTTTCAACTGAATAATGTGTGTATTGCCATGTTTAGCCTCGCAAATACTCTCACGAAAGGTAAACCCCATACGAACATCAGCAATGCTTCCAAGCGGCACGATATTGGAAGTGATTTTTTTAGTCATTGAACCTCCTTGAATGCGCCATCCTTGGCGCGTTGATTATGCAGCTCGACCAAGCGTACTTTGCAGCCAACGAGTTAAAGTGCCGTCCTCATCGAGATTTCGCCACGCAGCTTCTCCTGTCAGCTGAGTAACAAGCAGGCCGTCGTCATTGTCCATAACAGCCGCTAAATAATCCCGTATTTGAGTTGCTGTCATGTTTGATTCAATTATCCAGCAGGAATTGAGTACATGAGCCCACTTTCCTAACGATTGAATTTTCTCGTGAAGTCGTTCGTAATTACGCTGATTTCTTAGGTCATAATTTATCTGATATACTTTCATAGTCTATTTACCTCGTAACTTTTGAAGGGTTATTGGTTAATGACGGCATTGGCAGGAGGCAACCTGCCAATGCGCCTTCCTAATAGCGGACTCGAATAAATGCAGTAGAGCCGCTACAGAAATATGATAGGTGAGCAGAGTTTGTTTGTCAAACTTTATTTTGCAGTAACATCAATACTGTATATTTTTCACTGTGCTAGCGCCTGGAATTCGATTGTTTTTTCATCAACCCCTAGGCTTGCCATGGTTTGCTGATGTCGTCGCTTTTCTGATTCTGAGTAATAACTAACATACCAGCGAGGTTGGCCAGCAGATGTCGCATCTGCAACAGCCTTGAAGTAGGGCAGATCCACCATTGATAGAGAATGCCCCAACACATGTATGGTTTTGGTGTAAGCAATACGCTTGAAAAATTCAGCATTGAGGCTGAGTATGTCAGCGGTCGGCTTGAAGGTCGATTCAAAGTATCCGTTGATGATTTCCTGCCCCTCTAAAACTCTGACATCTTCCATGTTTGTAAAATCATTTCCGCTCGAGAACCGGTGCTGAGGGCTCCAACCGTGGCCTAAAACTATGCCGTCTTCACCATCGTAAATAGAGCCGTGAATTTGCAGAATTTGGTCATCCTCAATGCTATAGAAATCCTGAAGAACTGGTGTGTAATTGAAGTTTAAGAACAAGCTATGATCGTCATTAAAATGAAGCTTCTGGCTATCATCAATCTCGTTCGTTTCAATGCTACACAGCCACTCATAAAAATAGGCTTTGAGCTCTGAAGACACCGACTTAACCACCAGATTCATTTCATACTGATAGTCATGGTGGAAAGAGTCACTCCAGTCGTCGTCACCGCAAGACTTTAAAAAGTAACTCGCTTCGTCAATTAAGGAGTCCTCATCAAAGTTTGCAAAAGCCTCTTCCAAATTGGACCAATTCCCTCGTAGGCCACACAGATACTTTTCTGCCGTTACTACTAGCTGAGGTTTTCGCTTCAAAACAAAAGCTCGGAAATCTTCGAACCGTGTTGGTAGTCCATGATGGAGATCAAAGCCATTACCGATGATAAAAACCCTTTTAATCACAAGAAGAGCCCACGCTTTAATAAATTTCTGCGCACGTTCGCAGCCCAACGCTCAATATCGCCTATAGCTATCTCTCCAGCTTTTTGCGTTTTAGGGTGCACGATAAAGGAGTGATTATCCGCGCCGCAAATTTCATCCAAATAAGCCTTTGGCCAGTTTAACGAGTTCTTGAGAAGGCGGGCTTCAAATTCGCTTCGTTGCTCAATGATCTTATTTCCAAAAGGAGCGTTGACTACTTTAGTTGACAACGGTTTAGCTGCATCTGACATGTCGACCTCTAACAAATAGAAACTTGCCTGATCAAAGCTTATTTTTACGGCAGTCCAAACTCTAGGAGTGCTATCATCGCGCATTGTGTGGCCATTGCATCGCCCAACTTTAGGCAGTTTTCGCGTACCTAACTTGACGACATCAAAGTCATGCGCCGACTCAAGAATCTCCAGCATTTTAAAAAAGCTAGCGAAGCGGCTTTCATACAAAGCAGTATCCTCTGTTTGGTCATCAAGCCCATCCCAATCAGCAGACGCTAGATTTCCATCTGGCCCTTGCTCCTCGGTGCTCACTTCACTTGAAGCCTGAGCGCTATCTCCATCACCTCGACTGCCCGAGCTTTTAGTCTTTGTAGCCGTTTTACGGGTATTAAACGGCTTCGCGAACTCAAACGTCGTGGCGTTACCCTGCAAAATCACTGGGTAATTCTCTTTGCTCTCACCACTTTCATCTTCAACTTCGTGTTCTGGTGCTCGCTCAGCAGAACCACCACTTGAGCCGCCATCTGGTTCCTGAACAAAGAATTTAGGACTAACGAAGTCGACCTCTTCTGGGACATTGGCGGCGATATTTTCAATGCCCGAAACTTCATAAACGAAAAACGTATTTGTGTCTCGGTCCCAATTACCTCTTACTTTGAGCCTTGCTCCATTCATGGACGGCGGCTCAAATTGGAAATCCCAAATTCGATATAAGCCTCGGCTTTTACCGGTTTCTAATTGTCGCTGACTGATACTTTCATACGACCGACGCGCTTCAGGATCGAGGAGCACCCAAGCCAAAAAGCGGCGATAGCTATAATCTTTAAACATGTTGTCTGCACAGGTCGTATGCTCTCTGACGTGCACCGCAACGTGCTCAGGATCGTGCTCGTCGTACTCAATTCCGAATTCGCGGTCTAAAACCCCATGATCAAGGCAGCTACGTGAGAGGTATACGTTTTTGAAAAACAGTGCTCGCGCCATTTCGAACTGTGGAATAAATACCGTGGTACCGCTTTCAAGCGGTACCACAAAGCACAATTGTTCTGCTTCTTTTTTCAGCTCTCTCGGCCATGCCGGGCAGTTGTTAATGGCGTCAACTTCCCAGTTTTGAGCATTCTCGACATTGAAAGATAATGTTTCACCCTGGAGACTGTAATTTTTAGTGGGTCTGAGGACATTCTTTCGAACGGTAATGGGAGCCTGAGACAGAAGGAGTATCGTTTTGTTTTGGTCGAACGGGTACACGCTTAGGTTAATTCCCCAGTTCTTATGCCCGTTCTTGCGAAAAAGGGACCCTATACCATTGAGCCAGGTGTCGTCGGTGAAACCCTTAAGATTATCTTGTATATTCAATGTCCAATGATCTCCTCAAGCAAATACTTAGCCTGCGGTGTTAAGCGCTCGTCACTCAAACCCGCCTGTCTCAGCACTACCCACCGCTTAACATCCTCATCAGAGCTCACCAGAGACGCCACAGCCGCCGTTATACGACGTACCTGGCATTCCCATACCGACTCAGGGTAAACCGCTAAAAATCGTTTACAGAGGGGTAACTTGTTTAAATTCTTTTCAACAGTGGACTTATTCGAAAGCTGGTTCAGATACCAAACCGTCGAGCGCCTAGACCCAGTCAGTTCTCTCTCTGCGCCATTCATAACCCGAAAAAAGCGTTTCACAGTCTTCAGATCTCGCTGACGCCAGTCAACTCGGCTTTGGCTGTGTGTTTTACGCCCTAAGTAGGTCCGGTTCACCGTTAACAGCCAGTCCCTGTCATTTCGGTAAAGCCAAGCATAAATTGCGGCTAATCCGAATTTCCGCGCTCCTTTGGTACCTAAACGCTTGAGTCCATTAAGCCACTTCTCACGATTTACTCCTACTAATTCTGATGCTGCCGGCGTCACTAATGGCTTAAACATTCGTTTGGGTACCCTGGCTTTGTTTACACTCGTTAAAACTTGCTGAACACTTAATTGAGGACCGAGAAAAGCATGCAACACTGCAAGGTGCTCTAAGTAACTAAATGCTTTTCTGTGCTTGCGGAAAATCGCTCGCAACCAGCAATATTCACTATCACTGATCGCCAAGCCGTGGGTACCAAGCCAGTTTTGTGACCAAAAATTAGTCACACGGTCAGCAATTTGCTCATACAAAACATGTTGTCCCTTATTCATGCCAAAGTCACACGCTAATGACTTGTAATAACTACCCCATTGTTCAATTGAGGGCGCTCTGGATTCCGCCATGTTCAAGAGCTGGTGGATGCTGTGTTGCAACGTCAAACCTTGCCTCGAACCCGTTACTTGCTGGTATGCCGGGCATACTTTACGAGAAGCAGGCCAATACATGTGCCGCATTTTACTGGTTCTAGGGACAACAGTTGTCTGAAGCTCCCCATGCTTTGGACAGCAATCAACTCCAGCGACTTGCCATTCGCGATGCCAATAGCACTCCCCATGCTGCGCCACTTGCTCTTCGATGCACATCGGGCAGTAGCGTAAAAAAGTAGGCTGACGTACTCGTGAGGCTGCGAATCCCGTGCTCAGATGCACTGTGCTTTTAGCGTCACTCACTAGTTGTTTAGCCAACTTTCGTCGCCTGTTTTCACCATTAAACCATGCATACAAGGGGAATAAGGTGTGTTTGTACAGAAGTGATTGAGGGGTTAACCCGCACTCTGTCGGGTAAAGTCCACTCACTTGACTTAGATGACCATGAAGATCGGTGGTTGCAATAAGTTTCGTGTTCCCGAACACTTCCCGAAGAAGCTCCTTGGGTGAGGTTATCCCGCTATGAATCCCATGCCTAGCTATGGTGCTGTAGATGAGTTCACCCTCGTAAGGTAGCGGAAATCCAAGCATCTAACTCACCTGCTTCAGCCTGGACTGAATATCAAAAATATCAGTGCCTAATTGTAAGTCGTTATAAAAGCTTGAACTTCTCTGCGAATACTTAAAGCGAAGGTCGTCAGAGCCAAGTTCATGCCATTTACTTGATTTAATGCTTTTTGGCTTGGACGCCCGAATTTGGGTTTTCGACGGCTGAGGCTCGGAATACCAAGCCAGTACAATTTTCGTCAGCTCAGGCAACCCAAGGGTTGGATGCTCTTTAAACACCCGCTCTATTAGAGGTGCGAGTAGGGTTGAGTCACAGTCCATGGCTTGCAGCATATTATATAATCGCAGTGCCTTTTCATTGTTACCGAACGACACTTCTGTTTTCTTTTGTTCTTGTTGCTGTTCAATTAAGTGGCGTAGTTCCAGCAAGCGCTTATCTATTGAGGGAAGGTGCAAATCAGAGTATTTAACGATTAAATCAGCATCATTACGCCGCAGAGCATCAAGCATCGGATGTACGGGAATTAACTCATCGTCATACACTTTTTGCAGCAATTCAGGGGTGATTCGTTCAATCCCAGTCGCAATTGCTCGAAGCTGCGCAAGCACAAAGAGTTTAACCACAATATCCAACACCCCTTGAGACAGGCTGTACCAGCGTTCTCGCGTCGCATCATCAAGTGTTTCGCTTCTGTGCTTAAGCCACTGATACTTCCAAAGCTTATTGGTGAAGGCCTCCCATTCACTCAAACGAGCCTTCCCATTGCTATCTACTCGTGCCTTATTCGGGCGCTGCATGGGTTCCCAGAATAAAGAACCAAAGCCAGCACTTCTACGACCAGCTTGCAGCTCCATTTCGAAGATTGGTCTAGCTTTCGGCGTTCCCACCAGTACCACGGGTACACCGATAACATTCACGAGCGCAACAAAGAACTCAAGCATCGCTTCTTTACTGACTGAACGCTTCAAGCCTAAGCGTTGTACTTCATCAATCACCAATACGCCGAGCGCTTTCTGAGTTGCGAACTGACCCATTAACGATAACAGAACTTCGGTACCATGGCGTTTTCGCGCGTATTTCTGTTCGTAATCCTCATCCAAAGTACGATCTACTTCTCGGAAGAAATTCAGGCATAGACTTTTCAATGAACCATCGCTTGGGCATTCAATACGCAAATAGGGCAACTGCACAAAATTGATATCTGAATGAAAAATGACAGGGGGATAGGTCGATAAAATTCGGTTAACCGTGGTGCTTTTGCCGCTTCCTGAGCAGCCTATCAACGAGAGGCATTTGGCAGTGGAGTTTGTCTGAGCAAACCTGAAATTGTTAGAGGCACCGTCCATGATTCGCTGGTAACCATCCTGCATCTTTCGATTTAAACTGCCGTCTTTCGGGTTTCTACCCACGTAGCCTGCTCTAATCATTACTGAGAGCTTTTCTTCAAGTTGCCGGTGAATGGATAGCGGTTGGAAAAAGTCATCAAGCAATGAGGCAATTTCATGCGCTCTTTGATGAGGCTCGGTAAAACAGTCCTTGGGGTCAAATGTTACTGTACCGGTCAACTGTGACTTCAGCGCCTTCAAGTCCATGATTGGTGGCAACGCTTCGATAAGCGGGTTACCCCGGTATCTTGAGACACCAGGATCTTTATACACTGCGGCCACAAAATTATCGGGTAACGGCATCAGTCATCATCTCCAAAAAGCTCGTCTACATAATCGGGATAATCCAGATCTGGTGAGCTGTCTTTCAGTGGTATCACATCTGCTGGTTTTTGGTGATGTGGCTCTGGTCTTACCGCTTTGCTTTGGCGCTCCAATTGCTTTTCATTTGCTCGATTGTCTCGAATCGCCCGAACTTTCTCGCTTTTGGGAGTACCAGTGTCGGCGGGACTACTCGCCTGTGCCTGAGCGAGTTTCTCGATCACAAACTCTTCGTGTTGCCGGCGAGTTTGTTTAGCAGCAATTTTTGCCGCTGCGGCGGTCTTTTTCTTTTCCTCTTGAATGCGCCAGACATCCCAGAACGAACCACCTCGGAACTCCCGAGAGCGTTCCGTCAAACTACACGTCCAATATTTATTGTTGCCCATTTCATAAAATAGGTGAATCTGATCCGCAACTAACGGGTCATACGCCGCCACCATTTTGCCTGGTCGTTTCACTGCTTTCCCGCGATGCGTCCAACCCATGCGGAGTATTTCTTGCGAGGTGTAGTGCAGACCAAAAAGACTAACGCCTTGTTCAGATACCGTCACTTGGGCGCGTGGCAGCAATGCAATACGTAATGCATCACTATCAGTTCGATGAAGTCGGCCAGTGCGATTCTGAATACCCCAACGCCAAAGTTGTAAGGGTATATTCGGCAAATCAGTAGGCATGTCGCTATCACGATCGTATTTATCCAGGACGGCAAACTGATTATGTTGAAGCACAGATGACAGCACGATTTGAGTAAAGTCTGTGACCGTCAACTTTGCGTCCAGCCTGTAATCGACGCCGCCGCGCTTTCTAACTAAGTTGCCCGTAACATGCCCTGGCATAAATGCACCGAACGATGCATGCATGGTTCGAAAATGTCGCTCTACAATGCCCTTGGCATCACCTCGATAGGGTGGCGTATTCTCTAGGCGCACTGCAAAGCTATTCTCGAGGTTCTCAATCTGGTGACCTAACAGCTCCCCCCTGTCTGCTAAGATCGCATCTGGAAGGCCAACACAAGGCCAGTCCTCATCAGTAATGTCAAATCCAAGGTTTTGGCAATACTCAACTTTGCTTGTTGCAGCCATATAAAGTGCCTGCATCGCTGCTGCGTATGATGGGTTCTCAAACCCGATATACATACCAGCTACCATGCGAGTGAAAACATCCATGACAAAGTAAACTACCGGGCGGCCAACTATGTTTCGCCTATCTGAGTCAGACACGAGGTATATATCAGCAATCGTGGCGTCTATTTCATAGCGTGAACCCGGCCCTTGGACCTGTGTATTTGCTGTACTGTGGAGCGGCCGTATATCTTTACTGAAATCCTTTGCGGACGCTCGTTTTTGTAACGTTTCTGGTTGCAGATATTCACGCTTATAGAAGTGGCGAAGTTGCCAAATACTTGGAAGATCTTCCTCCGGTACGTCAGGGAAGTACGTTCTATACATCGACTCAAGACGACGATGCGCATAGGGAAATGAGTGCTCTTTATCATTGAGAATGAACTTATCAATGGCGATTCTGAATAAGCGTTCAGTTTCTTGGTCAATAATCGCACCCACGCCCGGCTGGTGCTTTCTGGGACGCCCAAGCTTTTTGCCTTTCGCTACTCGTTTTTTCCCTTTACCACCAGAGTTTTTGTAATCAGGAAGCAACGCATTTGGTATTTGACCCCGCTGCCAATACTGACGAGCAAGCCGGTACACCGTCTGCTTGGTTGTCTGATTCTCCGTGACAATTTTTTCAACAATTGGGCCGCGACGTCTCGGCACATAAAATTCAGATAGTGAAATTAACGGTGCAAGTATTTCAAGGTTTCTATCTCGCTTTTGGCACGCGACAGAGCCTTCAGCGGGCGATTCATACTTCAATTCTGAATATGGATCCTCAACGCGCTCAAGAGCACCGCTATCAATGAATTCAGGGATTTCGTCCAGCAACATAAGCTCCGGAAGGGCTTTAGCATTATCAATATCTATCCAGACTAAGTATCTCGGTAGCAACTCCAGCACTCTGTAGCAAGCGTCATGAAATCGAAGTACCTCATTGATTTGAAACACGGTACACCTCTTGAATCCGGCGACTATCTGATGCACTTATTTGGCTGGCTTTTAACTTCCTTATTGGTGTGAAAAAATCAAAATCGAAATATCGTTTTGCAAGAAGAATCCTGACTTCACCCAGCGACTCGCCCGGCTCCAGGTCATAGGCCGTATCAAGCTTTTTACACACTTCTATAATCGTTTTATTACCAGCTTGGCTAAAGTGATGGTGATAAAACTCGATTTGCTCTAATGGCAATTCTTCCTCTTCTGTTCGGCGACCAGCAGGGTATAGCCATTCGACATTGGCCAACACCGCTTTTGGTACCTGCTGCTCAGTAATGAGGTACCAGGGAATGCCTTTTTCAACCCAGTAACGACGTTCGAGCTCCAGTTTTTCAACGGTACGTTCGTCGTCGAGGGCGTTCATGTACTTCACCTGAAGAGCATACTTTGGCTCAGACTCTTTTGTTGTATTAACCAAAAAGTCGGTCGACATAAAGTGGTCAGTGCCTTGCTGAGCCGGGTGCCTTATACCGGCGTCTAAAGCTAACTGTTTAGTAAGCGATCTATCGAGCGGAAATTGTTCGCGAATATCGGTGACTTCAGGCAGCCATTCGAGCAGAAGAAATACGGCAAGTTCAAGATCAGAAAGAAGGTGGTGGGTACGTTGAGATTTGTGACCGAAGATACGATGAACTCGACCAAGAGAGGGGAGATCTCGAACAGTTAGCCATGGCCGATACCCCGAGCCTTGTCCACTGCCACGCCCCTCCTTGACCCATTTGAGAAGCGTTTTCTCGGATATCTGGTTATTTTTCTTCGGCATACCGTTATTCCCGATTCCGCCAGTAAGCTATGTTAGTCAGGGAGTTATGTGTATGCAAATTTATTACCTGTTAACCTGTATATACCTAGTGACGGGGTGTATGCAGAAATTTGTTTAGGTTAGGTGCTTGAGGTTTTCGACTACCAGTTTAATCTACTCGAAACTTCCTCTTACACCTTAATACACGATAGCTTTCATATCGAAAGCCCCTGAATTTCAACTTGATGTTGCCGAGTTGTACAATCACTCCATTGTCGACAGCATGAATGGCCCGTATTGGATCTCTCACATTCAACTCGCCAGCTTTAATACCCGCTGGAGTAAACCACTGGAGCCGCTTATCTGTAAGTAACCCAAAACCAGCTTTCGTAACGAGTAGCCGACCCTGCTGGAAAACGTCCAGAAATCCTGCAAGCTTGGTATCATCTTCTAAGACGTAAAGTCGTGTCGAGGTGAGAAAGTAAGTGTATCGACCAATATTAACGATTTCGCTCGGACAAATCCCAATATCGTACACCACCTTAGGACGGCCCTCGGGTGAAACTAGAATTACTTTACCCGAGTAAGTAGCCAGATAAGCTCCACCGTCAGCGGAAAAACTTGCCATATAGACCCAATCTTGAGGCACTCCACCGGTTATTGTCATCTCCAGCCGAAAACCGTCTAACTCCACAACATGATCGGGAGCGGAGCGAGCGAAATAAGTAACATCGGACTCTTCATATGCCAATGTGTTCGGGTCGACACCAGTCAAAACCTCAAATGCACGATTTAACGCTTTCATCTTCTCGGTGGCAGTTGGATCGTTGGTGTTACGGTCTGGATGATGGGATAGTGCCACCTTGCGGTATTGTCTCTTTATATCTGCAGGATCTACAGGGAGCGATAACCCAAAAAGCTGTAGAGCTTCCTCAACCTCCTGAGCTACCCCAAAGCGCTGACTACGACCCACAACACGCTTCCAACCTTCTTTCAAAGGCATCACGAGACCCCACACCGTACTGCCATCGAGTGCACAACACCATGCCTCATCGGCTAGCGTAAAAAGATACCGATCCCCCTCAGGAGAAACGTCCACAGCTCTCACCTGAGATTTGAATTCCCCCCAATAGTTGGTATCAATGCTCTTGAAGTGTTCAACCACCCGAGGATCCTCGCGAAGATTGGATTCGATTACAGTCCTCAGCTCAACGTCATAGACATAAAGTTGCCCATTGGAATCCATGATCGCTATACCAGTACCAGCAGTACCTGTCCCTGTTCGATAGACGTCATGGGGTAACGTTTTTTCGTCAACAAGGCATCCCCGCCGGTCTATTCGTCGAAGCACGCTTTTCGCTTCTGAGCGATCCGAACTGGCCCCGGTTCGGTCAAGCAACCAAGTTCCTTTTGTATCAATGGCTGCAATAATGAAAGCAGGGTTTGGCCGCTCATCACTCTTCAGCTTTCGTTCACCTATAAGGTCCCAGGCCGTATCCTTCGAAACAGTAAATAATGGCAATGACGAGGGGTTCGCAACATCAACTGGCTCAAAGTCGTGCTTCTTTCCTGCCTTCTCTATATCTTTCAAAATACGATTAAAGCGGCGTCGGTCAACATCTTTGACGTATTCCGGAACGCGCTCGAACATTTCGACGCATTGCTTTGCTGCTGCAACCAGTTGCCCTGACTTCATCCGCTGTAGAATAAGCTTGACGTACGCTTTGGCGATAACATCGCCAACTTTCCCTTGTCGCTGTTCTGGAGATAGGTCATTGGCGAGCTTCACAACTTTGGTGTGTTGCTTTTTAAATCCTGCCCGAAAAACTGGACCAATTGAGGGGTGATCATATTCACGTTGAAACTCGTCCCGACCATCAACCTCCCATTTATGGGGCGATGGCGGGAGAGGAATATACTCGGCATGTGACCAGTCAAGCTCATCAGGACGCTCTCGCCTCCCAGCTGTTCTCTTCGATTCACTTTCTACTCTATCTAGCTCTTTTGAATCTTGAGCTTTTGGGAATCTTCGCTTTCTGAATATCTTTGAGAAAAAGCTCAAAAGTTGACATCCTTACGTTCGTTAATTCTCAGTAACACCATTGCAAAGACAGACTGTTAAATGACGTAAAAATCCAGTTGTCATGCAACATCGAATATTCCATATAAATCTTGAATGGACTGCTCTGAGCTGATCATTCTGTCTGAGTCCTTGATATAACGGACTATTGGTGCAAAAGTGCATCCCCATTGTTGGAAGTTGTAACGTGTAGAACAACTGTCCCGACGCTCTTCTGGATTAAAACACTTACGAAAGTAACTGATAATTTCGCTACCTGACAGACGCCAATGGTCTGTATCCTCGGCGTTAGCCAAAGGGCAACACATCAGTGCGCGAATGCGTACTTCATTCTCCACTAAACCTTTCATTGAACTATTTGCATCTACGCCGTCTAGCAACAATGGACGCAAATCACTGGCTAATGAATTCAGTTTTCCCTCTGGAAATAGGCCGGACCACCTAAGTATAGAAATTAAAGCGGAGGGGTCGTTTTTCCACGTTTCATTAAAGCTAATTCTTTCAGGGTCATGTTTAACTTCACACAAGATTAAATCTATTTTTCCATCGTTAGCACCAAGAAACTCGGATGGTTCAATCTGTCGCTCCGGTTCCCGATAATGCGGGTGACGGACAGCAATACAATCGACTTCAGTCCGGGCTTGCCCCCAATCGTCAGAATGAACAATAAACCCTGATGTGAAGTAGCCGTTTAAACGCAAATACAACTGAACAAGAATTTCATCTACATCAGATTTTGTCATTGTAATTGCACCATGATTGATTGCTTAAAGTTGAATTAAACTTGCTTATGGGTCAAATGAGCATTTCCTTCACCATTCTATACTGCCGAAATATTCACCAGCCATCAACAAACAAAAAATCCCCTCCCAAACCGCAAAGCAGTCCGTAAAGGAGATCTTGGTATGGAACTTTATTACTACACCACAATTCTTTACCTGTTAACTAAATATATTAGGCAGGAGCTCTAGACTCTTGGCTTAGTAACCTATGACGGAACCAGTTGTTCAGTGGGGTCGCATACCAACGGGCAACCACGAAACTAACTAAGCAGGAACTAACTATCATGACGGCAAGCATGAGTAGCTTCTCATTGCCCGTGACAACGTCGCTAGGTATAAAGGATCGCATGGTCGCCAACACAATAATGTGAAAGAGGTATAGCTCATAGCTATGTCTTCCCATCCATCTTAAGGGGGATGTCACTTTTCTCCAGAAGGGGGATTGTTTAGCGGGGCTATGAATCAGTAACAAAGCCGTACAGATAGAAATACCAGTGAACCCGAAAATGACGTTTCCACTAATCCCTGAAAAGTAAATGACTGGCAGTAATATAGCTGCAATCAATCTCCACGGCCGCATTGCTCTCGGGGCTATTTTTTCTTGAAGTAAAGCAGCCAAGACTCCTATGCTCAATGCGTCAAAAGTAGCAAGATAACCATGTAAGTAATCGACTGAGCTGTCCATATTTAACCAACGGTAAACAGGCCCGATTATGACAAATAGCGCCGCTAAATATACTAAGTGGCTTCCTCGTTTTAGCATGAGACAGCATAGCGGAAACAGTAGGTAGAACATTTCTTCGACTGACAGCGACCAATAGACATTCAGAACATAGTTAAAATAACCGTCTTGTTGCATCAGTGCGTTGTGCCAGAAAGTCAGGAGGGAAAGAACTGTTAACCACAAGGAAGGGCCGTCGTAGCCTGGCTCACCACCACCATTTTGGAAAAAAGGCAGCCCAATCTGACCTAGAATCAGCACAGTTGTTAAAGCTAAAAGAAGTGGAGGCAGAATGCGAGATGCTCTCATACGGTAAAAATGCCACATATCTATATTGCTCAGCGAGCCGTATCGTCTCAAAGCTATGCTGGTGATCAAGTAGCCCGAAATTGCGAAAAACATCGTTACGCCGTAACTACCGTTGATTACAAGACTATGTAGCCAAGCACTTGGAATAATGTCGTCCGTAATACTACCTCTAAAGCCGTAGGCCAGGGCGTGATGGAGCAACAAGACGACCAAAATGGCAAATCCACGCAATACATCAATATTTGGGTTTCTATCACTCATAAAACCATCACTTCCCTAATAGATAGATGTTTTGAACACAGCAGCGAGCTTTAGCGTAGGGTGTTAAGCAACAGGCAATTTAAACGTCGCAGTATTGCTCTCGCCATTTGTCTTTATGTTCTTCTATCGTTGTGTCAGAAATAGTTTTTGATACAGAAGAAGGATCCATAGATTCCGCGATAGCTCGTAAGCCGTCCAGTCCGATGTTTTCAATTAGGTACTCGGTAAAAGACCAGCTCATGGCATAGTATGCCGGAGCATAGGTTCGTCTGTCTGACATCATCAGTCTGAATATAGCTGCGTTCTCGTCAGAAAGTGTACTACGGCGACCTGGTTCACCAACGAGGGGAAGCATTGCTGCGCCCGCGGAGGAACCGCAAAACTCCGACAACCGTTCTAAACCGTCTGCTAAGATAAAGCTGCGATGATACCCGACACCGCTTTCGACAACGGAAGACGCCACATAATTTGCAAATCCCTCACCAACCCACTCCGAAGTCCGCCAGGACCATTGAGCCATAACATGCACCATCTCGTGAAGGTAGGGAATCATGTCATAGGTGATCGTATCAATATTCAGGAAAATCCAGGGTTCGTGAAAGATTGTGGTGTGGGGAACTCCGACATCGCTATGCACAAAAAACTCGATGGGATCATCTTCATTGCCTGGCATGTCAAACTGGGAGCCCAAGTATTGCCTGATTGCGATTGCCCCTTCATCAAAAAGCTCCAGTAATGACGCTAGAGTGTCCGGCTCAAATTTTCCCTGTTGTGCGCACAACACAACGTTAGTAGTATTTATGCAGTCTCCCTCAGCTCTTAACTCTTTGACTATCTTCTGATCCAGCTCTCTTACTGTTAAACGCTCTGAAGCCGAAGCTGAGACGCCAGCGAAACTCAGAGTGACTGTTATTAAAATTATTATTATCCGGAAAAGCATTAAACAACTCCTGTAAATACACGTCCAAAAAATCCCCTCCCAAACTGCTAAGCAGGCCGGGAAGGGGATTTCAGTATGAAACTTTATTCCTAAGTATGATTCTTTATTACTTAGTATGAAATTTTATTACTACACCACACTGCGTGACGCAGGCAAAGCCTGCCCTATTCGACGGTGACGGATTTTGCTAGGTTACGGGGTTGGTCAACGTCGGTGCCTTTGATGATAGCGACGTAGTAGCTCAATAACTGTAGCGGTAGGGTGTAGATAATTGGCGCGATGAGCTCGTCGACATGGGCTAAGTTGATCACCCGCATGCTGTCATCGCTTTTGAAGTTGGCTTTGCTGTCGGCAAACACATACATAATGCCGCCACGCGCGCGCACTTCTTCAACGTTCGATTTCAGCTTTTCTAACAGCTCATTGTTCGGTGCAACGACAATCACTGGCATTTCGGCATCAATCAGTGCCAATGGCCCGTGTTTCAGTTCGCCCGATGCATAGGCTTCAGCGTGTATATAGCTAATTTCTTTTAGCTTCAATGCGCCTTCCATCGCAATGGGGTACTGCTCGCCGCGGCCTAGGAACAAACTATGTTCTTTGTCGGCAAACTCGGGCGCCAGCTTCTCGATAGCGCCGGTAATGCTCATGCACTCTTCCAGCTTAGTCGGCAATGACGACAGCGCCTTAGCAATGCGTGCTTCGGTGCTACTGCTCATACCGTGGAAACGGCCAATCGCGGCGGTGAGCATCAGTAAACCAGCTAACTGGGTGGTAAAGGCTTTGGTTGAAGCCACGCCAATTTCGGCGCCTGCGCGGGTTAAAAACGCAAGGTCCGATTCACGCACCATAGACGACGAAGCAACGTTGCACACAGTTAAACTTGCTTGGTAGCCAATCTCTTTGGCAAGGCGCAATGCCGCTAAGGTATCGGCGGTTTCACCTGATTGGGAAATCGTTACCAATAAACTATTGGGGAACACATGCGACTTGCGGTATCTAAATTCTGATGCAATTTCGACATTGCACGACACACCAGCAAGGGCTTCGAGCCAGTATTTAGCCACCATACCAGCATGGTAGCTGGTGCCGCAGGCAATAATTTGCACGTGTTTCGTTTGCTTAAAGATATCCTCGGCTTGCGCACCAAACGCATCGACCGCAATTTTACCGTCCAGCACGCGGCCTTCTAGGGTGTTGCGTACTGCAAATGGCTGCTCGTGAATTTCTTTGAGCATAAAGTGCCGATATTCGCCTTTACCACCAGCATCGTATTGCAAGTCAGAGGTGATCACATCACGCTCAACGGCATTGCCATCGCGATCAAAAATCGCCACTGATTCACGCGATACCGCTGCAACATCACCTTCTTCAAGGTAGATAAATTTACGGGTTACCGGCAACAATGCCAGTTGGTCCGAAGCAACAAAGTTCTCGCCTATACCTAAACCGATCACCAGCGGGCTACCAGAGCGCGCTACGACCAGTTGGCCTGGGTCGCGTTGGTCCATAATTACCGTGCCGTAGGCGCCGTCTAATTGTTTGACGGCGTTTTGCACTGCCGCAAGTAGGGTCGTCGCGCTTTTTAATTCATGGTGAACTAAGTGAGCAATCACCTCAGTGTCAGTTTGTGAATCAAACTGATAGCCCAAACCTTGCAGGGTTTCGCGTAAACTTTCGTGGTTTTCGATGATGCCGTTATGCACCACAGCCAATTCATTGTTGGACACGTGTGGGTGAGCGTTGGCTTCCGTCACGCCACCGTGGGTTGCCCAGCGTGTATGGGCAATACCGACATGGCCGTTCACACCGTCACGCTCAATCGCATCGGCCAGCTCTTTGACTTTACCGACACGGCGCACTTTCACCATACCGGCGTTGTTCAACAATGCCATACCAGCAGAGTCATACCCACGATATTCAAGGCGACGAAGGCCTTCTAATAAAATTTCTGCGACGCGGCGTTCAGCCGTTGCACCAACAATTCCACACATGGCTTATTTTCCTTAATTCTACTTTTGTGGCTTCTTCCAATTCTGGATATTGCGTTGGCGCGCACGGCCAACCCCTAATTCATTATCACCTACGGCTTGGGTAATCACTGAGCCTGCGCCTGTGGTGGCGTGAGCACCAATACTGACAGGTGCGACCAACGAGCTATTGGAGCCGATAAACGCTCCTGCGCCAATCTCAGTTTTAAACTTATTTACCCCGTCGTAATTACAGGTAATGGTGCCGGCGCCAATATTTGCACCTGCACCAATGGTGGCGTCGCCCAGATAGGCCAGATGCCCAGCCTTAGCGCCGTCCCCTAAATATGACTTTTTCATTTCTACAAAGTTGCCGACGGCGGCTCCTTTCCCTAACTCAGCCCCCGGGCGTAACCGTGCAAACGGGCCTGCTTGGGCGCCTTCACCTAATATTGCGCCTTCTATGACGCTATTGGCTTTAACCCGCGCGCCCTTGCCAATCCGACAATCCCGCAACACGCAATTGGGTTCAATCACCGTACCTTCGGCCAAATAGACGCTGCCTTCAAACACCACATTAACGTCGACCACGACATCATTTTCAATCTCGACGTTGCCGCGCACATCAACCCGACTGGGGTCAATCAAGGTGGCGCCGGCCAGCATCAAGGCTTCGGCTTGACGCTGCTGATAAGCGCGCTCAAGGGCTGCGAGCTGCACGCGATTATTGGCACCTTCAACGTCGCTGGCACTGCCAGGTTGGCTGCTGGCAATCAACACGCCTTCATTCGCTGCCATAGCCACGATATCGGTGAGGTAATACTCGCCTTGGGCATTGTTGTTATTTAAGGCCTGCAACCAGCGCTTCAATGCTTTGCCGTTGGCGGCCATAATGCCGGTGTTCACTTCGCAAATCAGGCGCTGAGCATCCGTGGCATCTTTATGCTCGACAATGCCAGTTAAGCGTCCGTCTTGATCACGCACCATGCGGCCGTATCCAGTCGGGTCGGGGAGGTTGACGGTCAGCACCGCTAGTTCACTGGTACCTTTGGCCACCAGCAGTTGCTCTAAGGTTTGCGCCTGAATCAGTGGTACATCGCCATATAAAATCAATACGGTATCGTTATCATCAACGTGGGGCACTACCTGCTGCACTGCATGGCCAGTGCCTAATTGCTCGCGCTGCTCAACCCAATTCACCGCATAATCGCTTAAGCGTTGTTGCAGTGCGTCGCCACCGTGACCATAAATCAGTTGAATGGTATGGGCATTTAAGTGTTGGGCCGTTTCAATTACATGCGCAACCATGGGCTTTTGCGCAATTGGGTGCAACACCTTGGGCAATGCTGAGCGCATGCGCGTGCCTTTACCGGCAGCTAAAATTACGGCGTTAAGTGACGATGTCATTGGCAGTGTCCTGTAGCGTGATGACGGGTAATGGTGATAGTGGCGCTAGTTTAGCATTGTTTAAGGCTCAAGATAATGCGTCTGTACACCTTTGCTTGGTGTTTCATCCGCGTTTTCAGTCTGCTCTTCACGGGCTAATTGCCAAATCATAAACGCCACCACCAGCAAACCAAACACGAGGGCTAAGCGAAACTTTTTCATCTTGGTTTCCTTTTTAAATAAGGCCTGTCCAAATAACAAAAAACCCGGCACTTGGCCGGGTTTTCTAAGCCTACCGAGGTAAGCTGTTAACCACCTTTGCGGCGACGCAATTGTTGCAATACACGTAGCTGCGCCACAGCACGAGCAAGCTCAGCGGCTGCTTCTGCGTAGCTCATATCGCCTTTGGCATCTGCCATGGCTTCACGAGCACGCTTTTCAGCTGCCGTAATGGCCTGCTCGTCCAGATCACCGCCGCGAACAGCGGTGTCTGACAGTACGGTAATGTGGTCAGGCTGAACTTCCATAAAGCCACCGGCAATATAGAATAGTTCATCTTGGCCGTCTTCCAAAACCACACGTACCATGCCGGGCTTCAAGGCGGTCAGCAAAGGTAAGTGACCAGGTAAAATACCTAACTCACCTTCGCTACCTGTCACCGTCATCGAACGCACTTTCTTCGAGAATAACTTCTCTTCCGCGCTTACGATGTCTAGGTGTACTGTATTTACCGCCATCACAAACCTCCGGTTCGATTACATCTTAGCTGCTTTTTCAGCCGCTTCTTCAATGGAACCAACCATGTAGAACGCTTGCTCTGGTAGGTTGTCGTAGTCACCTTCAAGAATGCCTTTAAAGCCAGCGATGGTGTCTTTCAATGACACATACTTACCAGGTGAACCGGTAAATACTTCCGCTACGAAGAACGGCTGTGACAAGAAGCGCTGAATTTTACGAGCACGTGCTACGGTACGCTTATCTTCTTCAGACAATTCGTCCATACCCAAGATAGCAATGATGTCTTTCAGCTCTTTATAACGCTGCAATACTGACTGTACGCCACGTGCAGTGTTGTAGTGCTCATCACCGATCACTTGCGGGTCCAGCTGACGTGACGTTGAATCAAGTGGGTCTACCGCAGGGTAGATACCAAGTGAAGCGATATCACGTGACAATACAACGGTCGCGTCCAAGTGGGCGAAGGTTGTTGCTGGCGACGGGTCAGTCAAGTCATCCGCAGGTACGTAAACGGCCTGGATTGACGTGATTGAACCAGTTTTGGTTGAAGTGATACGTTCTTGCAGAACACCCATCTCTTCCGCCAACGTCGGCTGATAACCTACAGCTGATGGCATACGGCCTAGAAGTGCTGATACTTCAGTACCGGCCAATGTGTAACGGTAGATGTTATCGACGAAGAACAGAACGTCACGACCTTCATCACGGAATTTTTCCGCAATCGTCAGACCGGTCAATGCAACGCGCAAACGGTTACCCGGTGGCTCGTTCATCTGGCCGTATACTAGTGCTACTTTGTCTAGTACGTTCGACTCTTTCATCTCATAATAGAAGTCGTTACCCTCACGCGTACGCTCACCAACACCTGCGAATACTGAGTAGCCGCTGTGCTCGATAGCGATGTTACGGATAAGCTCCATCATGTTAACGGTTTTACCAACACCGGCACCACCGAACAGACCAACTTTACCACCCTTAGCAAACGGGCAAATCAAGTCGATAACTTTAATACCTGTCTCTAAAAGCTCAACCGAATTTGACTGCTCTTCATATGAAGGCGCAGCACGGTGGATAGACATCCGTTCTTTTTCACCCACTGGGCCCGCCTGATCGATTGGTTCACCCAATACGTTCATAATGCGGCCTAGGGTTTCGGTGCCTACCGGAACCATAATTGGCTCACCACTGTTTTCCACGCTTATACCGCGACGTAGACCGTCAGTACCACCCAGTGCGATTGCACGAACGATACCGCCGCCTAGCTGCTGCTGTACTTCGAGGGTCAAACCCGCCAGCTGACCGTCGTTGATACGAAGCGCGTCATAGATCTTTGGCACTGCGTCTTGTGGAAATTCGATATCCACAACGGCGCCAATGATTTGGACGACCTTACCTTGACTCATGACGTTTCCTCTAAACTCTTAAAACTTTATGACCTTTGCCTTATACCGCACCGGCGCCGGATACAATTTCCGAAATTTCTTGCGTAATCGCTGCCTGACGGGCTTTGTTGTAGACCAATTGAAGGTCATCAATAAGCTCACCCGCATTATCAGTTGCAGCTTTCATCGCTACCATTCGTGCTGCCTGTTCACTAGCTAAGTTGTCGACAACACCTTGGTACACCTGGCTTTCAACGAAGCGCTTCATTAGGGTACCCAAAATGGTTTTAGCATCCGGCTCGTAGATGTAGTCCCACGAATATTCGCGTTTGGCTGCATCACTCTTCGGCAAAGGCAACAGCTGACTGATCGTCGGTTCTTGACTCATGGTGTTCACAAACTTGTTGTACACCAAGAATAAACGGTCAATCTCGCCTTCATCGTATGCTTTTAGCATCACTGCTACGGTTCCAATCACGTCGTTCACAGACGGTGCGTCACCCAAGCCAGAGGCTTGTGAAGCGATACTGCCTGATACGCGTTTAAAGAACCCGGTAGCTTTGCTACCCACGGCTGCGAAGCTGACTTCAACGCCTTTCTCATCCCATTGCTGGACATCACGTAACACGGCTTTGAACTCATTTGCGTTCAAGCCACCGCACAGTCCACGGTCGGTTGAGATGACGATGTAACCAACACGCTTCACTTCACGCTCGTCCAAATAGGGGTGCGTGAAATCAAGATCGCCCTGGGCGATGTGTCCAATCACATTGCGAATGGCATCAGCATATGGACGCGATTGCTCCATACGCTCCTGCGCCTTTTTCATCTTAGACGCAGCAACCATTTCCATTGCGTTGGTGATCTTCTGAGTATTCTTGATACTCCCGATCTTGGTTTTTATCTCTTTACCGCCGGCCATGACTATTCTCCTGCGATTAAACGACTGGAGCCGCTTACGTGGCTACGCAAGCGGCTGCTCAATTACCACGTTTGGGTGGTTTTGAACTTCTCGATAGCAGCACCAAGCTGCTTGTCGATGTCGTCGTTGTAATTGCCAGTTGTATTGATAGTAGCCATGAGCTCAGCGTATTCGCTGTTCATGAAGTCAATTAATGCAGCTTCGAATGGCAATACTTTGCTAATTTCGATGCCTTTTAAATGACCTTTTTCAGCAGCGTAGATAGACACTGCCATGTCAGCAACGCTCATCGGCTTATACTGGTTCTGCTTCATCAGCTCAGTGACTCGTTGACCGTGCTCTAATTGCTCACGGGTCGCAGCATCAAGGTCAGATGCGAACTGGGCAAACGCCGCCAATTCACGATACTGAGCCAACGCTAGACGAATACCACCGCCCAACTTCTTGATGATTTTAGTCTGTGCTGCACCACCGATACGCGATACCGAGATACCGGCGTTTACCGCTGGGCGAATACCCGCGTTAAACAAGTCAGATTCTAAGAAGATCTGACCGTCGGTGATTGAAATCACGTTGGTTGGTACGAATGCTGATACGTCACCTGCTTGGGTTTCAATGATAGGCAGGGCGGTTAAAGAACCCGTTTTGCCTTTCACTTCACCATTGGTCAAACGCTCTACTTCTGCTTCGTTAATACGAGCAGCGCGTTCTAGCAAGCGGCTGTGTAGATAGAATACGTCACCAGGGAATGCTTCACGTCCTGGTGGACGACGTAACAATAGTGAGATTTGACGATATGCAACGGCCTGCTTAGACAGGTCATCATAAATAATCAAAGCGTCTTCACCGCGGTCACGGAAGAATTCACCCATAGTACAACCAGAGTAAGGTGCTAAGTACTGCAATGCTGCAGACTCAGATGCAGACGCCGCCACGATAATGGTGTGGGCTAATGCGCCGTGCTCTTCAAGCTTACGCACAACGTTGGCGATAGTAGACGCTTTCTGACCGATAGCGACATACACACACTTAACGCCAGTGCCTTTCTGGTTGATGATGGCATCGATTGCAATCGCGGTTTTACCGGTTTGACGGTCACCGATGATCAACTCACGCTGACCACGGCCGATTGGAATCATGGCGTCGATAGACTTGTAACCAGTTTGAATTGGCTGGTCAACGGCCTGACGCTCGATAACACCTGGTGCAATTTTTTCAACTGGTTCGAAGCGAGCCGCGTCAATCGCGCCTTTGCCATCGATAGGTGCGCCAAGGGTGTTAACAACACGACCCAATAACGCTTCGCCTACTGGAACTTCCAATACACGACCAGTTGATTTAACTTTGGTGCCTTCCTGCAAATCTGCATAAGGACCCATAACTACCGCACCTACTGAGTCGCGCTCAAGGTTCAATGCGATAGCGTAACGATTTCCAGGAAGCTCGATCATTTCACCTTGCATACAATCTGCAAGGCCATTGATACGAATGATACCGTCGGTATTAGCGATGATAGTACCTTCGTTACGAGCTTCACTGACGACTTCGAACTGATCAATTCGTTTTTTGATCAGGTCTGCAATTTCATTTGAATTCAGTTGCATGCTCTCGTCCCCGATTATGATTGCAGTGTGTTCGACAGCTTAGTTAGCTGGCTCTTCAGGGTACCGTCGATAACGGTGTCACCGGCTTGGATATACAAGCCACCCATGAGTTCAGGATCTACACTACAATTGAGCTTAACTTTGCGTGCGAGACGTTTTTCTAACGCGGCACTTAACTTCGCTTGCTGCTCATCGCTGAGCGCGACAGCCGAAGTGACATCAACACTGACTTCATTGTCGTAGTCAGCGCGCAAGCTAGAGAAAGTCTCTAGCACTGCGGGTAATGCATTTAAGCGTTCGTTAGCGGCCAGAACCTTAATAAAGTTCTGGCCTTTCTCGTTGAGTTGTTCACCGCAGACACTCAAAAATACTTGAGTGGCTTTATCACGGCCAACGGCGCCCTTCAGGAAAACCTGCATGGTGTCGTCGCTTGCCACTTGCGCGGCGAAAACCAACATCTCATGCCATTCCTGTAGCGCGCCCTGCTCAACAGCAAAATCAAAAGCTGCTTTCGCATAGGGGCGAGCCACCGTAGTCAAATCTGACATTTGCTCAACCCCCGTGATTACAGTTCAGCGACCAGTTTATCAACTATGTCACTTTGTTTAGCCGCGTCCACTTCGCGCTGAATAATTTTCTCAGCGCCGGCGACTGCCAGGATAGCGACCTGCTTACGTAGTTCTTCGCGAGCACGGTTACGTTCCGCAACGATCTCTGCATGACCGGAAGCAATGATTTTCTCACGCTCCTCGTGGCCACGCTGAGTCTCATCATCAACAATTTTGTTCGCACGTTTGCGCGCTTGTTCGATGATTTCAGCGGCTTCAGCTTTGGCTTTGTTAAGCTCCGCTGCAACCTGCTCGTGTGCTTTTTCAAGGTCTTTCTCAGCGCGCTCGGAAGCCGCCAGACCGTCAGCAATTTTCTTCTGACGCTCTTCAATGGCGTTGTTCAGTGGTGGCCACACAAACTTCATGGTGAACCACACGAACACGACCATCGCGATCGATTGACCTATCAGAGTTGCGTTGATATCCACAACGAGCCTCCTTTAAGTTGGTTACAGGGACTCTTATGCAAACGGGTTAGCGAACAACAGTAATAGTGCGATACCCACACCGATCATTGCGATAGCATCGATAAGACCAGCTAAGATGAACATTTTGGTTTGTAACTGTGCAGCCATTTCTGGTTGACGCGCAGTAGCTTCAAGGAACTTACCGCCCATCAGTGCGAATGCTAATGCAGTTGACAGTGCAGCAGTTGCTAAGATGATAGCTACAGCGAACAAAGTTGCAGTTTCAATACCCATTGGTTTCTCCAGTTTTTCTAAAGTTAAGGTTAAAAATAAAGGTTAAATCAAACTTCTATTAATGGTCTTCTGCAGCCATGCTCAAGTACACGATGGTCAACATCATGAAGATGAACGCTTGCAGCAAAATAACCATGATATGGAATACCGCCCAGGCGAAGTGCAGTGGTAACTGCGCTAAACCAACCATGGCGATCAAAATAAAGATAACTTCACCGGCATACAGGTTACCGAACAAACGCAGGCCAAGTGACACTGGTTTGGCGACTAACGTAACTAGCTCAAGAACTAAGTTAAACGGAATCAAAGCCCAGTGGTTAAACGGTGTTAAGCTCAGCTCTTTAGCGAACCCGCCAACGCCTTTATAGCGAATCGAGTAGCCGATGATGAGCACGAATACACCCAGCGCTAAGCCCATGGTGATGTTCAAGTCAGTGGTCGGAGCGATTTTCAAGTAGCTCCAAGGGTGCGCCATAACTTGCTCAAGGTAGGAATAACCCTGCGCGTATTCTGGCAATGCGCTTGAATTGACAAGTAGACCGACCATACCCGCAAGGGTAGGGAACCAATCAACCGGCACCAGCTTCATGAGGTTCATTAAGAAAATCCACATGAAAATGGTTAATGCCACAGGTGCAATTAAGCGATCTTTAACGTGGAAGGTTTCACGCACTGAACCGCTGACGAACTCAACGATCATCTCGACGAAGCACTGAAACTTTCCAGGCACGCCGGTGGTGGCTTTACGGCCCACCATCGCGAAACTAATGACAAATAACGAACCAAGAATAATCGACCAACCCAAAGCGCCGAGGTTAATGGCCCAGAAGCCTTCACCGACGGTCATGTCGCTTAAGTGGTGGTTGATGTACCCTTGGACTGTAATGTTTCCATTTGCAGCCATGTTAACAACCCAATTTAGTTAGTTTTTAAAAGTAAAATCGGTGCCAGTAAGTGCATCATATGAATCGTTGCGAACACGATGAACAGGGGTAGCATAGGTCCATCCAGAAAAATTAACGCAATGATTAACAACACCATCGAAAGCATAATTTTTAATGCTTCACCGGCTAAAAAACTGCTGACGACACTATGTGCCGAGCGCGCACCACTGAACTTAAACGCCAGTAATGCAAAAATACTGTTGGGAATTAAACCAGAGAGAGCTCCAGCTAGCGCATTGATGGCACCTTGAATGCCGGCAATGACCCCAAACACGCTGATTAACACGACAGCCACAATACATTGTATGGTCAGCAAACGCTGCGCAATGCGGCGCCCTTTAGCATTTATCTTGGTTTGGGCTGGCCTTGGCATTGAAGGTTTCCTGCGTTCTGACCGAGCGCGGGTGCTGGAATGGACACAGACCTGCGCGCAAAAACTCGGTGGAGTATAAAGTTTCGCGCGCAAATTGCAACTTTATCGGCTAAGGGTTCACCTTGCGAGGCCGCGAGTTACTTTACTAAACCACTTAGTAACTAACAAAGATTCAACGACTTGCAGGGCAATTATTCGGCTTATTTGATATGCGCAAGAATCCCGTCAAGTTCATCAAGGCTGGCGTAGTTGATCACGACCTTGCCTTTGCCCTTACGGTTATGGGAAATACTCACATTCGCGCCCAAGGTTTCGCTTAAACGCGATTCCAATGCCTGTACATTCGGGTCAGGCTGCGCTGGGGTCTTATCGGCGGCTGGATTTAGCGCCTTATTGACTAACTTTTCTGCTTCACGTACGGTCAAGCCTTTCGCCACGATGACGCGAGCAAGATCGCTTTGCACTTCGCCTTCAATGGCAAGTAACACTTTCGCATGGCCAAGTTCAATATCACCGCGCTCAAGCAAGGTTTTGACTTCATCATTAAGCTGATTAAGGCGCAGTAAATTGGTGACCGTGGTACGTGATTTGCCCACCGCATCCGCCACGCCTTGGTGTGTCATATTAAATTCATCAAGTAGACGTTGCAGTGCGGTGGCTTCTTCCATCGCGTTGAGGTCTTCACGCTGAATGTTCTCAATCAACGCTATCGCCACAGTGGCTTCGTCTGAAACGTCTTTGACCAAACAAGGAATGGTGTCTAAACCAGCCAGTTGCGCAGCGCGCCAACGACGTTCACCCGCGATAATTTCGAATTGATCAGGACCGATTTCACGTACGACCACTGGCTGAATAATGCCCTGGGCACGCACTGAGTTTGCTAAATCTTCCAGCGCATCCGGTGCCATGTCTTTTCGCGGTTGGTAGCGACCCGGCTGTAAAAACTCAACCGGTAATTTACGCAGTTCACCTTTGTCAGCGGCCACTTCAGGAATAGCTTGTTGTTCAAGGGCTTGTTGGCGCTGTTCTTGACGTGCATTAGCACTCGCACTGTCGGACAACAATGCGCCTAAGCCTCGTCCTAAACCACGTTTTTTCGCTGACATCCTAAGTAACCTTTTAACTGTTCTTGTTTGTTGTATTAGGCTTGTGCGGCTTGAGATTTCGCCGCTTTTTGCGCCTCTTCGGCACGTCGAATCACTTCGCCTGCAAGGGCTAAATATGCTTTCGAGCCAGTGGATGATTTATCATAGTACATCACTGGCGCACCAAAACTTGGTGCTTCGGCAAGACGCACATTACGCGGAATCACGGTGCGATATACTTTGTTGCCAAAATGGTTTTTCAGCTGTTCAGACACGTCGTTAGCTAACCGATTGCGCGGGTCATACATAGTCCGCAAAATACCTTCAATACTAAGCTCAGGGTTCACCACAGCCGCTAGCTGTTCAATCGTGTCCATTAACGCCGTTAAGCCTTCCAACGCATAATATTCGCACTGCATTGGCACCATCACGGCATCGGCCGCCGCCATGGCGTTCACCGTCAGTAAATTCAGTGAAGGCGGGCAATCGATAAAGATAAAATCGTACTTGTCGCGCACAGGCTCAAGTGCTCGGCGCAACTTGGTTTCACGCGCAAATACTTCCATTAACTTAATTTCAGCGGCAGTCACGTCACTATTGGCAGCGATAAGGTCGTATTTCACCGCCTCGCAATGCACCAGGACTTCGTCGACTGGCTTATCTTCGACAAATAAGTCAAACGCAGTGGTGGCGACATTATACTTATCAACCCCGCTACCCATGGTGGCATTACCCTGTGGGTCTAAGTCGATTAATAGAACTTTTCGGCGTGTTGCGGCCATGGACGCAGCCAAATTAACCGCTGTGGTGGTCTTACCAACGCCACCTTTTTGATTCGCTACCGCGATAACTCTACCCAAAGCTGCCTCTTTCTCGTGTTGTTGCATCCGCGCCACTACATTTTAAGGCTTATACCTGAACCGCGCTATGATAACAAATTGTCGTGATTAAGCACTACGTGGGCGAACGTCGACCACGTGACGCTCAGCGTCTAACTGCGGTACTTCAATGCGAGGGGTCGCTACAACTTCAAAACCAGCAGGTATTTGAGCTAACTCTTGGGTGTCTAGTTGCCCTTTTAAGGCAACAAAATGGCCCGTGTCAGCAGGTAAATGATGACACCAGCTCAACATATCTGCAAGTGAGGCAAACGCACGGCTTAATACACAGCTAAATGGCGTTTCAGGGGTGTAATCTTCCACCCGGCTTTGCACCGCAACGACATTATTTAAGCCTAGCTGGTGCACAACCTGACGAATAAAGTTCATCCGTTTACCAAGACTGTCAATCAACACAAACTGCTTGTCTGGGTGCATGATCGCAAGGGGTAAACCGGGTAAGCCCGGGCCTGTGCCAACGTCCGCGACCTGATTGCCAGTGACATAAGGGGCCACCAAGATGCTGTCCATGATGTGCCGCACCAGCATCTGTGACGGATCCCGCACTGACGTTAGGTTATACGCCTTGTTCCATTTGTTGAGTAGCAGCACTAAGGCGATTAACTGGTCAATTTGATGCCCGGTCACTCGCAGTGACGTTTGGTCAATTAAAGCCACTAGTTGTTTGCGCAACACCTGCGCATCTGGTACTGCGTGTTTCATAGTATTCCTTGAAGGTGAACGGCCGCTAGGGCCGTGCGGGTAAACTTTAAGTAAACAGCTCGCCGTTCGCCAGGGTTATGCGCTTTTCTTACGCAATAACCCCTGCTTTTTCAGATGTACCAGCAACATTGAGATAGCCGCTGGGGTAATGCCTGAAATTCGTCCGGCTTGGCCGACGGTTTGTGGCTGATGTTCACTAAGTTTTGCAACCACCTCATTGGAAAGGCCTGAAATTGTCTTGTAATCAAAGCCTTTAGGTAGTGGCGTATGTTCATGGCGCATGGCTTTAGCAATTTCATCTTGCTGACGCGCAATATATCCAGCGTATTTGGTCTGAATTTCGACTTGCTCTGCCGCTTGTTTGTCTTCCAAACGTGGGCCTAAACTGTCGATCGACATCAGATCGTTATACGTGACTTCAGGACGACGCAATAGCTCTTCCAAATTCACTTCTTTGCTGATTGGGCTTTTTAGCATCGGGTTAAGTTCACTGGTTGCAGCGTGATCTTTATGCACCCATGAACTGCGTAAACGCTGCTGTTCAAGCTCAATGTTTTCCATTTTCTCAACGAACCGAGCCCAGCGAGCGTCTGGCACTAAGCCTAATTCACGTGCTTTTTCGGTTAAGCGACGATCGGCATTGTCTTCACGTAGTAATAAACGATATTCAGCTCGTGACGTAAACATGCGGTAGGGTTCTTTGGTACCAAGGGTAGCCAAATCGTCAATCAATACGCCGATATAGCCTTCATCACGTCGTGGTGTCCAAGATTCCTTGCCTTGCACTTGAAGCGCTGCGTTCATGCCTGCAATCAAGCCTTGTGCGCCAGCTTCTTCATAGCCAGTGGTGCCATTAATTTGTCCTGCAAAGAACAAACCATCAATGTGTTTGGTTTCTAAGGATGGTTTTAAATCACGCGGGTCGAAGAAATCATATTCAATCGCATAACCCGGACGCGTAATGTGCGCGTTTTCAAAACCACGAATGGAGTGCACAAGTGCTTGCTGAACATCAAATGGTAAGCTGGTTGAAATGCCATTTGGATACACTTCGGTGCAATTAAGACCTTCAGGTTCAACGAAAATTTGATGGCTGTCACGATCTGCAAAACGATTGACTTTGTCTTCAATCGACGGGCAATAGCGTGGACCAATGCCTTCAATCACCCCTGAATACATCGGTGAGCGATCTAAACCAGCGCGAATAATATCGTGGGTATTCGCGTTGGTATGGGTAATGAAGCAGCTAATTTGACGCGGATGATCTTCCGGTTTACCCATGAATGAAAATTGTGGCGTTGGAAAATCACCGGGTTGTTCCTGCATCACTGAGAAATCAATAGTGTTGGCGTCAATGCGCGGTGGTGTACCCGTTTTTAAACGATCAACCCGTAATGGTAATTCACGTAAACGGTCGGCTAAAGCAATGGAGGGAGGATCGCCTGCGCGACCACTACGGTAATTACTCAAACCAATATGAATTTGACCACCTAAAAAAGTCCCTACCGTTAATACCACACTGCGTGCAGTAAATTTTAGGCCCATTTGGGTGATTACACCGGTAACGCGTTGGCCTTGGCCGGTGCTTTCAACAATTAGATCATCACAAGCTTGCTGGAAGATTTTTAGATTCGGCTGATGTTCTAAGGTTTGACGAATATACGCGCGATATAGGGCGCGATCTGCTTGGGCGCGTGTAGCACGCACTGCAGGGCCTTTCGATGCATTCAAAGTACGAAATTGAATACCTGCATGATCAGCAGCATGGGCCATTACACCACCCATGGCATCAATTTCTTTTACTAAATGGCCTTTACCAATACCACCGATCGCTGGGTTACACGACATTTGACCTAGTGTATCGATGTTGTGTGTCAGCAATAGTGTGTGTTGACCCATACGTGCACTAGCCAATGCGGCCTCTGTACCCGCATGACCACCGCCGATGACGATCACATCAAAATCTTGTGTCATAAGTTGTGTACCTGGTTGATCAAATGGTTGCGATCGTTTGATCGCTTAAGGGTCGCTATTTTACACCTTTATTGACCTGAGCGAAATGCTTGTTTGATCAGCATTGCGACTTTACTTGTGCAGGTTTGGTGAAGCTTTGGTATGTGCTAGAGCGGAGGTAACTTAAGATCGGTATATATAGATCTTTATTTATTTAGATCTCTTTATTAGTTGTTTTATTAGCTCTGATGATTTCTGTGTATAAGCGTGATTTGCGTCACAAGATCAGGATCTTACGCGATCATGATCAGTGTGCATAACCAGCGATCTTTTGCGGGGGTAACCAGTGGGATAAAAAGCGAGTTATGCACATTGACATTTATCCCCAATTTCATCCCCCTGTGAGATCACAGCTTTGATCAGGATCTATCCACAGCTTATAGCAAAGCTTGATTTACCTGCGTGTAAGCTGTGAATAAGATCATTAAAAGCGCCTTTGATCAAGATATCTGGGTTGCTGAGCTGTGGAGTAAAGTTATGCTTTGTGGGTTAAATAAGTCGATCGTATAAAGTGGCAAGCCAAGCTTGGGCGCTCACTTCGGGATCCGGATCCAGCATCATATCAATGTCTAACCGCTCACCGACGATCTGTGCGCCGAGATTCTCAAACAGACTTTGCGCATCAATTCCTGCTTGGCAAAAGGTGTCGTAGCTTGAATCGCCGATACTTAATACAGCGACTTTTACCGTACTCAAATCTGGTTTTTGGTTGGCTAAATCCTGCATAAATTGATCAATGCTTTCAGCGTACTCGCCAGCACCATGGGTAGCGACACATACCAACCAAGCGCTTTGGCTTAATGGCACCTCTTGAATATTTGGATAATCATGCAATTGGGTACTTACCCCTTTAGTCTCAAGCCATTGGTTGAGTTGCTCGGCCAAGTATTCCGTGTTACCAGATGTGGTACCTACAAGGGTGTGCAAAGTCATGAATTCGGTGTTCCTTTCACTTGGTTGTTTAATGAGCTAATTTCACGTAGTATGCGCGGCGCAAACCATATTGGTCAATTATAACTAGGATTTTTATCGTGTTACTTACGCCACCCTAGCCAACCTTTCATTTTCATAGTTTATCTATGTCTCCTTTGCCTTGCTTCCAGCTACAGAAGCCGAGGTCTCTGCATTATGCAGTAAACTCCTACGAGTGATTTTTAGTCAAATTTTAACAGTGAATTATTTTTGAGCCATTATTTGTGCGCAAAACTGTTAAAAATATGTATTTTTCAGGAATTTTATTATGTGGTCCCAATTTAAACAAACTTGGTTGTTCAACGTGCGCGCTGACGTGCTTGCTGGTATGGCTGTTGCGCTGGCACTCATTCCTGAGGCCATCGCATTTTCAATTATTGCTGGGGTGGACCCTACAGTCGGATTATATGCATCATTTTGTATCTGCGTGATTATGGCCTTTGTCGGTGGTCGACCGGGTCAAATTTCGGCAGCCACTGGGGCGATGGCGCTATTAATGGTGACCCTGGTTAGCGAACATGGGCTCGAATACTTGCTTGCAGCAACTGTGTTAACTGGTGTGCTGCAAATTATTTTCGGGGTATTAAAGCTGGGTAAGTTGATGCGCTTTGTTTCTCGTTCCGTGGTCATAGGTTTCGTCAACGCCTTAGCGATTTTGATATTTTTAGCCCAGGTGCCTGAACTGGTGAATGTTACTTGGCACGTGTATGCAATGGCTGCGGCTGGTTTAGGTATTATTTATGGCTTGCCGTTGCTAACCAAAGCGGTGCCATCACCTTTGGTATGCATTGTACTGCTCACTATCGTGTCAGTATGGTTAGGACTGGATATCACCACGGTCGGTGATAAAGGCGAATTACCTGATACTTTGCCCGTATTCTTATGGCCAGACGTGCCGCTTAATGTAGACACCTTACTGATCATTTTGCCTTATGCCGTGCCACTTGCCGTGGTGGGTTTACTTGAATCAATGATGACCCAAACCATTGTGGATGACTTAACCGATACTAAAACTGACCGGAATAAAGAATGTCGCGGCCAAGGCATCGCGAATATCGGTGCAGGTTTCATGGGTGGTATGGCAGGTTGTGCGATGATTGGACAATCGGTAATTAACGTTAAGTCTGGTGGTCGTGGGCGGCTGTCGCAGTTGGTTGCGGGTGTTTTCTTAATTATATTGGTGGTGTTTTTAAGTGACTATGTGTCGTTAATTCCAATGGCTGCGTTGGTGGCTGTGATGACAATGGTATCCATTGGCACCTTTAATTGGGGTTCATTTAAAGACCTCAAACGATTGCCGATTAGTACCAATATTGTCATGGTTAGCACCGTTGTGGTCGTGGTGTGGACGCACAATCTGGCCTATGGCGTATTCGTTGGTGTGTTGCTCGCAGCTGTATTTTTTGCCGCCAAAGTGGGCAACTATATGCATGTCACCTCAACTTTATCGGCGGACAAGCAGACACGTCGTTACGATGTCGTCGGCCAAGTCTTTTTCTCGTCGGCTGAGAAGTTTATTGAGTCGTTCGACTTCAAAGAGGCGATTGAAAAAGTGGAAATTCACCTCAATACCGCACATTTCTGGGATATTACTGCGGTCGCATCGCTGGACAAAGTCGTCATAAAATTTCGCCGTGAAGGCACTGATGTCGAAATATTTGGTATGAACGAAGCGACCAAAACCGTGGTGGATAAGTTCGGTAGTGCGAATGATCCCGAGGCAGCTGCTAAACTGATAGACAATCACTAATAACCTGACAGGTTCAAGGAGCTTGCAATGACTATTCAAACCGTTGCATGTATTGATGGCAGTGGGCTGACTCAAAGTGTCTGTGATTATGCCGCATGGGCGGCGCAGCGCTTGGGTAATCAGCTGGTATTGTTAAACGTGTTAGACGATGTGCGCACACCTACCGATGTTGATTTTAGTGGCAGTATTGGGGTGGATACGCGGCAGTCGCTATTGTTAGAACTGGCAGAAATTGAAGAAAAGCGTGCCAAACTGGCGCGCCGCCAGGGCTTGATGGTACTTGATGCGGCGCAGCGTCATTTAGCCAACCAACAAGCGGCACCTATTGAAACGCGCCAGCGTCATGGGGACTTAGTTGATAGTTTACTCGAGATCCAAGCCGACACGCGATTATACGTGATTGGCAAGCAAGGTCGACATGGCCCCGGTATTGGCCAGCATATTGGCCATCAGGTTGAACGTGTGATTCGTGCGGTTGAGCGTCCGGTGTGGGTGATTCCTCAATCATTTACGCCACCCAAAACCATTATGTTAGCCTTCGATGGCAGTGCCACGGCGCGTAAAGCGGTGGATATGGTGGCAGGCAGTCCTTTGTTTGCGGGCATGCCTGTCCACGTGGTGATGGTGGGCGCCGAGAACCACGATAACTTAGCTGAACTCGAATGGGCGCGTACGCAATTGCAGCATCAACAGTTCGTCGTGACCATGGCCCTTGAGCAAGGTGACGTGGAAACGACATTGCTTGAATATGCCGATAATGAAAACTGCGACGTCATTGTCATGGGGGCGTATGGTCATTCCCGAATTCGCGAGTTCTTCGTTGGTAGCCATACCAATCGGTTGTTATTAAGCAGTCACAAACCTCTGCTACTGTTACGCTAATTTTGCGCACAGAAGACGCGCGGAACTTGCAGCTCGCAGCACCATCTTAAACCTAAGCTAAGCTGAACGGCTAGGCGCTAAGTATTGGGGTGAAATATGTTGTTACCACAAAAGCCTTCCGGGCATCGAGCCTTGGTCGTTGAAGGCGGCGCGATGCGTGGCATTTTTGCTGCAGGGGTGCTGGACGCATTTATCGAAGCCGATTTCTATCCGTTTGACTTTGTCATTGGCGTGTCAGCAGGCTCGACGGCAGCATTGAGCTATTTGTCGGGTGATTACCAACGTACCTATAAAGTGTTTCAAAGCCATGCCACTCGACCCGAGTTCATTAATTTTCGCCGTGCGATGACAGGTGGTCATTTAACTGATGTGAAGTGGTTAATTGAACATTCAGTGCGTGATGTGGTGCTGAATGAACAAGCTTTGCACGCGCGCGGTATTCCGTTGTATGTCGTTTCTACTCGTATTCGTGATGGCAAGCCGTGTTATAGCGAAATCACTTTGGAAAACATGGGTGAGTTGCTGTCGGCGACCTGTGCGATTCCGATAGCTTATAAAGATTACCCAGAGGTCAAAGGTATGGCGATGGCGGACGGCGGCTTGAGCGATTCGATCCCAGTGGAAACTGCTTACCGTTGGGGAGCCAAGGACATTACGGTAATTTTGTCGCAAAGCCATGGCTACCGAAAACGGCCGGCGAATAAGACCTTTATGAACCTTGTGTTAGGGCGCAAACCTGCCCTTGCGCGTGCGACTAAGCTGCGCTTTGAACACTATAATCGTTCCCTGGATTTTATTGATACGCCACCAGAGGATTGCAAGGTACGCATGCTGGCGCCGGGTAGAGAATTTCGCGTAGGTCGCTTGTCGCGTAATACCGCGAGTCTGCGCAAAGGCTATTTACATGGCAAGCGGGTGGGTGCCCAATTTGTTGAACTGTATCAGCGCGGTGATTAATGCCAAGCTTTAATACCCTTGTAGAGTGGTTGCAACCTTACTTAGTGCTGATAGCTTCGATTAGTGCGCTGCTGGCTATCGTGTCTTTGGTGTTGGTGCCTATTCTATTGGTACAAATGCCGGCGGATTACTTTCTTGCTGCGCATCGTATTCGCCGCCGTCATTACACGTCAAGATGGTTACAAATTCTACGCAATATGGTTGCTGTGGTACTCATGTTGGCAGGCATCCTGATGCTAGTGCTGCCGGGGCAAGGTTTACTAACGATGATGGTGGCGATGATTTTGTCAGACGTGCCGGGTAAGTACCGCTTAGAACGTTGGTTTATTTTACGCCCTGGCATGTTACGCGCGATTAATTGGATTCGTCGACGATACCACAAGAAGCCCATGGTTGCGCCACCGACAGGTAACAACCGCAAGGTGTTTGGTCAACGTCGAAATAGCAACTTTAAGGGCCGCTAGTTGGGTATTTTGGCGCTTATCGCCTATATTAGAGGTTACTTAAGAGCTAGGTGGTACCCATGTCGGAACATAATCAACAACACAATACATCGTCCAGCCAACCGGAATCCAGCCAACCGGACGGTGAGCAAGCGCATGAACAGCAATCATCAACCTCTAAGCTTGTTTCAGTCATTCAACGCCAGGACTTAAGTACGCCTATTTATGGTTTATTTACCTTAGCGATTCTTTATACCTTATTCATCGCCAGTGATATTTTACTACCGCTGGTATTTGCACTGTTATTAAGCCTTTTAGTGTCACCTGCGGTGGCTTGGTGCGCCAAACATTTACGCATGCCTCGGGCGCTTAGCGGGCTTGTGTTAATGCTAACTGTGGTGGCAGCAATTGGTGGTATTGGTTACGGCATTTTTGCGCCATTGACCCAGTGGGCAGAAGAGGCGCCGGAGGCTGTCGAGCGTATTTTGCAAGGGCGCGGCGAGCTGCAACAAGATATTGAAAAGTTGCAGGAATCAGCAGAAGAAATTCAATCTGAAGTCGATGGCGAAGTCGAAGGCACTGAAGACCCAACTGTGGTCGTGCATGAAAGCGAACTATGGCAGCATCGTGTGTTTGCAGCGGCGCAAAGCGGCGTATCTGGCTTGGCCCTGGCGTTGGCGTTGACTTACTTTTTACTGGTCAGTGGCGACACTTTGGTACGCAATTTAGCGCATCAAATGGGTCGGTCCAAGCGCCAGATATTCCTGTCTATTGTCCGTTCCGGGCAAGAGCAAGTCGCACGTTATTTGGGGGTGATTACTTCCGTCAACGTGACTATCGGAATTATTGTGGGGCTGGTGTCTTGGGGAGTTGGCTTACCAACCCCCGTGTTATGGGGCTTAATCGCAGCGCTGGCGCGTTTTATACCTTACGTGGGCGGTATTCTTGGGGTTGGCTTGTTGGTGGTGGTGTCGGTTGCGACCTTTGACGACCTGCTGATGATCGCCATCGTACCAGGTACTTTCCTACTCTTGATTTCAGTGGTTGGCTTTTTCCTTGAACCTTATATTCACGGCCAACGCTTAGCGGTTAACCCGGTCATCATTTTTATTTCCATTTTCTTCTGGGGCTTTCTTTGGGGGCCGGTGGGTATTCTATTAGCCGTTCCGCTGATGACCGTGATAATGGTCGTGGTTTCGCATATTCCTAAGCTAAAACCCCTAAGTGAGGTGTTACGTAAATAACATCACTTGCTTTTTAAGCATCGTCGTCGACCCACTTAAGGAAAACTGCCTGGCCATGGGCATTAATTGCATTGACCGACCAAGTTAAATTGACTGGATTTTGGCTCACACGGCCTTGCAGTTGCGCGACGTCACCGTTGTCAAAAGTGACATGTACGCGACAAAAATGATTTGCCTGCTTTTTAAAATCATCGACCTTAAAGCTCACAGGCTTTGGCGCCTCAGTAGCGCGTCGACGCTTATGCCAGCTGAGTTGTCTTAATTCAAAGGGCATGCTTCACCTATTCAATTCACCTTCATTTTTAGCTGGGGCCAAGGTATTATCAAATTCGAATGTAACCCCGAATCGAAAGGAGTGGCGCGTAGTATGCCGCTTATTAGCCACTTAATACATCCTAAAGCGGTAGCACTTGCGCAGCAAGCAGGTGTTGACGAAGAGGTGCTCAAGTACCCGTTGTCGGCTGCCAGTGAACCATTGCTGGCGCCATTGCAGTTACTTAAGCGCCAAGCCGTGCGGGGCATTATTATTCGCTCCAGTGATGAAAAAATTCTGTTGATGTACACCGAGAGGTACGACGACTATAGCTTTCCAGGCGGTGGTATTGATAGCCATGAGTCAGCGGCAGATGCGCTGCAACGTGAAATGCGTGAAGAAGCAGGGGCTGCTGCGATTGATATCAGTGCTTCCTTTGGTCATGTCACTGAATATATGCCGACCTGGCGCTCGGGTTATGACCTGATGTTTCAGGTGTCCGAGTGGTTTCATTGCCATTTGCGTGAAAATTTGGTCGCCAATCAATTGGAAACCTATGAAGTAAACAACGGCATGCAAGTATGCTGGATTGATTTAGCTGACGCTATTGCCCACAATCGCGCGGTCATGCAAAGTAAGCGTGGCACTATGGGGATTTCAATTGAGCGCGAAACGCTGGTCATGGAGCAACTGGCGCGGCATAACGGTATATCTTCGTAGCCAATTAAACTCACAGTGAACATTGAACTTTTACCCTTGCGCGGTTATCGAATCCGCAATTGTTGTTAGTAGAAAGCCTTGTGTAGGACACATGATATGCAAATGAAACGTCGAGGTTTATGGGCAGTAGCCGCTGCGTTGGTAGCCGTTACCACCGTTGCTTGCGCGCAGATGGGGCAGTTAATCAACTACACCATTGGGGCTGAAGAGCTGGAAGAAATCGCCAAAAGCGAGTTAGCTAAGCAAAATTTAACCATTACGATGCTTGGCGCCAGTGCACGCTTAACCGTGGATGAGTTAGGCATTGGCATTGATGAAAATGGCGATGGCAAAGTTCAGGTACGTACCGCTTCGAGTGTGAATGCGTCGATGTTTGGGCGTGAGTACCCAGTCGGCATCCGTCTCACCATGTCTGGGGCGCCGCGTTACAGCGCTGCCGACCATGCCATTTATGTAACTGGCGTAACCTTGGATGATTCGATGATAGATACTGGCTTTGGCCAACTGCAACTGCAGGGGTTAAACCAAGAAGTGTATGCACTCATTCACGACTGGCTGGAGCAAAACCCGGTGTATCGCTTTGACCCCGAAGATTCGCGCTACCGTTTGCTGCAGCAATTAGGTTTAGATATCAGCGTTGAGCCTGGGCAACTTCGTATTCAAAGCGCCCAGCGCTAACGCAAAAACTTGCCGTTATTTTGGGCGACACGCCGGCAGAATAATTGACTCAGGGTTGCCAAATGCGCAGCCCTGACCAAATAAAATGCCTAAGTCGAGACCTAATTCGGCGTCTTTGGCATCTTCTAACCCGTCTAGCATCACATCAACGCCGTGAGAACGGGCAAGATCAATCACAGTGCGTAAAATCCGCTGTTGTTGCGGGTGGTATTGCACCCGCTTAATTAAGCTTGCATGTAACCAGACCACTTTGTTGATTTGAATTTGGCTTTTGTTCAATGGCTTTGCTGAGGCGCGCGCGCGTTTAAACTGGCGCGGGCAGTCGGCCTGAGCTAACTCAAAAATATCGTTAATGGCGTCCTGCCACTCGGTGCTACGCATCTCTTCATGCAACTCAAACTTAAATTTGTGCGCTGGCAGGTTCGACTTTTGCAACGTTTGATAGGTCGCTTCCATCAACTCGCAGTTATTCATATCCAAACGGCTTACTTTAACCGATAAGTACATAGCGGCTTGTTGATAGAGGGCGCCAAGCTGCTCTATGGCGCGGTCAACCACGTACTGCGTTAGCTTCAACATTAAGCCGTGGCGCTCAGCCAGTTTGAACGTAATGTCTAACGGCACTTCTTCGCCATTGTCGAGCAAACACGGCACTGCTTGGTAACTATATTTCGCATGCGTGCGTAAATTGATGACCGGAAAGACTTTAATTGGCAATGTATCAGAGTCTAACTGTAACGCGAGTTGCTCGGCTAAGCTGGCTTCGTTGCTTTGCGTCACGAGTGGGTGTTCAAATACCGCGACAACCTCTTGGCTCGCTTTTGAGCGTGCATGAGCCAGGGTAGTTTCAGCGTCTAGAATTAAATCTTGCGCGCTTTGTTCTTCATTCTGCTGGCGCCAATGAATGCCCATGGCAAAACCAAGCTGATAGCGCTGCCCACGAAAACGCATTGGCTTGGCCAATACCTGTTGTAAGTGCTCAATAAAGTCATCGGCTAAGTGACGATGGGCCTTATTGACGATAAAGCCGAAGCGATCATCACGTAATCGCGCACAGAACACACTCGGTTGGTCAAGTTTGCTGAATCTGCGGGCAAGTAAACGCAATACATAGTTAGCGACTTCGCGACCGTAGATTTCATTGACTAAGCGAAATTTCTGGCAGTTGATAATAATCAGCGCAAAGGGGTTGTCCGATTCTTGCAGCAAATAATCGACGCGCGCTTCAAATAAGCGTGCCATTGGCAGTGAAGTCAGAGGGTCATAGGACAATGCTTGCACCGTGTCCCAGCTCATTTGCTTCAAGTTGCGCAAACCTAAGGTGCGCATTTTACTGAGTTCCTGCACGCGTTCTACCTTGCAATTCGGTAGCGCAGCAGGAATCCAGTTTAAAGCCTGATGCATGGCGGAGGGGGGTGCTGAAACAGCCATCGTATTGATCCTTTACGTAGTCATTATGCTGATACTCATAGTTACCAGCCAATGAGATTAAAGGATCAATATTTTCGAACTATAAAAATGTAAAGATCCGTCTATTGTATCAGTTTGTTTAACTATTATTGCGCAGGCGTTGAATGAATGCCTCCGACTCACGAATCGACGCTTCCATGTTATCGATAAGTGTATTCACGTCACTGCGAATGCGCGCTAGTTCACCTTCTAAGGCGCCAATCGCCTGCGCATTGAGGTTATGGCGCAAGTACAGCATTTGGTCCTCAAAAGCGCGTAGCACTGGCTCCATGCGCTCTTCGGTTTGACGCATTTGGCTGATTAAGCGCTGATATTGCTCGCGGGTTTGACCAAGCTGGCGCTCGCTCGACGCGCGTAAATCTTGATTGGTATAGCGGTCGAGTTCATCTTCCCACTCGTCAAAAAGGTCACCGGCAACATCCTCGACGTCATTAATGCGGCGGCGCACGTTGGCTGCAGCATCTTCACTGTCGTCATAGGCTGCAAGCACTTCTTCGTAGCGCGCGCGTAAGTCGGTGTCTGGGGTATCAATCACGCTTTGATAGCGTTCAAGTGCGTTGCGAAAGGTTTCCTGGGCATCACTCTGGGCATCTCGCGAGCGTTCAACCCGAGTCACCAGAATATCGCGCTTTTCGTAGCCTAAGCGCTCCATCGCGTTGTAATACACATTGGTGCACGCCGTTGCGCTTAAAATAGCCGCACCTGCCAGCAAGGTTTTTACCCAACTAGCGGCAAATAATTTGATAACCGAAGTGTTTGCCATTCAATGCCTCTTGTCTGCATGTTGTTCACTTAGCGCTAAGTGTAGTCTATGCAACGACTTAGTGAGGCGTTGGGGCGATTTTTACTTGCCGATGCAGAATGTATAAAATACTTTAAAAACATAAGTTTATGAAACTCGTGGAGCACTATTGGAGTGCTGAAATTTGCGAAAAAAGTGTAAATATTGGCAAATTTCCTCTGCGTCGGCTCCTGACGACCCATTTTAAACTGGGATAAGTGGGAAACTGGGAGCCTTGTATACGCTTTTATCTCTATGAAATCAGCGCCTTGAAGTTGCTCGATAGTCCCTTTCTGTCAGACAAAATTATAGTAACATCGTTTTCTAAACGGATCCGTTCTCATTTTGAACGGACTTGACGCACAACGTTGTTATGCATAGAATGAGTAAAAAGTGATCAGGTAACTATGGCGGTTGAATTCAGGGATATATGGCTAGAGGCTTTCTACGACGAAGACCAAAGCCACAAGAAAATACCCAGTACTATTGAAGGCGCTCTGTTCAGAAAAATTCAGATTCTGGATGCCGCAACGCAGGAGTCAGACTTGAGGATTCCACCGGGTAACCGTTTTGAACATCTGCAAGGAAACCTGTCTGGATGGTGTTCTATTCGGGTTAACAAGCAGTATCGCCTGATTTTTCGCTGGGTAGATGGCACCGCCCAAGATACATATCTAGACCCGCATGTTTACAAGGGCTAGAGGAGGTTATGGTAATGAGGAATACAAAACGTCGGCCAGTGACTGTTGGCGAAATGCTCGTCACCGAGTTTCTGGAGCCGATGAACATCGAAATTAGTGAACTTGCCGAAGCAATGGGTGTGCACAGAAATACACTCAGTCGGATTGCGCATGACAAAGGCACGCTGACAGCACCCATGGCAATCAAACTCGCAGCGGCTTTGGGGAATACGCCGGAGTTCTGGCTGAATATTCAGCACGCGGTTGAGTTATGGGATGTTCGTCATCGTGCCTATGAACAAGAAGCTAAGAACGTGAGACGCGTAAAGCCCCACGAGTTACCTCTGAAGCAGGCCTGAAGCACATTTCGTTTCAGCCATGTTTCTCCTTTCTTTGGAAAGTTTACAGTAGCCGTGTTTGCGGCTCGGATTGGGCAAACTGGTATCCCATCGCCTTATAACCTTTCTCGCGCTTTCGGAACATGCGTTCAAGCATTGGCAGACTGTTGTCCAGGTAGTCGTAAACAGTGACTTCCTGCTTGCCGTCGGCATCCCGGTGAATCCTGCCAGCATACTGCGACAGCGTTCCTTTCCAGGCTATGGGCAGGGCTAGAAACAAAGTGTCGAGCCGAGGCAAGTCAAAGCCTTCTCCAATGTATTTCCCGGTTGCAACAATAACCTGAGCTTCGTGTAGCTGCGATTCGACACCCCGGCGCTCTTTGACGCGCATCCCGCCGCGCAACACAACCAACGATATAGACTCAGCTTCCAACAATGTTGCCAGCGTCTCGGCGTGCTCTCGTCGTTCGGTCAGCAAAAGACAGTTGGCCCCGTTTTGTACGCAGTGTACGACATCCTGAACAATATCCTGATTCCGGGCGTTGCTTTGGGCGAGCCAACGGTAAACCGATGCTATGTGTGGTCGTTCACCATTATTCTGAAAGATGTCCGTCGGTGGCGTTTCATGACGTTCTCGAACAATGACACGCTGGACAAACTTAGACCCATGGTCAGCCCTGACTTTGTGACGAACGGGTCCCGCGACCATAAACATGATTTTTTGGTGACCATCCTGACGGTCAGGCGTTGCCGTGAGGCCTACAACGTATCGAGCACTGACTTCGTTAAGCAGCATCTCATAACGTGGAGCTGAAATATGATGGCATTCATCGATGATGACTTGCCCGTATTCTCGGATCTTGCTTGAGACCGTATTATCTTTCTTGTTGATCAGGCTTTGATAGGTGGCAACGTCGATCTGACCGGTAGGTTTCTTTTTGCCGCCGCCAATCACACCTACGGAGGCACCCTCAATAAAGGTCTCCAGGCGCTCCTTCCATTGATCCAGTAACTGACGACTGTGAGTGAGGATCAGCGTGTTTACCTGCCGCTTGGCGACAATGCCAATAGCGGTTACGGTTTTGCCGAAAGCGGTCGGAGCATGAAGTATTCCGGTATCGTGATCGGCAAGCGCCGTCACAGCCTTTTTCTGATCACGACGCAGCGTTGCTTTCAGGCTGACTTCCGGCAGCAACTGGCCGGGCATTCTGCGGTCATCGATTTCTACTGTTATTCCCTGTTCGTGCAACAATGCCTGAAGATCATCAAAACAGCCTCTCGGTACCGAGATATAACCTTGCTCAATCCGGGCACATGATATGTAACGAGGGATGCCATGAGTTGAAAATCGAAGTGCCTGGGTTTTGAAAAATACTGGATTGGCAAAGCTCGCCATGCGCTTTATTCGTGCCGCCAGTGTCCCTGGTATGTCTGACAACTTCATATAAATGTGATTGGCCAGGGTAAGCGTGATGCTCTCGGGACATCCTGAAATTATCCCTGTATCGACCGGTAAAGCTTGTTCCCACGGCAACGCAACTTCTGCTATCGTATCGGAATCAGGCTCATTTCCAACGATATCTCGAAGCTGAGCCAGCGAAACGGTCTTTTGCTGACTAAGTAGCGCCCACTGATCCGGATACGGGGTTAGCTTATCGTCGACGAATACAGTACATCCACGACTTCGCGCCTCATGCTGAAGCGGAAGGGCAATCAAATTGCCAAATCCACCATCGGGCATCGTATCCTGGTTGGGGAATAGCCGGTCATACGAATCGAAGGACAGGCCCGGGTGACGTTCCATGGCTTTGTCCAGCAGCTTGAACCCCAAAGCCCTCGCGGACCAGGCTGGAACAGCGTCCGAAAAGAAGACCCATAGGTGGGCACCCGCACCGGACCGGGAGATCTCTACAAGATAAGGGACACCTTCATCACGACAAGCCTGGGCCAGCGCACGAACATCTGCTCTCCAGTCCTCCTTATCAAAATCTACAGCCAGCAGATAACAGGAACTGTCCGGCAACAATGGGTATAACCCTGCTACATGCTTGCCGGACAGGTGGTCATACACTGCACTGAAATCCAGAGGCTTGAACTTTTTGTGAGGGCACTCGCCGCACTTGATCCGGGGTTTCTGACAGATGCCCTGTACCCACTCATTTGCACAGGCGACAGCATAACCGGAACGTCCATTCGAGCTACTTTCCCAGCGAACCGCATAGACATCCTGTCGGCCGCGAAAGAGCCCGCGGAATAACTCAGCTTTTTGATTGGGAGTCAATTGCATTGATGTGGGTGATTGTGCAGCTCGCTGAAGCTCGTTCCTCCGGGAAAGTAAGGCTACTTTTTCCTTCTCAAGCTCAGATAACCTCAATGCAATGGCCGCAAGCTCTTCTTCTACTTGGATAAATGCCTCCCAATGCTAAATCAGTCAACCACAATAATCTTTCTTTGAATATTTTACTGATCCTATCAGATATAGATTCCTAATCAGTAAAACAAATGACCGCATTTTCTTACCAGTAAACAGCCGGAGTCAATAAGAATGGCCCCGCGACCTTGGTTCCGGGTCATCCAGAATAGCACCTGCCACCGCCGTCAGAGTAATTGCGGCGACGCTTTCCATAGGTAACCTCTGCTGATCAAAAGTGCCATTTTCTTTTATAGCCAAAGATATGCCTGCCCCGCCAATTTTTCGCTACGTCCGAATTTAAACTTTGTTCTGTTAGTGCAAACTATTGATTTATAAATATTATTTTTAGTTTTCCTCTTGCATATTCTCAACCTCATGAGAATATTTAATGAAAGAAGGAGGACATAATGAAAAGATTAGCACCCTTAACTACGGCAATATTGGCCGCTGCCCTGGCTGGCTGCGCGGCCACCCCATGAGCTTACAATCAGGAAGAGTCTCGGGCTTTAAACCTGGCGAGAGCCGGTGGCATCTACGATATGGACTTGCGTGATTCTGGGGATGGCTCTCGCTCCTACAGTAAGGGCATGTTGGTGCCATTACTGGATCTCGCCAGCCTGGCGACTTCATTCGATGCACCGCTTCGACATCTCTCAGGTAGCCAGACGTTTTTGTTCAACGCTACTGACATCATGATGACTCCAGACAATCCGTCGGCGAGACCAAGCCTGATGGGATGGATGCCAGCGTCTATGGCCACTTCGGAGGCTCAGGCCTATGAGCAGTATGTGGATCTGGTGGACCAGGCCATCCGATTAGCTGCCAATGATATGGCGTTGAGCGCCACCAAACTCAGTAACGTGGAGACGCCCGAGATAGACGGCCATCCACTGGTGCTTTGGTCGATTGAAAGCACTGAGTATGGATGTGGTGTGGGTCAATGTGTGGTTGCCTACAACATCAAGACGCCGAATCGTTGGAAGTCTCCCGCCTACGTGGAAGGTACTGAGCCCGAAAGCTACAACATCGGGGCTAATCATCCAGAGAATTATTCTCGCCTCGTTTTCCGGCAATCAGGTGAGCAACTCAGCTTCCCTGTGGACGAGTTCTATCGCACGGTCAGTGGTGCCTTACCATCCTGGATGTTGATGTATTTTCCTCCCGGCACCGTCATCCAGGATAGCGAACCGCTGCCGTACCCTGTGCTTTACGAGCAGGGCCAGCGACTGATGTTCAAGGAGCCAGTTCATGAGTGACTGGCATGATGAACTTGAGTTCGCTCTGTTGCCGCTTGAAGACGCCAAAATCGATAGCGACTGCATGACCTTTGTGATCAGCAATGCCCTGAGCGAGCAAGGCATCTTCCATCAATGTCGTATCGGATACGCAGAGGACCGGCTGAGCCGAATAGCCACCGCTCCCCATTGCTGGATCGAACTCGAACAGGGCTGGTGTTTCGATCTCCGGCTCAGACAATGGCTGGGCGATGAGGACGACCTCCCTCATGGCGTATTCCAGCCATGCAACTTTCCGCGAGTTCGATACCAAGGCACTGCGTTGGTGGTTCCACACCTGGACGCGGAAGTTTTGAGGGTGATGACGGACGATGCCTACAACAAAGTGAAACTGCCATGGCTGGCCGGGCGAGCCAGAGCGGCCTGACGCCGGTCAAAACTTGCATTTTCTCAGGTTCTGGTAGCTTCGAAGTAAAGAGCTATCGGGGACTGAAACCATGGTGAGGGTGACAAAAATAGTAGCAGTGGGGCTCGCCGGGATCGGCGTTGTGGAGCTCGCCTTAAGGGGTACCGATGCAGCGCTTTACGCATGGTATCTATTGTTCGTGCTCTGGGTGGCCGCACTGCTCATTCGCTTCGCAATGGCCGCAGTCGATGCTTACAAGACGGTTTTCGCCAAGGGACCCGATGGGGAAATAACGTTTCCTGAATTTGAGAAAAAGATGGCGTCGTTTAGTCGAGGCAGTGGTAGGGGAGAGAACGGTCCAAGCAGCACGACAACCCCCGGCACTGGGAGTCAACAAGACACTAGCGATCTGTTCGATGACTTCAGAGTCAATCCGATCCTCCGGGAAGATGATCCGTTCGGGGAGTTTTTCGACTCTTGAGGTGGTTCCTGATGGGTACACATCAGAGGAACCAACGATTCAGGCCGTTCAATATGACAAGGAACCATTTAAAACAGACCGGCCAAGCGGAACCACTTATAACAGACTGAGGAGGCATTAATGTTTATACGCGCCTATTTGAGAGCATCTACCCAGGAACAAAATGCCGAGCGGGCCAAAGCATCGCTAATTCAGTTTGCCGAGCAACACGGTCAGCGCATTGCTGCCTTTTATACCGAGAACGTCTCCGGTGCCACACTGCATCGCCCCGAACTGATGCGACTGATTGCCGAATCTGGTGAAGGTGACATTGTACTGGTGGAGCAGATTGACCGGCTTGCCCGCCTGAAACAGCAGGATTGGGATACGCTGAAGCAGAAGTTGGCCGCCAAACGGTTGGCGGTTGTCTCGCCGGAGTTACCAACGAGTTGGCTGGCACTGGACAAAAAAGACGACACCGGCTTTACCGAATCTATTCTGCAGGCGGTCAACAGCATGATGCTCGACATGTTGGCAGCGGTAGCTCGCAAAGATTACGAGGATAGGCGTCGACGCCAGAACCAGGGGATCAACAAGGCCCGCAGCGAGGGTAAGTATCAGGGGCGCCAACCTGACCTGAAGAGGCGACAACACATCGCCAGTTTACTGCGCACCGGTCATAGCTATAGCGAAATCCAGGACATCCTGGGTTGTTCGCGCCATCTGATTGCCTCTGTCGCAAAGGAACAAAAGCAGTCAGATGCAGCATAGGCTGCATTTTGCACTCAAAGTACGAAAACAGGAGAACTCACATGATCGATATGTCCGTCACACTCATTGCTTTCCTCGGCTTTGTCGCCGTTATCCTGGCGATCTGCGGCATCACATACCTGAATGCTAACAAGCTGGAAGCATTTCTCAACCGGAAGTTTAAAGCACGCCGCCAGGTCGATAAAAATTCCAGATAATCTGGGGGTAAACGGCTACTTTTGCCCAAATTGGCAAATTACAGACCCGTGGGTTTGTCTCTGCGGCCATTAGCATTTCTCTTGAATATCAACCAACAGGAGAATGCTAATGAGCAAACCCAAAACCATTCAGGAAATCACCGATAAGTGGCATGAGGTGGCACGCGCCGGGGAGTTTGACCATCACCAGGGGCGCCGAATGGCGCTTGATCAATGCAGACAGTATCTGCAATCGCTATCCAAAAGCCTGGATATGGAGCGAGCGCGCCTACGCTATCTCGCTCAGCGGCTGTCGGACCATTTCTGGGCGCATAATGAGGCTCATCGAACCAATGAAACGAGAGGCTACCCTGGCCATCACGGCTGCCGGGTGAGAATGCTGTACGGTAGCTTGGAAATGCATTGGTATTACAACACCTTCGTAAGAGTGAAAAACGGTAAGGGGCATGCGGTTTTCAGTGAACACATCCGCCGAGCCCTGAAACACCGGTACTCAAAACCCGCATTTAACCGCGCTCACGACTGGGAAAGGCCCATCATTGAAGAGACAGAAGCCGGATTTGAGATAGTGCGTATCATGAATGCAAACCTAACTCACATGCGCCGTCTCGTCAGGGCAAACCTTAAGCAGTTGGACAGCTTGGAGGCGCACTTCGATGGCCTTCAGCTCCCAGAATCCTAAACAAAAAACCGTTCAGGCCCGTCCCTTCCGGCGGGCTTTACGCAACCATTTTCCATCTGGAAAGGAGCCAAAACTTTCACATGTGAAAGTTCTATAGGACAAATCAAAATGATTGCATGATGTAGGTTTGTGTAATAAGGTGGCTAACCATATTTAGTCAAAAAAGGTGCGAACGTGCCGGGAAACGCCGCCTTAAAGCTCGAAAATCACTCACACGCCCAGCGCGAGCGCTTGGCGTTCATTGATTTTTGCCTGCAATACCATGGCTCAGTGGGCCGAAGTGAGCTAATGGCGCACTTCGGCACCGCAGTCGCCTCCAGCACCCGGGACTTCACTCTCTACCGTGAGCTAGCCCACGAGAACCTGATCCTCCGTCACGAAAACAAGCGCTACTACCGTACCGACAACTATCAGCCTCTGTTCCACCATGAGCCCCATGCCGCCTTGAAAACCCTGGCTCACGGCTTTGGCGATGGGCTATCGGTGACTCCTGGCCAGTCTGGTTTCTGTGAGGATGCACCAGATTTGATCACGCCACCACAGGATGTGCTGGCGACAGTGAGCCGGGCAATAAGCCAACAACAGGCTGTGCGGATGACCTACCAGTCCCTCAGTTCAGGCGCTAGCGAGCGTGTGGTTGTGCCGCACAGCATCGTCAACAACGGCCAGCGTTGGCACATGCGCGGCTACTGCCGAAAACGCGGTGCATTCCGAGATTTTGTCTGCAATCGCATCACCAGCGCCCATATCTGTGAAAAGCCTATCGACAGAACGGATATCGCAGAGCAGGAACATCAAACGTCGGATGCCGAATGGAATGAGCAACTGACCTTAGAGCTCATCCCGCACCCGTGCCACAGTCATCCGGAGGCTATTGCGCTGGATTTTAATATGTCCCGGCAGAACAACCAGCCGGTCCGACAGCTCAGCATCCGTGCCGCTCGCGCTGGCTACCTGCTACGCCATTGGAACGTGGACTGTAGCCCCGATCATCGGTTGCCAGAGCAGGAATATCACCTGTGGCTGCGTAACCACAACATTCTTGAACACTGCACTAACGCTGTCCTGGCACCTGGCTATGCCGGCACCGGTGACGAGGCAGCGCCAAGTAGTTAACAACAGATATTAAATAGCGAGAACAGCATGCAACAAAACCATCATCAAAACCTTGTCGGCTTCATCTGGAACATCGCTAACAAGCTGCGAGGCCCGTATCGGCCACCCCAGTACCGGCGGGTAATGCTACCAATGATCGTCCTGCGTCGGTTTGACCTGGTATTGGCGGAAAACCAGAAAAAGGTACTGGCTGAGAAGGAACGCCTGGAAGCCCGCGGCATAACCGGCCCTGCACTGGAAAAGGCGCTTTCACGCATTGCCACCAGTGGCCGCAAACAGGAACTGTTCAATACCAGCGGCTTTACCTTCGATAAGCTACTGGCTGATCCGCCGAACATTGCGGGCAACATGATTGCCTACATCCAGGGTTTCTCACCCCGCGCTCGGGACATCTTTGATAAGTTCGATTTCGAGGCGGAAATCGCCAAGCTGGATGAAGCCAACCGCCTTTTCCTGATTCTCAAAGAGTTCTGTAGCAACGAGATTGACCTCTCGCCCAAGACCCTCAGCAACCTACAGATGGGCTATCTGTTTGAAGAGCTGGTCAGAAAGTTTAATGAACAGGCCAATGAAGAGGCTGGGGACCACTTTACTCCCCGTGAAGTCATCCGGTTGATGGTGCAGTTGTTGTTTACCGATGAAGAAGGCATCTTTGCCCCAGGCATTTACCGGAGTATCTACGACCCCACAGCCGGTACCGGTGGCATGCTCTCGGAAGCTGAAAAGTACATTTGCGGTGACGGTACCCATGAAGGATTGAACCCCGATGCCCACATCGAGCTGTTCGGTCAGGAGTACAATCCGGAATCCTACGCCATTTGTTGCTCAGACCTCCTGATCAAAGATGAGCCCATCGACAACCTCATCTATGGGGACACGCTGGGCGTGAAAGACGCTAAGAACAAAAACAACGGCTTCGTACCTCACGATGGCCACCAGGAGAAGAAATTCCACTACATGCTTTCCAACCCGCCTTTTGGGGTTGAATGGAAGCCGGAAGAAGATTTCGTCCGTGAGGAGTACGACGACCAGGGCTTTTCCGGGCGCTTTGGTGCCGGTCTGCCCCGAATCAATGATGGCTCGCTGCTTTTCCTGCAACACATGATTTCCAAGATGCACAACCCGCCGAAACTGGTGGATGGTATCAATGAGGGTGGTGACGGATCGAAGATTGCCGTGGTTTTCAACGGCTCCCCGTTATTCACCGGTGATGCCGGTAGCGGTGAGAGCAATATTCGGCGTTGGATTATCGAAAACGACCTGCTCGACGCCATCGTGGCCCTGCCAGACCAGATGTTCTACAACACTGGCATCTACACCTACGTCTGGATTGTCAGTAACCGCAAGCCGGAACACCGCCGAGGCAAAGTGCAGCTGATCGACGGCACCCGCCATTACAAGAAGATGGACAAAAGCCTGGGTAACAAGCGAAATGAGTTGGCTGAGGAGCATATCCGCGAACTGGTTCGCCTCTACGCCGAACATCAGCATGAGGCGACTTCCGTAGCACCGGTACATACCAAAGGATCATCAAGACCGACAGGAACCGAAACCCGTACCGTCAGCAAGATCTTTGATAACCACGAGTTTGGCTACCTGAAAATCACAGTGGAACGCCCTCTAAGGCTGAATTTCCAGGCCAGCCCACAGAGGGCTGCTCGCCTGGACGAGCAACGGGCGTTTGCCAACCTGGCTACCAGTAAAAAGCGTAAGGACCAAGCGGCCTATCAGGCGGAAATTGAGGCGGGTAAACAGTCTCAGGCTGCCATAATAGACCTGCTAGAAGAGCTGGATGGCAACATCCTTTATCAGAACCGGGATGAATTCGAAGCGCTACTGAATAAAGAGCTGAATAAGGCTTTGAAGAAGGCCGACCTCAAGGTAGGTGCTCCGGTGAAGAAGGCGATATTGGCGGCGCTGTCAGAGCGAGACCCAGAGGCCGACATTTGCCGTGACAAGAAGGGCAACCCAGAGCCAGATCCGGAGTTGCGCGATACCGAGAACGTGGTGTTGCCCGCTGATATCAGCCTGCCCTTGCCGCTGAAATACGACAACGAAACCGGCCATGACAAACTGCTTGCGTTGGTAAAGGACCATTGCGAGGCCTATTTGGCCGCTGAGGTGTTGCCGCATGTGCCCGACGCCTGGATTGATCACAGCAAAACCAAGGTTGGTTACGAGATTCCGTTGAATCGCCATTTTTACGTATACGAGCCACCACGCCCGTTGGAAGAGATCGCTGGCGAAATTAGTCAGTTGGAAAAGGAAATCGTCGCTATGTTGGCAGAGGTGGTTTGATGAGTCGGTACTCCCCCTACCCTGCATACGATGATAGTGGGTTTCCAAAACACTGGAAGGCTATGCGCTTACGTTTTGCGGTGACGCTGAATCCCAGCAAGAATGAGATCACCCTATCCGATTCAGAACTTGTTTCATTCATTCCTATGGATGCTGTCGGAGAGTATGGAGGTATTCGACTAGATGAAGACAAGGAGCTGGCGCAGATCGGCAGCGGTTATACCTATTTTTGTGACAACGATGTAGTTGTCGCGAAAATCACTCCCTGCTTCGAGAATGGAAAGGGGGCTATTGCCAAGGGACTGACAAACGGGTGCGCTTTTGGAACGACAGAACTCCATGTTCTCCGAGTCGATCTGGAACTGCTAGATCCGGACTTTCTGTTTTACTTGACGATTTCAGACTGGTTCAGAGATCTAGGTGAGTCAGAAATGTATGGCGCTGGAGGTCAGAAACGGGTACCAGAGGATTTTATAAAGAATCTGATTACTGGCATTCCACCAAAACACGAACAGCTGACAATAGTTGAGTTTCTCGACTACAAAGTTGCTCAAATCGACGAACTGATTGCCAAAAAGCAGGCTCTTTTGGACAAGCTGGTCGAGCAACGAACAGCGTTAATTAGTCAGGCGGTCACCAAAGGGCTTGATCCCTCGGTGCCGATGAAGGATTCGGGTGTTAATTGGTTGGGGGAGATTCCTTCGCACTGGCAGTGTCTTCCCTTACGGAGACTTAGCCATTACGTCAAAACTGGAACGACTCCTACTGGGGTAAACGAGCTGCATTTTGATGACGAAGGCTTGCCTTGGTATAAGCCTGGGGATTTCACTGATGGAGTTTTTCTTAAATCAGCTGGAAATAAGTTATCACAAGAGGGAGTGGAGGCCGTTAGAACCTTCCCATCCGATACAGTCATGCAAGTAGGGATTGGTGCAACAATAGGAAAAGTGGCTATTGCTAAGAGTCCGGCATCATGTAACCAACAAATTAACTGCATTCATTGCAATGAAAAGTTACACCATCTGTTCGCTGTATATTTCTTGCGCGCAATCCGAGACTTCATTGTCAAATGTGGCAAATACACAACCCTACCGATCATCAATCAAGACGAAACAAAGAGTCTACCGTTCACAGTTCCCTCATACGATGAACAAGTTACGATCTCTAATTATTTATTAGAGGCGGAAAAAAAGTCATCAAGACAAAGTAAGAAAGTATTAGAGATAATTGAACGGTTGCAAGAATACCGCGCCGCCCTGATCACCAACGCCGTCACTGGAAAAATCGACGTGCGGGACTTTTGCATACCCACTACCACTGAGCAAAGGGAGGTTGCCCATGGCTGATGCGCCGTCGACCAATACTCACCACGAGAGTTTTGAAGGCATCCGAAGAGAGGATGAACACGGCAATGAGTTCTGGTCAGCCAGGGAGCTGGCACCGCTCTTGGAGTACCAGCAGTGGCGAAATTTTGTTCAGGTTGTTGATAAGGCGAAGCAGGCCTGCGCGAAGTCAGGAAACGAGGTTTCAGACCATTTTGCTGACGTCAGCAAAATGGTCGACATAGGCTCTGGAGCGCAACGTCCGGTACCGGATGTCCACCTGTCACGCTATGCCTGCTACCTGATCGTCCAAAACGGCGACCCTACGAAGCCGGTCATCGCCAACGGCCAGACCTACTTCGCTATCCAGACGCGCCGACAGGAGCTGGAGGACAGCGAGCAGTTCACATCCCTCTCCGAGGATGAGAAGCGCCTGGCAATCCGTAAGGAGCTTATCGCCCACAACAAGTACCTGGCGGCGGCTGCCCAGGATGCAGGAGTCGAGACTCCCTTGGATTACGCCATTTTTCAGGATCATGGCTACAAAGGGCTATACGGGGGGCTGGGAGCCAAGGACTTACATGCCAGAAAAGGGCTCAAGAAGAGTCACAAGATTCTGGACTACATGGGAAGTACGGAGCTTGCTGCCAACCTGTTCCGTGCTACACAGGCAGAAGAGAAGCTTCGCCGGGACAACATTCAGGGTAAGCAGAACGCCAACAAAACCCATTTCGAGGTAGGCCAGAAGGTTCGGCAAACCATTGGCGAACTGGGCGGCACCATGCCAGAAAACCTGCCCACGCCGGATAAAAGCGTCAAACAGGTAGAAAGCGCGCAGAAGAAGCTGGGAAAGCAGCATAACGACGATTCTGACCAAGAGTAGTCGCTGAAACCCAGCCAAGTTTTAAAAAGGAACATAGGTTATGCACAAAGAAATCGACTTTGAGAACGCCATAGAGCAGGCGCTGATCACCCAGGGTGGCTACCAGAAGGGGGATCCCACCAGTTTCGATGCTGAAACCGCCTTGTTCCCGGCGGATGTCGTGAGTTTTGTGCAGAAGACACAACCCAAGATCTGGGAGCGGTTGAACAACCTGGACGCGAGCAAGGCCGAGAGCATGCTCCTGGATGCTTTAACCAAGGAACTGGCCGCAAAAGGTGCCCTGACCGTGCTGCGCGAGGGTTTCAAGTGCGTCGGCAAGTCGGTGAAGCTAGCTTATTTTGCTCCCAATACCAGTATTGATACCGGCGCGGCTGAACGCTACGCCGCGAACAGGCTGACCGTGGTTCGTCAGGTACATACCAAGACGGGCGCAATTCCTGACATGGTGCTGGCTGTGAATGGTCTCCCAGTTGCCACATTGGAGCTGAAAAATGCCATGTCGGCGACCGGGTGGACCGTTGAAAATGCCAAGTCCCAGTACCGCTTCGAACGAAACCCCAAAGACCCGCTGTTCGCCTTCAAGAATCGCTGCCTGGTGCATTTTGCGGTAGATACCGAGCAAGCGTTTATGACGACCCACCTGGAGGGTAAGGATACCTTTTTCCTGCCTTTCAACCGGGGTTTTAATCACGGCGCTGGCAACCCGCCCATGGAAGGTGATGTTCGTACCGCCTACCTGTGGCAAGAGGTGCTGGAGCGTGACAGCCTGATGGATATCCTCGCCCGTTTTCTGCACCTTCAGGTAGAAGAGAAAACGGTCGTGACCGAAAAGGGTATCAAGCGCCACCGCAAAGAAACGCTGATTTTCCCTCGGTATCACCAGCTGGATGCCGTTAGGTCTCTGACCCAGCATGCAAAAGCCAAGGGTTCCGGTCATAACTATCTGGTACAGCACTCTGCGGGTTCCGGTAAATCCAACTCCATTGCCTGGTTAGCTCATCGTTTGTCCAGTCTGCACGATGCCAACAACGAGAAGGTATTCCATTCCGTGGTGGTGATTACTGACCGCCGGGTACTCGACCAGCAATTGCAGAACACCATCTTCCAGTTCGAGCACAAGTTGGGCGTCGTCCAGAAGATCGACGAGAATACTCAGCAACTGGCCAAGGCACTGGCTGACGGTGTGCCTATCATCATCTCGACTATCCAGAAATTCCCCTTCATCAGTCAGACCATCCGCACGCTAGAGCAAAAAGGCAAAGGCATTTCAATTTCGACGGAAGGCAAACGCTTCGCAGTGATTGTGGATGAGGCTCACAGCTCGCAAAGTGGCGAAACGGCCATGGAGCTGCGGAAGATCCTGAACAAGGATGGCATCGAGTCAGCCATTGCTGAGCAATTACTGGACATGGAGGACGAGAGCCTTAGCGAAGAAGCCAAAAAGGAACTCATCCGTGAGCAGCTCAAACGTGCCAAACAGCCCAACCTGAGCTTTTTTGCGTTCACCGCTACCCCTAAGTTCAAGACCATGGCGGTGTTTAACGAGCCGGGACGAAACGGCGAAGCTCCGTTCCATCACTACAGTATGCGGCAGGCCATTGAAGAGGGCTTTATCCATGACGTTTTGGCCCACTACACCTGCTACAAGCGTTATTACAAGCTGATCCAGAAGGTGGAGGATGACCCTGAAGTGCCGCGCCGCAAGGCAGCGCGGGCGTTGGCTCGCTTTGTGTCCTTCCACGACTATGAGATAGCGCAGAAGGTGGAGGTGATTGTTGAGCACTTCCGCACCCATACCCGCCACAAGATCGGTGGCAGGGCAAAGGCCATGGTAGTGACCAGCTCTCGTGAACATGCGGTGCGCTACAAGCTGGGCTTCGACAAGTACATCAAATCCAAAGGCTATAAGGATGTGAAGTCCCTTGTAGCCTTCTCGGGAGAAATCGCTCTCAAGGAATATGCTGACAAGACATTTACCGAAGTCGGTATGAACGAGGGCATCAAGGAGTCTGAGCTGCCAGATAAATTCAACACCGAGGAATATCAGGTGTTGCTGGTCGCAGAAAAATACCAAACCGGCTTTGATCAGCCTTTGCTGCACAGCATGTATGTGGATAAGAAGCTGTCAGGCATTCAGGCGGTGCAAACGCTGTCACGGCTTAACCGAACGGCCAGGGGCAAGACAGATACCTTTGTCCTGGACTTCGTGAATGAGCCGGATGAAATCTACAAGGCGTTCAAACCCTATTACGAGGTGACCACCAAGGAAGAGGATACCGACCCTCAGCAGCTCAATAACCTGGCCCACACCCTGTCCACCTGGCAGATTTTTACGGAGGGTGAGGTGAGCGCGTGGTGCGAGATCTGGTTCCGTAACCGGCTGAACCCGACGGGCGGCGAACATAAGAAGCTGAACAGTCTGATTGACCTGGCTGTCGAGCGTTTCAAGAAATTGAGCGAGGAAGACCAAGCCCTGTTCAAGGGGCAATTGGTCAGCTTCCGTAACCTGTACGGCTTCGTTGCCCAGATTATTCCTTATCAGGACTCGGACCACGAGAAGCTGTACACCTATTCCCGCTTCCTGCTCACCAAGCTGCCTTACACCACCGATACGCGCACGGTGCAGGTTGATGACGAGGTAGAGCTGAAGTACTACCGGCTTCAGAAAATCAGTGAAGGAGCCATCGACCTGAAAGTAGGCGAGCCGGAAGCCCTCTATGGCCCGACCGAGGTCGGTACCGGCCAGGCAGAGGAAGAGGTGCAGTTATCGACACTGGTCGACAAGCTCAATGAGCGATTTGGTACTGAGTTTACCCCGGCAGATCAGCTGTTCTTCGACCAAGTGAAGGAAACCGCCGTTGCCAACGAACAGCTTCGCCAGGCCGTCATGGCCAACAGCCTGGAGAACTTCGAACCGGTATTTAACAAGCAGCTTGAGAACTTGTTTGTAGAGCGCATGGACGGCAACGAAGACATTTTCATACGCCTGATGAACGATGCGTCTTTCCGCAACATCGCTTCTCAGTACCTGATGCGGGCTGTGTATAACCAGGTCAAAACCAGCGTTGAGACGGGATAAGGCAGGCGAAATGGAATCATGGGAAGAACTCTTCGCTGCGCTGGAAGCGTTTGACGAGGAACAAGCAGAACAAACACGAAAGGGATTGAATGACTTCAATCTGCTCAGCTCGGTTCTGTCAGTCAATGATGAAGTCCGGCTTCATACCCGGTTTATCTATGCTCTGCTGAATCCGAAGGGGAAGCATTATCAGGGAACGCGATTTCTTGAACTCTTCCTGGAGGCTATCGGACGACAGGATTGGCTGGATCCGACATCTGTATCCGTGCTGAAAGAACATTGTCCGAATGGCCAGGGAGATCAGATTGACCTGTGGATAACTGATGGTAAACGTCAGATCGTTGTCGAAAACAAACTCAATGCGCAGGACCAGCCCCGGCAGGTTGCGCGTTACCTTGAGGTGATTAATGCCACGGATCCGGCACAGGCAGACGAGACGCTGTTTATTTACCTGACTAAAAATCGACAGGCCCCCTCTGCCTTTGGTTTGGGTGGGTTAACGGTTTGTCACCGGACATCCCGTTTGCTCAACACCAACAGCCAACCGGTCGCTCACTATCAAAATCTCAGTTACCGGAAAAATACCCAACAAGACAGTATTCATACTTGGCTTGAGTCATGCGTCAACGCTGTCGACCGGCAATCTCACATCGCTTGGGCGTTGCTGGATTATCAGGCAGTGGTAGAACGGGCAACGAAGGAGTATGTGAGCAAGGTGAAAACGCTAAAAGACATTCTCGAAGAGGGCATTGCCGAGGGAAAGCGACACCACGAGCAGGCAATCCAGTTGACCAGAGAATTACCTGCCATACACGCAAGTTGGCTTGAACAAGCATTAACAAGCAATCTCGAAGAGCTATTCGAGCCGTTTGTCAGTAAAGGTGACATGACCAGGATTGGGCCGGAAAACGTAGAGTTGTTGAGCCCCTTCGTCTATACCGCTTTTCAAGATAATGCTGCCAGCCTCCTGTACGCGCCTAGATTTAATTTTTTCCGAGCGGGTAATGGGACGCGTAACCGTGGCGCTTTCTATCGACTGGAGACCGGGCCATGGGCCAAAGAGGCGGTTCTTATGCTGTTTTACGGCTCCAAGATGCTCCATGTGGGCTGCCTGCTGACAGAGCATGCTGATCGCTCTATAGAGGGCCTGATGCCGACTCTGAAGCTTTCAGAGCCTGCTGCACTGAAAAGCAAGATATTTCCTCGGGTTATGACATACGCCGAAGCCCTTGAATACCAAGGCATCATCCACCTTGCCGACTTTTCTAACAGCCCACAACGGGGCGTTCTGGACGAGCTTTTAACAGGCTTGAGTTGTGCTGACAGCACGACTCTATCAGGAGGAAACGAGATATGAGCTACGACGCTAACTTCGATCAAACCCGACTAGACCAACTGGCGGAACAGTACCTGGCAGATAATCGAGCAGAAGGGGAAGTGTTTTTTCTGAGTGATTCCGATGATAACCGCCTCGATCATGCTCGTTGGCGGTTCGAGGAGGCTGATCACGATTTATTGAAGGATTCCGGCTTCAAAATGCATTTGATGGAGCTGCTGGACACCTTGCTGGTGTATCGCGCCAAACACGATAAACCGAACGCTAGCCAGGGCGTTGTGAAAATACGCGGTAACGACATAACAATCGAGTGGTTACCCAAAAGCGAGTTTGAAGAGCTGCGGGCCGTGTAATCAGGCTAAAACAAACGTTGAATAGTAGTAACAGAACAAAAAAGGATAGTGCCCGTTATGAAAGCGACAGAAGCCAAGTTGCTCGACTTCCTGAAGAAGTCGCCACAATTTGTCATTCCGATCTACCAGAGAACGTACTCTTGGTCTGAACAGCAATGTCGTCAACTGTGGGACGACATCATGCGAGCCGGTACCAACGATGGCATATCAGCACATTTCATCGGCTCGGTGGTCTACATCGAGAAGGGGCTTTATCAGGTATCCAGTCAATCACCACTGTTGGTCATTGATGGGCAACAGCGACTGACTACCACCATGCTGATTCTTGAGGCGCTATCTCGACACCTTGGGGACACAGAACCTTTGGAGGGGTTTTCGGCTAAGAAGCTGCGCAATTACTACCTGCTTAACCCGTTGGAAGAGGGTGAGCGAGCGTACAAACTGCTATTGACTCAGACGGACAAAGAGAGCCTTCTGGCGTTGGTCACGCAGAAGCCGTTACCTGATGACGGTTCTCTTCGAATCCAGGAAAACTTCGAGTTCTTCAACAGCCAAATTGAGCGGCTTAACGGGGAACTGGAAACCCTCTGCCGGGGCCTTTCAAAGCTCATCATCGTTGATATTGCGCTGAGCCGAGACCAGGATAACCCGCAACTCATTTTTGAGAGCATGAATTCCACAGGAAAAGCTCTGAGCCAGGCTGACCTGATCCGGAACTATGTGCTGATGGGACTGGAGCCGGAGCATCAAACTCGGCTCTATCGCGATCATTGGCGTCCGATGGAGGTGGAATTCGGGCAAGAAGGCTATGGCGTTTACTTTGACAGCTTCATGCGCCACTACCTCACGGTTAAAACCGGCGAAATTCCACGGTTAGATGAGGTATACGAGGCTTTCAAACAGCATTCACGTCGCGCCGAAGTGGCGAGTGCTGGTGTCGATTTATTGGTTGCTGAAATACATGCTTTCGCTCGGTATTTTTGTGCGATGGCATTGGGGAAAGAAACAGATAAACAGTTAGGAATGGCATTTAAGGATCTGCGGGAACTCAAAGTTGATGTGGCCTATCCGTTCCTGCTGGAGCTTTACCATGATTACCAACAGGACAATCTGTCCCGAGATGACTTTCATAGCGCTATTCGGCTGATTGAGGCTTATGTGTTCCGTCGTGCCGTTTGTGCCATCCCCACAAACTCGCTGAACAAGACCTTTGCCACTTTTCACAAATCATTGCAGAAGAACCGTTACCTGGAGAGCATCAAGGCTCACCTACTTAGCTTGAAGTCATACCGGCGTTTTCCGAATGACGAAGAGTTCAAAAGGGAACTGGCAGTACGCGATTTATACAATTTCCGCAGCCGTAGCTACTGGTTACGCCGCATGGAAAACTTTGAGCGCAAGGAACGGGTTCCGGTCGACGAATACACGATCGAACACATCATGCCGCAGAATGAAAACCTGCCCTCTGGTTGGAGAGATGAACTAGGCTCGGAATGGAAGCGTGTGCATGAAACCTGGCTGCATACACTGGGTAACCTGACTCTTACGGGCTACAACTCAGAGTACAGCGACCGAGCGTTCATCGAGAAGCGTGATATGCAGGGCGGATTCAAACAAAGCCCTCTACGGCTCAACGAGGGCCTGGGAGCTGTAGAAGCATGGAATGAGGACTCAATTAAGAGTCGGGCCGCCAAGCTGGCCCAGCAAGCGGTGCGGGTTTGGGCGGCTCCGGTATTGCCGGACGAGATCCTCGATACCTACCGCAACGTGGCCGTCAAACCAGAAGCCTACAACCTTGAGGATCACCCTCAACTGGCAAACGGGAGCCCAATGCGCGCTCTATTTGAGCAGCTTCGAAAGGAAGTCCTGGCGCTCGACCCGAGCGTCACTGAAGAGGTCCTCAAGCTCTATATAGCGTTCAAAGCCGAAACGAATTTTGTCGATGTGGTCCCGCAAAAGACCCGTTTGCGACTGTCTCTGAATATGCCGTTTCACGAGTTGAGCGATCCGAAAGGGATGGCTCGTGACGTGACCAACCTCGGACGTTGGGGAAACGGCGATGTGGAAGTAGGGTTAAGTGAGGAATCTGAGCTGGCCTATGTAATGGGGCTCATTCGACAGGCGTTCGAAAAGCAGATGGGGAACGATGCTGATTGAGCAGTGGGAACAGCGCCCCGGCAACTGGGGCGGAAAGTAGTGGCTGGATGATCACATGAGCGAGAGTTCTCCAACAGCGGTCAGGGACTCTCCTGGAGGACTTTCCAATCGCTACACATACCTATCTGATTTGGATAACTTTGAGCTCATTCCATGCGATCTAATAGGTCGCCTCTTGGAAATATGATCAGCGCATATACTATTAATCTGGATAAGTTGTTGTCGAAATCACAGTGCGTGAGTGTTCCAAATCAGATGGAAATGGCGCGCACTTAGTCGGCATCCCCGAACGTCTTGCGCCAGTCTCGCGGACTAACATGATGCCGCTGTTTGAAGTGCTGTCGGAAAGAAGTAGCTGTATGAAAGCCAACTCTTTCCGCTATGGCTTCAACAGACAGCGATGTTGTTTCCAGTAGCTCACGCCCTTGCCTTAATCGCTCACTCACCAACCACTCCAACACCGGCATGCCGGTAGCTTTTTGAAAATGACGTGTGAAGGTGCGTCGGCTCATAGCGGTACGGGAGGCAAGCTCATCAATGGTGTGGGTGTCGGCCAGGTTTTCCCGCAGGTAATCTAGAAGCCGGTTGATGTGGGCATCCTGGGTGGAGATCGCGACGGGTTGTTCAATAAACTGAGCCTGACCTCCTTCCCGATGAGGCGGAACCACCATGAGTCGGGCAATCGTATTGGCCGTCTTGGCGCCATAGTATTCACGCACGAGGAATAGGCAGCAATCCAGTCCCGCAGCCGTTCCTGCCGAAGTGACCAGCCGATCATCCTCAACGTAAAGGGCATTGGTATCGAGTTTTACCTTCGGGAAGCGCTGGAGAAAGTCCTGCTCAGCCAGCCAGTGGGTTGAAGCTCGTTTATTGTCCAGCAATCCCCCGTACGCTAGAGCATAGGTTCCATAACAAAGGCCGACCACATGCGCGCCGCGCTCATGGCAACGAGCAAGCGCCTCTGTTAATTCTGACGGTGGCGCCTCATTCAAGTCATGCCAGCCGGGCACCACGGCAATATCAACGTGATCCAGTAGCTCCAAACCTCCATCAGGCTCAATAGTCATTGCCCGCTCGGAATTCAGAGGCTGTCCTCCCGGTGCCACAATCACCAATTCGAACAACGGGCCATCAGGCAGGGTAATACTGAAAACCATGTAGGGCACCGAGAAATGGAAAGGACTGAATTGCGGGTGAAGGATAAGCCCAACTCTGGGTCGCCTCATGGTCATACTCCTTTGGTTCATCTGACCCGATAATAACCTACTGGCCCGATCTTTTCGATGATTGTCTTTCAGGTCAATATTTGTGGTGACGAAAACTACCTACACTCTACCCATCAACGAACACCCATTTGGAGGACAAACACCATGTTGATTAAAACCATCGCTAGCACACTGTTGCTGGCATCCGCTGCTTTTGTAGGCAGTGCTTTCGCGGAGTCTGGTTCAGGCACATTGACCCAGGAAATGCAGCATATTCGGAACGCCACAATAAAGGTTACCTACGGTGAAACCACGTTTCTGATAGATCCCATGTTGGCAGATAAAGGAACCTATCCTGGCTTTGAGAACACTTACCGCAGTGAGCTGCGCAATCCTTTGGTTGAGCTGCCCATGGCGGCAGAAGATGTGATTGAGGGCACTGATGCTGTGATCGTGACCCATACCCACCTGGACCACTGGGACGACGCGGCCCAAAAACTGTTGCCGAAGGATATTCCTCTGTTCGTTCAGAACGCCGCTGATGCTGAAACGCTTGGTTCGCAAGGCTTCAAGAACGTGCGCATTCTGGATGACAGTGCGGAATTTGGTGGCGTGACACTCCACAAAACCGGCGGCCAGCACGGTTCCGATAATCTTTATGCCGTTCCCGAGCTGGCCAAGTCTTTAGGCGAGGTGATGGGCGTTGTTTTCGAGGCAGAGGGGCAAAGAACAACCTATGTTGTGGGCGATACCGTATGGCGCGATGAAGTTATGCAGTCACTGGACCGTTACCGCCCCGACGTAATTGTGCTGAACACTGGTGCTGCCGAAGTAACCGGTTTTGAGGGCGATCCGATCATCATGGGCAAAGAGGACACCTTGCGGGTTCACCGTGCCGCACCGGAAGCGACTATCGTTGCCGTGCACATGGATGCGGTTAACCACATGACTCTCAGTCGCGAGGGACTGGCGGATTTTGTGCAAAACGCGGGAATTGAAGAGCATGTTTTGATTCCGGCGGATGGCGAAATTATTTCTTTTTAATTCAAACACATCCGGAACACATTACCGAGAAAGGAGCAATCAAATGAGCAAAAGGGCCATTATTGTTGTTGATATCCAAAATGAATATTTTTCATCTGGCAAACTGCCATTGGTGAATATAGAGCAGGCTGCGGCCAATGCTGCACGAGTCATACAGATGGCTCGTCAGAACAAGGACCTTCTGATTCATGTCCACCATGAGTTTCCCGATCCGAATGCGCCGCTATTCACATCGGGCAGCGATGGCGTCGAGATTCACGAATCCGTCGCACCTGATGGCGATGAGCCGGTAATTCTGAAGAATTACCCCAACTCGTTTCTGAATACCAACCTGAAAGAGCTGCTGGATACCAACAGTGTTGAGGAAGTGGTGGTGATTGGTGCCATGAGCCACATGTGCATTGAAGCGACTAGCCGCGCCGCTTCAGACTTTGGATATAAGGTTACAGTTGTCGAGGATGCCTGCGCCACAATGGATGTGGAATTCAATGGTGTGAAAGTGCCTGCGGCACAAGTTCATGCCACTGCTATGGCAGCTCTCGAGTTCGCCTACGGTACCATTACTTCAACCAAAGAGTATCTGAACGGCGCGTGAGGGCGCCTGCACCGCCGAGCGTTAGTAACCACCGATACAGGCCATATATCTTCGGGCCTTCTCGGTGTACTAAGACAAGTCATACCGACCTCTCAGCAGAAAAATTTATTCTTGACCTTCCCACTATGGGAAGGTTTATCTTTCCTGTATATCATCTTGAGATGCGTATAGAGGAGATAAATGATGGACATCCAGGTCAAACAGAGACCGCCGGCTGCGACGGTAATAAGTCTACCGATCAAAGGTATGAGTTGTGCGTCCTGCGTCGGGCGTGTGGAGACAGAACTCAGGAAAGTTGAGGGTGTTGGCGAAGTGGCGGTGAATCTCGCTACCGAGCGTGCTGATATTCGCTCTACTGAGCTGCTCGACCGCGGATTACTCGTCGAGGCGATAGAGAAAGCGGGCTATTCAGTACCTGAGGCAACCATCGAGCTTGCCATTGAAGGTATGACCTGCGCGTCCTGCGTTGGCCGAGTGGAGCGGGCCTTGAAGGCCGTCCCGGGGGTTACCGCGGCGACCGTCAATCTCGCTACCGAACGGGCGAGCGTTCGTGGCAGCATGGGCTCCGAGACCCTCGTTGCGGCAGTGGTTGGCGCCGGCTATAACGCCCGGCCGATTGATCAGTCCGGAGTGGATGCCGACGCGACGGAGACCCGAAAGGATGCCGAAAAGGCGGGCCTCAAGCGAGATCTGACCATTGCAGCAGTGTTGACGCTGCCCCTCTTCGTGATTGAGATGGGAGCTCATTTCATCCCCGGCGTTCACCAGTTTGTGGCGAACAAGATTGGCATGCAGGTGAGCTGGTATATCCAGTTCGTGCTGGCCAGTCTGGTTCTATTTGGACCGGGCCTGCGATTCTTTACACAGGGTATACCGTCTCTCCTGCGCGGCGCTCCGGACATGAACTCGCTGGTGGTGCTAGGGACCTCGGCCGCTTGGGGGTATTCGGTCATCGCAACCTTCTTCTCCGGCGTCCTGCCGTCCGGCACTGCAAATATCTACTACGAAACGGCTGCCGTGATCATTACGCTGATCCTACTGGGCCGTTTTCTTGAAGCCCGCGCCAAAGGACGGACATCGCAGGCCATCAAGCGGCTGGTGGGCTTGCAAGCCAGGACGGCGCGTGTACGGCGCGATGGCCAGTCAGTCGATATAGCCATCGGCGAGGTTCAGCCGGGCGACCTTGTAGAGGTGCGCCCCGGCGAGCGCATACCGGTCGATGGCGATGTGGTTGAGGGGAAAAGCTACATTGATGAATCGATGATCACAGGTGAACCAATTCCAGTGGCAAAAGCGCCGGGCAGCCCGGTTGTCGGCGGCACAGTTAACCAGAAGGGGGCTCTCGTTGTCACCGCTACGGCGGTGGGTGGCGCGACTGTGCTCTCACAGATCATTCGCATGGTCGAGCAGGCCCAGGGCTCGAAGCTGCCCATCCAGACGCTGGTGGATAAAGTCACCTTGTGGTTTGTGCCTGCCGTGATCGGCGCGGCTTTCCTCACCTTCCTCACGTGGCTCTTCTTCGGCCCATCTCCAGCGCTGACATTCGCGTTGGTCAACGCAGTGGCGGTGCTGATTATTGCGTGCCCGTGCGCCATGGGACTGGCGACGCCCACCTCGATCATGGTGGGCACCGGGCGAGGCGCCGAAATGGGTGTACTGTTCCGCAAAGGTGAGGCCCTTCAAATTCTGAAGGATGCCAGGGTGGCCGCGGTTGATAAAACCGGCACGCTGACCGATGGCAGGCCAGCGCTCACCGACCTGGTGATTGCCGAGGGTTTTGAGCGAGACGAGGTACTGGCCCGGATCGCAGCGGTGGAGGCTAAATCCGAACATCCAATTGCCCGTGCAATCGTTGAGGCGGCCGAAGCAGATAGCCTTATGCTTCCTGCGATTACCAACTTTGAATCCATCACCGGATTTGGTGTCGCGGCGGAGATAGAGGGCGTAGTCGTCGAGATCGGCGCCGACCGTTACATGGACAAACTCGGTCTTGATATTGTGCCCTTTGCCGAAGCGGCCTCACGTCTTGGTGACGAAGGTAAAACCCCGCTTTATGCGGCCATCGACGGGAAACTGGCGGCTATTATTGCGGTTGCCGATCCCATCAAAGAGGGAACGCCGGAAGCGATCGCCGCGCTGCATGCGCTCGGCCTCAAGGTCGCGATGATCACAGGCGACAACCAGCGTACGGCCAAGGCGATTGCCCGCAAGCTAGGTATCGACGAGGTGGTGGCCGAAGTCTTGCCCGAGGGCAAGGTCGAGGCGGTCAAGGCACTCAAGGCCGAGCATGGCAAGCTCGCTTTCGTCGGCGACGGCATCAACGACGCCCCGGCGCTGGCTGAGGCCGATGTCGGCATCGCCATCGGCACCGGCACCGATATTGCCATTGAAGCGGCAGATGTGGTGCTTATGTCCGGAAGCCTGAAAGGTGTGCCAAACGCCATCGCGCTTTCCCAGGGTACTATTCGTAATATCAAGCAGAACCTGTTCTGGGCCTTTGCTTACAACACTGCGCTGATCCCGGTGGCAGCAGGCATTCTCTACCCGGCCTTCGGCATGCTGCTCGCGCCGGTGTTCGCCGCAGGAGCCATGGCGCTGTCGTCGGTGTTTGTACTCGGGAATGCCCTGAGGTTGCGTCATTTTCGCGTCCCCATGGCGGTGGACGACAGGCCGCACCAGCGGGTGGACGTTGCACAAGCGAAATGAGTACAGCCGAGCCTGCCGCCGTGCTGGCTCGACACTATCTGGAGAGGAGTGGGTAATGAATATCGGGAAGGCAGCGGCGGCATCAGGCGTTTCGGCGAAGATGATCCGCTATTATGAATCGATTGGCTTGATACCGGAAGCTTTGCGGACCGAAGCCGGATACCGGGATTACACCGGTAAGGACGTGCAAACACTACGTTTCATCCGGCGCGCACGGGATCTCGACTTCTCGGTGGAGCAGATGAATGAGCTGGTCGCGCTCTGGCGCGACCGGAGCCGGACGAGTGCCGACGTCAAAAGTCTTGCACTTGAACATGTGGCAGAACTTGAACGTAAGGCCCGCGAACTACAGGAGATGAGCCGGGCACTCACGCACCTGGCAGAAAATTGCCAAGGCGATGCTCGGCCAGACTGCCCGATTATCAGCGGTCTGGCCGGAGATGGTGTAGAGGAGGAGGAATTGGAAAGTAAAAGGGAGCTTATTCCTCCCCGCTTTGGAGCTATTGGGATTGAACCAAATCCTGCGCAACGTCGCGAAAGAAAGAAGCGCTGAGTCTGGAAGATCCAGGTATTGCAATGAGTTCCCGGCGTTCACCAGCTTCTTCTGCCGAAAAATGATGCGGTAGTGGCCATCGGCGAATTCCTCTATCTCATCCCAGACCAGCTTGTGGATGTCTGACCAGCGAAGGCCTGTGGTGCAGGAGAACAGGAAAGCCCGCCGCAGCACGTCATAACGGCATTCGGCTTTGGTTAGAGCCCTTACCTCTTCCAGGGTCAAGTAAGTGCGTTTCGTGTTTTCCGGCTTGATGGACTTGACCTGTTGAACCGGGTTGTCGCGGACAATGCCATCCCGATAGGCTTGGTTGAATCCAGATCGAATGGTTGGATTTGCTCCCGGAAGCCTTCTCGTCGGTCAACTGGTCGAAGTAATCGAAGAAGCTGGCAGACAGCTTGGTCCGATCACCCAATCCATGTCGTGACGACTCGATTTCCAACAGCCGCTTTGCCCGTATGGCTTCAGCCTTCTGGTTCGCGTTTCTGGATAGTGATTTTCATGTTTTGCTCCTTTTGTGCTCCGAGTGCTCCGAAAACTTATACTCGGAGCACACACGGAGCAAGAGGGGGCAAAACGGATCAAATTGCCTGCAAAGAAATAGAATAAATTTCTTTATAAAACAATGACTTATTTTAATTTGGCTGGATGCTTTTCGATCTTTTTGGCCGTTTCACTTGCCGATACAAAACGAGCTGAAGATCTTACCTAGCAGGTCGTCGCTGGTGAATTCACCGGTGATCTCGTTTAAATGCTGCTGGGTTAGACGTAGCTCTTCAGCCAATATTTCACCTGCTACATGCATCTCTAGCTGGTCTTTGCCTGATAGTAAGTGCTCACGTGCTTTATCCAGTGCGGTGAGGTGTCGGCGCCGCGCCATAAAGCCGCCTTCCATCTGATCATTAAAACCCATGCAGGCCTTCAAATGTTGGCGCAATAGTTCGATGCCCTGGCCAGTTTTGGCCGACAGGTTGAGTACGGGGGTGTCACCGTGTTCGGTGATACTCGCGTTTTGCTGATTTAAGTCGGCTTTATTGCGTATCACGGTGTAGGGAATATGCGCGGGTAAACGCTTAAAGAACTCCGGCCATATTTGGAACGGGTCAATAGCGTCGGTTTCGGTGCTATCCAGCATAAATAACACACGGTCTGCTTGCTCAATTTCCTGCCAGGCCCGTTCAATTCCGATTTGCTCGACCTTATCGGGACTTTCGCGCAGCCCTGCGGTGTCAATAATGTGCAGCGGCATACCATCAATTTGAATATGTTCACGCAGCACATCGCGGGTGGTGCCCGCAATTTCGGTGACAATGGCTGATTCTCGCCCTGCTAAAGCGTTGAGCAAGCTTGATTTGCCTGCATTGGGGCGTCCTGCGATGACCACGCGCATGCCTTCGCGTAGTAATGCGCCTTGACGCGCTTCACGCTGCACTTGCTCTAAATTATCAATAATTGCGGCTAGGTCGCCGGCGACTTTGCCGTCGCTGAGAAAATCAATTTCTTCGTCGGGAAAATCGATAGCGGCTTCCACATACATGCGTAAACGAATCACGGCATCGACGAGGACGTCGATACGGTGTGAAAACTCACCTTGTAAGCTTTGTAATGCCATGCGCGCGGCTTGTTCAGACGTGGTGTCAATTAAGTCGGCAATCGCTTCAGCTTGGGCAAGGTCAAGCTTGTCGTTCATAAAGGCGCGTTCGCTGAATTCACCCGGGCGTGCCATGCGCACGTTAGGTAAGCGCAACACTTCGCGAATGATCATGTCGATGACAACGGGACCACCATGACCTTGCAGCTCCAATACGTCTTCGCCCGTAAATGAATTTGGGCCTTGGAAAAATAGCGCAATGCCTTGGTCGAGGGTTTGCCCTTGGTGGTCTTTAAATGGCCCATAGTGGGCATAACGCGGTTTTGGGCACTGACCTAATAGTGCGTTGGCCACTTGCTCTGCTGCAGGCCCACTAATGCGTACAATGCCCACACCCCCTTTACCCGGCGGAGTGGCTTGCGCCACGATACTGTCGTTTGAAAATTCGTCGGTTTGAGTTTGCATGCTATCTAAACTTTATCGGTTGGGTGTAGGCAAGTTGAATAGGCTGCATTATCGGTGTTTCCAGCCTTGGCGTCCATGCCTGTGTGTCTTGCGAACCCTTGGCTAGTCGTCTGTATCGTTTGCTTCCGTGCTGCTTTGGCTGCGAATCACCAGTACCCGATAACTATCATCTAAGGGCTGGCCAGCAAATTGGTAGCGTAAGCCCTCTTCATTTTGATTGATGGTCTGCAACGCCTGCAGAATTTGTGCAGGCTGAAGGCTATCGGGGTTTTGCTGACTTACATCAAGCTGACAGATGCTGCTGCGGCACTCCAACCCAGCAATACTCAGTGCCTGCGTAGCGGGGCTCGTCGCAAGGGCGTCGCGGATCAGCGCGCGACTCGGGTCGGCCCAGTAGGGGTCAACGGATTGCATCGAGAATTCACGCTGACGGGCATCAAAATCATTGGTCATTGCTGCGCCCAGCTGGGCGTAGTCAACGCTTTGCATTGAGCGTGTAGAAGTGTCTGCCGCCGCCTCTGTAGGTGTTTCCATCTGATTAACCGGTGGGTTCTGGCTACTTGCAGGTGCACTGCTGGTGATAGATGCTGGCTGCTGCTGGCGCTCGAAGCGGGTGGCCAGCTCAGTAAATTGCTGCTCGGTTTGGCTGTGTAAGCGCTCAATGTGCGCATTCAATACGTCTTGTTGGCGCTCAAGTTCGGTGCTGAGCTCTTCACGTGTCAATGGCGCAGTGTGCTGCTGGCGCTCTACAAATAGCAGCGTAAGCAGCACCGCAATGACAAGTATGTAAAACATATGCATGAATTTAGCAGTTCGTGAACGTGGCATGTGGCGTAGCTCCAGCTAGTGACAGATTAAACTCATCTCATATGACTTTATCAGTTTATGCCGAGAATACAAAAAACCCAGCCGAAGCTGGGTTTTCTTAGTGAATGGATGTTATTTAGTCACTTTCGGTGTTTTTGGCTTTTTCTGCTTAAAGCCATTTTTCTCGATTTGACGATATATCCACAACATCTGAGCAATCGAAATCAAGTTACTGGTTAGCCAGTAAAGTACTAAGCCCGATGGGAAGAACAAGAAGAACACCGTGAAAATAATCGGCATTAACTGCATGATCTTCTTCTGCATTGGGTCAGTGATAGGGGTTGGTTGCAAGTGCTGCATCAACCACATTGACGCACCCATCAATAACGGCAGAATGAAGTACGGGTCGCGGCTAGACAGGTCAGTAATCCACAGCGCGAAGTCAGCGTGACGGAATTCTGCCGACTCGAGCAGTACCCAGTACAAGGTTAAGAAGATAGGCAACTGCAGCAGCATCGGTAAACAGCCGCCAAGCGGGTTCACACGCTCTTCCTGGTAAAGCTTCATCATGGCGGCCGAGAGTTTCTGGCGGTCGTCACCAAACTTCTCTTTAAGCGCTTTCATTTTCGGCGCTACCATGCGCATTTTCGCCATCGAGGTGTACTGTGCTTTGGTCAGTGGGTAAAGTACCAACTTCACAATTAAGGTCACCAAAATAATGACCACACCCCAGTTGCCGACCAGTCCGAAAATAAACTGCATCAGGCTAAATAGTGGAATTGCTAACCACCACATGAAGCCGTAATCGACAGTCAGGTTGAGGTTATTGGCCAATGCGCCTAAGCGGTCTTGGTCTTTCGGGCCTAAGAATAATGTGCTTTGCAGTTGTCCAGTTGCGCCTGGTTCCACTTGAATGGTGCGGCTGGTAAAGCCAATTAAGGCCTCGTTATTTGGCGCTTGCATGGTGTACAGCACGTTTTGCTCAAGCTGGTTTGGTACCCACGCAGTAACGAAATAATGCTCCAGCATTGCGACCCAGCCACCAGTGGTGGTGCGTTGCAAGTTGCGGTCCTGAATTTTACCGAAGCTATATTTTTCGTAACGCGTGTCTTGAGTTGAAAACGCGGCGCCACGGTAGGTCGGCATAAACATACTACCTGACGCATCGACCATGGTTTGACGTAACTGGCCATACATGGCAACACGCTTTGATGCATCAGAGTGGTTGACGATGTCATAGCGCACGTCGACGGCGTAATCGCCACGACGGAAAATGTAGGTCTTAATGAACTCAACACCATCTGACTCACGCACGTAGGTTAACGGCACTTCAAGCACATCGGCGCTGCCGATATAAAAATTGCTTTGTGTGGCGCTAAAGGTCGGGCGTGGGTTGGTGGCATCGTCGGTACCATCACGGCCGACTAAACCACTTTGGGCCGTGTAGGTGTGGCCTGGTAAGCGATGCAAAATATGGAAGCGCTCAGATTCACCTTGGCGTTCAGCAAATTCAAGCAGGCGTGCATCGACCAAGTCGCCGCCGGTTAAATCAATTTGAATGTCCATGACGTCAGTAACAACGCGAATGGTATCACCAGATTCAAGGTCGGTACTGGTTGGTACGTTAGCTGACGAACTTGGGCTCGCGCTTGACACTGCACCGTCGGCACCTGGCACCACGTTTTGAGAATCTTCCACGCTCGGCAGAATATTCGTGGGTTCTGGCGCACTCGCTGCGTCCACACCTGGCGTGCTGGCGGCGTCGCGAATCTGCCATTGCTGGAACATAAAGAAACTTAAGACCAGCAAAGCAATAATTAATAAAGAACGTTGCGAATTCATAATATTACTTTGTCTCTTTTTGCCTTGGTTGCGATTGGGCTTCGGGTTGAGAGCCGGGCACTGGGTCGATACCACCAGGATGACCTGGGTGGCATTTGACAATGCGCCGAGCAGCAAGTGCGCTGCCTTTGACTACGCCATGCAAGCGAATGGCCTGAATGGCATATTCTGAACACGTAGGGTAAAAACGGCAACGCGGCCCAAGTAATGGGCTAATCACAAGCTGGTACACGCGAATTAACGCGATTGGTATTGCTTGCAGCGCTTGCTTAACTTTCGCCATAGGTAGTTCATTAAGTCATGCAAAGCGGGGTTGTCCAAATCGGTTATCCCTGGTTTTGCGATGACGATAATATCAAACCCTGACAGATTGTGCTGCTGTAACCGAAAGCTTTCCCGCATTATTCTCTTAATGCGATTGCGTTCAACCGCCAGACGCGCACGTTTTTTACTGACAGTAACGCCAAGTCTTGGGTGCGAAAGGGAGTTTGGTTTGGCCAGAACGGTTACTTCTTTAGTAACAGCTTTGACTGGAGGGTTGTCAAAGACAAATTGAAAATCCGCGGGCGCTAACAATCGTAGCGCCCGCGGATAAGTATTCTGAGTCACTCAGTGGGCCTGAGTTAATTTAAAAGCCGAAAGTACTGAGCATTAAGCGCTCAGTACTTTACGACCTTTTGCGCGGCGACGTGCTAAAACCTGACGACCATTTTTGGTAGCCATACGAGCACGGAAACCGTGAGTGCGCTTGCGCTTTAAAACGCTTGGTTGAAATGTTCTTTTCATAACAATACTTCCGTACGTGATTTTGTCTTAAAAATTGAGCGCGAATTCTACAAAAAGAAAGGATCTGTGTCAACGTAAACTGATCACTATTTGCTGTGGATAACTCATGTTTTTATGCCCAAACTACTGGCTTGTGGCCCCGATATTTCGTATTATGAGCAGGTGATCGCGCACTTGAGATGGCATTTGCTTTAGCGCCGTCGCTTGCGGTTAAAAAGTGCGGGAAGTAGTGCACGCTTATACAGTACTCATGTAACAAAAAGTACGGGTTATCAAAGGTTTTTACCACTGCCAGATTGGCTTCTCAAGCAGCTTCATGGGGTCTTAAGCACCACATGCATTTTTTCTTTTTGTGGAAAACTTTACGCTGTTACGCACAATTACGTTACGCACAACGATAAGATGAACAAAAATTATGATGAGTTTTTGCATTAACAGCATGTGGAAGGGAGTTTCGTGTGAGTAAGTCGCTTTGGCAACAATGTTCTTCTCGTTTGCAAAGCGAGCTCAGCATGCAACATTTCAATACCTGGATACGCCCGCTACAGGTGGAAATGCAAAACAACACGCTATTCTTGTACGCCCCCAATACCTATGTGATGGAATGGGTGAAAGACAAATACCTTGAGCAAATTATCACTTTTTTGCGTGAAGAAGCTGGCCAAGAGCCGCCGAACGTGGAATTAAAAGTTGGCGGTGTCCGCCAAACCGCCAGCCCCAAAGCATCTAAAGCGAGCCCTGCGGCACAAGCAGTGCCCGCACCGGCGCATAGCAATAGCCGTTCGCGTAATCAGCGCCGCACTGCAGAAGAAGACCGCCCAGTCTCGCTACAAAGCAGTAACTTACACCGCAATTATACCTTCGCTAATTTCGTTGAGGGTAAATCGAACCAATTAGCCCGTGCTGCAGCTCTTCAGGTGGCGGAAAACCCAGGTGGCGCGTATAACCCGCTATTTATCTACGGCGGTACCGGCTTAGGTAAAACCCATTTACTCCATTCTGTGGGCAACGGCATTTTGGCGCGTAAACCCGATGCGAAGGTGTATTACTTGCGTGCTGAACGGTTCGTTCAAGACATGGTGTACGCGATGAAGCACAATAAAATTGATGCCTTCAAAGAAAGCTACCGTTCGGTTGATGCACTGCTGATTGATGACGTACAGTTTTTTGCGCGTAAAGAGCACTTCCAGGACGAGTTTTTCCATACATTTAACTGGTTACTTGAGGGAAATCAACAGGTTATATTAACCAGTGACGTGTATCCCAAGGAAATCGAGGGCGTCGACGACCGCCTCAAGTCACGGTTTGGTTGGGGCTTAACGGTAGCGATTGAGCCACCTGAGTTACCGACCCGTGTTGCCATTTTAGAACGTAAAGCTGAAGAGCGCGGCATTAAGCTCCCCCATGAAGTGGCGTTCTTTATTGCAAAACGATTACGTTCCCACGTACGTGAATTAGAAGGCGCGCTGAACCGGGTGGCGGTCAACGTCAATTTAACTGGCCGTGAACTGACCATCGACTTCGTTAAAGAGGCCCTGCGTGACTTAATCGCTGCCCAAGAGAAGCTTGTGACCATCGATAATATTCAGCGCACTGTGGCTGAGTACTATAATATTAAAGTAGCAGATTTAACCTCGAAACGTCGTAGTCGCTCGATTGCACGGCCACGCCAATTAGCCATGGCGTTGGCGAAAGAGCTCACCAGCCACAGTTTGCCAGAAATCGGCGACGCGTTTGGCGGCCGCGACCACACGACGGTGTTACATGCCTGTCGCAAGATTAAAGAACTGATTGAGTCCGATCATGAGATTCAGGAAGACTATCGTAATTTGAACCGGACGCTTTCGGTATAGCGTCAAATATTGTCCGCGATAATATGGTGGTACGGACGAACAAACGCATAACAGCGTGACAGTATGGGAGACAGCCAATGAATTTTACGACGAATCGAGACGCGTTACTCAAGCCTCTACAAGTAGTGAGCGGTGCCGTTGAACGCCGCCATACGTTGCCAATTTTATCTAACGTGCTTATTCGCGTGAATCAGAATGAATTGAGCATGACGGGTACTGACTTAGAAGTTGAATTGGTATCCAAAGTGAGCCTTGAGCAGGCTGCCAGTGGCGAAGTTACCGTGCCCGCGAAAAAGTTGCTGGATATTGTCCGTACCTTGCCCGACGGTAGTGACGTCAAGCTTGAAGCGAATGGTGACAAGGTCGTGTTACGCTCAGGGCGAAGTAAATTCACCTTGAGTTCATTGCCAGCCAGCGAGTTTCCGGATATCGACGAGTGGGACGCGGAAGTTACCTTTGAGCTGGCGCGCGGTGATTTGAAATATTTAATGGAACGCACGCATTTTTCCATGGCCAATCAAGACGTGCGTTATTATCTCAATGGCATGTTGTTTGAAGTGAATGAAGACCAGCTTCGTACGGTTGCAACGGACGGTCACCGTTTGGCGATGTCAGGCATGCAGCTGGAGCAAACTGGTTTGCCCCAGCGTCAAGTGATTGTCCCGCGCAAAGGTGTCAGCGAGTTAATGCGCTTACTTGAACAAGACGACCAGCTGATTCAAGTATCGATTGGCCAAAACCACTTGCGTGTGCGCAGTGAAGGCATGGTGTTTACCACTAAATTGTTGGACGGCCGCTTCCCGGATTACCGCCGCGTATTGCCTCAAGGTGGTGATAAAACCGTTATTGCAGACCGCGAACTGCTGCGCAGTGCTTGTGTGCGTGCGTCGATTTTATCGAATGAAAAATTCCGCGGTGTCCGTTTGAATCTGAGTAATGGTGATTTGGCCCTAACAGCCAATAACCCAGAACAAGAGCAGGCCGAAGAGTCCATCGAAGTGGATTACCAAGGCGATGCATTGGAAATTGGTTTTAACGTCACCTATGTGCTGGATGTTTTGAACTCGATTCAAGGCGAGCAGGTTAAGTTCACCTTAAGTGATGCGAATAGCAGCGCCTTAGTGGAAGACAATGCCGATGACTCTGCTCTGTACGTTGTTATGCCTATGCGTTTGTAACCGATGCAATTAGAGCGTTTGCACATAGAGAAATTTCGTAATTTTTCTAGCAGTCAGCTCGAATTTGCACCCCAAGTGAATTTAATTTGCGGTGCGAATGGCAGTGGTAAAACGAGTTTGTTAGAGGCTATTTATTGTTTAGGCTTTGGTCGCTCGTTTCGTACCCACCAGATTAAACAGGTGGTGCAGGACGACCAAGACGCGTTTACCTTGTTTGCGAAGTTAGTGGCACCGGTGGTGGGCAGCGACGAGTGTGATACGCATAAGATTGGATACCGGCGCTTTCGCAATGGCGAAGCCCAAATTAAAGTCGACGGTGAGATAGAGCGGCGTTTTGCAGCACTTGCGCGCTTAATCCCAGTTCAGTTAATTACGCCCGAGAGTGTAGAACTGATTACTGGGGGGCCAAAGTTGCGTCGGCAATTTTTAGATTGGGGATTGTTCCACGTGGAACAATCGTTTTACCCAATGTGGACCAGTTATGTTAGGTTGCTAAAGCAGCGCAACGCATTATTACGTCAAGGCCAGCACCAACGCCAGGATGGTGTGTATTGGGACCAGCAACTTGCCGTTGCTGGTGAGCAAGTGGCTGAGGCTCGGGTCGCGTATGTAGAAAGCTTGAACGGGCTATTAAATGACTACTGTCGATTGTTTTTACCGCAGTACGATTTTAAGTTTAAGCTCAACCATGGTTGGGCCCGTGACGAACATAGTTTGCTGGATGGCTTACAAGCGCGTTTAGAAAACGACCGTAAGCAAGGTTTTACCAGCTCTGGACCACATAAAGCAGAATGGCAAATTCGTGTGGACGGCGTGGATGCACGCGAGCGCTTATCCCGCGGCCAATTGAAATTATTAGTATCAGCCCTAAGGCTGGTACAATCGCAAGATTACAAATTAAAACGCGGGCAATCGTGTATTGTATTGGTAGACGATTTACCCGCTGAGTTGGACGTAGAAAACCAACACAAGATGTGTCGCGCATTACAACAAAGTGGAAGTCAGGTATTTATTACTGCCATAGACGAGAACAAGATAAAGTCCCATTTTAGCGATACCGAAACTCAATTGTTCCACGTGGAACATGGAACAATACTTAGTAACGAGTAGGAAAATATATGTCAGAGAACAATTATGATCAGTCGAGTATTAAAGTCCTTAAAGGTCTTGATGCTGTGCGTAAGCGCCCAGGCATGTATATCGGCGACACGGACGACGGTACCGGTCTGCACCACATGGTTTTCGAAGTGGTGGACAACTCGATTGACGAGGCCTTAGCCGGCCACTGTAATGAAATCTATGTCACCATGCACGCAGACGGCTCTGTGTCGGTGCGTGATGATGGCCGTGGTATTCCAGTCGAGATGCACGAAGAGGGTGTATCTGCAGCCGAAGTTATCATGACGGTATTGCATGCTGGTGGTAAGTTCGATGACAACTCATATAAAGTTTCTGGTGGTTTGCATGGCGTGGGTGTATCTGTTGTCAACGCGCTGAGCTCAAAATTGCAGTTAACTATTTGGCGTAATGGCCAAATGTGGCGCCAACAATACGTTCACGGTGTACCTCAAGCACCGATCGAAGCGGTGGAAGACACTACCAAGAGTGGTACTGAGATTCGCTTCTGGCCAAGCAGCGAAACCTTCACCGACGTGCAATTTCATTATGACATCTTAGCCAAACGTGTACGTGAGCTATCGTTCCTGAACTCAGGCGTATCGATTCATTTAATTGATGAAGGCAGCGACCGTAAAGACCACTTTAAGTATGACGGTGGTATTGCAGCGTTTGTGCAGTACCTTAACCAGAAGAAAACCGCGATCCACCCGAAAGTGTTCCAGTTTTCGTTTGAGCGCGAAGACGGTATTTCTGTCGAAGTGGGTTTGCAGTGGAACGATTCGTTCCAAGAGCACATTTATTGCTTTACCAATACCATTCCCCAGCGCGATGGTGGTACCCACATGGCGGGTTTCCGCGCCGCGTTAACGCGTACATTAAATAACTATATGGAAGCGGAAGGGTATACCAAAAAAGCCAAGACCAACGCATCGGGCGATGATGCGCGTGAAGGTCTGACTGCGGTTATCTCAGTTAAAGTGCCAGACCCTAAGTTCTCTTCGCAAACCAAAGATAAATTGGTGTCGTCTGAAGTGAAAGGTGCCGTAGAGCAGGCGATGAACGAACATTTACAAATGTTCTTGCTAGAAAACCCAACTGACGCCAAGGTTATCGTACAAAAGATTATCGATGCGGCGCGAGCGCGTGAAGCGGCCCGTAAAGCGCGTGAAATGACACGTCGTAAAGGTGCTTTGGACCTTGCTGGCTTGCCGGGCAAATTGGCGGATTGCCAAGAAAAAGACCCAGCATTGTCTGAACTGTATATTGTCGAGGGTGACTCGGCAGGTGGTTCTGCGAAACAAGGTCGTAACCGTAAGAACCAAGCGATTCTGCCGCTCAAAGGTAAAATTTTGAACGTGGAGAAAGCGCGCTTTGACAAAATGTTGTCGTCACAAGAAGTGGCTACGCTGATTACCGCCATGGGTTGCGGGATTGGTCGCGACGAGTATAACCCGGATAAAACACGTTACCATCGCATCATTATCATGACCGATGCGGACGTCGACGGTTCGCATATTCGAACGCTGTTGTTAACTTTCTTCTACCGTCAAATGCCGGAAATTATCGAGCGTGGCTATATTTATATCGCTCAACCGCCACTGTATAAGGTGAAAAAAGGTAAGCAAGAAACTTACATTAAAGACGAGCCAGGCCTGATTCGGTACCTAGCCAGCTTAGCGTTAGAAAAAGCCTCGTTACACGTTAACGCGGATGCACCAGGCATTACCGGTGTGCAGTTAGAGAAAATGGTTCGCGACTATCAGTTTGCGGTGGACACGATTAAGCGTTTGAGCCGTCGCACCCCTGCGCACATGCTGAACCGCTTAGTCTACGCGCCGAAGCTAACCCCTGAGTTGGTGAAAGATAAGCTGGCCATGGACAGCTGGGCAAGTGACTTTGAGGCGGACTTAACTAAGCACGAGAAAGACTCGGCAAGTTATCAGGTGTTGTTGAACGAAGATAGTGAACGGGGTGCATTCCTACCAGTAGTGCGCTTGCGCCGTCATGGTATTGATACTGACTTCCCGCTTAACTACGAGTTTATTGTAGGCCGCGACTACGAGCGCATGACCGCCATTGGTGGTGAGATCAACGGCCTGGTTGAAGAGGGTGGTTATGTGACCCGTGGTGAGCGTCAGCAGCCAGTGAAAGATTTCGTTGAAGCGATTGAATGGCTGATTAATGAATCGAAGCGTGGCTTATACGTTCAGCGTTACAAAGGGTTGGGTGAAATGAACCCTGAGCAGCTGTGGGAAACCACCATGGACCCAGCGAACCGCCGGATGACGCAAGTCAAAATCGAAGACGCTATCGGCGCTGATCAGTTGTTCTCTACCTTGATGGGCGACCAGGTTGAACCGCGTCGCGCCTTCATTGAAAGTAATGCACTGAAAGTCGCAAACCTTGACGTATAGTTTGCGCTAATACGTCTGTCCGAGGCCGAGCCTTCCTGCTACAGTGGTGCTAACGATAAGTTGCCCATTGTTAGGAACTCGGCCTTATGTTTTTATCCACCTCCCGCAGTATTCGCTTATCTAGTCTCGCTGTACTCGCCGTCACTTTATTGAGTGGCTGTGCCAGTATTGTCAGCCAAGGCGCATTGTCGCCGCCGATGCTGAATGTCACCTTAATGTCTGAACCTGAATTGAATGCCATCGGCTACCGTCATGGTAAGTTTTGTGAGGTCGCCAACTACCACGAACTTGGTTTCGAGGCACTACAGCAGCGCTATGATACTCAAGGTTTGTGCATGGCCTACATGCATGCGCCAGCGTATGACAATGCAGGCTTGCGCAATTGGGCCGTGCAAGCTGATACGTGGGGTGAGCATGCACCGATACGCACGCGCGCAATGGAGGTTGAGTTGAAGTATTGGCCTTGGCATAGTGCATTGTCCGCGCCGTTTTTCGATGCGCTGTCGATAGACGATAGCCAGGAGCAATTGCTCTATGCAATTGAGCTAAATACTACGCGTGGCGATGATGAGGTGGTGCTGCATTTAACCCGCGAAGATAGCGCTGAGAGCCCGGTTCAGAAACAGGGTACCTATGTACTGATACATGGCTTTCGCACCAATAAGCAGTCGTTATTCTTTGTCGCAGAAGCGTTGCGGTTTCATGGTTACGATGTGGTGCTAGTGGATTTGCTCGGTCACGGCCAGTCACAAGGTGAATTCAGCTTCAGTGGTAAGCCGGACGCTATGGTGGTCAGCAAACTTATTGATAGCCTCGCACTGCAGGGGCCCGTGCATGCTTTGGGTATGTCGATGGGCGGCACCACAGCGGCACACTTGACCGCGCTGCGCGATGACATTGAGTCGTTGACGCTGTTGGCACCTATGCTTGAGTTCGTTGACGCATTTGTCGACGCAGGCCGTGCCTACACCCGCACCGCGCACTTACTGCCACAAAGCACCTTACAAAAAGGTGCGCAGCATGCACTGAATGAGGTTGGCACGCCACTAGGTGATACCTCGGTGGTGCAGCGTGTGAGTGAGTTAGGTGTACCCGTGCTGATCTTTGCTTCGGCGAACGACAGTATTTCATCGCTTAATAAATTGCAGCAATTGCAAAGTGACGCTGTGACTGTACACGCATCAGAGCCGCGTATGCATCATGGGATGATGCTATTAGACACGGCCGACATCGCAGTGTGGCTGCAGTGGCGTGGTCAATAAAACCGGGTAGGGACATGCAATCAAGCATAAAAAAGGGTCGGCATTTGCCGACCCTTTTAGTTATGCGTACTCTTTCATTGACTGGATTTATGCCTGCAACAGCGAGATGTCCGCGATGTTCAGGAACTGCCCACGCAAGTCGGCCAATAAAGTCAAACGATTGTTGCGCACTTCGGTGTCGTCTGCGTTCACCATCACTTCATCGAAGAAGGCGTCAATCGGCGTACGTAGCGCGGCTAGGCGGCTTAACGCTGCATTGTAGCCGTCAGCGCTGAGCTCTTGTTTAGCAGCCTCCAGAGCTTGATACAAGGCCTTCTCTGCGTCTTCCTGCAATAGGTCTGCATTTACCTTGGCACCTAATTGCGTACCTTCCGCTTCGGCCTTGGTTAAGATATTACCGACACGCTTATTGGCGGCGGCAAGTGCTTCAGCTTGTGGGTTCAACTTAAAGCTGCGCACGGCCTGCACACGTTGATCAAAGTCATAGGCGACGGTTGGGCGACGTGCCAGTACGGCTTGAATCACATCGACAGGGACGCCTTGCTCTTCATAGTAAGCGCGGAAACGGCCCAGTAAGAAATCAACAATTTGAGTTACAAGTTCAGGCGTCGCAGTAATCTTATCGCCGTACTGGGTAACGGCAGATTGCACTAAGCGAGTGAGATCAAGCGGCAACGCTTTCTCCACTAAAATACGCAACAGGCCGATGGCAGCGCGACGCAACGCAAACGGGTCACGGTCGCCCTTGGGTGTTTGGCCGATACCGAAAATACCCGCTAAGGTATCGAGTTTATCTGCCAGTGCGACGGCGCAACCGACGGTGCTTTCGGGTAGTGTATCGCCAGCAAAACGCGGATGATAGTGCGCTTCAATGGCTTCTGCCACCAACTCAGGTTCGCCATCAATGCGCGCGTAATGCATTCCCATCACGCCTTGGACTTCAGGGAATTCCATGACCATATTTGACATTAAGTCGGCTTTTGCCAGCAAACCGGCACGCTGGGCAGCGCTCACATCGTCGTTCAGCTGGGCTGCAATGTCACCGGCAAGCGCACTCATGCGGTCGGCTTTATCGCCTAAGGTGCCCAGTTGCTTTTGGAACAACACGCTATGCAAGGCCTTGACGCGGTCGCTAAGTGGTGTCTTTTGATCTGTAGTAAAGAAGAACTGGGCATCGGCTAAGCGCGGGCGCACTACCTTCTCATTGCCGGAAATCACTTGCGCCGGGTCTTTGCTTTCTATGTTACTAATAAATACAAAGCGCGATAGCAACTCACCATTACGAGCTTGCAGCGGGAAATAGCGCTGATCATCCTTCATGGTATAAATCAGTGCTTCTTTCGGCACCGCTAAAAAGCCTTGTTCAAAACTAGCTACATGCGCGACCGGCCATTCGACCAGCGAAGCCACTTCGTCTAATAGGGCTTCGTCCATGATCGGATTGGCTTGTTCCTGTTCGGCAAGTTCTTCAATTTGCTCACGAATGACGGCTTTGCGCTGTTCAAAGTCGACCAGAACATGGGCATCGGCCATTTGCTCAATATAGCGCGCAGGGCTTTCAATAGTCACCAATTCAGGGTGATAAAAACGATGTCCGGTCACTTGATTTGAGCTTTTAATGCCCAATACTTCAAGATCAACCACATCGGTACCGAATAATACGGTCACCTGATGCACTGGGCGAATGAAGCTATGGCTGCTATTACCCCAACGCATTGGGCGCGGGATAGGCAACTGTTTCAGTGCCTTATCGATAAAACCTTGCAACAGCGTGGTGACACTTTGCCCTTTCTCAGTGGCCTTGTGTAGTAACCACTCGCCTTTATCAGTACTCAAGCGTTCAGCTTGCTCAATCTCAATACCATTGCCACGCGCCCAACCAAGGGCTGCTTTGGTTGGCTGGCCATCCGCGCCAAATGCCACACTCACCGCAGGGCCACGCTTTTCGACGATTTTATCAGCCTGTTCGCTTTGCAAACCTTCAACTAATACCGCTAACCGTCTAGGTGAATTAAGGCCTTTGATAGAAGTGAATGCTAACTCACTATCTTTGAGTTGTTGCTCAATACTTGCGGTGAAGCTCGCAGATAAACTGTGTAAGGCTTTCGGTGGCAACTCTTCCGTGCCAAGCTCAATTAATAAATCCTGGTTGCTCATGGGGTGGAATCCTTACTTCTGCTCGGTTGCAAGATCAGTCGCCAACGGGAAACCAAGGGCTTCACGGGCGGCGTAATACGCCTCGGCACAGGCTTTTGCCATGCTGCGCACGCGTAAAATATAGCGTTGGCGCTCGGTGACCGAAATCGCGTGGCGTGCATCGAGTAAATTGAATGCATGGGACGCACGCATCACTTGTTCATAGGCTGGCAATGGTAAATTGTGGCTGATCAGCAATTCACATTCTTTTTCGCAGGCTTCAAAGCGCGCAAAAAGCACGTCTACATCGGCGTGTTCGAAATTGTAAGTCGATTGCTCGACTTCGTTTTGGTGAAACACGTCGCCATATAAGATTTTGCCGCGCGGACCGTCAGTCCAGACCAAGTCATAAATGCTATCGACACCTTGGATGTACATGGCTAGACGCTCAAGCCCGTAGGTGATTTCGCCGGCCACCGGCTTACACTCTAAGCCACCAACTTGCTGGAAGTAGGTGAACTGGGTAACTTCCATACCGTTGAGCCATACTTCCCAGCCTAGACCCCAAGCACCCAAGGTGGGTGATTCCCAGTTGTCTTCGACGAAACGAATATCATGAACCAGGGGATCAAAACCCAGCATGCGCAGCGAATCAAGGTAGAGGTCCTGAATATCAGACGGTGATGGCTTCAAAATAACCTGAAACTGGTAGTAGTGCTGCAAGCGGTTTGGGTTTTCGCCATAACGACCGTCCGTAGGGCGGCGGCATGGTTGCACATACGCGAAGTTGGCAGGCTCGGGGCCGATGGCACGCAGGAAGGTTTGCGGGTGAAAGGTACCAGCACCTACCTCCATGTCTAGCGGTTGTACAATAGCGCACCCTTTCTGTGCCCAAAAGTCTTGCAGAGCTAAAATGAGGCCCTGAAATGTCTTAACGTCGAATTTCTGCATGATATGTCCATTTAGGTGGCCGATTCAGTGCTATTAAGCGCTTTTCAATTGTGTGATTATACCCTGACCATTGCCCCAATTTACAGGGAGTATGCAGGTTGAATAACGAACTAAATCACCCAAAACGCTGTCCTTGGTGCGGTGACGCACCCGATTATCAGGCGTATCACGACCAAGTCTGGGGTCGACCAGTGTATGACAGCCAAGACTTGTTCGCCAAACTTTGTTTGGACGGCCAGCAAGCAGGGTTAAGCTGGATCACGATTTTACGCAAACAGGCGGCCTATGAAGAGGCGTTTTTCGGTTTTGACCCTGAGCGTTTACACGCGATTCAAGGGGCTGAGCGCGAGGCCTTTATAGCTAACCAAATGACCAATGCAGGCATCGTGCGTAATCGTCTTAAAATTGAGTCCGTGTTTAGAAATGCGGATGGATTTATCGCCATTGAACGCAGCGGTACACAATTTAGCGACTTTATTTGGCAATTCGTAAACCACCAAGTTGTGGATAATTGCCCACAAAGCATGGCCGATATAGCCACTGACACTGAGGCTTCGAAAGCAATGTCCAAGGCGCTTAAAAAAGCGGGGTTCAATTTTGTTGGACCGACTATTTGCTATGCGTTTATGCAGGCAACGGGCTTGGTCAACGATCACTTGGCGTTTTGCCACGTGCGTCAGGTACTAGATACCGCCAAGAATTAACTCACGAAGTCATTGATTAAAAGGTACAAGCACTATCATGTTAGATATCCAAGCAGTTGATTACAGTAACCAAGCGCAAGCTGACGCATTGCTGATGTTATTAAATGCCTACGCGCAAGATCCGATGGGGGGTGGTGAGCCCTTACCAGCTGCAACAAAACGTGATCTTATCGCGCAAATGGCCGCCCGTGACGGCGTGTATAGCTTTATCGCTTATGTGCAGGGTAAACCAGTGGGGCTGGTCAATTGTGTGGAAGGCTTTTCTACCTTCGCGGCCAAGCCTTTGTGCAATATTCATGACATTGCGGTGCTATCAGGTCATCGCGGCCAGGGTATCGCTCAAGCGCTGATGCAGCGTGTGTGTGACGTGGCAAAAGAGCGCGGTTGCTGCAAAGTGACGCTGGAAGTGCTGACGGGCAATGAGCGCGCACGCAACGCCTATGCTCACTTTGGCTTTAAGCCGTATCAGCTCGACCCAAGCTTGGGCCAAGCAGAGTTCTGGGAGTACAAATTATAATGCCTTGGTGATGCGGCCTCAGGTCGCGCTGCTACCTGCGCCCTTTTGAATGAGGTAATGGTAGGGCTCCAGCTCGGTTTGCTGGGCCAGCAATTGGTGCGACATAAAGCGACAAAAGCTTGGTACGTCACGGGTGGTTGCGGGGTCGTCGGCGATGACTAATAAGGTTTCACCGGGCTGCATCTTACGCACTTGAGCACGGATCATCATCACCGGCTCTGGGCAGCGTAAACCTAGTGTATCGAGTTCATAATCGGCTTGTGAGAAAGGCTGCATGGGGCGCACCAATAAATTAAGTAGGTGCCTATAGTAGATAAAAATGAAGCCCTAAGCAAAAAAGGCAGCACCTAAAGTGCTGCCTTTCAACTTAGCGTTGATTGTACTTAGCGTGGTTAGATACGCTCGTACACGGTAGCAATACCTTGGCCTAAACCGATACACATGGTGGCTAAACCTAAGGTCGCGTCTTTGCGTTCCATCAGGTTAATTAAGGTAGTTGAAATACGCGCGCCCGAGCAACCCAATGGGTGGCCTAGTGCAATCGCACCACCGTTCAAGTTCACTTTGTCATCCATCAAGTCCATGATGTCTAAACCTTTCATCACCGCAAGTGCTTGCGCGGCGAATGCTTCGTTGAGTTCAAACAGGTCGATGTCTTGCAAGCTGACGCCAGCGCGCTGCAATGCTTTTTGCGTTGCAGGGACTGGGCCGTAACCCATAATGCTTGGGTCACAACCAGCCACTGCCATTGAGCGGATTTTCACACGCGGTGTTAACCCTAAGGCTTTGGCTTTCTCTGCTGACATAATTAAGGTCGCCGCGGCACCGTCAGAAATAGCTGATGACGTTCCCGCAGTGACCGAGCCGTTGGCTGGGTCGAATACAGGGCGCAAGCTAGCTAAGCCTTCCACCGTGGTTTCCGGGCGCACCACTTCGTCATACTTCACACGCTTCAGCACGCCGTCTGCGTCATGGCCGTTAATCGCATGGATTTCGTTATCAAATGCGCCACCTGTGTTGGCTTGATGCGCCAGTTGATGCGAGCGCGCACCGAACTGATCTTGCATCTCGCGGCTAATACCGAACTTGCGACCCAATAACTCGGCGGTCATCCCCATAGAGCCAGCCGCGCGTGCGACTGATTTGTTCATGCCTGGGTGGAAGTCGACGCCGTGCATCATAGGGACGTGACCCATATGCTCAACACCGCCAGCGATATAAATATCACCATTGCCGGTTTGGATGGCACGGGTTGCATCGTGAATAGCCTGCATGGATGAACCACACAGACGGTTCACGGTGACCCCGGCGACACTGTGCGGGAAGCCAGCGATTAAGGCTGAATTACGTGCAATATTAAAACCTTGCTCTAAGGTTTGTTGCACACAACCCCAATAGATATCTTCAATCTCAGTGGCGTCTACGTTTGGGTTGCGCTCAAGCAAGCCCTTCATCAGTTCTGCCGATAAATCCTCGGCACGCACGTTACGAAATACACCGCCTTTCGAACGGCCCATCGGCGTGCGGATACAATCTACAATGACTACGTCTTTCATAATCTTCTCCGTTCGAATTAGCTGTTAAAGTATGACTCGCCGGCTGCGGCTTTCTGGCGCAGACCGTCGGTAACTTGGTACATTTCGCCCAAGTGTGCATATTTGTCAGCTAACTCGACAAAATTCTGTAAGCCCATGGTTTCTAAGTAACGGAATGCACCGCCTCGGAATGGAGGGAAACCAATCCCGTACAATAAGGCCATATCGGCTTCTTCTGCACTGGCAACAATGTCGTCTTCATAGCAGCGAATGACTTCGTTGAACATCGGAATCATACAGCGCGCGATGATTTCATCGGCCTCTGCATCCGCGTTTTTCTCACCAATCACTTGGTAAACGTCCGCATTCACTTCTTTGACTGGGCGGCCGCGCTTGTCGGTGCTGTACTCATAGAAGCCTTTGCCATTTTTCTGACCGTAACGGTTGGCGGCAGCTAACTTCGCAATCGCACCGTTCTCGTCACGTGGCATGCGGCTTGGGAAGCCTTCAGCCATAACATGCGTTGCGTGGTCTGAGGTATCAATACCTACGACGTCGCTCAAATACGCAGGGCCCATTGGCCAGCCAAACTGTTTTTCCATGACTTTATCGATTTTCGGGAAATCAACGCCGTCGTCTAACAACATGCTGAAGCCCGCAAAGTAGGGGAACAACACGCGGTTTACAAAAAAGCCAGGGCAGTCATTGACGACAATTGGGGTTTTACCCATTTGCAGTGCGTAGGCAGTGACCGCAGCAACGGTGTCTTCAGACGTGTCTTTACCGCGAATAATCTCAACCAATGGCATTTTGTGCACAGGGTTAAAGAAGTGCATACCGCAAAAACGGCTTGGGTCTTTCAAGTTGGTCGCCAAGCGGTCAATTGAAATGGTTGATGTATTTGAGGTGATGATGGCGTCTTTAGCTACGACGCCTTCGATCTCGGCCAATACTGCGCCTTTCACTTTCGGGTTCTCAACCACAGCTTCAACAATAATATCAACGTTTTCTAATTCGTTGTTATGCAGTGTTGGCACAATCGCATTCAAGGTTTGGGCGACTTTCTCTGGCTTCACTTTGCCACGTTGAACGCCTTTACCAAGAATCTTAGCAGCTTCGTTCAAGCCCAAATCAAGCTGTTCTTGCTTGATATCTTTCATCACCGCTGGGACGCCTTTGACCGCTGATTGATACGCGATACCGCCGCCCATGATGCCTGCGCCGAGTACACCAGCACGTTTGATTTGCTTGCTTGCACTCTTCGCCGCTTTTTTGCTTTTACCTTTTACCAGCTGGTCAGCTAGGAAAATACCGACCTGCGCGCGAGCTGCGTCGGTCTGGGTAAGCTTAACAAACAGCTCGTTTTCGATATTTAACGCACCTTCGCGTCCTTCACCAGCGCCACGCTCAACGACTTCAACAGCGGCGTGCGGGGCAGGGTAATGCTTGCCTGCTTGGGCAAATACCATAGCTTTTGCGGTACTAAAAGACATCAAGCGTTCGGTATCATTGGCCTTAAGCGGCTTTAGTTTTGGCTGGCGCTTGGCCTGCCAATCTAATTCGCCAGCGATGGCGTCTTTGACCATGCTAAGGGCGGCGTGCTTGAGCTTGTCCTGACCGACAATGGCGTCAACTAAACCTATGCTCAACGCTTTTTCTGGCTTGTGGTTTGCGCCGGTGGTAATCGCTTCTAAAGCGTTGTCTGGGCCAATCACACGGGGCAAACGCACCATGCCGCCGAAGCCAGGGATTAGCCCAAGCTTCACTTCCGGCAAGCCAATCATCGCAGTGTCGTCAACGACACGGTAATCACACGCTAAGATAGCTTCGCAGCCGCCACCTAGCGCAAAGCCACTGACAGCGGCAACGCTTGGAACTGGCAAATCTTCTAACTTGTCGAATACTCGAGATGCCATGTGTACCCAAGATTTGGTTTTATCCAAGTCGGCGAATAGCGTCAGAAATTCAGTGATATCAGCGCCTACAATAAAAGTAGGTTTACTGCTGGTTACTATCACACCTTTTAACGCATTTTCGTTGTGCAGAGCGTCTAAAGCAGTGCTAAATTCAGTAAGAGTTTTTTGGTCAAATTTATTAACTGAACCTGGAGCGTCGAACTGAAGTTCGGCAATACCGTCTTCAATAAAGTCGACGTGTAGGTTTTCACCTTGGTAGATCATCGTGGGTCTCCCATTTGTTTACGGCCCATGCCGTTAACCGTTTACTACGTACAATGGTGCTGAATGAGTATGGAACAAAAATGTGGCACTAATCATCCCATATTGCAACAAAGATTAAAACAGCTGTTTAAATGCATGCGTAAGACTAAGCTGACACAAGGAATTGTGCTGATAGCATCACTTACTTTTAGCGCCAATGCGCTGGCTGAAAGCCGTGCGACTACTGCAGTGGTATCGCCAAATTTAACTGAGCTACGAGACCAATTTGAAGACGCTGAGCGGCGGGTAAAACGGGCTAATGAAGCAGAATATTTACAGCTGCAAAAGAAGTTTTCCGGCTATCCGTTATGGCCCTATTTAGAAGTTGAGTTCCTGCAAAACCACTTAAGTTTGGACAACGAAGCCTATGTCCTGAACTTCATGCAGACTTATTATGGTTCTCCGATGGAACGCCAGTTGCGCGATGCGTGGTTGAACTTTCTGGCGCGGCGTAATGATGCCCAGCGCTTCACCCGCGACTTTGTGAATCGGGGTAATACCCAGCAAGTGTGTCGTTATTTAGGCTATCGTTTGCGCTTAGACCCGTCAGAGCAGGAACTTGAACAAGAGATTTGGCCGCAAGTTCAGGCGCGTTGGGTGCAGGCAAATAGTCAGCCGCGCATATGTGACAGCGTATTTACGCAGTGGACACGTGCGGGCGAGCGCACTCAAGATGTTGTTTGGCAGCGCTTCAACGCTGCGCTGGATGAAGGCGTTTGGAATATTGCTCGCTTTGCGCGTAGTTTGCTGTCGGACGAACAAGAAGCGGGGGCCACCCAACTCGCCAACCAACTGATTGGATTACGTCAGCGTCCGCAACGGGTGTCAGATTGGGCACAATTACCGCATCAGAACCCACGTGTTCGCCATCATTTATACCGTGCTTTACAGCAGTTGAGTTGGCGCGATATTGACGCTTTAGTGCGCGTTTGGCCACGGATGCGTGACGAAATTGAGTTCACTACGGCGCAAAAGCAAGTGATTGATAGCCAAATTGGGGTGGTCCTTGCAGTGCGCAATGAGCCGTCCGCACGGGCTTGGTTCGAAAGCGTTGATACGACGGCGCTTGGGCCAGCCGGCCAGCAATGGTATTTAGCCACGCTACTGCGCGATCGTGACTTTCATACGTTGTTGGAATTTAGCGAGCATATGACGGAAGGTTCGCAGCCTGCCTATTGGCGAGCGCGTGCGTTGACCGAGCTGGAACGACACGTGGAAGCCGAGGCGGAATGGACTGAGTTAGCTAAATTGCGTCACTTTTATGGCTTTATGGCGGCCGCGCACTTAGACCAAGCACCCAACCTAAGTCGCGAACGCGCAGCGGCTACGCCAGAAGCTACTCAAGCGCTCCTTAGCCGTGCTGAAGTGCAGCGAGCGCATGAATTTTTTCAGTTGGGCCGACATTTTGATGCACGGCGGGAGTGGAACTTAGTACGCTCGCGTGTGAGCGAAGACGAGCGGGTTGCCGCTGCTATTTTGTCCTACGAATGGGGCTGGCTTGATCAAAGTATTCGTGAATTCGCAGCGTTAGGGTTAAACCAGGATCTTGAGCGGCGCTTCCCGATGGGCTTTCGTGAGGTGCTGGAACGCGAAGCTGAATCCAACCAAATTGACCCAAGCTGGGCGTTGGCGATTATCCGTCGTGAGAGTGCGTTTCAGGTGGATGCGGTGTCGCCAGTCGGTGCGCGAGGTTTGATGCAAATCATGCCGGACACGGCGACATATTTGCAGCAGAGCACCCACGTGGGTCGTCAGATGCGTCGTGCACCGGATATGAATAACCCAGAAGAAAACATTCAATATGGCACGCGTTATTTAAGTGAGTTATTACGCCGCAATGGGGGCAATTGGTTATTGGCGACTGCAAGCTATAATGCTGGCTTTCACCGGGTACGCGAATGGGTGCCGAGTGAGTCAGTGCCCGTGGATATTTGGATAGAAACCATACCGTATCAGGAAACCCGGGATTACGTGAAAGCTGTGCTGACGTATCAACAAATTTATCTCAGCCTATTGGCGCGGGATGACAACTTGCTACAACACATGCATAGTATGCGTATGGACCCCGAAGGAGGCCTCTGCGAATATGCCAATATCCAAGTCGAATCAGCAACTCGGCTCGCACCTATCACCACGTGTTGAAGGGCATAACTTTGAACAGTACCGCGCGCATTTCCATGACCTAAAGGCGCGGTACGATCGCTTACTTGAAGCCCATGATATGGACGTTTTGGCTGTGCATGCCGGGCAGCCAAAACGTCATTTTATGGATGACAGCGAGTATGATTTTAGAGTAAATCCGCACTTCAAAGCGATTTGCCCACTCGTCGATGCACCACACTCGTGGGTGATTATGCGCCAAGGCGCTAAACCGACACTGATACTTTTTGCTCCAGAAGATTTCTGGCATGAAGTAGTTAACATTGATGACGCGGACTGGCTGCCATTGTTCCACGTGGAACTGATTACTACCCCCAGCGATATTGAGCGCTTCATTCCTTATAATAAAGACCGAGTGGCGTATTTGGGCGAACATATAGAGGTCGCGCAGGCCCTTGGCATTATGCAGGTCAACCCGGAGTCGTTATTACATTCGCTACATTACCACCGCGTTTTTAAATCGGACTATGAACTGCAATGTATCGCCACTGCGAACCGGATTGCGGCGGCAGGTCATGAGGCCGTAGAAGCGGCCTTTTACGCTGGGCGAAGCGAATTTGAATGCTGGCTTGCGTACATGCAGGCAACGCAACAAGGGCCTACCCAAGCGCCTTACCAATCGATAGTCGCACAGAATCAGCATGCGGCTATTTTGCACTATCGCGGTAAATCCACCCAGCCGCTGCACGGGCGTTTGAAGTCGTTGATGATTGACGCTGGGGCCAGCTACCGAGGTTATGCATCGGACATTAGCCGTAGTTATAGCTTTAGTGAGCAACAGGGAGAGCACGCGGTATTTGCTGAACTTGTAAAGCGCGTCGACGCCCTGACTTTAGAGCTGGTTGACTGGGTTCGCCCGCATCGGTATTTCGGGAGTATTCAGGAGCAGGCGCATTATGGAGTTGCCCAGATATTACTCGATTTCGGCTGGGTCAAGGGTCTTAGCCTAGATCAAATGATCGACGAGCGCGTCACCTATGCATTTATGCCGCATAGCTTCGGCCATATGCTTGGGCTGCAAGTGCATGATGTGGGCGGCAACCTAGAAGACGCCAGTGGCAAAGCCAGCCAAGCCCCGGAGCGCTTTCCTAACTTGCGTACCAACCGTAAAATTGAACCCCGTCAAGTGGTCACCATTGAACCTGGGGTCTACTTTATTGATGCCTTATTGCAGCCATTTGGCCACGGCCCACTGGCGCGGCATTTTGATTGGCAGGCACTGGATGCGATGCGTGACTTCGGTGGTGTTAGAATTGAGGATAATATTGTGGTTACCGAACACGGCGCTAGCAACCTGACACGGGCGCAGGGTTTAAGGTAGTATCGCGCCTAAATTAGGTAGTTGAAGCTGAATACGTCAGTAAATAGTCCGCGTAAAACGGTGAATAACAAGCTAATAAAAAGCTAAAAATATGGTAAATCAAAAGCATGCAAGTTAGGACGATACTGCGTATTTTGGGTCTTCTGGTCGCGCTTTTCAGTATGACCACGCTGCCGCCGATCGGTGTTGCCATGTATTATGGTGACGGCGGTGCTGGCGCATTCTTTTTTGCCTTTTTACTTAGCCTATTGATAGGATTCGCGTTGTGGTACCCCAATCAAAACCAGCGTCGGGAATTGAAAACCCGCGAAGGCTTCGTCATCGTAGTTTTATTTTGGGTGGTGTTGGCTTCAGTGGGGGCGATTCCCTTTTGGATGCCTGATGAATTCCAATTAAGCTTCACTGACTCGATGTTTGAAGCCTTTTCGGCACTAACCACCACGGGTGCCACGATTCTAACCGGTATCGATGAATTACCTCATGCCTATCGCTTCTACCGCCAGCAACTGCAGTGGTTTGGCGGAATGGGAATTATCGTATTGGCAGTCGCAATTTTGCCATTGCTAGGCATCGGCGGCATGCAGCTATTTCGAGCTGAGACACCTGGGCCGATGAAAGATAACAAGATGACGCCACGTATTGCCGACACGGCCAAGCACTTGTGGTACATCTATTTGGGCATAACTGCGGCCTGCGCATTGGCGTATTGGGCCGCTGGTATGAGCCTATTCAATGCCATTGGTCATGCAATGTCGACGGTCGCCATCGGTGGCTTCTCCACCCACGATGCAAGCCTTGGTTATTATGACAGTGGCTGGGTCAATTTGGTCGCTATCGTGTTTTTATTGATTGCCGGCGTTAACTTTGCACTGCACTTTGGTGCCGTACGTGGGCGCACGGTAAGGGGCTACTTAGCAGACCCAGAGTTGCGCGCGTTTTTATTGATTCAATTCGTACTCATGGTGATATGCGCGGTGACCTTGGTGCTATTCCAATGGCACGACGACATTGGCGCTTCTATCTCTCACGGCGCCTTGCAGGCGGTGTCTATTGCCACGACAGCGGGTTTTACCACCGAAAACTATGCGGTGTGGCCGGTGTTCTTGCCGGTGTTGCTTATATTTGCGAGTTTTATCGGCGGCTCAGCAGGTTCGACGGGCGGCGGGTTAAAGGTTATTCGGGTGCTGCTGTTATTCCGTCAAGGCGTGCGCGAGCTTAATCGCTTGGTTCACCCTAAAGGGGTGTTCAGCGTTAAATACGGTAATCGGCCACTGCCAGACCGTGTGGTACAGGCCGTATGGGGGTTCTTTGCTGCATATGCACTGGTATTTGTGTGCATTATGCTGGCATTTATTGCCACCGGGCTGGACGATTATTCGGCGTTTGGTGCCACCGCTGCGACACTAAATAACTTAGGCCCTGGCTTAGGTTCTGTGGCGGTGAACTTTACCGACGTGACCACGGCCGGCAAATGGGTTGCGATTCTCGCCATGCTGTTTGGGCGTCTTGAAGTGTTTACCTTGCTGGTGCTATTTACCCCGACCTTCTGGCGAGGCTAATACGGTATCATCGTGAGCAATGTTTCTGTTTTAAAAGCAATGCTTCTGTTTTAAAAAAACAGGGCGCTAGGTTCAAATAAGCGCTCAACGTCAGTGACATATTTTTTGTCCACCAAGAACATCACCACATGGTCATCGGACTGAATCACGGTCTCACCGTGAGCGATAATGGTTTCACTGCCGCGCACAATGGCGCCAATAGTGGCGCCCGGTGGTAACTTGATTTCATTGATAGATTTGCCAATCACTTTTGACGTTTTTTCATCACCATGAGCAATCGCTTCAATGGCCTCTGCTGCGCCTTTTCGTAATGAGTAGACATTGACGATATCGCCGCGGCGAATATGGCGTAACAGTGCGGAAATGGTGGCGTTTTGCGGTGAAATGGCGATATCAATGTCACCACCTTGCACTAGGTCGACGTACGCACTGCGCTGGATTAACACCATGGTTTTCTTCGCGCCCATGCGCTTTGCAAGCATCGCTGACATGATGTTGGCTTCATCGTCGTTGGTGACTGCAACAAACACGTCAATATCTTCAATATGCTCTTCGCTGAGCATTTGTTGATCCGACGCGTCACCATGCAGCACTAACGTATGCTCTAAGCTGGCGGATAAGTATTCGGCGCGCTCTAATTTAGTTTCCACTAGTTTGACCCGGTGGCTGCGTTCTAAGGCACGCGCCAAGCCAGCACCGATAAGGCCACCACCGACTATCATAATGCGCTTGTAGGTGTCCTCTAAGCGCTGCAATTCTTGCATTACGATGCGAATATTATTGGTGTCAGCGACAAAGAATACCTCGTCATCGGCTTCTATAACGGTGCTGCCGAGGGGGCGAATGGCGCGACCTTGGCGAAATATCGCCGCAACACGTGCATTTACGTTTGGGATATGTTGTTTGAGGGCTGATATCGCATGGCCGACCAATTTACCGCCGTAATAGGCTTTAACGGCAACCAAGCTGACTTTACCGCCCGCAAACTCCATCACCTGCAACGCACCAGGGTAATCTATCAAACGCTTGATATAGTCGGTGACCAACTGCTCTGGCGCAATTAAGTGATCAACGGGCATATCCTGGTTGTGGAAGAGTTTGTCTTTATAGCGGATATACTGCTCTGAGCGAATACGGGCAATTTTGGTCGGCGTATTAAACATACTGTAGGCAATTTGACAGGACAGCATATTAACTTCATCGGTGCTGGTCACTGCAACCAGCATATCCGCGTCTTCCGCGCCAGCCGCTTCCAGCGTATCCGGATGCGCGCCATTGCCAACCACGACGCGTAAATCATACTTTTCTTGCAGCTCGCCCAGGCGATTACGGTCAGGGTCAATAATCGTAATCTCGTTCTGTTCACCGACTAGGTTTTCCGCCAGCGTGGTTCCGACTCGTCCTGCACCTACGATAATTATTTTCATAAATACGCTGCTTAAAAGTGAAGTATGTTAGTTAACTGCTTTACGCAGCACGGCGTAATAAAATCCGTCGTGACCATCAATTTGCGGTAGCCACTGTAAACCAATCTGAGTATTCGGTGGCATGGCAGTCGGCGTATTCGCAGTACCAGCCCCAAGCTCAGGTGCAACAATGTGCGCCATATCAGGGCCTTCACAAGGTATCAATTCAGCATCCGTGTGCTGTTCTAAAAATGCCACTACTTGCAGGGCATTCTCGTGCGGCAGTACCGAGCAAGTCGCATATATCAAAGTACCACCTGGCTTTAAGAGCTGCCACATGTTGCTAAAAATTTGCTGCTGCAAAGTGACTAAATTGGCAATATCAGCTGCCTGGCGCAGCCACTTAATATCCGGGTGACGGCGAATGACGCCAGTGGCGGAGCAGGGAGCATCAAGCAAAATGTGATCATATAAGGCACCGTCCCACCAATCTTGAGTGCTGGCATCGGCATGAATAATCCGGGCGCTCAGGTGTAAGCGCGCTAAATTTTCACTGACTCGAGCTAAGCGTGTTTGCTCAATATCCAGTGCATCGACCTCTATATCGTAGAGCTCAAGTAAGTGAGCGGTTTTGCCGCCTGGCGCAGCACAGGCATCAAGTACCCGTTGACCAGATTGCGCGGGCACCAGTTGCGCGGCATATTGTGCTGCGGCGTCCTGCACTGACACGGCACCGTCGGCAAACCCAGGCAGCGCAGTCACGTCACAGGCTTGCTTTAGGCGCAAAGCTTGGGGTAACCCCACTGCGGCCTCGCTTTCAATGCCAAGCGCACTAAGTTGAGCCTGATAGTCGCTTAACTGCATGCGCTGTTGATTCAAATAGCGCTGATTGACCCGCAACCACATCGGAGGTTGGTGCTGATTCGCCTCCACAATGCTTTGCCAATGCTCAGGGTAACCGGTTTGCAGGTGTTTAAGGAGCCAGCCAGGATGGTTGTAGCGCTTGTCAGCTTGCTGCGCCAATTGCGTCTCAAGATTATGTTGTTGACGCTGAAAGCCGCGTAACACGGCATTCACCAAGCCCTTCAGTGCCTTTTGGCGCACTAAAACAGTGGCCTCGACGCTGGCTGATACCGCGGCATGGGACGCCGTGCGCATCGCGCTTAACTGATACAGCCCAACCAGCATCAGGTAATGGACAATCCTGACTTTGCTTTTCAGCGGCTTATCAAGTAACTGCGATACATACCACTCAAGGCTTGGCAATTCACGCAGTACGCCGAAAGCTACGGCTTGGGCAAGCCCTTTATCGCTGGCGTCGAGTTTAAACTTCGCGACTGCTTCTGGCAGCGCTTGATTGAGTGAACGTTGATGCTGTAACACTTGCTGTAAAGCATAGGCAGCCGCCGCACGCGGGGCCGCGCCACTCTTCGCTTTCTTGCTCTCGCCGGTGCGGGCTTGATTCATGCGTCACCCGCTGTGGCGTCCATTACGCAACCGACGGCAAACAACTGGCCACGGCCATTTAATAGGTCAGCTGCGGACATTGGCTTTTTACCAATCGGTTGAATGCTTTCCAATGCAAGAGTGCCTTCGCCACAGCTGACCCAAATACCCTGCTTATCGGCGCGTACTATGGTTCCAGGGGAAGCGGTGCCAGGATTAGCGTGTTCTGCCCATGCGACAATACGCCCTTGGATAACTTTAAAGCGCTCGCCCTGGAGATAAAACTCGGTACCAGGCCATGGGGTGAAGGCACGAATACAGCGCTCAATAAATACCGCGCTTTGTTGCCAGTCAATCCGAGCTTCGTCCTTATTCAACTTACTTGCATAAGTGGCGGCGTGGTTGTCTTGCTGTTCAGCCGGTAAGCCGTCCGCGGCTAGCTTGTCCACTGCTTCAATCAATGCCTGAGGACCGAATTCGGCAAGTTTGTCATACAGGCTGGCCGACGTTTCTTGCGGATCAATCGCTACACTGTGTTTGAGTAACATAGGGCCAGTGTCTAAGCCAGCATCCATTTGCATAATGGTCACGCCAGTGACAGTGTCACCGGCCCAGATAGCGCGCTGAATTGGGGCGGCACCGCGCCAACGTGGCAACAGTGAACCATGCACATTAATACAACCTAAGCGTGGGGCGTCCAGTACAGCCTGGGGCAATAACAAACCATAAGCGACAACAATCATCAGATCAGCTTGGTAGCTCTGCAGCTGCGTTAACGCGTCCGACTGCTTAAAGTTGGCTGGCTGCTCAACCGGTAGGCCGTGAGTCAGCGCAAGTTGTTTCACTGAGCTGGCTTGTAGCTTTTTGCCACGACCTGCAGGGCGGTCAGGCTGGGTATACACAGCCACCACTTGATGGTCTGTTTCAAGTAAGGCGGCTAGATGCCGCGCTGCGAAGTCAGGGGTGCCGGCGAAAATAATGCGCAAGGGTAATTCCTTTGGTAGCGAGGGGCTGCGAGGTAGCTGCGCGTTTAAGCGTAACGCGCAGCGAGCTTAGCTTCTTTTTCTAGCTTCTTACGGATACGGTTGCGCTTCAGCGGCGACAGGTAATCAACGAACAGTTTGCCTTCTAAATGGTCGAGCTCATGCTGAATACAGATTGCCAGTAAGCCATCCGCGGTCAGTGAAAACGATTCACCGTTGCGATCAAGGGCTTCGACGGTGACTTCGCCCGCACGCTCAACTTTCGCATACACATTTGGGAAGCTAAGGCAGCCTTCTTCATTTTCAAAAATACCATCGCGGGCAACAATCTTCGGATTGATAAACACGAGTGGCTGGTCTTTGTCTTCCGAGCAATCGGCAATAAATAGCTGTTGATGCACATCCACTTGGGTAGCCGCAAGGCCGACGCCATTAGCGTCATACATAGTTTCAAACATGTCATCGATAATGCCACGCAAGGTGTCGTCAACCTCAGCCACTGGCTTGGCTACGGTGCGTAGGCGCTCGTCTGGATACTGCAAAATGTCTAGCTTAGCCATGGATAAAACCTCAGATTCTTTACATGTGCCGTGGCGATTGGTGCCCCTTTTTTAGTCAAAAAGAGTTAAACCACGAGATATGTCGCAATTTTAACCTTTACGCCTTATAAATCCTAGTCTCGCGTGCGTGGGCTTCTACTATTAGCGTAGTAGATAATTTCGATGCACGGATGCGTAGATGACTCATACAGACTTTGACACTCAAATACAGACTTCAGCAACGGATAAAAAAGCGACCAAGTTAGATGCCCAAGCGCTGCAAAATTGGTTGGCGTATAGTTTAGCGCCGATGAGTCTGCTGCATTTGCTGAATCGGCATGGGATGCAAGTCGGGCGTGATATCACGCAACCGTTCAGCGATTTGAACCCTTTTTGGCGTCAGCAAATGCCGAAAGTTGATCCAAGCGTGTTGAAGGCGGTGTTGAATTGGTTGGATGCCGATGAAAACCACCAGTGTATCGTTCAAGGTGATCCTCTCTACCCCGAACTCTTAGCCGATATAAATAGTCCGCCGCGAATGCTGTACTGTGCCGGCGATGCGCGCTTGCTTACCAGCCCGCTATTGGCGGTGGTCGGTAGCCGTAGAGCATCCCCCTATGCGTTGACGCAAGTCAGCGACATCACTGCCAATTTAGTGCGTCATGGCTGGGGTATCTGTAGCGGCATGGCGATGGGTGTCGACGGAGCTGCCCATCGCGCGGCATTGGAGCAAGGCGGAAAGACGGTGGCGGTGCTCGGTTGTGGCGTCGATATTTGTTACCCCCCACGCCAGCATACGTTGTACCGGGATATTCAGCAGAATGGACTGTTGGTCAGTGAATTTTATCCAGGCGCACCTGCGCGTAGCGATCATTTTCTGCGCCGCAACCGTATAATAAGTGGTCTAAGCCAAGGTGTTTGGGTTGCAGAAGCCAGTTTACGCAGTGGCTCACTGGCGACCGCTAACTTTGGGTTGGAGCAAAACCGCGTGGTCTACGCGTTACCAGGGCCAGTGACGATGCCAAGTTTCGCGGGCAACCACAAATTGTTACAGCAGGGCGCTGCTTTAATCACTTGCGCGGAGGATATATTAGCCGAGCTACCCGTGTTAAAATGCCGACCAGAGCTTGAAAATGAGGGCTCGCGCCCACATAGTCATCATCAATCTTTGGGGTTAGCACAAAAGCGCTTGGCAAATAGTGAATTGTTAGCTAACGTTGGATTTGAGACCACGTCCATTGACAGTCTGGTCACCCGTACCCGCCTGCCAGTGGCTGCACTAATGGACCAACTGATTACACTTGAGTTGGATGGATGGGTAACCGCAGTACCTGGCGGATACGTCAGGGTGAGGAGGGAATAAGCGATGTTTGATATCCTCATGTACTTGTTTGAAAACTACATCCATTCTGAAATGGAAGTAGTCGTCGACCATGATGAACTGACTGATGAGCTTACCCGTGCCGGATTTGCACATCAGGAAATCAACAAAGCATTGGCGTGGTTAGAGCGCTTAGCTGATCTGCAAGACAGCCAAGCCAAACCCTATTTAAATAAGGCGCCGCAAGGTGCCGTGCGCGTGTTCACTGAGGCAGAGAAAGGGCGTTTGGACATACCGAGTCAAAGCTTTTTGATGTACTTAGACCAGATCGGCGTACTCGACTTTACCACCCGCGAAATGGTACTTGACCGTGTGATGGAACTCGACAGCAAGCAGTTCAGCTTAGAGGACCTGAAGTGGGTGGTGCTGATGGTATTGTTCAATGTACCTGGGCGCGAAGACGCATACTCACAAATGGAAGGTTTGTTGTTTGAGGAGCCGGATGGCTTCTTACACTAATATCATGCTGGACCAAGGTTAAATGTGTCAGTGAGTGATCATAAACCATTATTTGACCTAGCAAGCCATGAAAACACTGCGGGCGAGATTTGCCCGCAGTGCCAAAGCCCTCTCAAGGTTAAGCATATTGGCACCAATAGTTTTTGGGGTTGCACCAGCTACCCTGCGTGCGACTATACGCGCTCGTTACACGAAGAAGCGAGCTTTACTCCGCAACCACTCCCCGATAGTCCTTGTCCGCTGTGCCAATCGCCATTAATGCTGAAAAAAGGTCGCTATGGCTTTTTTATTGGTTGTAGTGACTTTCCAACTTGCCACTACATGGCAGACCCCGAGCCTGAAGCGCCCGTGGCATTGGCAGACTGTCCGACGTGCAAGAAAGGTCAGTTAGTCGAGCGCACCAACAAATATGGCAAAGTATTTTATGCCTGTGACCGCTACCCCAAGTGTAAGTTTGCGTTAAATCATAAGCCTCAAGCGTCGCCTTGCCCTGAGTGTGACTATCCGCTGTTGATTGAGAAGCCAAGTAGCCAAGGCATACGGCTAGTCTGCCCGCAAAAGTCCTGCAGTTATAAGTCAAAGCCTTTATAATACCGTCATATCCGTATTTCGAATGCAGGAGAGTTGGCGGTGACTGAGACAACCGAGACCCTAGTACAAGCGCGCGATGCCCTTCGCGACCATCAAGTGATTGCTTATCCGACGGAAGGGGTGTTTGGCCTCGGCTGCGCGCCTTATGACGAAGTAGCAGTGCGCAAGCTGCTGGCGCTGAAAAATCGGGACATTAGCAAGGGCATGATTCTCATCGCTGCCGACTACTCTCAGTTACTTGATTATGTCGACGACAAACAAATCGGGCAAGACGTGCGCTTTAAAGTGCTGTCACACTGGCCTGGGCATACCACGTTAATCTTACCTGCTCGCCATGACGTGCCGCGCTTTCTAAAAGGTGATCATGACACCATTGCGGTGCGCGTGACGGCGTTTGAGCCTGCGCGACGCCTATGCCGCGCATTAGGCACTGCATTAGTATCAACCAGCGCCAACGCCAGTGGCGAACCTGCCATGACCAGCGCCGAACAGGTTCGCCAAAGCTTCGGTGACCAGCTAGGCTGGATTATGGACGAGCCAGTCGGCCAAGCATCGGGTCCAAGTAAGATTATCAATCCATTGACTAATGAGGTCGTGCGTACATGAGTTTTGATAGCAGCCAAGAACATCAGTACTTAGCCCGCGTTAAAACCTATTTGATGCAGCTTCAAGATGCCATTTGTGCTGAATTAGAGGCCATCGATGGTGGTGCCAAATTTACGGAAGATGCCTGGGACCGGCCGGAAGGCGGTGGTGGGCGCTCGCGTATTTTGCGTGGTGGTGATGTATTTGAGCAAGGTGGGGTGAACTTCTCTCATGTGTTTGGCGCTAAGATGCCAGCGTCTGCCACGGCCCATCGACCTGAACTAGCCGGACGTAGCTTTCACGCCTGTGGTGTATCCTTGGTGCTGCATCCGAATAACCCTAACGTGCCAACGAGTCATGCCAACGTGCGCTTTTTTATTGCTGAGAAAGAGGGCGAAGCACCAGTGTGGTGGTTTGGTGGCGGATTTGATTTAACGCCGTTTTATCCTCAGGAAGCAGACGTCATTCATTGGCATCAGACCGCAAAGCGCGCCTGTGACCCCTTTGGTGAAGACTATTACCCACGCTTTAAACGCTGGTGTGACGAATACTTCTTCCTACCGCACCGTAATGAAACCCGCGGGGTGGGTGGTTTATTTTTTGATGACTTAAATACCAACCCAGCTGGTGAATTAGACTTCGAGCACGCCTTTGGGTTGATGCGTTCGGTGGGCGACCACTTTACTCAAGCCTATGTACCCATTGTAAAAAAGCGCAAAGATGCGGCATTTGACCAAGCTCAGCGTGACTTCCAGCTGTATCGCAGAGGGCGTTACGTTGAGTTTAACTTAGTGTATGACCGAGGCACTCTGTTTGGCTTGCAAACTGGTGGTCGCACGGAATCCATCTTAATGTCGATGCCGCCGCTGGCACGCTGGCAGTATATGTATGAACCAGAGCCAGACAGCGCAGAAGCCAAGTTGTATGACCGTTATTTAAAGCCGCAGGCGTGGCTTGAATGAGCGAGGCAACAGGCGTGCGCCTGAATAAATGGATAAGCGAAACTGGCATTTGTTCGCGTCGTGAAGCCGATGCGTTGATTGCTGCGCAGCAGGTCAAAGTAAACGGTCGAGTCGCCGAAATGGGTGTTCGGGTCGGCCCCGATGACACCGTTGAGGTAAAAGGGCGGACTTTAGGTAATAAGCCCAAGCGGGTGTACCTGGCTTATCATAAGCCGGTGGGGGTCACTTGCACCACGGAACGCAAAATTCGCAGCAACATAGTTGATGCAGTGAATTACCCTCAACGCATATTTCCGGTCGGTCGCCTTGATAGACCCTCAGAAGGTTTGATTTTGCTCACTAATGATGGTGATATTGTGAACAAGATCTTGCGCGCAGGGAACGAACACGATAAAGAATACATTGTGACCCTGAAAGACGCCTTTGATGATAGCTTTTTGCAGGCTATGCGCAGTGGTGTACCGATTCTTGATACGGTCACAAAGCCATGCCAAGCTGAGCGTATCAGCCGAAAAACTTTTCGGATTATTTTAACTCAGGGGCTTAACCGCCAGATACGCCGTATGGCAGAGTATCTAGGTCATGAGGTGGTGACCCTCAAGCGCATTCGAATTATGCATATTGGCTTGGGTGATTTAGCCCCCGGCAGTTACCGTGAATTGGGTGGCAAAGAATTGAATGTGCTTGAGAAGCTATTGTCGCACTCAATTAAAACCGAAGAAGCGTCCTACACAAGTGGGCAAGCAAGCGGACAAGAAAGTGGGCAAGTAAAGAAAGCACGCGCTCAGAAAGGTGAACCGGCTAGCAATAAGCCATCAGCCAAGCGTGCGAATCAAACGAATAAAAAACCACGCTCGTCGGGTCGGCAGTCAAAGACGGGTGATTTGAAACCAGCAGAGCAACGGGGCAAAGCAGGATTTAGAGCCCGTAAGCGTTAATCTGCAAGCCTCTTTGAGGCATTACGATGGGACACTAAGATGAGTCAAATCCTTGTGATCGTTGCCATAGTGGGTATTGGCTACCTGCTATATCGAAGCCTAGTTATTAAGCGTCAACCTCAGCAAGATGACGCACCAGTGCAGCAAAGCGCGCCTAAACCTGCGCCTGATTCGCCAGCTCCGAAAGCCGAAGCGGACGCCAAAGTACAAGCAGCAGCGCAAGCTGATGCGGCTGCACCAACACCAACACCAACACCAGTTACCCCTGCGCCTGACACTAGCACTGCGCCAACCCCGCAAGCTAAAGCTGCTGAAGCGTCTGCAGTAGCCAGTCACAACGAGGTCGGCGCTGAGGCCAATCAAGAGGCTCAGCAGGCGGTTGCGAAGGCCGCTGAGAAAGCCCATATGGCAGCCGCGGAAGAGGCGACCAAGAGCACCTTGCAGCAACAGGCGAGTGCAGGCATTGCCAGCAATCAAGCACCCGCAGCGCCAGAGGGCGCGGAAGCTCAGGCTGCGGCGCTAAGTGAAACTAATGACCCCCTTGCACGCCACCGCCTATATCAACATATTGTCGAGCAGAGCTATCGCCAGCGTAACGACTCGCGTGGTGAGGCGGCGCTGATGTTTTATGCGGCCGCACACATCAAAGAGTTTGATGCGATTAAAGGGCCATTAAAGAAGCAAAACGGTGGCAAGTTGCCTCAGGTCGCGACGTTTAAACAATACAGTGCGGCGCTGACCGAGCGTGGACAGTATGCCCAAGCCATTGAAGTGTGCGAGCAAGCGGTGAAGTATAAGCTAAAAGACGGCACTAAATCCGGCTATGAAGGTCGCATTGAGCGCATCAAAAAGCTACAAGACAAACAATAAATGTATAGAAGGTAAGGCTCATTCTCGGTTGATCATATGGTGGGCTAACTGAGTAAATTGAGCCTTTAACTGCTGATGTAAGAGTGGATCTTGCACTTGTTCATCAAGCACTCTATACATGCAGTGTAGCCATTGGTCGCGCATGCGCGTATCAATGGCAAAAGGTAAGTGGCGGGCGCGTAACCTGGGGTGACCATATTTGGCGCTAAACAGTTGTGGGCCACCAAACCAGCCACTTAAGAATTCAAAGAATTTCTGGCGAATGGCGTCTAATGGTTGTGGGTGCATTGCCAGCAGCTCAGCAGCTTCAGGGTCTGTTTGCATAATATCGTAAAAGCGATCAGCCATGTTGCGCACGGCCACTTCCCCTCCTAACTGTTGGTATTGCGAAAGCGGCTCGGGCCGATGGCGATTGAACAAGCGAGACAACATGATACCTCTAGCAGTATTTGGTGACCCTATCCGACATAGTTTGTCACCGCAATTACATCAAATATTTGCCCATCAAACGGGGTTGACGGTCGACTATCGCGCCATTTTAGCACCGCCAGAGACCTTTACTGAACAGCTGCAGCAATTTTTTAGCGCAGGCGGTATCGGCGCGAATGTCACCTTACCGCACAAAGTCAGCGCGCTGGAAATTGCCGATCAAGTGTCACCACGGGCACGTTTGGCGGGGGCAGCTAACACCTTGCACATGACAACACGGCAAGGTTTATATGCTGATAATACCGACGGTGAAGGGTTGGTTAACGACCTTCGCTTGCAAGGCGCACCCTTGACCAACCAGTGCGTGCTAATTCTTGGCGCGGGTGGTGCAGTGCGCGGTATTGTAGCGCCGCTACTTGAAGCGGGTGTTGCACAAATCGTGGTGAATAACCGTACCTTGAGTCGCGCACAGCAACTGGTTACGGCGTTTCATGCGCAAATGCCTGCTAGCGTAGAGCGTCTTTTTGCGTACACACCAACCCATGACAGCCAAGAATTCGATATTGTGATCCATGCCGCCGCAGCCGGTCATCATGGCCAAATGGGGATTGAGTTCAAGCCTGCATGGCTGAAGCATGCCAGTCTCGGGTATGACTTGAGTTACGGTAAGGCAGCGCAGCCGTTTTTGACCGCGGCCGCGGCGCTTAACCCAAAGATTTCTGTAGTCGACGGTCTTGGTATGTTGGTGGCACAGGGCGCCGCTAGTTTTTATATTTGGACCGGTGCCAAACCGGACGCTGAGCAAGCGCTTGCGCAATTGCGGCAACGCTTGGTAACGCCCCTGACACCAATCACTCAGGAAGCACCTGAATGACCCTTGAACAGAGCTTAATTCTGCTGGTATTAGCGGTTGCCATGGGGATGTTTATTTGGGGGCGCTGGCGGCATGACATGGTGGCTCTAGGTGCTTTGTTAGCCTGTGTATTTTTAGGCTTAGTCCCAGCGGACATAGCATTCAATGGCTTTGGCCACCCAGCGGTGATTACCGTTGCATGTGTATTGGTGCTCAGTAGTGCGCTGCAGTCATCAGGCGCTGTAGATGTATTAGCGCAGCGAATTTTACCGAAAACCAGCGGCCCGACCTTTAGTATCGCAGCATTGACGGGTGCTGCCACGTTAATGTCTGCCTTTATGAATAATGTGGGAGCGATGGCGTTGTTAATGCCGATTGCGATTCAGCTCGCCTCGCGCTTGAACATTCCCCCTGGACGCGTGCTGATGCCCGTGTCGTTTGGTACCATTCTCGGGGGCATGACCACCCTAATTGGTACACCACCGAACTTAATTGTTTCGGGCTTTCGCAGTGAGCAAGGCGATGGTGGCTTCGGTATGTTTGCGTTCACCCCAGTGGGCGCCACAATCGCAATAAGTGGGGTTATTTTTGTTGCACTCGTCGGCTGGCGCCTTGTACCTGCGCGCAAGCGCACGGATGCATCAGGCTTTGATACCGCGGCGTATATCACCGAAGTACGCGTGCAAGATGGCAGCAAAGCAGATGGCATGCGCGTGCATGAACTGGAAAAGGCGCTGGATGACTATGATGCCCAAGTTGTCGGCATCTTAAGGGGTAGCGAGCAAGTGACTGCACCACACCCGCAACGCCAATTGCATGCGGAAGATGTGTTGGTGATAGAGGCTGAGCCGGAATCCTTGGGCGGCGCTCTCTCAAGCTTAGGACTGAAGCTTGAAGAAAGTCAGCGTCCGAAGCAGACTGACGAAGAAGACAGTGATGAAGCGGCGAATAAAGAGCTCGCCATCGATACCCGTGCTGAACCACAAGCCTATATGGGGCGACGGGTCACTGCGTATTCAGCGGGGCATACTCAAGCTCAGCGCCAAAGCAACAGTGCAGGGGCTGAGAAAGACACTGAAAGCGATGAAGAGGCAAAACTGAAGGCGAAAGAGCGCCGAGATACCAGCGATGTGGTCATTATGGAACTTACGGTGCTGCCGGACGCCGACATTATTGGCCGTGCGGCGAGTGATCTTGCGCTGCGCACACGCTATTCGGTGAACTTGCTGGCGGTGTCGCGGCAAGGGGCACACAAGATTCGTCGCATACGTCACACCAGGTTGCGTGCTGGTGATGTATTGTTAATGCAAGGCGGCAGTGCCGACTTAAGTGAGTTTGCGACTGTGTTTGGTTGCGTACCGCTGGCTGAGCGCCAAATTCGCGTACCTAGTAAGCGCAAAGCCACCATTGCCACCTTAGTGATGGCGGCTGCAGTGGGCGGCGCGGCACTGGGCTTATTGCCGGCGGCGGTGTCATTTGCAGCCGGTGTACTTGCCGTAATGGCGTTGAAAGTCGTTGCCCCCAGCGTGTCTACAGTGCGATAGATTGGCCGGTCGTGGTGCTACTCGCGGCGCTCATACCTGTCGCAGGGGCAATGAGTAGCACGGGTACCGCGGATTTAATCGCTAATTTAATGCTAAACACGCTCGCTCAGGGTAACGCAATTATCGCACTCACCGCGGTGCTGATTATTACCATGATGCTATCTGATTTTATGAATAATGCGGCGACAGCAGCGGTCATGTGCCCGATTGCACTGAGTAGCGCGCAGGCTCTGGGGGTGAATGGTGATGCCTTTTTAATGGCGGTTGCGGTGGGCGCATCGTGCGCATTCTTAACTCCAATCGGTCATCAAAACAATACGTTAATCTTGGGGCCTGGGGGCTTTCGTTTCGGTGATTACTGGCGTTTAGGTGTGCCACTTGAGGTAATTGTCGCTGTGGTCGGTATTCCTGCGTTATTGTATTTCTGGCCGCTCTAGACATCGGCGCTGGAACTGGCGACAATATCGACAGGTGCGTGGCATTTAAGACACAAGGGGATGTTGTGATGGATAATGTATTAGGTGATAAATTACGGGCGCGCACGGCCAAGGAAAAAGACCGTCGGCGTGACAGTATTGTGCAATCGGCGCTCGAGCTGCTATTGGCGAAGCCCGGTAGCTTACCGACGATGAACGAGATAGCTCGCCGGGCAGGGGTCTCAAAGGGTACCACCTACATTTATTTCGACACCAAAGAATCCATTTATTTGGCGTTGCTGGAAGATGACTTACACGGTTGGTTGAGTGATATCGAGAAGGCACTCAGCTATCAGGCCGACGACAAAGTGGCGCGCTTAATTACCGCGATTCTTGGCTTTAAACAGGCGCAGCCGAACCTATGGTCGCTGGCTAGCCTGAGTCATTCCGTGATTGAGCTGAATATCGATAGTAAGGCATTACTTTCGTATAAAACTAAATTGGCGCAACGCTTTAAAAGCGCTGCTAAGGCGATTCGTCAGCACCTTGAGTTAGATGAAAGCCATAGTGCAGACGTGGAAGCTATGCTGATGCAAAGCTATGCTTACTTATTAGGGCAATGGCAAGTATGTAATCCCCCGCAAAGTATTGCCAAATTGCTCAAAGGCCCCGGCTTTAAAATTTTACAGCCTGAATTTGACCAAGTGGCCGAACAAGGCTTGTACCAGCAGTGGGAAGGCTTCATGCAACGCATTAATAAAAAAGCTGAACCAAGCAGCGGTGTGCTGAATCGCCTGTTTCGGCGCAGCTAAACAATAACGAACTGCGCATGCGGCGACGTATGCGCCACAACTAGAAAAGGAAATACCATGGCTCGTTCGATCAAGTGGTTAGTTGGCCTAGCCGTCATTGTAGGGATAACATACGTGGCGCTGGTCGCAATCACCGGCTCTAAAATGCGCGATATCGCGTCGCAGCAACTTGAAGCGTATCAGCAGCAAAACCCTGAAGTCGACGTTGACTTAACTTGGCACGACACCAGCTTCTGGCGCTCAGAAGGTGTGGTTTCATTCTCAATGGACATTGAGGATGAGCAAGTTGCATTCACCCATACCATGAATTTGCGCCATGGCGCGTTACGCGCCAGCGTGACCGGTGAAATCACCGGCATCGTAGGTGAGTTTGATGTCAACCAGCGTTTGTTCGAAGGGCAAGCGATTACCCTTGATGGTCGCGTCGGGCTGGGTGGCTTGAGCTTGACCTACCATGTACCGGAAGTGAACTTCGATGACCAAAATATAGGTTTACAATACCGCGTGGCGGCTTTTGATGTCGACGTGGTGTTACGTGATAGCGACCAGCACTCGCAACTGACCATTGACTGGATTGAGATGCTACTCGGTGCGCCAGACACCGGGGTTGATGCCAATCAAAAGTTGCGTTTTGAAAACGTGCAAATGCGTTCGCATACAGACGTTGGCGATGATGGTCTATTCGATGCCTCGACCGCGCGCTTTAGTATTGACCACATCTACTATACCGATGCGGCTGAGCCTGTGGTCAGCATGCGCGACTTTAGCTCCGACATTGATATGCAGCGCAATGGCGATTATGTCGCTGGCACAGCCAATTTAATGGTCAACGAGTATGACGCCTACGGTGTGACTGGTGTCTTCGAATTAGAAACCAGTACATCGGAACTGTCATTTAGCGCGTTCCGCACTTGGCAGGAAAATAGCAAAGACCCTGATGCAATCAATGATTTTCTGGTGAATTTACAACAGCAACAGTCGGCGCTGAATATTGACAACCTGCGCCTGACTATGGGCCAAATGGGTAACTTGGTTGCGAATGGTAGTTTCACCTTGCGTGAAGATCTCGACTTTAGTACTGGCTTTGACCCTGAAGCAGATGACAATATTTTTCAAGGCAATTTAATTGTTGAAGACTTACCGGTGTTATTGCTGATGCCTTTATCAGGCCTGGTGTCAGGCGAGCTACCTTGGGTGGTAGAACTGCGCGAAGGCAATATGTTGGTCAACGGTGAGCCGTTAGATCTGCCACAGTAAGGTACTAACGTATTGAAAAACCTGGCTCAGTTTTTATAACTATAAGAGCCAGGTTTTTTATTGCCAAATAATGCTGGCACTTCACCCGCACTATGGTAATGTTGCAAACCCGCGAGCGAAAAAGTCGTCATCGCGGACATGCTAAGGACTGAAATGAAGCCATCATGGTGTGCAAAATACCAGCGCTTTAAATTCAATGTCCACAGCAAATAATAAGGCTTAAAAAAGCCTGCATTAAAACTCGTTGTACCCTGGCTTCCTGAAGTAACGCCTTGAATTTTTTGAACTTTATTTTTTTCTTCTTCGATACTGCGTCTATTTAACTAGATACGGTAGGTTTAACGTTTCCCACACACTTATGCACAGCTTATTCACAGCTGGCCGTAGCGTTGCAACACTGATTCTACCTAGGAAAATTGGCATTTGCGTGGCATGCTATAGGCAGAACTTTTCACCGCAAGCAGGCGACGTTTTTCATGACCCAAATCCCGCATAACCCATTCATCTTGGTTGATGGCTCCTCATATTTATTTCGCGCTTACCATGCGCCGCCCCACCTAACCAATAGCGCGGGCGAACCCACAGGTGCTATTTATGGGGTGGTGAATATGTTGCGTAGTCTGCTCAAGCGCTACGAACCCAGCCACATGGCGGTGGTGTTCGACGCTAAAGGTAAGACATTTCGCAATGACATGTACGCAGAGTACAAAGCCAACAGGCCGCCAATGCCTGATGACTTGCGTTCACAAATTGCCCCGTTGCATGAGATTGTGCGGGCGATGGGTTTGCCACTGCTGTGTATTGATGGCGTTGAAGCGGACGATGTGATTGGCACGTTAGCGCGTCAAGCTGAAGCAGAAGGCCGCACCACACTGATTAGCACCGGCGATAAAGACATGGCGCAGCTCGTGGGTGAGCACACGATTTTGATTAACACCATGACAGATACGGTGATGGACATTGAAGGGGTGCATAAGAAATTTGGTGTAAGCCCTGAGCAGATCATTGATTACTTAGCCTTGATGGGAGACAGCTCAGATAATATTCCTGGTTTACCTGGGGTTGGTGATAAAACCGCGCAGGCTATGTTGCAAGGCATGACAAGTATTGACGCCATGCTGGCTGAACCGCAGAAAATCACTGAGTTGAGTTTCCGTGGCGCTAAGAGTATGCCGCAGAAACTGGCAGAATTTAAAGACCAGCTATTGTTGTCGCGTGACCTCGCTACGATTCGTGAAGACGTTGCGCTCGATTTCACGCCAGAGCAATTAACCATACAGGCTGCCGACACCGAACGCCTAATTGCGTTATATGGTCAGTGCGAATTCCGTCGCTGGTTAGGTGAGGTACTTGAACAAGGTCCGGTCACCGACCAAGTGCTGGGCATTGAGCCGCAGCAAAAACAAGCCGGTGCGGAGCAAGCAGCGCCAGAGCAGCGGATTGATACCAGTCAGTATGAAACCATATTGACCCAAGCGGATTTTGACCGCTGGTTAGATAAGCTTAAGCACGCCGAGGTGTGGGCCCTTGATACCGAAACGACCAGCCTCAATTACATGCAGGCACGTTTGGTTGGGATGTCCTTTGCCGTCGCTGAGGGTGAAGCTGCGTATTTGCCATTGGCGCATGATTACCTGGATGCACCCGCGCAATTAGACCGCGACACGGTACTTGAAGCGTTAAAGCCGATCTTAGAAGACGCGACACCGCGCAAGGTGGGTCAAAACCTCAAATATGATATGCATATTCTAGCCAATTGTGGCATTCAATTACGGGGTATTTTGAATGACACCATGTTGGCTTCTTATGTCCTGAACAGCGTCAGTTCACGCCATGATATGGATACCCTGAGCCTTCAGTACCTCAACCATAAGCCCATTAGTTTTCAAGATATTGCTGGTAAGGGCGCTAAGCAACTGACCTTTAACCAAATTGATTTGGCTCAAGCCGCTCCATATGCCGCTGAAGACGCCGATGTGACCCTGCGCTTACATAACGTGCTGTGGGACAAGCTTGCGAATGAGCCGGGCTTAAAGAAAGTGCTTACTGAGCTTGAGTTACCTGTGCTGAGCATTTTAGCGGGTATGGAGCGCCACGGGGTGATGATTGACCCCACGTTGCTGGCGCAGCAAAGCAAAGAACTGGCCCAGTCATTAAAAGAAATTGAGCAGGAAGCCTATGCTATTGCAGGCGAGGAATTTAATCTAAATTCTACCAAGCAGTTGCAGCAAATCTTGTTCGAAAAGCTGGAACTTCCAGTGCGCAAAAAGACGCCGAAAGGTGCGCCAAGTACCGCAGAAGAAGTGCTGCAGGAATTGGCACTGGATTACCCATTACCCGCACTTATTTTGCAACAGCGTGGGATGGCCAAGCTAAAGTCAACGTACACGGATAAGCTACCCAAAGTGATGGTGCCGAGCTCAGGCCGGATTCACACGTCTTATCATCAAGCCGTCGCTGCGACCGGGCGTTTGTCCTCCAGTGACCCGAATTTGCAGAATATCCCGATTCGCAATGAGGCAGGACGTCGCGTGCGCCAAGCTTTCGTTGCACCCGAAGGGTACAAAGTTGTGGCTATCGACTATAGCCAGATTGAACTGCGCATTATGGCGCATTTGTCACAAGACAAAGGTTTGCTGGATGCGTTTGCCAAAGGGCTCGATATTCACCGCGCCACGGCGGCAGAAGTATTTGGCGTTGGTCTCGACGAGGTCAGTAGCGAGCAGCGTCGCCGCGCGAAAGCAGTGAACTTCGGTCTAATTTACGGGATGTCAGCTTTTGGTTTAGCCCGTCAGTTGAACATTGGCCGCAATGACGCCCAGCATTATATGGACATCTACTTCGAGCGTTTCCCTGGCGTGCAGGATTATATGGAGCGCACACGAAGCACGGCCGCTGAGCATGGCTATGTGGAAACTTTGTATGGCCGCCGTCTGTATTTGCCCGACATCAAGGCGCGCAATATTCCGCGCAAAAAGGCGGCTGAGCGCGCGGCTATCAACGCGCCAATGCAGGGCACTGCGGCAGATATTATTAAGCGCGCGATGATTGCAGTGGCAGATTGGATAGCTGAGCAAAACAATGATGACGTGATCATGACCATGCAGGTGCACGATGAATTAGTTTTTGAAATTAAACATCAAGCACTAGACAGCGTCGTACCTAAGCTATGTGCTGTGATGCAAGAAGCAGCAAACTTAGATGTGCCCTTGATTGCTGAAGCGGGTGTTGGTGATAACTGGGACCAAGCTCACTAGCGGGTTCACGAGCAGAAAAAAGGGCACATGGCGTGCCCTTTTTCTTTCGCTATGTAAATTAACGTGCTGCTTCGCTAGCGCCAACTTGATTGGGGGTTGCAGCAATTGGTTTGCTGCTTTGGCGGTTGGCTATCCAAACCCCAACCAGAATTAAGCCCATACCAGCGACTTGGAACAGCGTGATGATTTCGCCATCGAGCAGGCCTAAGCTCACGGCTACAATCGGGATTAAGTAAGTGACAGAGCTGGCAAAGGTGGTATTGGCGATTTGCACCACGTGGTTAAATAGAATCAACGCTAAGGCAGTGCCGACTACGCCTAGAGCGATGACCGCCGCCAGCGACCACCAAGCTTGCATATCGCTCGCAGCACTTAGCTTGGTGCCCACTTCGCCTGGACCTGCCAAATAAATAATCGCCACGGGCAACACCATCAGCAGCGACACGCCGGTAATGGTGACAGGGCTTAGGTTGGGCAAATACTGTTTGATAAAGTTTAAGTTTAAACCGTAGCAAATCGTCGCCAGTACGATAAACAGTGCATAGGCATTTAAGCTCAGCTCACCGCTACCTTGAATCAGCACCAACAAAGCGGTGCCAGCAAAGCCTATCGACAAGCCAACCAATGTTTTTGGTGCAATGCGTTGGGCGAAAAATAACGCGCCTACAATAAGCGTAAACAGCGGCGTGAGTGCGTTCAATGCGCCCGTGACGCCACTGTCTAATTGCGTTTGCGCAAAGGCGAACAAAAACGCAGGTAATAAGCTACCTGTCATGCCCACTGACAGTAGTACCAACCACTGCTTGCCTTTTACCCGGTGTAAACGCAGCAGCGCAAAGGGGGCCAGCGCAGCGGCTGCAGCCGCTAGACGAATAGCCGCTACTTCGGTTGGTGTATACACCAACAAGCCTTTTTTAATCAGCATAAAAGAGCTGCCCCAGACCAGGGCGAGTAAAAAGAGCTTAAGCCACGTCGATAGGGCTATCGTGTTGTCCTGCGTCATCTTGATTTAACCATTGACTAAGAGTGTCTTCTAATTGCGGTAAGCCGTGCTTACTGGTGGAGCTGAAGGTGATGACTTTAACGTCACCGCCAAAGGCTGGCACTGCTTCTTCCGCCTGCATAAGGGCTTTTTTACGCGCGCCCGACTTGAGCTTGTCCGCTTTGGTCAGTACCGCGAGTACCGCAATGTTGCTAGACACCGCCCAATGAATAAGCTCTTGATCGAGGTCTTTAAACGGGTGGCGAATATCCATCAAAACTACCAAGCCGCGTAAGCACTTACGCATTTGCAAGTATTCGCCCAACGATTTCTGCCACTTCAATTTGATTTCCAGCGGTACTTTGGCAAAGCCGTAGCCGGGTAAATCAATCAAGCGTTGAGACTCAGTCAGTGTGAACACATTGATCAATTGCGTGCGGCCCGGCGTTTTACTAGTACGCGCCAGTTGGCGTTGGCGGGTCAATGCATTTAATGCACTTGATTTTCCTGCGTTTGAGCGTCCGGCAAAAGCGACTTCAATCCCTTCGTCCGCCGGTAATTGACGTATATTGGGGGCGCTGGTTAAAAAACGCGCCTGACTAAAGTTAATTGGAGAGTCTGTCACGGTACACCTCAGTACAGAAATTGGCCGCGTATTATGCAGGATTTCACCTAACTGAGCTACCTGAATCGGCGCTTATCGCCGATTAGGCATTTATTCATGCGTAGATTCGTGTAAAATACTATTTAGAATTATTTAAACTTAAGACCAAGGTCTGGGCAGCCGCCCTTAATGGATGCAGAGATACAAGTCATGAAAAAACTCGCAATTTTATGTGGTTTAGTGTTTTTTGCCAGTCATGCCGCGATCGCCCAACAACAGGGTAACGCAGAGCGTGGTCAAGAATTGTCGCAAACCTGTGCAGCATGTCATGGTGCAGACGGAAACAGCCCTGCTGGTGATTTCCCGACAATTGCTGGACAACACAAAAAGTATATCGCTAAGCAATTACGTGATTACCAACTAGGTAACGAAACTAACGGTGAACGTGGTCGTTACAACATGTTGATGGCTGATCAAGTATCAGGTTTAAGTGAACAAGACATTTTAGATTTATCTGCCTACTTCTCATCGCAGCAGCATGACATTGTCGGCACGGACTTAGACGAAGAAGAAATCGCGCGCGCCCAACGTTTGTACCTTGGTGGCGATGAAGACCGCAACATTACTGGTTGTGCTGCCTGTCATGGCCCGCGTGGTAATGGCATGGGCTTAGCTGCGTTCCCAGTGATTGGTGGCCAGCATGCACAATACACACGTGCAATGCTTGAGCAATTCCGCAGTGGTGACCGTGCGAATGACCCGAACGCGATGATGCGTGACGTGGCAAGCCAATTAACAGATGCAGATATCGACTTACTGTCGCGCTACTTGAGCGGCCTATATTAAGTTGCTGTATAGCAGATAAGAAAAAACCAGGCATTGCCTGGTTTTTTTATGTCCGCTTTTTAGCTATTCGTTTAGCCTGCCGCTTGCTCAATATATTGGCGCAAGTTATCTTCCAGCATATGTAAAGGAATACTGCCGTGCTGTAGCACTTGGTGGTGGAATTCACGAATATCGAAGTCCTCACCCAGGCGTTGCTCGGCCTCAGCACGAAGCTCGCGTATTTGTATCTCACCCAGTTTATAAGCCAATGCCTGACCCGGCCAGCTAATATAACGGTCAATTTCAGTGTTGACGTTGTGCATCGATAATGCGGTGTTGCTGGCCATAAACTCAACGGCACGGTCGCGTGACCAGCCCATGGTGTGCATGCCAGTGTCGACCACCAAACGCGCTGCGCGCCACATCTCAAATGACAGACGGCCAAAGTTGCTGTAAGGGTCCGTATAGAAACCCATCTCTAAGCCTAAGTATTCTGCATATAAGCCCCAGCCCTCGCCAAATGCAGATATATAGGTGTTACGGCGATAGTCGGGCACATCCGTCATTTCATTGGCTAAAGCAATTTGTAAATGATGGCCTGGCACTGCTTCATGCAGAGTCAATGCTTCAAGCTCGTACAATGGGCGACGATCCAGTGCATAGGTGTTCACCCAATAAAAACCGGCTTGGTCATCACGGCGAGCGCCTGAATAGCGGCCCGTGGTGTAGTTAGGCGCAATTTCTGCAGGCACTTCAGTAACACCGTATGGTTGGCGCGGTAACAGCTTAAATAACGCAGGTAATTCAGCATCAGCACGTTTGGCGATGAATGACGCTTCTTTTAACAGTTCTTCCGCGGTTTCGGCATAAAACTTAGGGTCTGTGCGCAGATAATCTGTGAAGTCAGCAAAGCTACCATCGAAGCCAGTTTCGGCTATCACCGCGGCCATTTCCTGGCGAATACGGGCTACTTCATCAAGCCCAATTTGATGGATTTGCGCAGGGCTAAGGTCGGTGGTGGTGTAATGCTTTGCGCGATTGGCGTAGTAACGCTCGCCGTGTGGTAAATCGACCGCTGCAATGGTTTGACGTGCATTCGGCATGTACTCGTCACGCATAAAGTCGTAAAAATCCTGGTATGCAACATTCACTGTGGTCGCAATCAGCGTCTGTGCTTCCATCTCTAACTCAGCAAATTCAGCCTCTGACACATGTCGTGGACGTTGTTGGAAAGGCCGGTAAAAGACACTGTCACGCGGGTCTGGAGTGACATAGGCAAGAATGCCATCGGTTAAGCCAGCCAGCACCACAGCAGGTTGCGTCATGCCAGTTTCAATCCCTTCGCGCATGTAAGCTTTTTGCTGGGCAAAATAGTCGGGGATAGCGCGTAGTTGCTGCAAATACTGCTCGAGTTGCTGCGCATTACGCGTACCAGCCTGGTTAGGTAAACTGGCCAGTGCGCTATGGAAACCGAACTCATTGGTGATCGGCATGAGGTGTGCATTGAACTCATATTCGTCAATGGCGTTGGCCAGCGCATACTGAATCATGTGCAAATTAATTTGGTTTTGCGCTGACAGCTGCGCCGCATCGATGGCTTGCAACTGCTGGTAATAATCTAAACGCGTGGCGTGTCGGTTGGCGAGAGCTTCTGGGCTAATATCTAGTAAACCATCGGCAGGGTGGCGTTGCGCACTATGGTATTGCCAGGCAGCATCAGCCAATTGCTCGAACCGCTGATCATACTGAGCCGCCCCTTGAGTCATGGCGCTACGGCTTGGCGTCGTGTTAGGGCTTTGGGTATCGTGAGCAGGGGCTGCACACGCGGTGAGTACCGCGACGGCTAAACCAGTTAATACAAAACGCATGTAAGCTCCTTATTGCAGTCAATCGAGCCGTAATCAGCACGCGACTGACAGAGTCAAAGTAAATAAGTAGGTCAAATAGACTGCAAGGTGTGACTAAAAAAACAACAATTAGTGTAAAGATGCAGCCTTCAAAGGTTTAACATACCAGTTTCGGCGACACATGTAACATGCTTGCGACCATTCCCACGCTCGTTGCTATAAACGGCGCTAAGTGAATGTTTATTCAGGCTGATTGTCGTAGCATTTGTGAATAAAAAGTAACTAGATGGGTTTTGATATGGCAGTATCTTTACATATAATTAACGGTAAGTAATAAAAAACGAAATTTTTATAGCTATAAAGTTGTTGATCCTCCCCCTAAAACCAGTAAAGTTACCAACCATAAAGCGTGGCGGGCAGTTTGTGGCTTATAACAACGCGGTTAAATGTTAATCGGTTGCGCGACATAAAACCTGAACACCAATAACAAATGCAATAGATATAAGATGGAATAAAAATAACGCCAGGAGGCGCTAATAAGTTAACCATGGGATGTGGTCGACAGCCAACTAAGAGACCCCGGCAGTCATAACAATGGTGACCGAGGTTGATAATAATAAAGGCGCAAGATTTACCAAGCGAAAATAATAATAATAACTACGACTGTAGCGACAACAGTTCTCGATAAGACCAGTAAAGGTGTATTGGGTTCAATTAAGAAGGCGATGTGCAAACATCGCCTTTTTTATTTGTGTGCGCGACAGTAAGAAGATTCGGCGCTTTGCCTCTGAATGCGTTACCATATAGGTAATTAGTTTGTGAGGTACTGTTATGACTCGGCAAAAGAAAAGCCGCAAGCCCGGCACCCTAGGCGTAAAGTCAAAGCCTAAAAATTTGCGTGAACGCGCGCCTGTTGATAGCACCAAAAAGTCAGATAAAACCAAAGGAAAGCCTGCAGGCAATCGCCATAGTGCAACGGCTCCCAAGCACGAGCGCACGTCAGCGTCAAAACAAGTGGAAGATCCGCGTGTAGGCAGTAAACGTAAGATAGCGTTGACCCCGAGCGTGAAGGCCCCGGTCGCGCCAGCGAAGCCTGCAGTTGCTGCGACGGCTAAACCTACAGAGCCAGCGGTTGAAACCCGTGTTGATCCTGCGATTCGTATGGCTGAGGACGAGTTTGCCCGCTTGGAGAATGACCCACGCTTGCAAGACTTACTGGCACAGATGGATGCCGGTGACACGGTGAGTCCTGATGACGAGGCCTGGGTTGAACAGCAGTTAGAGCGCTATCGTCAGCTAGCGGCCGAGCTTGGTATTGATGTGGATGAGTACGGCGACGATGACGACGATGATGATTTAGAGCCTTGGCAGCGTTTTGAGAACCCGAAAGACTGGGTCTAATCGCGGCTAAAGAGTAACCAAAAGGAGTGACAGTATGGTTTGGGTTGCCCTAATAGTGGGTGTTGCGATCATCGCGGGTTTGGCATTCTATGCCGGCTCGTTATTGGCGCGATTGCGCAAGCAGCGTGAAGTTCGCGACCAAGCGATTCAAAAGCGTAATGATAACCTGTATGAGAGCATCGAAACCATTTCATTGGCGATGCAACAGGGGCAATGTGATTTGTCAGAGGGGTCGCTGCGGGTTGCTGTGTTGCTTGACCACTTAGCGCTGCCAGCGCCTAAGAGCGAAGCTGACATCTTCGATAAGCAGTACCCAGGCATTCATACTATGTATGAGCGGATTAAGCACATGCCGACGCATGAAGCCCGTAAGCAGTTTCCGCGTAAAGAAATTCGCAAAATGGATGATGAGCGTGAGCGCTACGAAGTTGAGCTGGCGGACGATATTCAAGCCGATGTGAGCAAACTACTGGTGTGGGTAAGAGCGCAGCGCAAAGCCCGACAAGGGCAGTAACCTGCACTTAAGTTGCCATTAGAAAGCCAGCCTCACGGCTGGCTTTTTGCTGTTTGATATAAACATCAGTCGCGGGTTTTGAATACCTGACCATCGCGCATCACAAAGTGAACATCGGCGAGTATTGCAATATCTGCCAGTGGGTCGCCGTCGACGGCGACAATATCGGCTAGCTTGCCGCTTTCAATTGTGCCCAGGTTGTCCAACTGTCCGAGTAGGTCAGCAGCATTGTAGGTGGCACTGCGAATCGCTTCATGGGCAGGCATGCCTGCTTCAACCATGTACACAAATTCACGGTAGTTTTCGCCATGATCAAACACGCCAGCGTCTGTGCCAAAGGCAATCTTGACCCCAGCTTGATACGCGGTAGCAAATGTTTGTTGAATTAATGGGCCTATCTCGCGTGCTTTTGGGCGCACCATGTCGGGGAAAAAGCCATCTATTTCAGCGCGCTCCGCTACGGATTTGCCCGCCGTAATGGTCGGTACATAGTAAGTACCGTGTTCTATCATCGCCGCAATCACTTCATCGTCCATGTAAGTGCCATGCTCGATTGAATCAACACCTGCTTGCACCGCGCGCAGCATACCGTCGCGGCCATGGGCATGCACCGCCACGCGCATATTGTAGTCTTTGGCCGTTGCGACGATTGATTCGAGCTCATCCATCATAAACTGAGGGTTGTCGCCACTTGATGCCATGCTGAGCACACCGCCAGTCGCGGTTAATTTAATCAGGTCAGCGCCGTCCTGGTAACGTTTGCGCACCGCTTGGCGGGCTTCAAGAGGACCATTGATGACGCCATCGGCTGGGGTAGGCGGTGAGTGAATAAAGCTTTCGCGTACGTTGTTGGTTGGGTCAGCGTGCCCGCCTGTGGTAGCTAAAGATTTACCCGCAGCGAAAATTCGCGGTCCTTCAATGTGGCCTTGACGAATACCGTTACGCAATGCCACTGACACATGGTCACTGTCGCCGAGTTCACGCACTGTGGTAAAGCCGGCGTGCAACGTCAAACGCGCAAAGCTAGCTGCACGTACCGCTGTGGTGGCAGGGTTATCAGTAAACCGGTGCATGTATGAGCCTTGAGCAAGCTGGCTTGAGAGGTGGGTATGGCTATCAATAAACCCAGGCATGACCGTAGATTGGCTAAGGTCGATGAAGGTTTCGCCGTCGCGCACCCGCTGCAGGCCATTTTCAACGGCAGTAATGCGGTCGCCGTCGATACGAATCGTCACATTTTGACGTGGCGCGCTGTCAGTGCCATCGATCAGCGTGCCAGCATGAATCACGGTGGCGGCTTGTGGAGCGGTGGCAATTAAGCCACATAATACGGCTAATGAGATAACCTTAGCTTGCATACGCGTACCTCTTATTTTTATCGGTTGGATGAGTGAAAACGCTTGTATTTTCACCAAGGTAACCCAACATAACAAAGCTTGACAAGCCAGCAATGGCTTTCGTCATCAAGGGCGAACGCGTTATACTAGTCAATGCCATACAATTCACAGGATCCAGCCATGCTGAAAGGTTTACGAGAAGATGTAGCAAGTATCTATGAACGCGACCCCGCGGCGCGACATTTTTTCGAAGTTCTGACCAACTACCCAGGTATGCATGCTATTTGGTGGCACCGCTTGAGTCATCGCCTGTGGCGCTGGCGCTTAAAGTGGTTAGCACGTTTCTTGTCAACCCTTGCACGCTGGCTCACCGGCGTGGAAATCCACCCGGGCGCGCGGATTGGCAGACGCTTTTTTATCGACCACGGTATGGGTGTAGTGATTGGTGAAACCGCTGAAATTGGCGATGATTGCACCTTGTACCATGGTGTGACCCTTGGTGGCACCAGTTGGCAAGCGGGCAAACGCCACCCAACATTGGGTAACCACGTCGTTATTGGTGCTGGCGCTAAAGTCTTAGGCCCTTTACATGTAGGTGACCATGCACGCATTGGCTCCAACGCCGTGGTGGTAAAAGACGTGCCTGCGGGTGCCACTATGGTTGGCATTCCTGGTCGCGTGGTATCGCGCACTGCGCAAAAGGCAGGTAAAAACCAAGCACAAGATGAAAAACGTGCCAAAATTGCAGAGAAGTTTGGCTTCGACGCGTACGCCGTCTCCGAGGACAACCCAGACCCAGTGGCGATGGCAATCGGCAACATGTTGGATCACGTTAACTTACTTGACGAACGGGTCGGTGAACTCTGCCGATCAGTGAATCGCATGGGTGGCGACGTGTGCAGCGACTTACCGAAAATAGAACTCGATGATGAAGATTTCCGTGAGGCAGAAAAGCGCGCTGCCCGCAGTCGTAAAGAAGCGCTTGAGCGTTTTGACCCAAGTATTTAATTCAGCGACTGCTGAGTGATACCCGTAATACACGAACCAAAGAATAAGGCCCGAATTGATGCAATCAACCGTTTCTTCTGTTTCTATCTTTAACGACAATGCTTCGAGCATTGGCCGTACGCCCTTAGTGCGCCTTAACCGGGTTACTACCGGTGAGGTGTACGCAAAAATTGAAACGCGTAACCCGTCGAATAGCGTCAAATGCCGAATTGGTGCAAGTATGATTTGGGCGGCAGAAGCTTCAGGGCGATTAAGTGCCGGTAAAACGATTATCGAAGCGACGTCAGGCAATACAGGCATCGCACTGGCGTTCGTTGCTGCCGCGCGTGGCTACCCGTTGGTGTTGACGATGCCGGCATCCATGAGTTTAGAGCGGCGTAAGTTACTCAAAGCACTGGGCGCCGAGGTTGTGTTAACCGCGCCTGAGCTTGGAATGAAAGGCGCCGTGGCAGAGGCAGAGCGTCTTGAGCAGGCGCACCCTGATACGTACGTGCAATTACACCAATTTAGTAACCCCGCGAATCCACAGATTCATTTTGACACTACAGGGCCTGAAATTGAGCAAGCGTTGAATGGTGCGCCCGACATCTTTGTGGCTGGTGTCGGCACTGGCGGCACTATCTCGGGAACAGCAAAGTACTTCAAGCAAGCGCGTTTCACTGAACAAGGCGAGCCGATGCAAGCCATTGCAGTGGAGCCGGCTGATTCACCGATTATTGGTCAAGCTTTGGCCGGTGAAGCATTGACCCCAGCCCCGCATAAAATTCAGGGTATTGGGGCTGGGTTTATTCCCGCTAACTTAGACCTGGACCTGATTGATGGCGTTGAGCGTGTCAGCAACGAAGAGGCGATGCAGATGGCGCATCGCCTGATGCGAGAAGAAGGCATATTGGCTGGCATTTCATCAGGTGCGGCGGTGGTTGCTGCGGCTCGCTTAGCGGCGCAACCAGAACATCAAGGTAAGCGTATTGTGGTGATGATCCCAAGTTCTGCCGAGCGCTATTTAAGTACGCCACTGTTCAAAGATGTATTTGGACAGGCCGAACTGGAGCCTTAATGTATTTATTGCAACGCGTATTCGGATGCTTGGGGATGCTTGCAGCGCTTAGTGCAAGCGCTGACGCTTGGGCCAAACAAACCAGCACTGAAAGCAATCAGGTTGGTTCCGTGCCCGCAGTCTATACCTCGTCGCCAGTGGCTATTCCTGAGCATTGGCCAAGGGATTTTGCTGACTTAAGCGCACGCCTCCAGCAAAGGGCCGAGCGGCTGGGCATCGATTATGCGGAACTGGTTATCTTCAATGGGCAACGCGAACTGGAACGTGTGCGTTTAGGCCAGTACCAAGGTGACAGTTCACCGGCTCTGCTCAGCGGTCAGCTTAGTGAATTGCTGACCGCATTGACGGTCATGCAGCTCATCGAACGTGGCGAGTGGAGTGTATTTGATGAGGTTCAGCAGCGTTTGCCGCAATTATCCCTGAATAACCCCTATGCGGCCGAGCAACCGTTATTGCTGCTACATTTGCTGGAGCATTCAAGTGGTTTGGACCAGCGCCGTTTTAAAAGTCACTTTATGACCTCAGGTACCCGAGAATTACCTTTACTTGAGCGTTTGGAGCGTGAGCAGTCTCCGCTGACAGTCCGTTGGCAGCCTGGAGATGCAACACGCTACAGCGCACTTAACTATGGTTTAATTGCTGCGATGCTCGAGCACTACAAACGCCGCCCATGGGCTGAAATTGTGCGAGAGCAAGTGGTGGAGCCTTTGGGTTTAGATGCCACTTTACTAGGCTCTGCGCAGGCAGCAGACATTGTGGTCAGCGGTTGGCACGGACTACCTGCCCAGCGCCGGCCGTTTCGAAATCGGGTGATGGCTGAGTCTGAAGGCAGTTGGATGAGTGTGGATGACTTAGTGCGTATTGGTCAGCACATCCTGAGTCGCGGGGCGAGCAATAACCCAGCACTATTGCGCGCAGATACCTTGGTCAATATGGAAATTCCACGTAGCACGTTGGCTGCCGATGCGGGTCTTGGCTATGGCATGGGCATCGGCTTAGACACACGTGCGCGCTATGGGCTTTGGCGTGGTCGGCAGTCGGCACTTGACGGGTATTCAATGAACCTGCGCTATCGCGCGGAGCAAGATATTGGCTATGCCTTGGTGGTTAACCACGAGAGTGTGCTGCCGGCACTGGATGAACTGGTTTGGCAGTATTTAGCTGCTGATTTACCGCTGCCGAATATGCGCGCAGGCGGTGTAGCCGTTGAGCAGCGTTGGGCGGGCTGGTATCGCTTGCAGAATCCTGAGCATGCTTTATTAGCGCCACTCCACAGTTTGTTTAACTTAACCTATATGCAACGCGAAGGCGCCGATTTGACTCTGCGGCCTTTACTTGGATTGGGCGCGAGCGTGCCATTGCGCAGCATAGATGGCAGCCGTCTAGCCCACCGTCAGGACGGCAGTATTGTCGGCGTATTGTTTAGTGACCAAACGGGGCAGCAAAAACTGCAGGTACATCAAGATGTACGCTACAAAGTGACCCATTGGCAGGCCCTTTGGCCGTTACTAACCTTCGCCAGCGCTTGGGTCATATTGCTGACCAACCCCTTTGCGCGCGCAGATAGCTTGCGTCATGCTTGGTCGCGGCGTTTTACCACGCTTGCCACCTTGTGCTTTCTACTCGCAGCATTTGTAGCGGGAAGCTTAAGCTTAGAGCATGCCAGCGATGACACTTGGCGCAGCATTTTGCTGTGGTTATTTAGTCTACTCGCACCACCTTTGGCGTTCGCAGGCTTGCTCAGTAACCTCAGGTTCTGGTCCACAGAGCCAAATACCATTGCGCGCTGGCGCTGCTTGATAGCCAGCATATGTGCCTCAGGCTTGGGTATTTGGTTGATTTACAGCGGTTGGTTTGCGCTGCGCACTTGGGCCTGGTAATCATGCCAGGCTCAACCCGTTTATATTGATAATCTCTTAATTGTGCCTACTACGATGAATAAGCAATCTCTCTACCGTTTACAGCAGGGCTTCTTACGCCTGCGCTCGAATAAAATTTTTGAAACCATCGTCATTATCATCATCGTATTTTCAGCGTTGATGGTAGGCGCGAAAACCTACGAAGAAACCAATCGGTTTACGCCGATTTTGAATGTGCTCGATTGGGCGGTGACCTTATTTTTCCTGGTCGAAATTATTATTCGGTTATTGGCTGAACGCCGTTGGCGCGACTTTTTCAAGTCTGGCTGGAATGTGTTTGACTTTATCATCGTGGTTGCGAGTTTGATTCCAGTTGAAAACAGCGAAACAGTGCTCATCGCACGTCTGTTACGGGTTTTCAGGGTGATGCGTTTAGTCTCGATGGTGCCCGAGCTGCGTATGTTGATGAATGCGCTGTTAAAGGCGTTGCCGAAAATGGGCTACGTGGCGCTGTTCATGTTTATTATTTTCTATATTTACGGTGCCATCGGCAGCTTTATTTTCCGTGATATCAACCCGTTCTATTGGGACAATATTTCGATTGCCGTTCTCACCTTATTCCGGATTTCGACCTTTGAGAGCTGGACTGCAATTATGTACGAAACCATGGAAGTGTATCCTTGGTCGTGGGTGTATTACGTCAGTTTCATTTTCTTTAGTGCCTTTATTTTCTTAAACATGATGATAGGTATCGTGCTGGAAACAATGCAAAAGGAATCCGCCGCCCATGAAGTTGAGCAAGGTGAGGGCGAAGCCGCGGATTTAAAAGCGCTGCGCCAAGGCATGCAAGACATGCAAGCGCAAATGAAGCGCATGGAGCAGCTGTTAAACCAACCGCGATCCACTGACAAAGATTCAGGGTAAGCTATACTGACTAAAATTTGTCGATGGGGGAATAACATGCAAGCACGGCAGGTCTTCAAAACGTTAGCGGCAGTGACTTTATTGCTAAGTAGTCAAGTGTCTGTGGCTGCGGACTATGTGTTTACCAATGTGAATGTGATCACCATGGAGTCACCGCAGGTGCTTGAGCAGCAAGCGGTAATAGTGCGTGACCAACATATCTATCAAGTGCTGCCAATGGCTGAATTTAGCGCCGAGCATAATAGTCATGTTATTGATGCGCGTGGTCAGTACTTGATTCCGGGTTTGGCTGAAATGCATGGGCATGTGCCACCAACTCAAAGCGACCGCTTTCCCCAGCGCTACTTAAATGACACTTTGTTTCTATATTTGGCAGGCGGTGTGACTACAGTCCGCGGCATGCTAGGGCATGCTGATCAGCTACAGCTCAAACAGGACGTGCAAAGCGGAGCCCGCTTGGGGCCTAATCTGTATTTAGCTGGGCCAAGCTTTAATGGCAATAGTGTCAGTTCGCCCGAGCAAGCGCGCGACATGGTCCGTGAGCATAAGCAAGCGGGCTGGGATTTGCTTAAAATTCACCCAGGGCTTGAATTAGCTGAGTTTGAAGCGGTTGCACAGCAAGCCCGTGCCGAAGGCATCGATTTCGCAGGCCATGTACCCAGTGATGTCCCCCTTGATGTTGCGATGGCAGCAGGCATTCGCACGATTGACCATATGGACGGCTACATTGAGTTCGTGGGCGCGACGGAGCGGGCAATTACCGAGGACGAACTGGAAACCTTGGTGAATATGACGATTGAGTATAATGTCGGCATCGTGCCGACCCAAGTGCTGTGGGCGACATTGATAGGCGCTGCTGACCGCGCTGAACTTGAGCAATTTGCAGAAGCCAAGTACATGCCTGCGAGCGTGCGCGAAGGTTGGCATAATTATTTAGATAATATCAGTCAGTCACGCTATTACAGTGGCGAGCATGCCGACGTGCATCAGCGTAATCGACAACAGTTATTAGCGGCGTTACAAGCCGGTGGTGCAGAAATTCTAATGGGCACCGATGCACCTCAGGTGTATAGCGTGCCTGGTTTAAGCCTTTTTAGAGAGCTTGAGATGATGGCGGATGCCGGCATGACACCGTATGAAATTTTATATTCAGGCACGGTAGCGGTGGGACGCTATTTCGCCCAAGCCCAAGGGCTTGATGAGCCTGAATTTGGTCAGGTGGTAGCAGGTCAACGTGCTGACTTAGTGCTGCTTGCAGACAACCCTTTAGAGACCCTATCGACGGTGGCAGAACCCGCTGGCGTGATGGTACGTGGGCGTTGGTTGAGTCGTACGATGCTGGATGAGAAGTTAGCCGAAATCGAGGCAGCGTATCGTTAATTTTATGCCATTGATGATGCCGCACTCAAAGATCCTGATGGCATGGTTAGCGCGCGTATCTGCGGTTAGCTGTAGCTTACTGTTGCTTGCCTGTGCGCGCGAAAGCGTGCCGCTGGACGATCATAGCGAGCGCAATGCGTTGATTCACAGTCAGCATGCGGTGGTGAGCGCCAATCGCCATGCCAGCGAAATAGGGCGTAATATCATGCGCCAAGGCGGCAACGCAATGGATGCCGCCATCGCGACAAAAATTGCGCTGACGTTTGTTGAACCCCACGAAACCGGGTTAGGTGGGGGCGGCTTTTTACTCTATTACGACGCCCAGAGCGGCCAGCAATATCTGTATGATGGTCGCGAGACAGCGCCCAGCACGGCACATAGTGATTGGTTCAAAGTGCTCGGTATGCCTTTGCATCATTATATCGCAGTCACCCGTGGACGCTCTGTGGGGGTGCCGGGGATGTTGGCGATGCTGGAGCGCGCGCACCAAGATCATGGCCAATTGCCATGGGCACAACTCTTTGAAGCGACGATAGCAATGGCTGAGCAAGGCATTGATATGCCGCCGCGGTTACAGCGCCAATATGCCGCTGACCGCAGTTTGCGCTGGTTTGGCGACATGCGGCACTTACACCAACAGCGCTCCGCCGATGATACGCCTTGGCTGGTCAATACTGAATTAGCGCATACGCTGAGCCTATTTGCTGCCGAAGGTAGCGCGCCGCTCTATCATGGCAGCGTCGGTGAGGCTTACCGCGAGCGTGCTGCTCAGCGCTGGCCGATGCGTGGTGAATTAAGCGCCCAAGATTTTGCGGACTATCAGGCGGTTATGCGCGACCCTCTGTGTGGTGACTACCGAGGCTGGACGGTTTGTTCGGCGTCAGCACCCTCGTCGGCAGGCGTGGCACTGCTGCAAATTCTTGGCATTCTTTCGCATTACGACATTGCCAGTATGTCACCAGACAGCCCGACATTTATTCATTTATACACCGAGGCGAGCAGGCTCGCTTTTGCTGACCGCCAGTACTACTTGGGTGACCCTGCATTTACCAATATCAATGAAAGTAAATTGATTGCGCCCGACTACTTGCAGAAACGAGCTGGTTTGATTTCGCGCGACCGCGTGATGCGAAAAGCAAACCCCGGTGACCCAGATGGTGAGGTGCAAATTCGTCATGCCCCTGCAGTCAAAGAAGATGACGAATATGGCACTTCGCATTTAAGTGTCGTCGACCACCAAGGCAACGCGGTGGCGTTAACTGGCTCGATTGAAGCACCATTTGGCAGTCGTATGATGGCACGTGGTTTGATGCTGAATAATCAATTGACGGACTTCGACTTTGACTCAGAGCTGTCTGACCGTCTTGCACCTAACCGGGTAGAACCGGGCAAGCGCCCGCGCAGCTCGATGGCACCGACGTTGATTTTCTCACCGGACGGTGAACTGACGTATGTGCTGGGCTCGCGCGGTGGTAGTCGTATTATCGGCTATGTGGCAAAAACGGTGATAGGTGTGATTGACTGGCGCTTAAGTTTGCAGCGCGCGATTGATTTACCGAATATGTTGCATCGTGGTGAGCGCTTAGAGCTTGAAGCAGGCACCGTGTTAGATGAGCGCGTAGAGAGCTTGCTGCGTTTAGGGCACAAAGTGGATTTAATTACGTTAGAGAGCGGCGTTCACGGCATTGAACGCGTTGATGATGGGTGGCGAGGGGCTGCTGATAAGCGCATGGAAGGCGCAGTGTATGGAGATTCCCGAGAATGAAACAATTATCACTGGTGGCATTAGGTGTCGGTATCGCAATTGGGCTTGCTGGCTGCGGACAAGCTGAACAAACCGCTTCGATTCCAGCGGCTGAGCCTATTGAGGGTGCGTATTCCGATGAATTACGTGAGTTACTGGCCGACAGCCAAGTATTCACAGTGGCCTACGCATGGGACGGTGTCAGTGCCAGCTATATCGAAAATGCGGCCATTGTGGTGCGTGAAGGTCGTGTGATGAGCATGTTTTCCACCGACGCTCAAAGCTTGCCTGAAGACGGTGTAGATATTACGGATTTAGGTCAGCGCTATGTGTTACCGGGCTTAATTAATGCCCATGGCCATGTGGGTATGGCAGATGGCCTTCAAACCGGTGAGGCGGTATACAGCCAGCAGCTGGTGCGTGACCAGTTGGCGACCTACGCACATTACGGCATCACCTCGGTGGTTAGCCTTGGTGATGAGCCTGAGCAAGCGTTCCAGGTGCGCGATGAAATGAACCCGCGTGCACCAGGCATGTCGCGTTTATGGGTTGCAGGCGATGTCCTTGACCCAAGCAGCCCGGAAGACGCAGTCAGCGCAGTAGCTGGCGCCGCTGCTACCAACCCGGACTGGGTCAAAATTCGCGTTGATAGTCAACTTGGGCGCCAAACTGCGATGTCTGAACCTGTTTATAGTCAGGTGATTGAAAGCAGCCACGAGCATGATTTACCGCTAGCTTCGCATATGGTTACGCTGGAGCATGCCAAGGGTTTGATGCGCGCGAATACCGATTTGCTGGCTCACAGTGTGCGTGACGCCGAAGTGGATGACGAGCTGATAGATTTAATGTTGCAGGCTCAGGTGTGTATGACCCCCACGCTGACCCGTGAAGTTTCGACCTTTGTTTATGCCCAAGAACCTGATTTCTTTGCTGACCCGTTTTTCCGCCAAACCGTTGATGATGATATGATTGCGCAATTACTTGAGCCTGAAATGCAGCAAAACTATCAGGGTCAGGACGCACAGTACTATGAGCAAGCCTTGCCCTTAGCAATGCAAAATATGGTGCGCATGCATGAAGCGGGGGTAGGGATCGCCATGGGGACAGACAGTGGGCCACCCGCACGCTTTCAAGGCTACTTTGAACATATGGAAATGGAGATGATGGAAGACGCGGGCATGTCGGCACTGGATGTGTTGCTAAGCGCAACCTCGGTCGCTGCGCAGTGTATGGGCCTTGGCGATGAATTGGGACGCTTAGCAAGTGGTTACTGGGCCGACTTCGTCGTGTTCGAGCAAGACCCGATGCAGGGCATGCAACACTTGCGTAGTATCGAACAGGTATACATAGCTGGTGAGCGTTTCGAATCACCGTTTGGCGATTACACCCGTTAATTGTGCGTGAAGCTGAGTTGATCAGCTATTAAGATATAGTTAGTTAAAACAAAACCGCCCAAGTTATTCACTTGGGCGGTTTTGTTTTTTTACACGCGTCGATTCGCTTAACCGACCACAGGCGGCTTCGGCTTTTTCTTCGCGGCGTTACTTACTGCGCTACCGCTGATAATGGCGTTACGAATTTCGTCCATTTGGTCTAGTTGACCGGTTGGCTGTGGCACCATGATGACAGTGCCGTCTTTGCCAATGGACTCTAACGCATCCACGTAGTTGGTGAAGGTCAGTAGGTAGACCACATGCTCGGCGCCAATGCCGTTCTTTTCGTCCACCACCATATCAATTGACTCACGTAAACCTTCAGCGATGGCCTTACGCTGACCTGCGACACCCTGACCGGCAAGAATTTTCGACTCTTTATCGGCTTCCGCTTTCTTAACGATTTTGATCCGTTCAGCTTCGGCTTCATGTTCTGCAGCGCGGCGCTCACGCTCAGCCGCATTGATACGGTTCATTGAGCGTTTGACGTCCTCATTCGGGTCAATGTCAGTGACTAGCGTATTGCGAATACGGAAACCAAACTCTTCCATAGCCTCTTGTAGCTGTTCCATCACCACATTGGAAATTTCGTCTTTGTTATCAAACACATTATCTAGTGACTGGCGTGGAATTTGCGCCCGCACCACATCAAAGACATATGAGGTGATTTGCTCTTCAGGGTCGTCGAGTTGGTAAAACGCGTTGTATGCGGCCTCTGCCGATTCAACAAAGTATTGCACCGAAACCCGCGCGATGACGAATACGTTATCCGCGGTTTTAGTTTCAATCGACACATTTAATTGCTGCACACGTAGCGATTGTTTGTGAGAAATCTTTTCAACGAATGGAATTAAGAAATTTAGCCCCGGTTCTAATGTGCGGGTGTATTTACCGAAGCGTTCAACCAACGCGACATGACGGTGTGGAATTAAGCGCACCGAAAGGGCCAAAATAGCCACCACGGCGAGGGCTATGACGGCATATTCGATGGGAAATGTTTGTTGCATGGGACACCTCTTAAATGCTGAATAAAACGGCTGACTAAAACAATATACTGGTTACTAGTTGATCTAGATTAGCGCAAAAAGTTGCGGCTAATGTGCTTAAATTCATCGGTCGCACTGCGGTGTAACCATTCAAAAGCTACCATCTCGCTACTCACGATTTGGCAGCCGTTGTCGCGTAAACGCTGTAATGCTAAGCGTTTATCGCTTTCGCGGCGACTACCAACGGCGTCTTCTACAACGAAAACCTTAAAGCCTTGAGCCTGCATGTCGAGGGCGGTTTGCAGCACGCAGACATGGGTTTCTGTGCCAGTAAGAACAATTTGCTGGCGCTTAGTTTGGCTAAAATATTCACGCACGTGCTGTTCAGCATACGCACTAAAGTGAGTTTTCTCCAGCTTTTGCGCGCTCGCCAGCAACCCATTGAGCTCATTCACCGTGGGGCCAAGGCCTTGCGGATATTGCTCGGTATATACCACCGGCACAAGCAGTTGGTTGGCAATGGCCAGCAGCCATTGATGCCGTTCAATCAGCGCAGCGACATTGACAATAGCTGGCGCCAAGCGTTGTTGCACATCAACCACACACAACACGCTTTGATCACGCTGTATCAGCGAATTGAGTCGCATATAACCTCCTTAAAAAAATAAGCCCGGTACTTAAGGTATAAGACCGGGCTTTGTTTCGACACTTACTAAAGGTCTAGTCTTGCTCGACTTCCATCGTAATGCTCAAGCTTTCAATGGTGGCGTCGGCGATATCATCGTTGCTAAACGGAATATCGCGCAAGCGAGGTTCGGCTGAGTAGAACAAGGTTTGGTCGAGGAAGTGTGGCGACTCTACATCGCTTGACTGTGAGTACGTCAGCAAACCACGTGCTTCAGGCCCTTGCTCAGTGAATTGCATCACAAACATCCAGCTTGAACCTGAGGTAATGTGATACCCCTCGCCCTCAGCGCTTAACTGCGAGCCACTGATCGTTGGATACAAATGGCGTGGTAGCAAGGTGCCGTCTTGCGCGCCTTGACGTGCAAACACGTTAAAGCCACCTTCAATGTTGTTCGCGCCACCCCAAGGTAGTTTAGTGCCTGACGCCTGACCGTTTGGTAATGAGCGCTCTACGAACTGCACTTCACCGAATGGCGCATCGACGGCTAAACCCGCTTGTTCAATCGTGCGAATGGCGTTGGCTAAATGTACTAACGTAGTGTTGGTTCGGGCCAAAGTATTCGGCGTGTTAATTGGATCCGCTGGGTTAAATGCGACCTGCCACTGAGGGTTGGTCGCAAAGCGCTGGGCAAACTCGCGCAGTACCAATGCACCGACACTATCGGTATTCATGATGCCGTTCCACTGTGCCAATGCGTTACAACCCGCGCTGATATCCACATCACCGTTAGTGGTTGTCACTGGTGTGGTGCCGCGCTCAGTACAAAACTCGACTAAGTCTTCAACTACGGCCTCACCTAAGAATGCACGGTTACTAATCAGCGCATTCTCCAGCATGCTTAAATCTAAGCTACCCGCTTCACGCAGTTCGGCTAACTTGACTTGTCCCATCCGTGAACGCAAGGTTTGCTGATTATTAACCCGACCATATAACAAGAAGTCACCAGTAATTGGCGAGTTTGCGTTAGTCAGCCAGTAACTATCGTTTGAGTTTTGAACCGAGTCAGTACCACGTAACTGTGGTGCGCGCTCAAATGGCACCGTACCGCGGGCACGGAATTCAGCGCTATTACCGGGCACCAGGAAGAATGGTGCCTGTAAACGCGTTGCCAGTAACACTGGGTCGTCAACTAAACGGTTTAAGGTTGCAGGGCTCAAGTCTGGTACGCTGGAACCGTCAGTAAAGAACACGTCGCCATCTCGATCCGTTGCCATAATGTTATTGAAAATCAAACCAGTATGGCGGTAGAACGAGGCCTCAACATCGTCAATATCACGTGCGGTATTCAACGCTAACCAATGATCAACCACGTCAAAGTTCGGGTAGTTGGCATCGAAAATAGCAAAGGCTGAGGTTTGGCCTTGGAAGTTTTGGCCCCACTCAAAATTGCCTGGGATCGAAATCATTGGTCCAAATGAACTGAAATAGAAGTCACGTGCAAATGTCACTGTGTTGCCACCACCAACATTCACTTCCACTTCGACACGGCGGCTTTCCATTTCCTGTGATTCGCCATCGACCAGGTAGCTCAACCCGCGGTCATCGGCCGGATCAAGTTCTAGCTGGTATACCACAAAGCGCTGCGCGGTTGAAAAGGTGTGAGTCCACGCGACGTTTTCATTGAAGCCGATATTGATCAAGCCAGGGAAGCCGGACAATGAGCCACCGACCACTTTAAGCTCGCCGGGGATCTCAATACCAGACTGCCAGAAGCGTTGATTACCGGAATGTGGGAAGTGCGGGTTAGCCAGTAGCATACCGCTGGAGCCAGTGAAATCGGCACCTAAGCCCCAACCATTCGAGCCCATTTCAGTCGGGTTGGTGTCAGGCATTGACATGTTCGCAATGCGTGTGCCATCAAAACTGTAATCGTATTCTAAAGGTAGCTCGGTACTGACCATCTCTGGGGCGAAACTCTCACCCGGTGGTACCGCCGCGAACATGGCTTCAATCAGGTTAGCGGTGCCAGGTAATAATGCGACGCCCTGGGCGTAGGTCATCAAGTCCACTTCAGTGACTTCGCGCATCCATGGTTGACCACGGCAAGGCAACGGCACATCTGCCGCACGCTCAGTAATAAACTTGTTGTAGCCGGCAGCATAGCCTTGCAATAAGGCGCGTGTTTGGTCGCTGAATGTGTCTAAAGCCGCTTCAACATTACCGCGTAAGTCCAAGGCTTTGTAGGCAAAGTCATTGACTAAGTTGAGGTTGTCGGTGCCTTGTACATGTGGGCCAAAGAAGCGTGCGCGCTCGCCATTAAAGCGCACAATTTGATCGGCAATGATACAGGCATTATCGCGTGCAAATGCATAGCCGGAACCGAAGGCGATACCTTGCAAGCTATCGGACGTAATATACGGCACACCATATTCAGCCCAGCGAATATCGGCGCTGACTTCACCTTCGCTGAACGCTGTGACACTCACAGGTGTGGGTAATTGTGGCTGACCACCGCCCGTTGGTGGGGCTGGTGGATTGACAGGTTGAGGGTTGACTGGGTCTGAATCTGAGTTACACGCAGAGAGTGCGAGAACGCAGGCGCCAGCCACGAGGCTAAGGCGCCAAGCCTTTGATGTGGCACGCATATTTGAGTTCCTGTTTGTTAGTATTGTGTTGCAGGTCAAGCTCAGTATTGCGCGCAGGCGGTGAAAAAGCAATCAGCTTAAATTCAGCTTATTCCGGCACAGGTGTAAAGCTAACGTCACGGAAATAGTTGCTGGGAAATAAACCAACCTGAGTCATCACCGGGCGTAATGTAAAGCGTACATTCAATGCTTCAACGTTGCCTTGGCTGTCGCGGGTGAAGTAAACAAACTTTTCACGTTGCGCGCGGTTGTGGTAACTCGCCAGCCAGGTGTCATGGTGCCAATGCTCAAGGTCTAACAAGCTTTCACCATCGTCCCACAGGTGCAACGACAGGCCGCCGTCGGCGTTCTCGAATACTTCAATCTCGCCGTATAGTGGGTCTTGGTAACGCCCGACCATTTGAGTATGGTTTAAGCTAGGCTGTGTGTTTGCTTGGCGCGCTGCAATGATAGCTTCGCGTTCTTGCATGGTTTGCTGAAAACGTGCCTGGAAGTCGTCATAATAATGATTCTTCCAATCGTACTCTGGTAAGCCCGCCATACGATCAATGATTTCATTCACCACCGCAGGCCGATAGCCGTCAAAGGTATTGGTGATCACTACTATACCGAGGTCTAGTTTTGGCACTAGCGTGAGTGAGGTATTGAAGCCATCGGTCGCACCGCCATGAGAAGACACCGCGTAGCCGCGATAGGTGTCTAAGGTCCAGCCCAAACCGTAGCCACGCAAAGGTTCGGTTTTACCACTACGCGGTAAACTGACTTGTGCTTGATGCATCTCGCGCATTACTGCGTCGCTTAATAAGCGCTGGCCTTGATACACGCCGGCGTCGCCAAGTTGCAAGCGCATCCATTGCGCCATATCGTGAATACTGGTATTCACTGACGCCGAAGGGCCAACGTTGTCAAAGTTGCGCCGTGCAATTGGCACAATCTCGCCTTCAATATATTGGTGCGGGTGGGCAATATTGCGATCATTCGGGTCAAATTGAGTGATTGAGGTATTCGAGCGGGTCATATTTAAAGGTGCGAATAAGCGCTCCGCCATAAAGTCGTCCCAAGACTGGCCACTGACTGCCGCTACAACCTCACCCGCCACTGAGTACATCACATTGCTGTACACATAACGCGAGCGAAATGGTGCTTCGAAAGTATGGTGGCGCATCTGTTTTATCACGTGTTCGCGGCTCGCGGTGGGCATATAGCGAATCTGGTTGCCGGTCATGCGCCCAACCCCCACTTGATGACTTAGCAGGTCGCGGATGGTGACATGTTGCGTCACCCAAGGGTCGCTGAGTTGAAAATAGGGCAAGTGGTCAATCACCCGATCATCCCAGTCCAACTTGCCGTCATCCACTAGCATTCCGATGGCGGCTGCGGTCATCGCCTTGGTGGTCGATGCCACGCCAAACAGTGTGTCTGCATCAATGGGGTCGCTTTGCTCAAGGCCTAATGCGCCAAAGCCTTGCGCAAAAATAAGCTGGTCTTGATAGACAATACCGACAGCCATACCGGGAATCTGCCATTGTTCACGGCCACTTTCGATAAAATCGCTGAGGGGGCTACGCGAGCCAGGATTGAGTAGTTCAGTGCCGGCACTGCGTTGAGCGGATGCAGACGTATCAGCTTGTGCGTGAGCTTGAGTCGGTATAGTCGGGTATAAAAGGCAAGCGGTGACCAATGGAATAAAGTAAAAACGCATGGGTTGTCCTTGTAAAGCTTGGCTGCACAAATGTTTTCGCCCAGCACGGCGGATATTGAATATAGTATGGAACCCACATACTATCGAAGTTTTTGATTTGAGGTAAGTCGTGCAAGTAGCAACCCTTGGACCGTCCGGTACTTTTAGCGAGCAGGCTGCGCTGGGTTTATTCGCGCCTGCACAAGGCCATCAACTGCAATTGCACAGCCACTTACAACGTTGTTTGCTGGCACTGCCAGCACAAGCGGATGTCGCGGTAGTGCCGATAGAAAACGTCTCTGAAGGGTTTGTACCGGTGGTACTTGATTACTTAGTCACTGCGGACGTACATATTGCACAAGAAATGAGTCTTCCCATCGCCTTTAGTGTGTGTGCGCACGGCGACAACATAGAGCGTTTATACGTGCAATTCGTCGCCCGTGGCCAGTGCCGCGATTACATTGACAGTTTAGGTGACATTGAGATTGTGCCAACGCAGAGCAACACCGAATCTTTAGCGTTAGCAACAGAGTACGGGCAGGGGGCTGGCGCGATTATACCTAGCCATTTGGACCAGCAATTACCCGCATCCATGCACTGCTTGCGCACCGACGTACAGGATTACAGTCATAATCAGACGCGCTTTGTGGTGCTTAAGGCAGGGCCAACACCAAGGGATGCGGTCGGTAATAAGACATCCATTATGGTGATCAATGACGATGACCGCCCTGGTTTACTGGAGAAGGTGCTGCACTGCTTTTCCACACGTCGACTTAACTTGACTTCAATTGTGTCGCGCCCAACCGGGCAAGGGTTTGGTCGTTATCACTTTTTTATTGATGTTGCAGTAGAAGTAGAAAACATTGCCATGCAAGGGGCATTAAAAGGCGTCAGTCAAATTGCGCGGGTGAAAGTGTTGGGGTGCTATTAAGCACCCCGTTTGCTAGTGGCCGCGGCTAAATCTTTAAGCGATGGCCAAGTTCAAGGGTGACGCTGCGTTGCCATTGGCTTTCTAACTCGGCTTTGAGTGCTTCGCCTTGCTCTAGGCTCAACGGTTCGCGGCCGAGGCTTTCGGCGCGAATATGAATCAAGTCCTTACTCACGCTCACCTGCACATTGACTAACTGCACACGCTGCTGCAACACCTCGAATTCACGTTGGGCAACGTCACGTTCAATTTGCCAGTGTTGATACATGCCAAAGAACGAAACCGATAGTGGAATCGCGATTACGACCATGGATAACGCAGTGACCAGAAGGCCGCGCTTAGCGCGCTGTACTGGCGCGTAACCAAGCACCATAAAGGTCACCACTGCTGCGCCGATGACGCCAATTAAGTTGGTGACGAATAATAGACCAGCGCCCATCACCATATCCAAACGCCACCAGCCAATACCAATACCGACCACGCAAAGTGGCGGCACTAACGCGACCGCAATGGCGACACCGGGCAAGCTGCGCATCACTGATGAGCGCGCGTAGGCGTACGCACCTGCGACACCACACGCAATCGCGATGCCGAGGTCGAGTATCGCGGGTTGCAGGCGGCCACTAATTTCGGGGGTGATATTTTCAATCGGGAAGATACGCGCAATCACCGCGGCTGTGGTAAGCGATAGACCAATACCAACACCGATAGTGCGCAAGGATTGCAGCAGAAGTTGGCGCTCGCCGCGCAACAGCCCCATCGCAGCAGACACCAAAGGAGCCATCAGCGGCGCTAAGATCATCGCGCCAATAATCACCGCAGCGCTGTTCACAAACAGACCTAAAGCAGCCACCATGGTACTTAGCATCATCAAGGCGATGTAATCGGGGCTGGTGGTGGCGTTGTCACGCAGCTGTACAAAGGCTTCTTTGAAATCTTCTTCCAGCGCATGGGTAAAAAACGGTAAGCGGCGCGCAATATTGGCTACCCGAGCTTCATTTTGCGGCAGGTTCTCAATCCGCATCGTATCTTTATTGTCGTTCGAGGCCTGATGCATGGCGTGGTAGGCATCACTTAAATTGACCCGAACTGCGCGAGGGTACATGTCCAGACAGATCTTGTCGGCTTTACGTGGCTTTCCATCCAGATAAAACTTAATCGGTTGTGCACTTTCAATCAGCAAACGGTCCGCTTTTATATAGCTGACTGCTTGTGGTAGACGCTGCAGAGATCTGCGGCGGCGACCTAAGGTGGCGAGTAAGAAAGCGATGTACTGCACAATAGATTTCGGTGCAATAACAATGGCAGAAAAGCGCGCGTCTTGTGCTGATAGACTCGTGTCCAGCAGACGTGCTGCGCCACCTTGGAGGTCATTTTCAAACGCAACCAAGCCGGTTATCGCCGTGCGAATACCTTGTTTGCGAGCCGTGGATAACGTCACGGGCATCACGCGAATACTAAAAAGTGTAAGTACGCTAGACCAAAACAACGCCAGCCAGTAGAGTAGAAAACGCCAGCTAGACTGGTTACGCTGTAAATAAGCGCTATTTTGCTGCTTTAGAAACGGGGTTTGACCAACGCTGACAGTGCCAAGCACTATTTCCTCATTACAGCGTAAGATATCCAATGCTTCGGGGTCATTTTCTAACGCCAAACGTATGGCAGCGTCGGTCTTGGTTGGAAGCTTAAACCATTGCGTCAGCATTAAGCCTTTATGCAGCGGCACGAAACCAAGGGAAAAATTAAGCGTTTTTGCCAGCTCAATATAATCGCGTACGCTTTGGTCGGTGACCAAAGCGACGACATGCTCAGCTTGGTCCATGTAGTAACCTGGTTGACTTAAAAACTCATCTTCAGTGACGTCAATGAGCTGAATGTCATGGGTTAAACCGAAGCTATGAATGCTTTGCAATAGCGGGTACTGACCTTCTGGATGCACCAGTAGCGCTTTCTCGACGAAACGTGTTTTGTGGGCTTCAGACATATTTTTGCGCGCCGTAGCTAGCCGAAATGGCGACATGTTTAGGTAAAGAAGTTAAGCATGCTAACGGTGTCATGCGCAATGGTATATGCGTCATATTTAACTTATATAATGAACCAGGATTGAAAGCTTTTAGCTTTGCGTCTTTTATCTTCAGGAACTGCGTTTTTAGCAAGGCGGTCAAACTTTATGCAAACACATCGCAATTCTCATCAAGCTCTACTTGCAAGTAAGCTGCGTGTCGACGTTCCTAAAACTTTGTTGGCAGCTGCTTGTGCCTCCTGGTTAGTCGCTTGCGCACCGTCTTCGCAGCCGTCACCTGCGGCGGTGCCTGCAGACACGCGCATCCAATTACGCTTGATAGAAACCACTGATTTACATGCACATATGTTGGGCTATGACTACTTCACCCAGCAAGGTGATAGCAGCTTCGGCCTCGAACATACCGCGGCGCTAATTGCGCATGCGCGTGCTGAGAGCCCAAACAATTTGTTAATTGATAATGGTGACCTTATTCAGGGGGCTGCATTGGGCGACTGGGTTGCTGCGCAGCCCAGCGACTACTTAGCACAGCAGGTGCATCCGGTGATCGCAACGTTGAATCAGTTGCAATACGATGTGGCGAATTTAGGCAATCATGAATTCGATTTTGGCTTAGATTTTCTCAACGCCACAATGGCGGGTGCTGAGTTTGATGTTATCAGCGCTAATGTATTTTACGCCGATACTCCGGAACATGCTGGTCGCCAGCGTTTAGGCCAAGGCCCTGCAATAAGTGAACGGCGGCCACTTGCACAACCCTATGTAATAAAGCGTCGTCAATTGACTGACAGTCAAGGGCGTGAACATACCGTCAATATTGGGGTGATTGGCTTTTTGCCACCGCAAATTATGAATTGGAACGCACGTCACTTGCGTGACCAAGTCGCAGTATATGACATGGTCGATGCCGCGCGGCATTTTATCCCACAAATGCAGCAAGCCGGTGCTGACATTATTGTCGCCGTGCCTCATGCAGGGTTGCAGTTATTTGACGATTATCCGCAGTTTGCTGAACAAGCAACGTTACAGCTAGCGCAAGTCGATGGTATCGACGCGATTTTATTTGGTCACCAGCATAACATTTTCCCCGGTGACGCGCGCTACGACGATTTGCCGGGGGTTGATAACCAAGGCGGATATATCCACGGTGTGCCTGCTGTGCAACCGGGTTACTGGGGTAACCACTTAGGCGTGATCGACTTGTACCTCGAACCACAGGGTCGAGGCTGGCAAGTGGTGGATAGCCAAGTCACCGTCAAAGCTCTGAGTGGCGAGCGCGATGCCACGGTGAAAGAAGTGGTCGCAGAGGCCCATGCGAGTACTTTGGAGTGGCTGCAAACTCCGCTCTTGAACATGCAACGCCCGCTGCGTAATTACTTCGCTCAAGTGGGTCCTGAGCTCACGGTACAACTCGTCAACCAAGCTCAGCTCGAGCATGGCAAAGCCTTGCAACGCTTGGGTATGTTGCCGCCTGACCTGCCAATCTTAAGTGCCGCAGCACCATTTAGAAATGGTGGCCAAGGGCCAGAGCATTACACCAGCATTGAGGCAGGAGAAATTACCTTAGCCAACGTTAAAGACATGTATGTGTTTCCCAATACCATTCAGATAGTGAAGGTGACCGGTATTCAGTTACGTGATTGGCTGGAAATGAGCGCTCGCATATATAACCAAATCCAAATGCAGGCCACATCGCCCGAACCACTGCTAAGCGGCGAGGTAGCGAGCTTTAATTTTGACGTACTCGCAGGCATTACCTATGAGCTGCAACCGCACTACCCGGCACGCTTTGATAGTCAGGGCGAACTGGTGAATCGGCGTAACCATCGGGTATACAATTTACGGTATCAAGGCGAGCTGATCAGAGCGGACGATGAGTTTTTGGTGGTAACCAATAATTATCGCGCGGGTGGCGGCGGAAACTTTCCCCACTTAGACGGCTCGACCACGGTCTACGAAGGACCCCACGAAGTGCGTGACGTGTTACTTGATTATGTCACTCAATTGGGCCAGCAGTACCCCAACGGATACCGCCCAGAAGTGATTGAAAACTGGTATTTGGTGTTGCCACGCGGCGCTCAGGTATATATTCATAGCGGTGCCTCGTCCAGTGCTCAGCAGGAGGCTAGACAGCAGCGTGACATCGAGTATATCGGGCGCGACGAACGCGGTTATGGGCGCTATCGAATATTGCCTTAGCTAATATGCGCGCGTATGCTGCTAATTGACCTATTGGAGCCATGATATGAAAACGATTACTCAACAGCTCGCTCAATACGCGTGTTATCACCGCGATAAGCGCAACATTGCGACCCACTTAGTCGGTATCCCGCTCATCGTGTTGGGTATTATTGCCTTACTTGCGCGCGCTCATTTTGCCACCGTCGCGGGTATAGACATTACTTTGGCACTCGTTGTAGTGGTGGCCGCTGGGGTTTATTACTGGCGCTTAGATGCCGCCTTCGGCGTGTTGATGACGGTATTATTACTGCTGGGCATCTGGGCGACCGCTGGTATTGCGTCGGCACCCACGGCGTTGTGGTTAAGCTGGAGCCTTGGGCTGTTCGTAGTCGGCTGGGTATGGCAATTTGTCGGCCATTATTTTGAAGGGCGTAAACCCGCATTCGTTGACGACTTAATGGGATTGGTCATCGGCCCGCTGTTTGTGGTCGCTGAAGTGGTGTTTATGTTAGGTCTGCGGCGCAACTTACGCCATGCCGTAGAAGACGAAGTGGCGCGACTGATGCCAGATACCAGTAGTCACGCCCCGACGCCACAGGTGTAGCGATTACTCGTCAGCGTTTTTTATAGCTTCGGTCACAAACGGCTCTAAACTGGTTAGGCCGTAGGCACGGCCAATCTCCAAGGCCGCGTCTACGTCCTGACCTTGATACCAAGCTGCGTGCAGTGCCAACATAGCGCCGACGCGATTGCCACTGGCACAATGCAATAGCGCTGGGTCATCGCCGATACGTTGCAATATGGTGTCTAAAGCCGCCACATGTTCGCGGGTTAAATCCTCACCCCCAGCAATAGGAATGTGATAATACGCCATGCCTGCAGCCGACACGTCTGCTGCATTATTCAAGCCCGCGCGTGCTGCTTCCTGTGGCGGACGTAAATCAACGACATGTCGAACGCCATGGCTGGCAAACTCAGCGTACTGCTCTGCTGTTGGCTGTCCCGCACTATAGTGTTGCGAGGTTGCCTTTTGCACATAGGCGACTTCCTCTAATGTCGCTGGAACCTCATCTTCGGCATTCGCAGCAAACGCGCTGAGGAGTAGCGCAGGGACCCATAGGGCGATCCAAACGCCCTGACTAAATAACCTTGATAGCATCTTTACACTCCTTTTGATACCAAGCGGGGTAAGGCTTGGCGACATTTCAAAACGGAAAATATCAGTTAAATCAGTGTAGCAGCCGTGCGCTTTGAAAGGTAGCTGCTACATTTAATTGGCGAACTACTTACATTAATACGGAGATTTCCTATGTTAGGTTGGGCATTAATATTTTTTATCGTGGCAATTATCGCCGGTATTATGGGATTTGGTGGTATTGCTGGTGCGGCAGCAGGTATTGCACAGGTTATTTTCTTTATTTTTATCGTGCTGCTAGTTATTTCTTTAATCGCAAACGCAGTTCGAGGACGTGGCCCAAGGGTGTAACCGCACTCGGAACTCGTTTTCAACGCAAAACAAAGCCCACAGCATTGTGGGCTTTGTTTTATCTGCGACCTTAAGTAGTATATGGGCACCGCAAAAAACAAATCCGCAGGTGCCGTTTGCCGTTCTTAATTGCCCTTCCATTAATAGTCTGGTTAGCTCACTTATTTGCTACACCTTTCGCGCAATTACTGCATGCGCATGTCGGCTGGTTAACTCAAGCTACCGTCTTATATGTCCTCATTGCTGTAGTTGCTACATTAGCAGGACTTATGCGGCAATGGAGCTGGTGGTATTGGCTAGGCTTAAGTAGTGGCTTATGGTTCGCGCTTGAAAGCGCGCTGGCGGCACCATTAAGCGCGCAATCAGGGTGGTTGCTGCAACACGTATTGCCCTGGTTAGTGGCGTTATGCGGCTGGCTGCTCAGTAGCCGCGTACGCCCCTCGTTATGGACGCCTGCGGGCATTATTTGGTTAGCGGTATTAATCACTTGGCCTTGGCTACTGCTCAATGCGCAGCTCGATTTTATCCCCCAAAATGTCGTGGATGGGCTGCAAACCACCCCGGTTATTGACACCATAGGCAGTGGATGGTTAGCACTTAGCTTGGCATTGGCGGTGTTGCTGACTTGGACCATCCGACGTATCAAGGTGCTCAGCCAACCGCGTCAATGGGCGGAGCTGTTTATTGGCATTCAGCTAGTCGGCTTAGTGCTTGCGTTACAGTACCCATTTAGTTTGCGTTTAGCGCTGGTTGCGGTGCTATTGTTAGTGGTTTTCGGCCTCGCTGTGCAGATGCTGAATTTGGCTTATATCGACGAACTGACACAAATTCCAGGCCGCCGAGCGTTGTATTCGGACATGCGCAAACTTGGCCGTCGCAGCGCGGTGACTATGCTCGATGTCGACCATTTTAAAAAGTTTAATGATACCTACGGTCACGATGTGGGCGATCAGGTGTTAAAGCTGATCGGTAGCCAACTGAAAAAGGGGCGGGGATTCAAGTGCTACCGCTATGGTGGGGAAGAATTTACCTTGTTATTTAACCATCAAGACAGCGATAGAATAGAGCAAGATCTTGAAGCGGTGCGTACCCAGATAGCCAATTATCCGCTGCGGGTGCGGGCAAAACAACGACCAAAAAGCCATAAGCAAGGGCGCGCTCAGCGCGGCAAGCCTGCGACTAAATCGGTGCGTGTGACCGTCAGTATGGGGTGTGCGCTACGCCAGCCGAAAGAGTCTGAGCAAGCCATGATAAAACGTGCAGACACCTTACTGTACAAAGCCAAGAAAGCAGGCCGTAACTGCGTGGTGATTAGCTAAAGTCGTTTCGTAAATAGTCGGCAATAGCGTATACGTGAGGGTCGTCTGCGCCGAGCTCACGCAACGCATCGGCTAAATGCAGCACGTACTCGTCGTTTGGACCGCTGGGACCTTCACTCGCCGCAACATGGCGAGCGATCTCCAGTTCGCTGGTTGGGCCTAAGAACGCGGCGTTATCCGCACTTGCAATATAAACTAAGCCTTGCACCGGAGCGCCCGATTTCACGGTATCAGTTGTTGGGTCCGCACTGAAATGAAGCTCGGTGGTAAAACGCAAATAACCATTTTTCTCACGGTGATCTAGATGGTCGAATACCGCTGGGGTCACCCGATAAGCCATGCCCAAGCATACAGCACCAGGCTGTTCAACCAGCGTTGCGACACGTCCAGGCGATTGCGGCGTGCCACGATGATCATGGGAGCCTTGCCAGAATTTTCGAGTCCAGTTATAGATAGTGGCTGGGCGGCGCTCAATATAGGGAAAGTCGACCTTAAAAATCAGCGAGCCGTAACCGAACAACCACAGCTCTTGTTGATCGCCAAATAAATTACGTGCTTGGTTAAGGGCTTGAGTATCTTGGGGCATACAACTCCTCGAGCTTATCGGGCGTAACGGGTTTCGCTAAATAATACCCTTGTACTGTGTCACATGCCAATTCACGCAAGATAGTGAGTTGTTCTGCGGTTTCAACGCCCTCTGCTACCACGGTCAGCTTCAATGAATGCGCCATCGCAATAATGGCGCGCACAATCAGTGCTTCGCTGCTACCTTCGTTAAGGCTATGAATAAAGCTTTGGTCGATTTTAAGTTCATCAATGGGCAAGCGACTAATCACGCTGAGTGACGAATAGCCGGTACCAAAGTCATCGATGGACAAGCGCAAACCACGTTGGCGTAAGCGTTGTAGCAGGGCTTGCGGACGCGTGCTATGCATAAGCGCGGTCTCGGTGATCTCTAATTGGATTTTACCAGCGCGCAACCAGGCGTGAGCACGCTCATCCGCTTCAAAGCGGCGGGCGAAGTCCAGCTCAGCTTGCGCACTGTTAATATCAAGGGCTGACACGTTAATTGACACGTAGTCAATTTTATCAAAGCATTGATATTGTTCGAGATCCGCTACCGCTCGCGCGCACACAAAATCAGTTAAGCGATGTATAAGGCCTTGCTGCTCTGCGATGTCAATAAAGAGCGCGGGCGACACCAGGCCATGTTCGGGGTGCGACCAGCGCAGTAAGGCTTCAACCCCAATCAACTTGGGCGTGCCAGATGAGTTTATAGAATATTGTGGTTGGTACACCAAATATAAACCGGGCGTACTTGCAGGTTGGTTCGCAGCGCTTAGCGCGAGGTCAAGATCACGTGCGAGCTGCGTGCGCTGGCGGACCTGCTCACCGTATTCCGAGTGATACGTGGAAAGCCCACCACGGCCAAACTCTTTGGCCTCCGCGAGCGCTAAGTTCGCCGCGCTGAACAGCCCTTTACTGTGTTCAGCGTCTTGCGGAAAGCTAGCCAGGCCTGCGCTACAGGTTAAAATAACATCATGGTGTGGATTACGGCTGACAGCATCCACAGCATGTTGTACACGCACCTGCACACGCTCGATAGTCTGCGCCAGCTGTGTCAATGCGTCAACCGCGCGCAACGCCACGCAAAATTCATCCGCAGCGATCCGACCGATACTGGCTTGGCTTGGCAGTTCGAAGCGCAAGCGCTCAGCTAACGCTTGCAGTAGCTCATCCGCTTGGCGCTGGCCTAATTGCCCGTTAATTTGGCGAAAGCCATCGATATTGATAATCGCGAGGGCACACTGTTCTTGGAATTGGCGTGCAGCCAGCAAATGCTGCTCGGCGACTTCGCGAAATTTATATTGGCTGAGTAATCCAGTTAAAGTGTCGTACTCGTGTAGACGTTGTTGGCGTATCAAGCTCAAGTAAGCCATTAATCCGAACAGAATACCGGTCAATAAAACGAAAGCCCACCCTTTAAGGGTCTGCGCCCGAGCAAGCCAAGCTGGGTCATCAAGCAGTAACAATAAGGCTTGATCAGACAGTAATATCCACGCCAGTCCAAAGGTAATATACACAGCGGTAAGTTTAAGTGCGGTGCGTTTCGCGGACATAGTCTCTGCTTTCATAAGCGACAAAGACTAAATAAAACAATTTTTTAGCATTTAAGCAAGGGAATCGCTGAGTTTTTAACTTTGCTGTCGGTTAACTTAGCTCACAGTGCGCTGTCGCATGGGCGGAAGTGCGTCCAGAAGTTGCTTGCCGTACCCTTTGGTTTGCAAGCGAGAATCATAAATGACTACCTGTCCATGGCAGCTTTGACTGCGCATTAAACGCCCGACACTTTGAATCAGTCGGCGGCTGGCGTCGGGTAACGCAATCAACGCAAATGGATGCAAACCTAAGGCGGCAACAAACTCACTTTCGGCGGCCGCAATCGGGCAATTGACATCTGCGAATGGGAGCTTTGCGATACCGACCCAAGTGAGGTACTCACCGGGTAAATCAAGACCCTCTGAAAAGCTCTGGCAGCCAATCAGAATTGAGCGTTGGCCGGTATCAATGCGCTTCTTATGGGTACGGATTAGGTTATCGCGTGTGCTGGTGTATTGAATCAACGCATCCGCCTTGAGCGGCGCGGGTAAGGCTGCACAGAAAGCTTCCATCTGGCGTCTCGAAGCAAATAGCATGAGCGCCCCGCGGTGACTATCAAGGTCCTTCCCGAAGCGCCGCAAAATTGACTGCGTGTGTTTCGCCTCTTGACTAAATTGAGGCTCGGGCAATGACTTAAACGTAATAATTTCCGCTTGCTGATAGTCAAAAGGCGAGGCAACGACAAGAAACTGCACACCGTCTTTTTGATACAAGCATAGTTGCTCACTAAAGCGCTTGAAATTACCAAGGCTTTGCAGGGTCGCAGACGTAAGAATAGTCGCGAACGTCGGTGTAATGATTTCACGTTCAAACTGGCGACCAACCTGAATAGGGGTGGCATTCAGGCTGATATCGCTACGTTGGTCTGAGCGCTTCACCAGCCAGCGTGCAATGCCTTGCTTGGGGTTTATTTCAGCACGTAGCAAGGCACAGGCTTCAATCGCTTGAGTGAGGCTGCCATGCAGGTTACGCAAAGCACCGAAGTAATTTTGTAAGCGACTGTCCTCGCTAATGGTCTTGGTTTTAGCCTCAGTGACTTTGCCAAGCACTTTCCCGATAGCCTGTTCGATAGCTTCAAGAGTGGGCAGCATGTGCTCACTGATGAGCATGTGCAAGGCACTTGGCAGGCGCCCTTGTTCAAAGCGAAATATGCGTTGCGTGGGTTCACTCTCAAGGTAGCCATGGGCGAGATCGGATATGAGCGATGCGTGCTGGGCAAGGGCTTTGAAGTCATTGCGCAAGGTTTGTGCGACTTCGTCAATATTCACCACATTCAGGTCGGCGCCGTTGACCAAGCTTTGTAGATGGTTGACATAGCGGCCATGGTAGCGGTCGATATGCGCAAGTTGTTCAAAATCCAGAGCCGCTGCGAGCGCACTGCGAAAGGTATCGCGCACATGGTGTGCCTCGTCAATCACCAGAATCGTGCGTTCTGCGGGTGGCAACAAACGCATATCGGCTTCCGCCTGCAGCATATCGGCATATAGCATCGCATGGTTAGTCACTATCACCTGCGCATCACGAACATCCTGGCGGGCGCGGAAAAAAGCACAGTCGTGATAATACGCGCAGTTTTGTTTCGAACATGTGTCGCGATTGGCGTTGACTTGTTGCCACCAGCCAGTGTCTAAGTTGGCTTTACCTGGAAAGTCGTCCTTTAGCCCGTTCCATTGGTTGGCATCGAATAACTGAATCAGCTGGGCGACGCGTTGCTGGGCTTGTTGACTGCGTTGTTGAGTGTGTTCATCACTCAATAAGTCGGCACTGTCCTGGTCGTGGACAAAGGCTTCTGCGTCACGCCGACAAAGGTAGCGGCCACGCCCGGCCACAAACGCTTGCTCAAAATGCAGGCCTGCCTTACGTAAACGAGGCAGATCATGCTGTATAATTTGTTGCTGCAAGGCCACATTTGCGGTCGCTACCACCACATGTTTCTTCAACTTGATTGCGCTGGCAATCGCTGGCAACAGGTAGCCTAAGGTTTTGCCCGCACCGGTCTGCCCTTCAACCACTAAAGCTCGATGTGGCTGGTCGGGCTGCTGATACTCGCCGAAAATAGTTTTCGCGACTTCGGCAAACATCACCATTTGACCTTTGCGGCTACTAAACTGGGTGTCGGAGCGCATGGCATTGAGCGTTTTTTGCATTAAGGCTTTGACGTTTTGAGGTACCATGGGCAACATTCGAAGGTGGTCAACTGAGCGCTTCAGTATACCCTAGCTCAGTATGTCGTGGCACGTCTGGGTTAAACATTTGAACGACAAAATCAACCCGCTACATTCATCATCAACGCGAGCCTATTATGCGCACTCTGCTAAGTCACCCGGTTTTATTTTTTCTGCTTCTTGCAATCGTCGTTATCGCACCGATCAACGCCGCGGGTGCCTTGGCCGCAGGGTTAGTGTTAGCGCTATTCAACCTGGTGCCAGCGTCGATACCGGTTGCAACTTGGGCAAAGAAAACATTGGCGGTCGCGGTGGTGGGTTTAGGTTTTGGCATCCAACTCAGCGCTGCCGCTGCGTTAGGCCGTGAATATGCAGTGACGCTGATGAGTTTGGTGATCCTGACACTGCTGGCGGCCTGGTGGGTCACGCGTTGGCTAAAGGTTGATAGTAAAACTGGCTTTTTAATCGCGAGCGGCACTGCCATTTGTGGGGGAAGTGCGATTGCGGCTGTGGCGCCAGCGATTCGCGCACGTACAGATCAAATTGCAGTGGCGTTGGGTTGCGTGTTTATTTTAAACGCCTTGGCTTTATTGCTGTTTCCATGGGTCGGTCAACTACTCAATTTAGAGCCTGAGCTTTTCGGCGTGTGGGCCGCGTTGGCCATTCATGACACGTCATCAGTTGTGGGCGCTGCGCAAGCGTATCATGTTGATGCAGTAGCCCCCGCCACCACGCTGAAGCTGGCGCGTGCCTTACTCATCGTGCCCGTGGTGTTGGTGAGTGTCTGGCTATTTAACACGCAAGCACCCAGTGCGCGAGCAACCTTGAGTAAGGTACCAAGCTTCATTATTTGGTTCGTCCTCGCCATGGTGGTGGCCAATGTCGTGGTGACTTGGTGGCCACAAGCTGGGGTTGTATTCGACAGCTTAACCAGTACGGCGAGGCAACTACTGGTAGCAAGCTTATTCTTCGTTGGAGCAAGCCTGCGCGTTAGTTTAATTCGCCAAGCTGGGCTAAAACCAATTTTTCTGGCTACACTGTTATGGGTGGGCGTCGCCGCAGGAAGCTTGGCAGCGCTGTTACACACGTCTTAGCGTACTATTGTAAGTGCGTGATCAAGGCTTGCAAAGTTGGCACTAAAGAGGAATAGTATGCCAGTTTACAAGCCATTAACACTAGATAGTGGATTGCCATGGATTGGACGTCAGTGTTTAAAACAACCCCTCGCTTAAGCGCATCCAAGTGCTTGCAGCTTCATTGCGTGTTCGCACTTGCGGCTTTTCTAATGGTGCCCCCGTCACAGGCAGGCGACACAACGTCTGTCCCGTCTCCTTTACCGCTAACCGACCATGACAAGCCACTTAGCCAATATGCGCTGCGTAGTTGGGATACTCGCGACGGATTGCCACACAACTCGGTAAATAATATAGCCCAAGACCGAGACGGTTATTTGTGGCTGGCGACATGGGAAGGGCCAGTGCGCTTTAATGGCCGTGAATTTACCGTATTCGACGACCTCAACGTCCTGCAGATGCCAGAGTCTGGCGTATTAGGTGTGGTAGCCGACCCCGCGAGTCGCTCGGTATGGTTCAGCGGCCCACGTGGGGGCATGACCCACTTTGATGGCAATCAATGGCAAGGCATGGATATCGCGCCGGGCTTTGTATTTCAACTGGCACGTGATCATCAAAACAATGTTTGGGCTGCAGCGTCCTCAGGCGGTGTAGCACGTTATACAGGGCAACAGCGGACGCGTGTTTACACCACAGACGATGGCCTGCCCGAAGGCTTTGTATATCGTTTGTATATGGCACCCGCTCAAGGTGAGCGGCCAGAGCGGTTATGGGTGGGAACGTCCGGCGGGTTAGCCTTTTATGACGCTGCAAGCGATAGCTTTATCCACGATACCTCCTTCCCGAATGAGCAAGTTCGCGGTTTCTTGTTACATTCCAACGGTATGATGCTAGTGAGTAGTGAAAATGGCTTGTACTTTCAAAACAATCCCGGCGAACCGTTCGTGCCCTGGCCTGACATCGCCAATAGCAGACTACACGGCCCAATTACGGCACTTGCCGAAGGACCATACGGTGGCATTTGGTTCGGTACGTTCACGCGTGGTCTAGGTCGCATTACTGCAAGCGGCTTGAGCTGGATGGATACTGCTTCAGGGCTGCCTAACCCACAAGTATTGTCGATATTCAAAGACCGGGAAAACAACATGTGGGTCTCCACCCACAGTGGCTTGGTACAGTTACGCGACGCTTTGTTTACCTCTTATACCGAGACCCATGGGGTGCAAGGCAACTTCGTGCGTGCCATTGCGGAAGATACCCAGCAGCGTATTTGGGTCGGCTCTAACCAAGGTTTAAGTGTCAAGCAAGACAATGTGTTCACGGCTGCTGTGGCTGACCCTGATTTTAGCCCTATTTCTATTCTAGCCTTTGCCGCGACTGCAGACGGTGGTATGTATGTGGGTGGTTATAACAAAGGCTTATTCAAGGTGGTGGACGGTGAGGTAGTTGCCCAGCTAAACCGCGACCATGGATTGACGCGCAACGAAGTGCGCGGCATCTATGTATTGACGCCGCAACGATTAATTCTTGGTATTCCTTCTGGCTTTGCGGTGGTTGACGACACGCCTGATGGCTTTGAACTGGTGGAGGAATACAATGATCCTGCAGGTCGTTTACCGGCTACTGTCACCGATGTGGTGCTAATCAATCACACCCAAGCCTTTTTTACCTCTACCATGGGAATCACTCAAGTAAACATGGTTGGTGAGCCAGATGCCTGGCAGTTTGAGCATATCGATCTTGCGGCATTTACCCCAGCACGCAACGCGTTTTCAGCTACCTTGCACGAGCAGCAAGTTTGGTTCGCAACTGACCGTGGCTTAGTGATGTATGATTTGAATGAACAGCGCTGGCATTGGATTGGGCGCGAGCAAGGGCTGCCGTTCGATAAATACTTCAATATTTTATTTGATGAGCAGAACAACCTGTGGCTCGGGAGTAACCGTGGGGTCACTGTGGTCGGTGGTGATTCGATGGCTGCCTTATTGGCGGGCGTGCAATCGCAGGTGCAGACTTTTCACTTTCGCGAGGCAGAGGGCTTGGTAAGTAGCCAAGTTAATACTGGTGGGCCGTCGTCGCTACGGGATAGTTATGGACGCTTGTGGTTTGCTACCGCATTGGGTGTCAGTAAAGTCGATGGATTTGAATTTAGTCAGTCGGATGTGGTGCCTCCCACCAGCGTAATTGAGCGCGCGTTAGCGGATGGAAAACCACTGCACTCAGGGGCGAGCTTGTCCGCTGATACTCAGCGTTTAGAGTTCTATTTCGCTGGGCTTGGCTATCGCATGACCGATCATATTCAGTATCAGGTGAAGTTACGTGGGTTTGACAGCGATTGGGTGTCTCAGGATCAGCAAGTATCGACCCAATATACCGCTTTGCCACCAGGTGAATTTGAATTTTTAGTCCGCAGCCGCTACCCCGGCGGTGTGTGGTCGGAGCCCGCTAACTTGCAGTTTCAACGCCAGCCACAGGTGTGGCAAACCCTCTGGTTCTGGGTATTGGTGGTGAGTGCAGTGGTCGGTTTGGTGTATGCAGTTTTTTACTGGCGTACTTACCAGTTGGAGCAGACAGAGCGTGAACTGAAGCGTCTAGTGGCTGAAAAAACACGTGCCCTGGAGTTGCTCGCGAATGAGGACCCACTAACGAAGCTTGCTAATCGGCGTGCCTTTGATCAGCGTGTGCAGCAAGAGGTGGCGCGCGCAAAGCGCGAGATGACGCCCTTATGTATTGCGATCATCGACCTTGACCATTTCAAAGCTATCAATGACAGCTTTACTCACAGCATCGGCGATAGCGTGTTGGTGCAGGTAGGTGAAGTATTAACCACCAACCTACGCAATGTTGATTTTATTGCGCGCTGGGGCGGCGAAGAGTTCGCTGTGTTGTTCCCAAATGCAACGCCGCAAGAGGCCAAGGTTGTGTGTGAGCGTTTACGCGATGCGATGGCTGCAACTCGTTTCAAACAATTGCCCGAAGGTTGGAAAGTAACCATGAGTATTGGCCTGACCGAATTAGTCCAAGGGTACAATTACGACAAAGCTTTAGTGGACGCTGACAATGCACTATATCGGGCCAAAGAGAGTGGGCGTAACCAATTACAAATCGCCAAGCAGCTAACATAAAGCACAGTTTAAGCCACGAGTAAGCACGAATTTTTCGATTGAACCAATAGCGTTAAGTTTCGTTAAGCACCCACCTAAACCCTCCATGCCGCACTATAATATTGGCAGGAGGAATGAAGTATGTTGCGTCTCTTAGTATCAATTGTCATGTTGTCTTTCGGTGCTATGTCAGGTTCTGCCAATGCCAGTCAGATAGCGGTGGAATATCAACAGGGCGAATATTCAACCTATGGGGTTCGTGTGGCGGTGCAACCCATGCAAGCTCAACCTTTACCATGGTGGGGGCTGTATTGGTATCCTGAAGTGAGTATCAGTCAGTGGCAGCAGCACCAGTCAGACACTGCAAGCGGAAAAATCAATGTGGTCGCGTTGTCGCCTGTGTTACGCAAGCCTATCCGCGAACTTGGGGCAGGCACCTTGAGCGTCGAGTTTGGTATTGGCGCTAGTATGCTGGATGAACGCGAAATTGGCAGCAAACACCTTGGCACCTACTTTCAGTTTGAAGATCGAATTGGTCTTCACTGGAGCTTTTCGCCGCGTCATAGCATCGCATTGCGCTACATGCATTATTCTAATGGTGGGCTTGGGCGCACTAACCCAGGGATGGATTTTATTAACCTGTCGTATGCCCGGGCATTTTAGGTTGGGGCCGTATATATTTCACACCGATTACGCCCGGCGTGCTTAGCTTGATATAATGCACTATCTGCACGTGCTATCCAGTCAGTTGGCGTGTCACCAGCTTGCCACTGGGCAATGCCCATACTTGCTGTGACGGGGGTGCGCAGACCGCGGCGATTTTGAAAAAAGCCGAAGCCCTGATGTCGGTTAAAGGTATCTTCCGTAAGTACGGCATTGGCAATTCAACGTTTTACAAGCGGCGTGAGAAATATGACGGTATGATAGCGTCTGATTTGCGCAGACTAAGGAGCTTGAGGAAGAAAAACGTCCGGCCAAGCAGGTGTATGCTGAACTGAGCCTTCAGTAACAGGTGCTTTGAATGCTTTAAACGAACGATATCATCGATGGCGGTTTCCGAAGTGTTCCAAACGCCTTCGAAAGCTAGGCCAGGGCTGGAATCATAAGCGTGTTTATCGCGTTTATATCGACCTAAAACTAAACTTGCGACGCAAAGGTAAAAAGCGATTGCCCAATCACAATCCAGAGCCATTAGCTGCTAAGGGGTAAATCCCAGTCAATGGACTGTATGAGCGACAACCTGCATAAAAAAGTCAGGTTCCGCACATTGAATGTCATTGATGACTACAATCGCGAAGTATTAGGTATTGATATTGCGACTAACATGCCATCATCGCGCGGTATACGTTATCTTGACCAACTTGATGAATGGCACAGTTACCCTGAGAAAATATTGTTTGACAATAGCAGTGAATTCAACTCGGAAGTGTTTATAAACTGGGCAAAATCACACGACATTATGATTGGCTACATCAAGCCTATCTGCCCATAGCAGAACGCATACATTGAATGATTTAACCGAATTCATCGTGATGACATACTCGATTACTACATCTTCAACAACCTAAACGAAGTGAAGCAAATAACCGAAGATTGGGTTGAGCCATATAATAACGAAAAACCGCACGACTTACTCAATTATGCGATACCGTTAGAGCACCGGAATGCGACATAAATACTCTACGAAATAGTCTTACTATAAATGGGCCACTTACACTATCGAATAACCATACTACAACTCCCTGAACTCTATTGAGGCGTTTTTTCATCTGACAAATAATTCATGACACAACACTCTTGTGTAGAATAGATTGACCGGGCTTACGAGATTTATGTGCGTCTGCAAATCGCGAACCTAGCTAAATTAAAAAACAAAGCTTGGAGGGTTGGCTATAACAACAGTCAATCTCACCGAGCCTTAAGTAATCTGTCATGATTACAGTTTTCGTGATCTTTTTAAAATCAAATAGTTCAATTTAGTATACAAGTGGCTCTAATAATGTGGGCCTATAAATTTAATGAAAGTCACATCAATGTCGTGGTTCCATTTTCGGCCGGAGAGGGCAGTACGGTTTTTTAAAGTTCGAGAGTTAAATTTAGTATTTTTTGTATGGATTTGAACCTGCATGTGCTAAATTCGCATCCTCAGAATGCAAAAGCCGACACGTCCGCAGGTCCTAAAGAGAAATAACCGATGAATCTCTCAAATAAGAAAATTACTGGTAAATTTATAGAGCTCAAATCAGTTGCAATAGAAGATATGCCTCTAATACATTTAATTTATCGAGATGAAAAAACAACTGAGCAAGCGCGGTACTATTATCAAATCAGCATTGATAAGCTTTCAGATATATATAGGAAGAGAATTGATTCGTCTAAAGAGGGGTGTAATATAGACTTCCTCATTCGTAAAAATAGCAACCGAGAAGTAATTGGGGTATGTACGTTTAAAGAGATAGATTTCAAAATTAAAACAGGTGAGTTTGGTATAATGGTTCATCACAAGTTTTGGGGGAGTAGAGCAGTTATAGAGTGTTTTTTTCTATGTTTTGATTTTTTTTATGAAAACCTTAAACTAACTACCATTAAAACAGCAGCCTTCACTACCAATAGGCGATCACGTGCACTTATGCAACACTTGGATATTCCTCTTCACTCCATCAAAGAGAATGTTATGGTTTTGGAAGGGGAGCAAAAAGACGACGCCTGCTATATGATTAATATTGAACAATGGGCTAGGATTAAAGCTTATTTAAAAAAGCTACTATACTCGTAGGGTATTTATTGTGTCCAAATTCATTGTCCTTGTGGATCGTTTTATTGGAGGATAGGTCACTGACATAAACCCATGGATGACCAGTCGTATTTGTCTGACCAACTATCCCTTTTCCATACCCGTCTATGACATTTTTTGCAGTTTTTAGGTGTAGAATGCTAAAACGGGTAGCTAACTGGCCGCGCTGGATTATAGTACAAAATTTTAGTCCAGCTTGAGCTGTAGGATTTATAACTACTGTACTATACAAAAACAGTCAGTTGATATCTATATTGTGTCGTGCAATCAACTACTTCTGAAAGTTAAACACGTTAATGCCGCCAATAATCGTCGAACCAAGCGTGGCGATCATTAAAGCCACAAAGGTTAGCTTACGCTGATAGGGCTCTGCGGCGGTGTATTCTAAGGTGGGCTTCGATGTTGCTGTATTGGGTACATTGTGGAGCATAACTGGCGGCACACTCGTTAGATATCATTCGATATTTCGTTATTATTGTTCAGATATATCATTTTATTGGATGTTTAGATAATGTTAATGTGCATATTGGGGAACACGTTGACGCCAAGGCGCTAGCGTACAACGACGACACATTATAATAAGAGCACAGCATGTTAGGGTCACTTAAGTTTACACACAAGGTTATGTTAGCCGCCTCATTGTCGACCGCGTTAGTGCTTGGGGCATTTTCACTCAGTAATTTTCTACAAATGCGCGCTCAAGTGCATGACGACCTGGATCGTCAGCTCAGTGCAGTGGTCGATTCCGTTTCTGCCAATATTGCCGCTTGGTTGAATGCAAAGATGGCTATTATTGCTGGCACCGCTCAAGTGTTGCCGGCGGACAATGGGGCGCTGGATGTTGATGCGCACGACATCACCGCTCATCTGGTGCAGGCGAGAATTGCTGGCGACTTTAAGAATGTCTATGTCGGGTTGCCTGACGGCACGTTTGTACTGGATGACCCGAGTATTCAACTGCCGCCCGGCTACGACGCGCGTGAGCGCCCTTGGTACAAGCTCGCGGTACAACAACGTGGCGCCACCTTTACCGAACCCTACATTGATGCCACCACCAATGAGTTGACTATCTCGGCGGTACAACCGAGCTATGCAAATCAGCAATTGGTGCATATTGTGGGTGGCGATATTATGCTCGATACGATTTCTAACATGGTTCGTGGTATCGACGTCATGGGCTTAGGTTATGGCTTCTTAGTCAATGCTGAAGGCACCATTTTAAGCCACCCTGATAGTCAATACGTGGAAGCGCCATTGGCCGAACATGTAGGCGTTGATACTACGCTGCACAACGAATTTCGACCCTATTCGATTGAAGGCAACGATTACCTGGTTGCCTTTGCTCCCGTGCAGGGCATTGCCGGGGTTGAGTGGTATTTAGCCATTGCCGTTGATGAGCAGTTAGCATTTGCACGCGTCAGCGAGTTTGCATGGATGGCATTACTCTATGCTGTGCTGGGTATTGCTGCGGTGGTCGCACTCTTTACTTGGTTGCTACGCGTGCTGTTAACGCCTATGCGACGCTTAAGCGCAGCTGTTCGTGACTTAGCATCGGGTGAAGGTGACTTAACTCAGCGTTTACCTCTGCACGGTCATGATGAGTTTGCCCAGCTCTCAGCCGATGTAAACAAGTTCATTGAGAAGATTCAACGTGCGATGCGAGATGTAGCCAAAGCAGCACGGGTGGTCGACGACAATGTCAGTAACATGCTGCAAGTGACCGACCAAACCTTGTCCATGTATGACCAGCAAAGCGAGCGCACGAATAGCGTTGCGACGGCTATGAATCAGTTGAATGCCAGTGCCAACGAAATCGCGCAAAGCGCTGCGAGCGCTTCGGGGCAAGCAAGTTCAGCCACAGAATTTTCCCATGCTGGACGTCAAGCGCTGGACGAAAACCGCCAGGCTATCGCTGACTTATATGAGCGCATGGCCCAATCCAGCGAAGCGATTAGCGAACTTGATCAAAACACCCAAAATATAGGTCAGATACTAGCGGTGATCAAAGGGGTTTCGGAGCAGACCAACTTACTGGCGTTAAATGCCGCCATTGAAGCGGCACGAGCTGGTGAGGCAGGGCGTGGGTTTGCAGTGGTCGCTGATGAAGTTCGCAGCTTAGCCCAGCGCACGCAAGAATCAGCAGCGCAAATTGAAACTATGATTTCGCAGCTGCAAGCCGGAACCAAAACGGTTGTTGAGACCATTACCCAAAGCCAAAGTGTGAGTGAAGCATGTATGACCAGCGCAGAGCGCTCGGGCACCCACATGACCGAGGTGGATGAAGCCATTGATGAGATCGACAAGGTGAATCAGTCTGTGGCTACGGCCACCGAACAGCAAACTACAGTGATGCAGACGTTAGATGCGGATATCGCCGACATCCAACAAGCCAATCAGCGTGGCATTGAAAACTTACAGCAAACACGAGAAGCCTGCGTGCAATTGCGCAAGGAATCTGAGCGCTTAGAGCGTCAATTAGGGCGCTTTAAAGTCGATTAAAGGCGATATTACATTACCCCCGTTGCTTTTTTGTTGTCATCATGGTCATTGGCTCGATTATTTTAGTTTATTTAGCGTAGTTAATAGGTTGTAAATATTAAGTATATGATTGCTAAGTGTAAATTTACTAACTAAAGAGTATTAATCTCGTCGCAAATTACAGCAATATAGCTATCCTCTAATGTACTATGAAGTTAAGTTTGATGTTCAATGACATCGAACAAATATTATAGACTGGTTAAGGGGCCTCTATGTTCACCCTCAGCAAAACGAAACAAGCCGAAGTTAATGCGTTACGACAGCAGTTGGAGCAGGCAGTTGCTCTGCAACAGCAGCTCGCGCAAGCTTCGGAGCAGGCGAATCGGCGCAAATGGCGGCAAGCGCATCACGCGACACGTCTGGCGTGGTTGCTTCGGGTAGCGCTGAGCTTGCGAAGGTGGTTAGCACCACCCAACGAATTGCTGAAACAATTAAGTCATCGGCGACAGCTGCGCGTTCCCTGACGGAGCAAGCGAAAAGTATTAACGAAATCGTGGCGGTGATTCACGGCATTGCTGAGCAAACAAATTTACTGGCACTCAATGCGGCGATTGAAGCTGCGCGCGCAGGAGACCAAGGGCGAGGCTTTGCCGTAGTCGCTGACGAAGTAAGAACTTTAGCCTCTCGTACCGCAAGTTCAACGTCCAATATTTCTGACGAAGTTGCTAAACGCAAGTTCGGTGGTTGTCATTGTTATAGTCCTTTTTAAATAGCGTCAGTTTCGCCGGTGCGAATTCTTAACGCATGGGAAAGATCGAGCACAAAAATTTTGCCATCACCAGTTTGGCCGGTGCTTGCGGCGGCACGAATGGCTTCGACAATGGCTGGGGTTTGGTTGCTTGGTACCGCGATATCAAGGCGTAATTTGGGCAAAAATTCAGCCTGTACTTTGGCGCCGCGGTAAAGCTCTTGATGGCCTTTTTGCTGCCCGAAGCCTTTGACTTCAGTGACGGTTAAGCCATTGCAGCCGGCCTCGTGCAGGGCATCGCGCACATCGGTCAAACGCGCTGGCTTAATAATGGCAATAATGAGTTGCATCATGGGGTGCTCCTTGTTGTTGTGAACAAGATTCACACAGCAAATGGAGTGCCATAATTAACTATATGATTTTAATGATTTATTTTGGTCGCCAGTCGAAGGGTGCGCAAAATACGAGCGACTAAAATGGTGCGTTGCACCGATAAAGTGCAACGCTCAGTGGGTTAGCTAAACAGTGGCTGGGTGGTGACTTGATTATGCTTGATGGTAGTAAATGTATGGTTTTCAATCGCTTGCCAATGGCTATCGCGGTTGTCTAGTGGCTCTGAAACTACCACGGTACATCCGTTAGGAATCGCAGGCAGGCTCTCGTTATCGAAGGCTTCCAGACATGCCGTATTGGTTGAGTAAAATTGCGTCATAGGAGCTTCATTGTGTGAAAAGCGCACGGTATACAAATGGGTGCCGTCTGAAATCGCCAATGACAAATTGAGTACGCCATCGCTATCGTATTGGGTCAAGGTTGTCAGTACCTTCTCTATCATACGTTCAATCGCTGTTTTGGGGTTGTCCATCAGCCCATAGGTAACCGCTAGCAAAAAGAAGGTTTCGCTGTCGGTGTTACCGTGAATATGCGGAAACAGCTCAGGTGCGATGGCAAACTGCAGTTCGCGGCGAATCTTCGGGAAATGGCTGACTTGACCATTATGTTGAAACAGCCAGTTCTTATAGCTAAACGGATGACAGTTGGTACGCTGAATTGCCCCAGTCGTGGTGGCGCGTACATGCGCCATAAAGGTATGCGCTCGAATATGATGACATAGGTTGGCTAAGTTATTGTCATGCCACGCCGGGATGTCGTCTTTGAATACCCCCGGCACGTCACGTTGATCATACCAACCAATCCCGAACCCATCGCCGTTGGTGGATAGCAATTTACCCGCCTGATTAAAGTTAAGGCGGCTGTTCAAGCTCTGCTGCACCAAAGAATGGTCGGGTTGAGTGATTAAAGTATCCAGATAAATAGGGTCTCCACTATAAGCGAGCCAGCGGCACATAATTAATACTCCTTTTGGATGTCAGAACACAATTGCAGCAAGCGGTGATTGGCGTAGTAAGGCTGGGTTTGTTGCACGGTAAAATCGATGATTGCGCCGGCAATATCCACCCCTGTGACCTGTTCAATACCTTGCTTGCCGGTAAAGTCGGGTGATACATTGATTTCAAGCAGTAAAGGGCCGTTCTGGCTGCGTATCAGGTCGACCCCTGCGATGTTAATGCCGATTGCCTGAGTCGAAGCCAATACAATGCGCTCTTCTTGCGCCGTTAATTCGCAGGGCTTAGCGGTTGCGCCCAGCGAGACATTTGCGCGAAAATCACCGTCGGTAGCATGGCGCTCCATGGCCGCGATGACTTGATTGCCAACGACAAATGCACGCACATCAACCCCCGATGCTTCTTGAATGAAGCTTTGAATCACGTAGCTGGCACCGAAGCGAGCAAAGGTGCGGGCGAGGTTATCCAGCTCTTTTTCGGTGTGTGCGACGAATACGCCGACCCCTTCAGTACTATCAATTAACTTAACCACGACAGGAAATCCGGTGTGCTGTGCCAAGCTGCTGAAGCCCTCCGGTTGAAACGCAATGCAGGTGGTGGGAAAGGGCAAGCCTTGGGCTAAGAGGTATTGCAAACACTTTAATTTGTCTCTGCCCAGGCGCAACGAGTCGGGGGTTTCACTGACATAGGTTTGGCTACAAATAAATTGTTGCAGCACGTTAATCCCATAGTCAGAACATCCCACATTCAGACGGGGAATGACGACATCGAAGTCTTCGGTAATATCGACGTCACCGGCATACATTGTTGGCTGGTGGGTACTCAAGGCCAGATTAATATCACGCATATTTAACAAGCTGGCGGAGTGGCCGCGTTGACGCGCGGCATCCAATAAGCGGCGGTCGTCAACAGCCTGATCGGTGGATAAAATGCAAATATTCACTGCCATATACCTCATTTATTTACATATATAAGCTGGTTATAAACTAACCATTCCTCGCTGTGCCTTTAAACATAAGTGCTAGAGCGGCATTCCCGCCAAGCTAACTTGTGTAAAAAAGCGTAAAGGTGTGATCTTTTATTTACATTGTAAAAAAATCGAAAGCTCCTAGATTTCGAGTGTTTAAGTTCGAAAATCATGAAGTAAACCACTTAATTGAAACTAAACATTTAATTTAAGAGGAGCTCGACGCCATGTGCGGAATCGCAGGGGAAGTACGCTTTCAGTGTGAGGTGAATCTGCAAAACGTTGAAAATATGCTGACAGCACTCGCCCCAAGGGGGCCGGATGCGAAGGGCATTATGGGCAACCAGCGGGTTTGCTTAGGTCACCGAAGGCTCAGCGTAATTGACCTAAGTCAACACGCCAATCAACCGATGCATGACCCAAAGTTGGGCCTTACTCTGGTATTCAATGGCTGTATTTATAACTACCGTGAATTACGTGAAGAATTAGAGTCTTTGGGACACGAGTTCTTTTCGACCAGCGACAGCGAAGTCATCATCAAAGCGTTTTATCAATGGCAGGCGTCATGTGTAAAACGCTTTAGTGGCATGTTCGCATTTGCCATTTGGCAGCGTGACAGCGGTGAGGTATTTTTTGCACGCGATCGCCTTGGGATAAAGCCTTTGTACTACCACTTCAATGAGCATGGCTTTTGGTTTGCCTCCACGTTACCGGCACTATTAAAATCAGGCTTCGTGCCCACCAATGTCAACCCGCAAGGGCTTCATCAGTACATGTCGATGCGCGTAATCGTCGGTAGCGGCACTTTACTTGACAAAGTATATAAGCTCCAACCTGGGCACTGGATGACATTAAGTGCGAATGGCGAGCTGAACATTCAACGTTACTGGCAGCTAGACGCCAACATAGATACCAGTGCAGATGAACAAGCATGGAAAGAACGCATCAAGCATGCATTGTTTACCAGTGTAGAGCGGCGCTTAGAAGCCGATGTGCCGGTTGGTGTGCTGCTTTCTGGTGGGGTCGATTCGTCACTGGTGGTGGGGATGTTAGCGGAATTAGGTCAGCATCATATCCACACATTTTCGATTGGTTTTGAGGACGTTGGCGAGGAAGCGGGGAATGAGTTTAAGTACTCTGATCTTATTGCTCAGCATTACAACACCGACCATCATCGTATTTATGCCCAGCACTGTGAGCTACTTACTCATTTAGCGCCATGCGTACAGGCTATGTCGGAACCTATGGTCAGCCATGATGTGATTGGTTTTTACTTACTATCTAAGCAGGTGAGCCAGCACGTCAAAGTTGTGCAAAGTGGGCAGGGCGCTGATGAAGTTTTCGGCGGCTACCATTGGTATCAGCCGTTGGCGCAAGCTAGTACGGAAAACGCCGCTCAAGCTTATGCCACGCATTACTTCTCGTGGTCACAAACTGAATTAGACAAAGTGCTGGCGCCACGTTATCGAGGCACCCAGCACGCGCTTGATTACGTCACTGCTTATTTTGACGATTGCGCCGCACTCTCCACAGTGGACAAAGCACTGCATATTGATACCTGCGCAATGGTTGTCGACGACCCAGTCAAACGCGTTGATAACATGACGATGGCTTTTGGGCTGGAAGCGCGAGTCCCGTTTTTAGACCACGAGCTTGTCGAGCTAGCGGCGCAGATGCCTGCCGAGTTAAAGCTTAAGGACGGGGGCAAGTACCTGCTTAAAGAAGTTGCCCGCGAGATTATTCCAAGCGCTGTGATTGACCGGCCTAAAGGGTATTTTCCGGTACCTGCCCTTCGCAATATGCAGGGTGAGTATTTGGCGCTGGCACGCGAAGTATTCAATCGTCCACATGCCCGTGAACGCGGTATTTTTGACATGCAGTACATTGATCGCATGCTGGATAACCCAGGTGACTTTAATGGCCCTTTCGGATCGCGATTATGGCAGGTTACGTTACTCGAAATGTGGCTTACCGAGCACAACATTGATGTCCACCATTCGTCCGTCAGGGCAAACGGGGGTTAGCCCCCGACCGCAAGCACTTCCGTACGATCACGACCAAAGTGCGCAGCGTAATGTTGCGCACTAACGACCATGAACGAAGGAGGCAAGCATGAACAAGCACCATTATAAAAAACTCGACCAACAGGTCATTGTCATTACCGGAGCGACCTCTGGTATCGGGCTATGCACAGCGCAAAAAGCAGTGGCACAGGGTGCCAAAGTGGTTTTAGTTGCGCGTAATGAGGACGCCCTAAAACGCATCTGCGAGGAACTCAATGAGCAGGGTGACCATGCCATCTATGTGGTAGCGGATGTAGGCGTCGAAGACGATATGAAGCGCGTCGCTAAGCAGGCAGTTGACGCCTTCGGCCGTTTCGATACTTGGGTGAACAATGCTGGCGTGGTGGTTTATTCTGAGCTGGAAGACTTACCCAGCGAAGACCATGAACGCATTTTTCAAACCAATTATTGGGGTGTTGTCTATGGCTCCCAGCAGGCACAGCAACATTTTCGTGAACACCAGGACGGCGGTGTCATTATTAATGTGGCGTCAATTAACGCGCAAATGCCAGTGCCTATTATCGGCGCTTACTCAGCGAGCAAGGCTGCGGTAAAAGCCTACTCCGATGTACTGCGCATGGAATTATCCCATGCTAAAGCGCCCGTTGCAGTCACCGTTATTATGCCATCGGGTATTGCGACCCCGATTTCCGAGCATGCTCGCAGCCATACCGGCGAAGAGGGCAAGGTGATGCCTCCACTGTATGACACTGAGCTCGTCGCCGACGCTATCTTGACCGCCGCACAGAAAAAAGTACGAGACGTCACTATCGGTGAATCAGGCAAAGCGAACGTAATGGCGTGGGCCGCGTTCCCGTCTGCTTGGAGTAAGTTTATTGGCTGGGTCTTACCCAATGCGCAGCAAACGGGCGAGAAAGTCAGTGACGGCGATAATTTATTTTCTCCCGGCGAGGATGGCGATGTCTATTTGGATGGCAAGCGCCACGGCATGCGGCATAGCCCTTACACCAAAGCGCGTTTACACCCCATGCTCACACTAGGCTTAGTCGCTGCGGGCGCCGCTGCGGTGACCGCTTGCGTGGTGCACAAACGCCACCCCCAACGGGCTAAGAAATTATGGAACAAGCACTTTAAATAACCAACGGAACACCATGAACACAGCTTAGGCGCTCACCTAGTGGTGCGCGCTTGAGCTGATTCTGGTGGAGGAGGATGCATGGAATTAACCCATACAATCAACAACCAACACATGGTGAAAGGGTTGAATCGCGTGATGCGCTTGAGCTGGCAAAACCAAGGTCGCTGTGAACAGGTGCTGGACAAAATTCAAGATCGGCAATTACGCCAGATGCTGCATGAATTGATTAAAGCCCATCAACAGCATATTGAATTGCTACAAGATGCGACGCGCTACTTAGGTGGTGCGCCATGTCAATTGTCGACCGGGCAGTTAAAGATGATGCCATGGCCGCAGCACTTAGCTGGCTTTCGTATTCGCAGGGCTGAGCGACGTTTAATTGACTTGTGTAGCCAGGAGATCGTCTTTCTGACCGGTGGTCATGAAGTTACAAGGCAGCTCAACCGGGTGAAGGATGACATTACCGCGTGTCTGGACATGACGTCATCAGAGCCATAACCACACTCATTCACAGGTGCCAAGGCTTTCGCAACCGCGGGTGAGGGTGGCCAAAAGTTTGTTCGTGCACACTGTGGATAATGCGGCGCAGCCCAATAAAGGCCCACAGCCAAAACGCAATGTGCATGAATGCAAGCATAGTGATGGCAGCGGTTGAGGGCATCAGGAAGTCAAAGTGCCAGAAGTTATTGAGAAGCTGAACGACAATAGCGACGGCGGCAAGCACCAGGCAAAGTCCAGCGAAGCCTCGTAACACACGTAGAAAATTGATGAATTGCATACCGAGTCTCCAAGTTGAAGCACATCTACTTATTAGGAATACAACAAATTTGACTATCTGCAATGTAATGAATTGTAAAGCTGATGCAAGATTGGAAGGAGCGAATATATGTACCAAAAGAATCAAATGCCGAAGCAATCTGGTTTAGACCATAGCGCAGCGTTGTTGCGAGAAGGCTATTTGTTTATTAGTCAAAGTGCTGATGACTTGCGCACCAATGTGTTTGAAACCCGTTTATTGGCGCAGCGAGCCTATTGCTTGCGGGGGCATCAAGCTGCGGCACTTTTTTACGATACGGATAAATTTTATCGTCAAGGTGTAGCGCCGTTACCAGTGCGTAAAACGCTGTTTGGTGAAGGGGGAGTACAAGGTTTAGACGATGCAGCACACCGGCATCGCAAAGCATTATTTATGGGGCTGTTTACGCCAGATGCGGAAGCCCAATTAAGCCAATTGATGCGTGAACAGCTGCGCTTTAATGCCCAAGGCTGGGCAACCGAGGCGCAAGTTATTTGGTATCAGCAAGCGAAACAAGTGCTAACCCAAGTTGCGTGCAAATGGGTTGGAGTGCCGCTGGCTGCTGAAGAAGTTGAGACGCGCACTGAGCAACTGAGTCAGATGTACGAACTGGCCGGCGAGGTTGGTCTGTCGCACTTCAAAGGGTGGCGTGCGCGCTCTCATGCCGAGCAATGGATTGCAGGTATTGTTAGGCAAGTACGAGACTCGTCACTGACCGTGCCAGCGCACACACCCCTATTTCAATTTTGCTGGCATCGCGACCTTGAAGGGGAGTTGTTATCGGATCAGGTGGTCGCGGTGGAAGTATTGAACTTACTGCGTCCTACTGTGGCCAATGCGGTATGGATGGCCTTCGCAGCCAGCGCATTACACCAATATCCACAGGCCGCAGCCACGTTACAGCACGGCGAAAGCCATGCCACCCAACGGTTTGGTCAGGAAGTGCGTCGTTATTATCCGTTCTTTCCGTTCACGGTAGCTAAAGTGCGACATAATTTCAGTTGGAATGAGATGCTGTTTGCGCAAGACACACTGACTCTGTTAGATATTTACGGCACCCATCACCACCCCGACGAGTGGCACCAGCCACACCAGTTTAACCCACAGCGTTACTTGTCAGAAAAGACCAGTTCCTTTAACTTTCTTGCTCAGGGCGGTGGTGATTATGACCAGGGCCATCGTTGTGCCGGAGAGTGGGTCACGCAAATCATTTTGGCGCAGACCATCGATTTTCTGCGCCATGAATTAGATTACCAATTACCAGAACAAGACTTAAGCTACAGCTTCAGTCAAATTCCGGCGCTGCCTAAAAGCCGAGTCGTTATGCAGCGGGTGTCACTGAAGTAGTTTGTGCAACTTATTCATTTGCTGGCGCATCTCGTCAACAGCTTGGTTCAAGCGGTCAAAACTTTGCACAGTTTCTTCCATGTTGGCCATGCTTTGCTCGGATGACGCCGCGACGTTGCCGACCGTGGTCACAATGTTGCTAATCAGAGCTGCATTTTGGGATACCACCCCTTCGATTTTTGAGGTAGCGTCAGTTGTTCTGCGTGCCAGAGTACGGACTTCATCGGCAACTACCGCAAAGCCACGACCCGATTCGCCGGCGCGGGCGGCTTCAATCGCTGCATTTAAGGCGAGCAGATTGGTCTGTTCAGCAATGGCATTGATGGTCGTAACGATGGTCACAATGTCTTTTGATTGGGTGTTTAACTGGCCTCCTAAATCACCGACTGAGCTAATGGTGCCCGATAAGGCTTGGCCTGCTTGCTGAGTTTGACGCAGTTGCCCTTGAGAGGTGGTGGCCAGCGCCGTTGCGTCTTGACAGGTACTATCGACGTTTTCGCTAATGGCGCGCACAGCTGAGACACGGTGGCTAATATCGGTGGCGAGTTTAAGTACTTTCACAACGTTGCCGTCATTATCTAAAATGGGGTTGTAAGTGGCCTCAAGCCACACTGGCTGCTGGTTTTTGGTGAATCGCTGAAAACGGCCGTCACGGTACTCGCCACTGCCAAGTTGACGCCAAAAGTCCGGATTTTGTTGATAAAAGTGCTTATCGCACTGCGGGTAGAGTTTAGACTGGGCATAAGAGGGGCTGCATAATACTTTATGATGTTGGCCTAATAGCTCGCTAACCTAGTGTCCAGTGACACTGGCGAGTAACGGATTGAGGTCTACGATTTCGCCATCGGGTAAAAACTCAATGTAAGCCACGTGGGCTTTGATTGCTGCAATGTAATCGGATTGGCTAGCGAAATTAGATACTGGCTCAGGCACAACGGCTGGTTTGCGGGCAAAACTAAACATGGTCACTCCGTGAACAAATAGTTTAAGTGTTACTAATTTAATACCTGACTTGTTTAAAAATCAATCACACAAAATAGATATTTCGGCACTGTAAGAAATGCGTAAACCCGTTCCACAAATTCCCCCCGCTGCATAGGCTTCAACATACTTATATTGACCTTCTAAGCTTCTCCCCACGCACGCGAAACGGGGGAGCGCAGGACTTTACTCATGTACATATTAACCAACTCCGCGGCTGTATGGCTGCTTATGCTGGGTGGCGCGGCCGCAGACCCTGAGATCACAAGTGCGACTAGTGCCGACGAAGAAGCGATCGAGATTGATGAGGTCATGCGGGTGCGTGGTTCGCAGCAAAGCATGTCATCTGCTTTAGCCCGTAAGCGCGACAGTATTCAGCTTGTCGACTCCATTGTGGCGGAAGATATTGGCAAGTTGCCCAATAACAATGTGGTCGAAGCTTTGCAATATGTACCCGGTGTGCAAGTTGGCACGCGTTCGGCGGGCGAACTGGCGGGGTTATCTATTCGTGGGTTAGGCCATGTTGTGACCACGATTAACGGGCGCCAAGTTTTCTCATCATCTGGGCGAGGGTTCGCGATGCAAGATATACCCGCCACTATGGTGGCAAGTATGGATGTTTTCAAAACGGCCTCGGCGGATATGGTTGAAGGTGGCATTGGGGGGGGCGATTGATATCCAAACTCGGCGGCCGCTTGATTTTGAAGGCAGTCAAGTCACGGTAACAGGCAAAGCCACTTATAGCGACCAATCCCAACAGACGGACCCAAATTTAAGTTTACTGCTGAGTCAGCGCTGGCAAACAGGCTGGGGCGACATGGGCGCATTGGTCAGCGGTTCTTTTATTCGCTCCAACTATCGCGACCAAATTATCTGGGGTGGCGCTATATTTCCCCATGATAGTGACGGAAATCGCCTTGATAGCACGCCCGGCGAAGTGCTTGCGACTGATGATATGAGCTATAGCTTGGTGCGCGATGCAATTGGTGCGATTGACAATCAAGGCGACCGTCGTCGACCCACCTTGAATATGGTGTTGGAATGGGCGCCAACAGAAACCTCATCGTACTATGTCGATGCAACCTATATTGGTTATCGTGAGACGGGGATGTCGCAATTTTTGCGCATGGGCACGGACTCACAGCCATTACTAGCACCCTATGAATATTTTGCGGGCACTAATGTGGTGTCACGGGCGTATCTTGCCAACCCTAATTACCTGACCGCAAATAGTGCGTCACGAGGAAGCACTGACGGCTATCAATATGGATTAGGCGGTGAGTGGGCGTTGGCTGACGCGCTGGATATGCAGGCCGAATTATTTTACCAATCTAATACCTACACCACAGACTCTCAAGCGCTCGACATTGAGCGCCAAGGCGATGCGTTGTGGGTCGAATTTAATCCCAATGGAGGCGGGCAACCGGCAGTGGGCATTGAAGGTTTAAGTTTAGATGACCCGAGCGGTTTCGTTAGCGCGACCTATTTTGACCGCCGTCATCGCGCAAGCGGGCGCGCATTGAGTGGGCGTGTTGATTTCGACTACTTTAGACCGCTTGGCTGGGTAGACAGCTGGCAGTTTGGCGCTCGCGCGGAAACCCGCGACGCGAGTTCCAATAATGCTGACGCGCATCACTGCGAAGTGTGTGGCGAGGTGGATGTCAGTGCGATCGAAGGTTTACTGACAGTCACCCCGGGTGACTTTTTCAGCGGCGATGCTACTTACCCAGAGCGCTGGGTTGTGCCCTCAGCTTACTTCATGCGTAATAATCCAGATCTGATGCGCGATACTTTCGCAAATACCAGTGGTGAGCCAGCGTATGACCCCGCGCAGTTTTTTGCCGCCACTGAAGATAGCGTGGCGGTATATGGACAAGTGAACCTGATGACGGAGCTTGCAGGGCATATGCTCGATGGCATGTTTGGGGTGCGCGTGGTGCATACAGACGCCACCCTGACAGGGTTTGACGTCATCGACGATGAGACTGCCAGCCCTACGGAAGTGAATACAACGGCGACCGAGGTGTTACCGAACTTAACCTTACGTTATCAACTTGGTTTGCAAACGCAGCTACGCTTAAACGCAAGTCGCACGGTAACCCGACCTAACTTTGGTGATTTAAATCCAACTTTAGTGCTGCGGGCACCTGCAAATGGACAGTCCGGCGCGGGTGAGGGGCATGGGGGTAACCCAGATTTACAGGCCGTCGAAGCGAATAATTTAGATATTGGGGCCGAATATTATTTCGGTGAGGGGTCGGCGGTATATTCAACTTGGTTTTACCGCGATATTGAAAACTGGATCATTCCGACTACCGCAACAGAAACCATTGCTGGCCAGACTTACAATATAACGCGGCCTACAAATGCAGGTAGCGGCAGCATGCAAGGTATTGAGTTCGGTCTGCAATATTTTCCGCAGGCGGTGCCTGATTGGTTACTCGGTATCGGTGTGCAGGGTAGTTATACCTATATTGATGCCCAAACTGAGGACGCCGAAGGTGAAATTATTGGGATGGAGGGGGTTTCGCGCCATTCAGCCAGCGCTGTACTGGTGTACGAGAAGGGGCCATTTTCAGCGCGGTTGTCGCATACCTATCGTGACGCTCACCTGACCGGTTATAACCAAGCAGCCAATATGCCAGCGGAAATCATGGCTGATGATATCCAGTTTACCGATTTCTCAATGGGCTATGAAATCACTGATAACTTGATTGTGAGCTTTGATGCCACCAACGTGTTCGGTTCCAAGTTCTACGATTATTTTGGTGATGCGTACCTTTATAACCGCGACGTGCGGCGCTATTCGCGCACCTTTTCGTTAGGCGTGCGTTATACCCTGTAAGCGGCGCTTATTCCGCCGTGCAATGGGAGAAATAGGTGGTGGTGGCTGGCCAATCGGAGAATACGGCATGCACGTCCACTTGGTGTTTGAGTACGTCAAGTAGTTGCAATACCATGCTGGCGTCGTCGGTAATCGGGGCAATGGTTTGATAATACCAGCCGCCACCGTCGCGTAAGTCACCCGAACGCTCAACCGTCCACGCGATAATTTCAAGGCCTGCTGCTCGGGCCTGCTCGGCATATACCGATGGCACTACTACGCCATCCTGGTGGGTAACCAACATCCATAAGGGCGGACCGATATAGCGCACACCCAAATCAGCCAACGCCTGCATGGAAGGTTGCCAAGTGTCAGGGTTTTGAGGGTCAAAGCCATTCTGGCTGCTGCGGCCGTCTAGCCAGACGGCTTGCTGCGCATAGTCGGGCCAATGCGTCAGCCAATGCTGAATGTCGGCTAAATTAAATGACTGCAAGAACACTCGTTCAGGCTGTATGTCAGCGCTTACGTAGGCTTCCACCATCGCGTTTGCGTAATCAGCTTGGCTGAAACCACGATAAGGCATTACGACGTCTGGTTGCTTAAGCTCTGGCGCCATGGCAAGCCCATAACTATCAATCAGTGCGATACTCTCGTCGTGGGACATCGGGCGTTCACAGTGACCATGTAATTGGCTTCGCCAGTCTGGCCCGCCATTGATATATTCGACGGCGGACTTGGCTTTGGGGTCGAACCCTTCCATCCGCACGCATAGTGACTGAATTTCATCGAGGGTAAAGTTGCTGGTGCAACATTGGGCGCTAGCCGCGGCACCGGTTTCAGCGTTGTATGGCTGGAACGGTTGATCGCAGCGGGCAGCTAACTCTGGGCGTAAAAGAATGTCAGTGGTGTGGTGAAGATCACATTGAGAGTGGCGGCAAACCAGCTGTTTGTCTTGGCTAAAGGTGACATCACATTCAACCACGCCTGCGCCTTGGCGGATAGCGGCAAGGTAGGATGCCAGGCTATGCTCCGGGTAGAGCAGAGGCGCACCGCGATGCGCGATAGAAAATGGTTGCGGTGAGATGTTGCTCAAGTCACATTGCTGCAACTGGTCGCGTAATGGGCCAGGGGCAAGGCGATCGGTCAGATACAACGGACGCTCTCCGACTTGAATACTGTGTGAAAGTGGCGCCGCGGTGGTGGTTGTGCCCAATAAGCCGGTTAAAGCAAGCAAAGTTACGCTGATACTGATGGACGTTAACATGATGTATCTCCCGTTGGCGAACTTAGCACTGGGCGGAGTTCTGGCTGAGAATAAGGTCCGCAAAGTGACATACAGCGACGCCATTGCTGGCTCGCTTGGCTTGGCTCTTAAGCCTTGCCGCTGCAATTGAGATGTCTTGGTGCGAAGCAGCGGTATTTGCCGCGACGGTCACCACAGCGAGACTAAAATCAAGCAATGGAAACTTTTGATAGCGCCCATTTCGGGCACGTCCAAGCATGAAATTATCCACTATATGTTGCTCGCGATAGAAGGATTTTACGTCACATTGAAAGTGTTGACGCAGTTCCTGCTGCACGGCATCTAAGTAATCATCGCCCGTGACTACGACAATGAAATCGTCGCCGCCCACATGCCCGACAAAGTGGCCTAAACTGGCATATTGGCGCTCCAGCAAACTAGCAAACCATTGAATCACGGCATCACCCTGTTGATACCCATACTCGTCATTGAAAGGTTTGAAATAGTTCAGATCAAAATAGAGTACGCAAAACGCATGTTCCTGACTTATTTGCTGGTCGATATGCTGATTAATCGGCACATTGCCAGGCAGTAACGTTAACGGGTTGGCGTAGCGCGCGTTTTGAATTTTAGACTCAGTAATGCGCCGCAGTAGGCTCGGCACCGGAATAACCCCTGCATACTGGTGCTGACGGGTGACCAGTAAGACCTGATGCTCAATGGTGTCTTCGTGTTCGGTTAATAGCGCACTGGCTTTTTCTAAGGGTGCTTCTGCGTCAATGGTAAGAAAATTGCGCTGCATAATCGCTTGAGCGGGTTTATTTGAAAACAAAGCGCGCCCAAAAGCGCTCGACATAGTTTCCATAAAATGTCCGCGCCGTACAATGCCAACGACTTTACCTTCGTCGACAACTGGAATGCTGAGCAGGCGTTTATTTTGCTTAAAGTAATCAAGAATATCAGCCACTCTGCGCTGACTGGTTATCACCGTGGTGTCCTCGAGTAAGCTGCTAACGGCATCAAATCTGTCTACCGCAACCTCATCGGCGATGCGCAGTTGCAAGCTTTCAAGCTGGAAGGGCTCGAACTCCGGCCTGCCAATAAAATAGCCTTGCATGGCAAATATTCCGAGCTTTTGTAACTGCCGAAGTTCGTCTTCAGTCTCAATGCCTTCGGCTATGACCGTCGCATGAAGGTTGCGAGCTAAGGTTACTATGTGTTGCACAAACTCACGCTTATAGGGGCTTTTATCAATGTCTTTAATAGGCCTTGTTGATCAAATCCGTACCGAGGGTAAAATTGCCCCTTTCCCACCTGGGGTTAGCGCACCATTTCGCTCACAGGCATCCCAAGGCGTGTTAATTTATTAAGTACGGCGACCCGTACATAACC
>NZ_PIPK01000005.1 GCF_003987335.1 Aliidiomarina maris | reverse complement strand
TTTGTTGTATTCAGACCAGTTTTTAACTCGGTATTTTGCTTTGCTCATTGCGGTGTCTAGTATCAGCGTGGTTTGGCGATCTGATCAACGCTAACTGAGAAAGTTCCACTATTTGTTCAACAAGGCCTGTTGCAGCTATTATCGCAATTGTTTTCGGCCTTATTGCAGGTCTTATCGGTGGTGGCATTGCCGCGAACACTCAACTTATATCTTTGGTTGCCATTTTTAGCTTCGTCAGCGCTGTACTCTCACCATGGGTAAGTCAGTCAATCGTCGCACAGCGTGCAAAAGCGCCTAAAGCGTCTCCGCGTGCCCGCACTCAGTCCGCCCCCGCACAACACCCTACACCTGCGTCAACGGGTCAAAACCCAGATGGTTCAGATCAAGTCACACTATATGTAGGTAATTTGCCGTTTAAGACGAATGAGCAGAATGTAGAAGAAACATTCTCTGAGTTCGGTCATGTTTTTGCAGTACGTTTAGTCAAAGATCGTCGCACTGGTAAAAAGAAAGGTTACGGATTTGTCGAGATGTCAGCGCAAGGTGCCGATGAAGCGTTAAATCGTTTAAACGACTCTGAATATGAAGGCCGCACACTTAAAGTGCGTTTTGCTAACACAGAACGTAAGGACTAAGTCCCTTCTTTATTATCTGTATTGAGCCTTTGGTATTCAGTTGATACCAAAGGCTGATGCAACCTTTATCTCGCACATTGGGCGCCAGCCCTGTTTGAGTTAGAATAGACGACTTTGTTGACCGCGCTGTATGAGAGCGCACGCTATAGAGTCCCTGTTATGAGTCAATCATTACCAAGCCGATATCAAGCCCAGCTCGATACTAAAGCAGAACAATTGCGCCAACGCTTAGCCCCGTTTACGCCACCCGCACTTGAAATTCATCCGTCATTACCTGAACACTATCGCATGCGCGCTGAGTTTCGCGTCTGGCATGAAGGTGACGCGCTGTATTATATAATGTTCGACCAAGCGACACGCGACAAGTATCGGGTCGACTCGCTACCTGCAGCTAACCAACTTATCAACCAACTGATGCCAGCTGTACTGGAGTTTATTCAGTTCCGACCATTGCTGCGCAAAAAGTTGTTTCAGGTCGACTTTCTAACCTCTACCACGGGCGAAGCCGTCGTATCTCTTCTCTACCACCGTCAACTCGAGGCAAGTTGGGAAGAAGCTGCCGATGAATTACGCGCAGCGCTTAATCAGTTTGCCAAGGTCAGTATTATCGGACGCGCCCGAAAGCAGAAAGTGGTGCTCGGTAGTGAAGCGGTAATGGAACAGTTAGAGGTCAATGGACGTCTGTATAAATTCGAGCAGGTAGAAAATAGCTTTACTCAGCCGAACGCTGGCATTAACCAAGCCATGTTAACTTGGGCAAGCGACGTCACCAAGGGGCTTAGTAACGACTTGCTGGAATTATATTGCGGTAACGGTAACTTTAGCTTACCCCTTGCGACTAACTTTCGACGTGTGCTTGCAACCGAGATCAGCAAAACTTCAGTACGCTCGGCGGAACTGAATATCGCGCTCAATCAAATAGATAATGTCCAGGTTGTGCGCTTGGCGGCTGAAGAAGTCACCCAAGCCATTCAAGGAGAGCGAGTGTTTCGACGCTTAGAGGGAATCGACCTATCTGACTATCAGTGCGACACCGTATTGGTTGACCCACCACGCGCAGGACTTGATGCTGACACGCTGCAGATGGTCAGCCGCTACCCGCACATAGTCTATATATCGTGTAACCCTCAAACCTTAGCCGAGAATCTGGAAACATTAACCCACACGCACCACATAACCCGTGCAGCATTATTCGACCAGTTCCCGTTTACTGAGCATACTGAGGTTGGCGTTTTTCTTAGCGCGAAGTCATGACTTCGCGCGGGGATGCTACGCATAGCAGCCAAAGCTGGTTTGTTGTGCGTTACTTCAAAACTACGTGCGAGGTTTCTGCGGCAGGACTGTGCGATGAAGGGGCCGGCGACGAAGTGGCAGGCGACGAAGTGGCAGGCGACGAAGTGGCAGGCGACGAAGTGGCAGGCGACGAAGTGGCAGGCGACGAAGTGGCAGGCGATGAAATGGCCGGCTCGTCTGCAGCCACATCACAATTCTTGGCTTTGGCTACGCGGCACATATATAGGTTCATCACATGGGCGGTGATGAGTAGCGATGCGCCCACCAGAACGACCGGAATTTCCCACAAGTGGCCGAACTCATGCCCTATATTATGTTTATTGAAATACAACACCACGCCTGTCGCAAGGGCGAGCATAGGCAAAGGGCTACGATGATGGCGTGAACCGATACCAATGGCTACGCCACCAAGTACTGCACTGACCAATAAAATGCCACGTTCTAAACTTTCCGCGCCTAGAAAAGATAAGCCAATCAGCGATAAGGTCGGCAACAATACCGGTACTAGCAAGCAGTGCAATGCACATACGATGGCTAGCCAAATGCCTGTTTTGTCGAGCGGTTTATGCTTCATGAACCAACCTTAGTCTACTGTTAGGGTGTGATAGTATAACATTGCGTATATAAAGTGCAATTAGCGGCCACGCTCAAAACACAGATTTACCTGTTCTATACGCGTCTTGCGCTAAATGAGAGCACCTGGTCGATATGCTCTGCTCCCCACCTCAGCATGGCAAGGCGGTCTACGCCTAACGCGACACCTGCACAATCCGGTAAACCTGCCTCAAGGGCCGTTAATAAATGGTGATCAATAGGCTGCTGCGGCTTGCCTTGGCGCGACCGCATCTGATTGTCCGCAGCGAATCGCTGTGCCTGCACTGAACTGTCGCTCAATTCATAGAAACCATTGGCGAGTTCTATCCCTTTAAAGTACACCTCGAAGCGCCTGGCTACCCGAGGGTCCTGCACATCAATCCTCGCGAGAGCAGCTTGACTGGCGGGGAAATTAAATACGATAACCGGACGTTGTTGACCCATTTGGGGCTCAATAAAATGACTCATTGCCAGTTGCAGCAACGTGTCGGTATCGGTTTCCGTTGCTACCCAATCACCAAGCTGCTGTGCACTCAGCCAGTGCTTTAGCTGCGTAATACCAGCTGCTTCCAACGGGTCTATGTTTAAATACTTCAAAAACAGGGCTTGGTAGCTTATATAATCCGCAGCCTCGCAGCCCAAAGTAACTTGCAAAAATGCATCGACCTCCTGCATTAATTGCGTGTCGTCAAAGCCGATACGGTACCACTCAAGTAAGCAGAACTCTGGGTTATGATAGCGCCCCAATTCGTCATCGCGCACTGCTTTGCCAAGCTGATAGATACACCCACTGCCAGCGGCTAGCAGGCGTTTCATTGCATACTCAGGCGAAGTTTGCAGAAAGTAACGCTGACCAGCGATGCTGGTTTCGGCGTTGGTTAAGTGAGGATCTGTTACCCCTGCTGTGGCTAACAACGGTGTGTCTACTTCCATCACTTCGCGCTGCGCGAAGAAATCGCGTATCTCACGCATTAATTGGGCACGGTCGCGTAAACGCTGAACACTAATGCCGGGTTGCCAAAGGGTCATAAAAGGTTGCCATGTCCAATAACAAAACGGTGCCAATGGCACCGTTTATTCGCTCGATTGATTGATTCGGCATTATGCCGACACCGTTATTTTTGCACGCGAGAGACGTAATCGCCGCTGCGGGTATCAACCTTGATCACTTCGCCAATTTGTACGAACAATGGCACACGAACCACAGCGCCAGTCACCAAAGTGGCCGGTTTACCACCTGTCCCAGCAGTATCACCTTTCAAACCAGGATCGGTTTCAGTAATTTCTAATTCAACAAAGTTCGGTGGTGTGACATTGATAGGCTTGCCGTTCCACAAGGTTAATGTGCAAACGTCTTGCTCGACTAGCCATTTAACCGTGTCACCCACTGCGGCTTCATCGGCGGCTAGTTGCTCAAAGCTCTCATTATTCATGAAATGCCAGAACTCGCCATCACTGTACAAGTATGCAAGTTCAACTTCCTGTACATCGGCCGCTTCAACGCTATCGCCGGACTTGAAAGTCTTCTCTACTACTTTACCGCTAATTAATTTACGGATTTTCACGCGGTTAAAAGCTTGGCCTTTACCTGGCTTAACCATTTCATTTTCAAGGATGGTGCAAGGCTCGCCGTCCTGCATAATCTTCAAACCACCTTTGAATTCACTTGTGCTGTAACTTGCCATGGATATCCTCTTTGCGGGAAGTCTACAAATTTTGTCCCAATAATAAACCAAACCGGGCGGCATTTCAGGTAAAATAACAGCCCATTGAATTAAAATATCTATTCGCACCCATGAGCTCAGCACCGAACGAGGCACAAGTTATCCATCTAAGCGCTCCGAACGATTGGCAACGCCAGTTAGCGAATGCTTATAAAGACCCGCTTGCACTCGGTGAGGCGTTGCAGCTGCCAAGCACTTGGATTGCCACGCATGCGCCAGCTCGACGTTTATTTCCGATGCTGGTGCCACAACACTTCGCTGGTTTGATGCGACCTGGCGATATTAATGACCCATTATTGCGCCAAGTCTGGCCCTTGCACAACGAATTCAATGCCGTCGATGGCTATAGCACAGACCCACTTGGCGAGGACGATGCCACTGCACAACCCGGTTTATTGCATAAATACAGCTCACGGGTATTAGTCATTTTGCGCGGCGGCTGTGCAGTGAACTGCCGCTATTGCTTTAGGCGCCACTTCCCATATGGCGAACATAAGTTTGGCCAAGCTCAACTTAATGAATTAGTGCGCTATATCGTCGCTCACCCGGAGGTGAATGAAGTGATTTTGAGTGGCGGCGACCCATTGATGGCGAAGGACGATAAGATTGCCACATTACTGGCTGCATTGGAGCCATTAGCGCAAATTACCCGAGTACGTATTCACTCGCGCCTGCCAGTGGTGATTCCTGATCGCCTGACCCAGGAGCTTGCCGACCGCTTTTATGCCAGTCGCTTGCAAATTATTCTGGTAATTCACGCCAATCACGCGCAAGAGATTAGCCCAGAGCTTCGCCAAGGTCTTGCCAAATGGCGTCAAGCGGGTGTGCATCTGTTGAATCAAAGTGTGTTATTGCGAGGGGTCAACGACGATGCTGCAGCATTGGCGCAACTCAGTGAAGCCTTGTTCGCGGTGGGTGTCATGCCGTATTACTTACACCAGCTAGATAAAGTGGCCGGCGCCGCACACTTCGCAGTGAGCGACACCTTTGCCACTGATCTTATTCAGCAATTACAGGCTTCGCTACCAGGTTTCTTAGTACCTAAACTGGTACGTGAGATTGCCGGTGAAGCAAGTAAAACACCGCTTTGGCCTAGTGAATCCTAAGCCGTGGTGTTAATGTTTTGCCCCACCGCCGCACTCGGCGTAGACGGGCTAACGGTCATTTCGACCGCTGCGGATTGCAATAACTGCAAGCTCGCTTGGCCGACTAACTTTTGCTGATTGTTCGCCATCTGCACACCTTTAAGTTCAAGGGCTTGCTGGCTATTCATTGATACTTCCATGCTACCTCCTACGTGATCACGTATTTGGAAAAAAAAGCGAGGGCATTTACCCTCGCTTACTGTGTCGGTGACTGCGCCGGATACTTTAACCTCTTTACGAAAATTAAGCGTTAAAGTTTTCGCGGAACCAACGTTCAACCATTTCACGTTCATGACCAAGATTGTCGGTACTGGTGCTATGGCGCCGAATACTGTCGGTAGTCGTGCGGCCACGCAGACGCTCCTCACCCTCTTGCAGTACTTCGCCGTCGGCTGCCACTAAGCTGTATGCAAAGCGTAATACCGGTTCATGTCCATGGCGAACGATGCGCAACGGCTCTAAGCCACCGCTACTTGGAATAGGTTCAACGTAACCCGCCAAATCGATATCGGTGACAGTGACGTTTAATACCTGGTCTTCAGGCAAGCGACTTGCCACTTGGGCAAATATTTCCTCAAAACCAGCTAACGTACGCTCACGAAATCGGGTGCGGTTTTCACGCGCAGGTTCGATATCGGAAAAGCGTTCGGGCTCTTTAAACTCAATATTCAACTCTGCGCTATGCGCTGCACTAAGCGCGGATAAAGGCAATAGTGCCATTGTGATCAAGGCAATCATGGTGCGTTTCATATCGGTATCCTCCTAATAGGACAACATACATAGTTGTAGAGTATGACCATAATTTAAGCAATAGGTTGCAGGTTAGAGAATTGCAAAGAATTGCCTGGCGCACCAACAAAAAGGCAGTGCCGAAGCACTGCCTTGAATAGGTTGGAGCGACGTAAGCGAACGCTTACATCATGCCCATGCCGCCCATGTCGCCGCCTGGCATTGACGGAGCTTCATCTTTTGGCAACTCGCTAACCATGGCTTCGGTGGTAATCATTAATGATGCCACTGAGGCTGCAAATTGCAGTGCAGAACGAGTTACTTTGGTTGGGTCCAAAATACCCATTTCTAACATGTCGCCATACGTGTCGTTACCTGCGTTGTAACCGAAGTTACCTTCGCCTTCACGAACCTTGTTGGTAACCACTGACGCTTCCGCACCGGCGTTGGTCGCGATTTGACGCATTGGCGCTTCCATCGCACGTAACGCAACTTTGATACCGACGTTTTGGTCTTCGTTGTCGCCACGTAAGTCTTGCAACTTGCTCGCTGCGCGAACCAGAGCAACACCACCACCAGGCACTACGCCTTCTTCAACCGCAGCGCGGGTTGCATGCAACGCGTCTTCAACACGTGCTTTCTTCTCTTTCATTTCAACTTCAGTCGCTGCGCCAACTTTAATCACCGCAACACCGCCAGCTAACTTAGCTAAACGCTCTTGCAGTTTTTCGCGGTCGTAGTCAGAAGACGTTTCTTCGATTTGTGCACGAATTTGACCAACACGTGCTTCAATCGCTTTCTCATCGCCCGCGCCGTCAACAATCGTGGTGTTGTCTTTGTTGATAACAACACGCTTCGCACTACCTAAGTCTTCTAACTGAGCTTTTTCCAGCTCCATGCCAACTTCTTCAGAAATCACGGTCGCGCCAGTCAAAATAGCAATATCTTGCAACATGGCTTTACGGCGGTCGCCGAAGCCTGGTGCTTTAACTGCCGCTACTTTGACGATGCCGCGCATATTGTTAACAACCAAAGTTGCCAGCGCTTCACCTTCAACGTCTTCAGCGATCAGCAATAAAGGCTTACCTGATTTCGCCACACCTTCAAGGGTTGGTAGCAATTCGCGGATGTTGCTGATTTTCTTATCAACTAACAAAATGTAAGGGCTGTCGAGCTCAACCAGACCAGCTTCTTGGTTGTTCATGAAGTAAGGCGATAAGTAACCGCGGTCAAACTGCATACCTTCAACCACGTCCAGCTCGTCTTGCAAGCCTTGGCCTTCTTCAACGGTGATGACGCCTTCTTGGCCCACTTTGTCCATGGCATCAGCGATAATTTTACCAATGGTGCTGTCAGAGTTCGCTGAAATCGTACCCACTTGGGCAATCGCTTTGCTGTCGGCACATGGCTGAGAAATTTTCTTCAGCTCTTCAACCGCCGCAATCACCGCTTTATCAATACCGCGCTTCAGATCCATCGGGTTCATACCCGCAGCAACTGACTTCAAGCCTTCAGCCACAATCGCTTGCGCCAATACGGTCGCAGTTGTGGTACCGTCACCGGCTTCATCGTTGGCTTTTGACGCAACTTCTTTGACCATTTGCGCGCCCATATTCTCAAACTTGTCTTCAAGTTCGATTTCCTTCGCAACGCTAACACCGTCTTTGGTGATAGTTGGTGCGCCAAATGACTTATCCAACACCACGTTACGGCCTTTAGGGCCCAAAGTTACTTTTACCGCGTCGGCAAGGATATTCACGCCTTTCAGCATTTTTTGACGTGCTTGGTTACCAAATTTAACTTCTTTAGCTGCCATAATCTGTATTCCTTCTTAATTCTCAGTAGTGGTAGTTCGTTTTAACGTAACGAACGGTTACTCAACGATGGCTAAAATGTCTGACTCGGACATGATAAGCACTTCTTCGCCGTCCAGCTTCTCGGTTTTCACGCCGTAGCCTTCACTGAATAAGACTTTGTCACCAACCTTTACATCCAATGGCTTCACTTCACCGTTGTCCAGAATGCGGCCATTGCCCACAGCGATGATTTCGCCGCGAGTTGACTTTTCAGCTGCTGAGCCAGTTAACACGATGCCACCTGGTGATTTACTTTCTGCGTCAGAACGCTTGACGATCACACGGTCATGCAAAGGACGAAGTTTCATGTGGATACTCCCTAATTGAGATAGACATAACGAAAGGCCCGAAGGCCGGTGTTAAATATTTAGTTGATAGCAAAATGGGGGCTGCTGTGACGAACCCAAGGGGGCGAGTGAAAAAAAATTCACTTTTTGCTGTTGCGCGTGTCGTCGTTATCACCCAGATGCGCATGGGGCTCGCGCTTCTCAGTATACTCGCCGTCAATCACGTCGCCGTTCGCGTCATTAGCTGGACCTCTAGAGCGACTACCTGGCTGCCCTTGACCAAACTGAAAGCGCATGAAGGCAGCTTTGCCCTTAGCCTGCATACGCCCAATTAAGCGTCCTGCGAGGGCATGCCGAACAGGCGTCACAAGTAACGCAAAACCAATGATATCGGTCACAAACCCGGGGGTAATCAGTAGCACGCCTGCAAAGAAAATAAGCAGCCCACCGACCATTTCCAATTCAGGCACTTGACCTTGCAACATGCGTTGCTGCATCGCCACCCAGTTGCGCACGCCTTGAAGCTTGACTAATAATGCGCCTATCACCGCCGTGGCAATGATTAACAAAATAGTGTTCCAACCACCGATCGCATCGCCCACTTGCAGCATGATAGTGATTTCGATAATTGGAACAGCAATAAATATCAATAAAAGTAGTTGTAACATAAGTAGTCCTAACTTGGTGTTAACTCTATAAATGGGGCATGATAGCCGCAAATTCAAGGCAGCTTGCTCTTTCCACTTACGAGGTTTTTTATGCCAGTTACACATGACATCATCATGGTTTTCTGCACAACGCCAAGCCGTGCGGTGGCTGAACAGATTGCGCAAACTCTGGTGGCTAAAAAATTAGCTGCTTGTGTCAATATAGTTGCCGGGGTCGAATCTGTGTATGCATGGGAAGGAAAGATTGAGCAACAGCAGGAGTTTTTACTGTTAGCAAAAACTACAGCGGCAAATTATGAGCGACTTGAGGCGACCATTTTGTCATTGCATCCGTATGACACCCCAGAGATTATTGCCAGCCCTATTCAACATGGCCTGACGGATTATCTCACCTGGGTCGCAGCGACCACTGGCAACAACAACTAACCAGGCAACCGGATTCATCGTCGGTTAACCTTGACCTGCGATGCTGCTACTATCTGTGCTTTGCTGGTCACTCAGGTTGCCGCGGGCTTTTACTTTTTTATGTGCAGGAATTTAAGTATGTTTACAGGCGCCATTCAAGGCAGTGCCCGACCTAAGGTCAAACGCCCATATCTATTTCGCATGGGTTGGTTTGCAACTTGGCTGATGCTGCTTGCATTTAGTTGGCAAGCGCCCAGCATGGCGCAAACCTTTAACATGAATCAGTTTGCCAGTAACGACAGTGACTTTTTGCCAGTCCAGCAAGCGTTTCAGTTTAGCTATGAGCAGCACGGCGATGAACTCAGCCTGCACTTTGATATTGCCGAAGGTTACTATTTATATCAGCACCGCTTTAGTTATCAGCCTGAATCTTTAATTTATGGCATTCAACCGCTCCCTGAAGCAGAAGAGCATTCCGATGAGTTTTTCGGTGATACCTTTATTTACCGCGACAGCTTAACAATTGTGGTTGAGTTAGCCCCACTTCAGGGCGGTGAGGTATTGACGTTTAGCTTTCAAGGCTGCGCTGACGCTGGCTTATGTTATGCGCCGACGCGGCATGAAATCTCCCTGCAGGCAACCACGGGCGCAGGTGCCGCCGGCACAGGCAGCGGTGTCGCACTTGCCGATTTTTCAGAACCGGCTGGTGGCCCTTTCAGTGAGGTACTGAATTCTGACAACCTGACCTGGGTCATGCTGGTGTTTTTACTGCTCGGGCTAGGTTTAGCCTTTACCCCATGCGTGTTTCCAATGTATCCGATTATTGCCGGGATTATTGGCGGTCAACGCGGTAAGCTCACGACAGGACGCGGCTTTTTGCTATCGTTTGTGTACGTGCAAGGTATGGCCCTCACCTACACGGCACTAGGTATTATCGTGGCGCTCGCGGGTATGCAATACCAAGCGTACTTACAGCACCCGGCTATTTTAATCACCCTAGCAATTCTGTTTATTGTCCTTGCAGCGGGTATGTTTGGCGCATATACATTGCAACTGCCAAGCCGATGGCAGAATTCGCTCAATCAATTGAGTCAACGCCAAAAAGGCGGCGCCTATGGCGGTGTTTTCCTGATGGGTGCGCTGTCTGGCTTGATTGCATCCCCCTGTACTACGGCACCATTATCTGGCGTATTGCTATTTATCGCGCAGTCTGGCGATGTGGTAAACGGTGGTTTAATCCTCTATGCCTTAAGTATCGGAATGGGCATCCCGCTGATGATTATTGGTGCGTCTGGCGGCAAGTTACTTCCGAAAGCTGGCCCATGGATGAACAGCGTGAAGATTATATTCGGCCTGTTATTGTTAGCCGTAGCACTGTTTATGATCGAGCGCCTCATTCCAATGTTCACCGCAGCTATTCTGTGGCTGGTGTTTATCGTAATCAGCATCGTGATTATTAGCCGTAGCTTCTGGCCACAATTGAAAGCCCGTGGGCGAGTTATTTTGGTCGCTTGCATGCTGGCACTAGCCAGCGCTGGGGTCGTTTGGCAGAAGCCATTTATCCAAGCCGCGTTTATGGAGCACTTGGAGTTTGAGCAAGTAGTCGGCCTTGAGGCATTGCAGCAACGCTTGGACGCCGCGCAAGGCCAGTGGGTCATGCTCGACCTGTACGCCGACTGGTGCGTTGCCTGTAAAGAATTTGAAGCCTACACCTTTACCGACCCGCAGGTTCAAGCGCTACTTGAAAATGCGGTCGTACTGCAATCGGACGTCACCAGTAGCAACGCAACCAATAACGAATTGCTCGGCCACTATCAAGTCGTTGGCTTGCCCACCATTATGTTTTTTGACCCTAATGGAGAGGAAATTCGCGGTGCGCGGGTGACAGGCTTTATGAATGCCCGTGACTTTGCCCAACATTTAGAGCAGCTAATGATGTAAAACTTGCGCCGAAATGCTGTGATAAGACCAGTATTTTACTGTCATTTTGAAATTAGGCCGTATAATGACATGATTGGTTAAAACGCCAATGCCGCATTTGTGGTTTTGGCTTTATCGCAGCAGATGAGCGCAATATGACTGAGAAATCACGCATTTTAGTCTTGCATGGCCCTAATTTGAATATGTTGGGGACGCGTGAGCCGTCGGTATACGGTACGACCACGCTGGCACAGATCAATCAAAACCTCACTCAGCTTGGGGCTGAATTAGGTTGCGCAGTCACTTGCCTACAAAGTAACGCCGAGCACGAGCTGATTGATGCAATCCAGCAAGCGCACGGTAACATTGACTTCATTATTATAAATCCTGCTGCTTATACCCACACCAGTGTGGCGATCCGTGATGCCTTACAAGGGGTACAAATTCCTTGTATTGAAGTGCATTTATCGAATGTACATGCGCGCGAAGCGTTTCGTCACCATTCCTATATCTCAGATATTGCCCAAGGGGTAATATCTGGGTTTGGCGCAGCTGGTTACTCATTCGCATTGCAACAAGCAGTTAGCCTGTTGCAGTCCTCTTCTCACACTAACTAGAGCAAAGATATTGGTTATGGATATTCGTAAAATTAAAAAGCTAATCGAACTGGTTGAAGAGTCTGGCATTGCAGAGCTGGAAATCACTGAAGGTGAAGAATCAGTCCGTATCAATCGTCACAGCCCAGCACCTATGCAACAAATGCATTATGCGGCACCAGCGCCGATGCCTGCAGCAGCGCCAAGCGCACCGACCGCAGCCGCTTCTGCGACCTCTGTTGACGCACCTGCGCCAGAAGAAACTGGCCATAAAGTGCGTTCACCTATGGTTGGTACGTATTATGAGTCGCCAGCCCCAGGTGCAAAAGCCTTTGTTCAGGTTGGCCAGCAAGTCAATGTCGGTGACACCCTGTGCATCGTGGAAGCGATGAAAATGATGAACCAGATTGAAGCAGATGTCAGCGGCACTGTGAAGAAAATCTTGGTTGAGAACGAAGCGCCGGTGGAATTCGACCAGCCGCTATTTATCATCGAATAATACTACCGCCAGGTTGAGACTATGTTAGATAAAGTAGTGATTGCCAACCGTGGAGAAATAGCGCTGCGTATTTTGCGTGCCTGTAAAGAATTAGGCATCAAAACCGTCGCCGTTCACTCTACGGTGGATAAAAATCTTAAGCACGTGTTGCTCGCCGATGAGTCAATTTGTATTGGCCCGGCCTCAGCGACTGAAAGTTACCTGAATATTCCACGTATTATTAGTGCAGCAGAAGTGACTGACGCGGCTGCTATTCACCCGGGTTACGGCTTTTTAGCAGAAAATGCTGACTTTGCTGAGCAGGTGGAAAATTCTGGGTTTATCTTTGTTGGCCCAACCCCTGATGTGATTCGCATGATGGGCGACAAAGTATCAGCGATTGAAGCGATGAAAGCCGCAGGCGTACCTTGTGTGCCTGGTTCGGGTGGTCCGTTGGACGACAATGATGAAAAGAACCTGAAAATTGCTAAGCGTATTGGCTATCCGATTATTGTCAAAGCCGCTGGCGGCGGCGGTGGCCGCGGTATGCGTGTCGTGCGTCAGGAAAAAGACTTACTGTCTGCGATTGTCACCACCCAAAACGAAGCCCGTGCTGCTTTCGGTAACCCTGTGGTGTATATGGAGAAGTTCTTAGAGAACCCACGCCATATCGAAATTCAGGTGTTAGCAGACGGTCAAGGTAACGCCGTTCACTTGGGCGAGCGCGATTGCTCGATGCAGCGCCGTCACCAAAAAGTGGTAGAAGAAGCGCCAGCACCCGGTATCACCCAAGAAATGCGTAAAAGCATTGGTGAGCGCTGTGCCCGTGCGTGTGTGGAAATTGGTTATCGCGGTGCTGGTACCTTTGAGTTCCTATACGAAAACGGCGAGTTCTATTTCATTGAAATGAATACCCGTATTCAGGTTGAGCACCCTGTCACCGAATTGGTAACCGGGATTGACTTAGTCAAGGAGCAGCTGCGCATTGCTGCGGGGCGTCCGCTGTCGATTAGCCAAGAAGACGTGGTCATTCGCGGCCATGCTGTTGAATGTCGTATCAATGCTGAAGACCCTGAGCGTTTTGTGCCTTCGCCTGGCACAATTACCCGTTTCCACCCACCAGGTGGCATGGGCGTACGCTGGGATTCGCACATTTATACTGACTACCGCGTACCACCGAACTACGATTCGATGATAGGCAAGTTGATTACTTTTGGTGACAACCGCGACGTCGCTATTGCGCGCATGCGGAATGCCTTAAGCGAATTAATTATCGACGGTATTAAAACCAATATACCTTTGCAAAAAGGCATCATGGCGGATGAGAATTTCCAACATGGTGGTACCAACATTCATTACTTAGAGAAAAAGCTGGGGCTTGCTTAAGCATGCCTTGGATTCAACTGACTTTAAGTAGTGATGAAGCCCATGCGCGTCAACTTGGCGATGTCCTCATCGCCAATGGCGCGCAAGCGGTCACCTATCGCGATGGTAAAGACGCGCCTATATTTGAGCCCGGCCCCGGTGAAATTCAACTGTGGGACCATACCTTAGTGACCGGTTTATTTGACGCTGCCCATGATATGCGCGGGCTAGTTAAGCGCCTTGAACAGGTGAAATACTTAGGTAAAGGCTTCGCGTTTAAGACCGATCCTTTGGAAGACAAAGACTGGGAACGCGAATGGATGGATAACTTCAAGCCTATCCAGTTCGCCAGCAACTTGTGGGTCGTGCCGTCATGGCACCAAGCACCTGATCCCAGTGCAGCAAATATTCTGCTCGACCCAGGGATGGCGTTTGGTACGGGTACGCACCCGACCACGGCGCTTTGTCTCAGTTGGTTAGCCAAGCAAGACCTGGCGGGTAAAACCGTGGTCGATTTTGGCTGTGGCTCCGGTATTTTAGGTATCGCGGCACTCAAGTTAGGTGCGGCACGTTGTGTTGGCATTGATATTGACCGCCAAGCTCTGATTGCCACGCGTGAAAACGCAGAACGCAATGACGTCGGCGATAAGTTCGACGTGTACTTACCGTCGGAACAGCCCACCATGGCCGCTGATATTGTGGTGGCGAATGTGTTAGCTGGGCCACTGCAAGAGTTGAGCTCAGTGATTCTTGGCTACGTCGGCGAACATGGCTACTTGTGTATGTCAGGGATATTATCCAGACAAGCTGACGACGTAATGGATGCCTATCAGCCTGCCATTGCGTTTAATCCAGTCACAGAGCAAGACGAATGGGTGATGCTGAACGGTCAAAGAGTCAGCGCATAGAAATTACACACCGTTAACAAGCATCGGGCTGTAAAGCAGGTGCGCCAAGGCTTAACCAGAAATAAAGTCAAGGGCGAAAAGTGAAAAAAAAGCCAGTTTTGTTCACTTTCTCGCCTTTCCTTTCGCGTTCAAATTCCCTAAAATTCTCTCCCCTTTCGCTGCACAGTTTTTAGACGATGCGGATTGGAAACTATACACTCGACAATAATGTGATTTTAGCGCCCATGGCGGGCGTCACCGATGTACCCTTTCGCAATTTATGCATAAGAACGGGTGCAGGGCTTGCCGTTTCAGAAATGCTCTCCAGCAACCCGCGGGTATGGGAGACCGAGAAATCGCGCGAGCGCATGATGCACCACCAAGATGTGGGTATTCGTGCGGTGCAAATAGCTGGTTGTGACCCAGAGCTGATGGCGCTGGCGGCACAACACAACGTTGAGCATGGCGCCCAAATTATTGACATCAATATGGGCTGTCCAGCGAAAAAGGTTAATAAAAAGCTGGCCGGGTCGGCATTATTACAGGACCCCGCGCTGGTCACCGAGATTTTACATGCAGTGGTTGCTGCGGTAGATGTCCCGGTTACTTTGAAAATACGCACAGGTTGGGCTCGCGCGCATCGCAACGGGGTTGAAATTGCCAAGATAGCTGAACAAGCAGGCATTCAATCGCTGGCAGTACATGGACGCACGCGCGAGGATATGTATAAGGGTAACGCCGAGTACGACACCATTGCGGCAATCAAGCAGGCGATTTCCATCCCTGTGGTCGCAAATGGTGATATTACTTCGCCGCAACAAGCTAAATTTGTGCTCGATTACACGGGCGCAGACGCAGTGATGGTCGGCCGAGGTGCCCAAGGTAACCCTTGGCTGTTTCGTGAGATAGTCCACTATCTTGCCGAGCAACAAGCGTTAGCGCCACCGAGTATGGACGAACTAGCCACGGTCATGCACCAGCATTTGCAACAGCTACATAATTTTTACGGTGACCTGAAGGGCCTACGTATAGCCCGGAAGCATATTGGTTGGTACTTGCAGGCCATTGATGATCCACTTGGGTTTAGAAGTTACTTCAATGCCCTGGAGAGCGCGGCCGCGCAAAGCGACGCACTACACCATTATTTTGAAAACTTACAAGAGAGACAAGAGCGCTACTATGTTTGATCAGAACGTAAATCGTGATGCAGTTAACACGCCCCTGATGACGGCAAGCCAGAACGCTAACCCTAAGCCATTGCGCAACAGTGTAAAGCAGGCGCTAAACAACTTCCTAACGCAACTGGAAGGTCAGGACCCACAGGAATTGTACGAGCTGGTACTGTCTGAAGTGGAAGCGCCTTTACTTGAAGAAGTTATGACCTACACGCGCGGCAACCAAACCCGTGCAGCAACCATGCTAGGTATCAACCGCGGTACCTTGCGTAAGAAGCTGAAAAAATACGGCATGAACTAATTGCCCCTGAAGCCCCGCCTCTGTGCGGGGCTTTTTATTTGCTTTTGCTTTATAATTTAGTCTTTGTTTTTACTCATAAATCATGGAAATCAGGTTATGAACCAGCACCGTCCTATCCGCCGTGCGCTTCTCAGCGTTTCAGACAAAACTGGCATTCTCGAATTTGCCACTGCACTTAGCCAGCAAGGCGTTGACCTACTATCCACAGGCGGCACCGCCAGATTATTACGTGACGCAGGGCTGCAGGTGACCGAAGTGTCTGACCATACCGGGCACCCTGAAATTATGGACGGTCGAGTAAAAACCTTGCACCCTAAAATTCACGGCGGCATTTTGGCCCGTCGTGGCCAAGATGAAGCGGTCATGCAAGCTCATGATATCGATCCGATTGATATGGTGGTGGTGAACTTATACCCGTTCAAACAAACCGTCGCGAACCCAGACTGCAGCCTCGCGGATGCGATTGAGAACATCGATATCGGCGGCCCTACCATGGTGCGCGCCGCAGCGAAAAACCATGCGGATGTCGCGATTGTGGTCAACGCCAGTGATTACGACCGCGTGTTAGCCGAAATGGCTGACTCACAAGGTAGCTTGAGCCAACAAACTCGCTTCCAGTTAGCCGCAGCCGCCTTTGAACATACGGCTGCCTATGATGGCATGATCGCCAATTACTTAGGCCAGCGCACCCAGAACACCGATGCCCCAGCTCAGTTTGCGGATACCTTGAACCTGCAGCTGCGCAAAAAGCAGGACTTACGTTACGGTGAAAACAGTCATCAACAAGCGGCATTTTATGTGGAAGCTGATGCCGAAACACCGAGTGTTGCGACTTCAAAGCAATTACAGGGCAAAGCTCTATCGTTTAATAACATCTCCGATACGGACGCGGCTTTAGAGTGTGTGAAATCATTCAGCGCACCGGCTTGTGTCATCGTCAAGCATGCCAATCCATGTGGCGTGGCAGTGGGCGATAGTATTAAAGCGGCCTACGAGCGTGCTTTTAAAACCGACCCAACCTCAGCGTTTGGCGGCATTATCGCGTTTAACCGTGAACTCGACGAAGCCACCGCCCAAGCCATTATCAGCCGTCAGTTTGTTGAAGTGATTATCGCTCCGGGCGCAAGCCGTAAAGCACAAGCTATCGTGGGTGCTAAACAAAATGTGCGTCTATTGGTGACTGCTCCTTGGCAAGGTGTCCAGGCGCAAATGGATTATAAGCGTGTGCAAGGCGGTATACTGGTACAAGACAGTGACAATGCCGTCATTACAGCTGCCGACTTAAAAGTGGTGTCCCAGCGTGCACCCAGCGAACAGCAAATTGAAGATTTACTATTCTGCTGGAAAGTAGCCAAGTTCGTTAAATCGAACGCCATTGTATACGCCAAAGACGGCATGACGATTGGTGTAGGTGCAGGGCAAATGAGCCGCGTCTACAGCGCGAAGATCGCTGGTATTAAAGCTGCTGACGAAGGCTTAGAAGTTGCTGGCTCAGTCATGGCCTCGGACGCATTTTTCCCATTCCGTGACGGTATTGATGCGGCCGCAGAAGCAGGCATTAGTGCGATTATTCAACCAGGTGGCTCTATTCGCGACGACGAAATCATTGCTGCCGCGAACGAGCACGACATCGCCATGGTATTTACCGGCGTGCGTCATTTCCGCCATTAAACTTGGGGTTTAACTCACGGATGCGAATTTGCTGCTACGCTTAATAGCGACTATGAATCTCTCATAAGCAGCAAATTTGAGGACGTTACAATGAATAAATCGTTTTTAAGCTTAAGCATTTTGGCCTGCTTGATTGCAGGCCCTTCTTTTGCCATGCAGCAGGAAGAGCCGCCGGTCAATCCTGCCGTCGTCGAAGAAAATGAGCCTGAAGAGTTAGATGTCGTGCGTGATGTCGATGACGAAGGTTCAGATCTTGAGCAGCGCGACTTTAATCTGGATATGGACATCAGCCCAATGACGTTGCGAGAGGCAGTCGATGCGCCTAGTCGTCGCCCACAAAGCCGTGATCGTGATGGTGCGCGTAACCCATATGACACCCTTGAGTTTTTCGGTATTGAGCCGAACATGACGGTGGTAGAAGTATGGCCGGGTGCTGGTTGGTATACCGAAATCCTGGCACCTCTACTTGCAGCAGAAGGCACACTGTATGCGGCTCACTTCCCAGGTGACTCTGAGTCAGATTTTTTTCGTACTGCGCGTGGTAATTATCAAGACTTTTTGCGCACCAGTAATATCTATGCGAATGTGCAAATAACCGAGTTTAACCCAGGCAGTCATCACGAGATTGCCCCTGAGGGCAGTGCGGACATGGTACTTACCTTCCGAAACTTGCATAATTGGTATATGCGCAGTGGTGGCGAAGGTCTTGAACAAGCCATGGACGCTTTTTATACCGCCTTGCGCCCAGGTGGCGTACTTGGCATGGTCGACCATCGCTTACCAGAAGATCGCGACGATGAAGAAGCTGAAAGTAGCGGCTACATCAAGCAAAGCTGGGTTGTTAGCGCAGCAGAGGCAGCTGGCTTTGAGTTGGTTGATGAAAGCGATATTAACGCCAACCCAGATGATACCGCCGATTACTCCGATGGTGTATGGGCATTACCCCCTACCCTTCGCGGTGGTGACCCTGAAGGCCGCTTCACTGAAATCGGTGAAAGCGGCCGCTTTACCCTGAAATTCCGAAAACCCGAATGATGAGATAGCTGAATGAAAGTATTGATTATCGGCGGCGGTGGCCGCGAACATGCATTAGCCTGGAAAGTTGCGCAGTCGTCACGTGTTGACCATGTTTACGTGGCGCCTGGCAACGCAGGTTCTGCATTAGAGCCCATGGTAGAGAATGTCGCTATCAGTGCTGAGGACATCGACGGCTTACTTGCCTTTGCCCAGCGCGAGCACATTGAACTGACTATCGTGGGGCCTGAAGCGCCGCTGGTTGCCGGTGTAGTTGATACCTTTCAAGCCCATGGCTTGGCCATTTTTGGGCCAAGCCAAGGGGCTGCACAATTAGAAGGCTCCAAGAAGTTCTGCAAGGATTTCCTGGCTCGGCACAAGATCCCGACTGCCGCGTATGGCACCTTCACCGAAGTTGATGCGGCCAAGGCTTATGTGCGTCAACACCAGCTACCCATTGTGATCAAAGCCGACGGCTTAGCCGCTGGCAAGGGCGTTATCATTGCGCAAAGCTTAGCCGAAGCTGACGCTGCCATTGACGATATGCTGGCTGACAACAAATTTGGCGATGCGGGTTCACAAGTGGTCGTCGAAGAGTTTTTACAGGGTGAAGAAGCAAGCTTCATCGCCATGGTGGATGGCGATACTATTTTGCCTTTCGCTTCAAGCCAAGACCACAAAGCCCGTGATGATGGCGATCAAGGTCCTAACACCGGCGGTATGGGGGCCTATTCACCAGCACCGGTACTGAGCGATGACATCAACGCGTGGGTGATGCAACATATTATGCAGCCTACCGTTGAAGGCATGCGTGCTGAGGGGAATACCTACGTTGGCTTCTTATACGCTGGTTTAATGATTGATAAAGACGGCCAAGCGAAAGTTTTAGAGTATAACTGCCGCTTCGGCGACCCTGAAACACAGCCAATCATGATGCGCTTACAATCAGATTTAGTCGAATTATGCTTAGACGCATTAGCAGGTCAACTTGGGCGTACGCCGATTGAGTTTGATCCGCGCGCTGCGGTGGGCGTGGTGATGGCCGCGGGTGGTTATCCAGAGCAGTACCGTAAAGGCGACGTGATTCACGGTTTAACCGATGCGCCCAATACGGCACAAGCGAAAGTGTTTCACGCAGGCACGGCGGTCAAAGACCAGCAAGTCGTGACTCACGGTGGACGTGTACTCTGCTGTACCGCGTTAGGCGATACCGTGACTGAAGCTCAAGCTCATGCCTATGCGCTGGTGAAAGGCATTCAATGGGACGGCGCATACTATCGTCGTGACATCGCCCACCGTGCCATTACACGTGAGCAACAGTCTTAACTGCAAAGTCACTGTCACCATTTAAAAGCAATAGAGCCAGCATATGCTGGCTCTATGTTTTTTAATCTGAGTTGCGTTACTCACGCTTTAATCTTCGACGACCAGGTCATCGTCTTCTGTTGATGCGGTATAGTCGCTATCGTCTTCAAACACTTTGCTGCGGCCGTACATGCTGCCCACTTTAGGGCGATTAATACGGGCTTGGTACTTGGCCCAAGCTTTCTCCACTGGGCTCACAGCGGCCTGTTCGCCCTTGGCTACGGCCAGCAAGTTCTTGTCTTCTTCCGTTTCAGGCGCCAATTCACCGGCAACTAAGGCATTAATCAAACAGCCGTAGTGCAGTAAAGCGTCACTTTCACGAATAGAGAAATCACCTGAACGTGCAAAGCCGTACGGGTAGTTACGAAAATCATTAAACGGTTTTCTTAGCAGTGTGTCACGGGTTAATGCAGCCATAATATCCTCGCCTAGCTGACCTCCGGCCCTGTTGACTCAGGGATTGGAGAACCTCGAATAAGCGACCCTACCGAATGATAATGTCGCTACCTAAAATTTATACTGACGATATAGAGGCGAGAATGACTTTTGTCAATAAATATTTTTAGCTGGCTGTGGTTTCCTGCGGCAAGAATTGCTTTACTTCCAAGCGCTGCATACATGCGCTTAGCTTTTGCGCCAACGCTGGATTTTGCGGCGCCAGGCGCACAGCGCGATGCCACGCATAGGCTGCAATATCGAATTGGGCTTGCTTGAATAGCGAGGTGCCAAGGGCATCCGCTAAGCGCACACGCTGAGATGGCTCTGGCAGCATCATGCCGAGCATCAGTTCGAGTAACAACTGGTTACTGGTGGCGCGACTGGTGGCACCTTGCTGCTGAATCAGGTTCACGCAGGCTTGAACCTGACAAATTTGAACCTCGCTATGGGCAATCCAATGCAAATACATGCGTACCAACAACGAAATCGGTGAAGCATCTTGGGTCGGCTCACCCACCTTGAGCTGGGTGTCGCTTGCGGCTGTAATCGTGCCTGCTTCAAAATGCTCCAACAGTGCTGGCCATAATGACTCATTGAGCTCTTTATCGCGCCCATGCTGCTGTGCGGTAACAATATTCAATGCCACTTGCATGGCACCTAACTGCGCTTTGGCGTGTTCCACAGTCGGCTCTTTGAATACACCTAGCAACACTGTTTTCAAAATGGCAACCGCATAGAAATAAGCTTGATGGGAGCCACGCTTAGCGCGCTTTAATTTATTGTTTAAGTAAGCGAGACCATCATTGGTTTGACGTTGGTAAGTTAATACGATGGCTTTACACTCACATTCAAAGAGTGATAGCTCACTTTCTTTTAGGCTGGCTGGCATTTGCAGATCAGCTAATTGCCCTGAAGCAATCGAAAGCTGATTCACCAATGCCAAGGTTGCACTGTAATACGCGTCCTGCGAGGCCATACTGTTAAATAAATGACGCCCTGCTTTGTATTGACCCAAACTAAACAGCGCGCGCAGTTTTATCGCGCGGGCCCAGCAATAATCCTGAATTAACTGGTAACGGCGAATCACCTTCGCAAACTGACCTAGCTTAAGCAGCAGCATGCACTCGAGCAACCAAGCTTGTTGCTGCAAGTGCGGCGGGCAGTTGGCTTTGCACAATTGCAAACTATTAAATGCCGGTAGCCATTTTTGCTTATCAATTAAGTAAAACACACTCGAAAACGTGGCTTGGTTTTCTTTCACCCAGGCAATGCTCGCTTGCAAGTGGCCTAAGCTCATAGGTTTTTCACGAAACTCGGTTTGGGTAAAACGCAACGGCGCTTGGCGCTTAGCAAGGTGAATGGTGTTAGATAAGAAAATTACGTGGGTTTTGGCACTAATTCCCTGACGCCACTCAAGGTAGTGTAATAGTTCAGTGCCTTTGACGGAGGGGCCAAGATCGTAGCCGAGAATAATCAAATCGGCCTGAATCTTGTCTTTACGCTCCATCAGTGCAGCGCCAGACGCATGCAGCTGAACCTCATAATTAGCATCAATAGCGCGCACGAAATCGCGTAATACGCCTAAGGTTTCGACATTATCTTCAACAATGATGACTTTCATCGCACAGCTACCAAGCTTACATGTCAGAGGGTTTGACGCTAAAACTGTGCGTCACTTTGACGGTCGCGCCGAGCATAATAGACACCGAACAATACTTGTCAGCCGATAGTTTGACCGCGCGCTCGACATGCTGCTCGGCGATGTCTTCGCCAGTCACGATAAAATGCAGATGGATACTGGTGAACACCGCAGGGACGGCATCGGCACGCTCAGCCGTGACGTCTACCTCGCAATGTTGAATGCGTTGACGTGCTTTTTGCAGAATGGAGACCACGTCTACCGACGAGCAACTTGCGACGGACATTAGCACCATTTCCATTGGGCTTGGTGCATGCTGCCCTTGTTGACCGTCCATGACCACGCTATGACCGCTACCCGACGTACCTAAGAACTTAAGATCGCCACACCACTGTACTTTTGCGCGCATTTGCGACTCCTTTGACTGTTTCATCCCAAGATTATCACAGCCAGGTTTGCGCGCCCATAGTTTCAAATCGCACAGACGAAAATTTTAGCCTGTCATACCTAAATTATCTTGTCGTTTCATACGCTGGTTAACTAAGGTCAGAATGTCATGGCGGGAATTAACCCCAAGCTTACGATACATATTCGTGACGTGGCATTTCACTGTGTGCTTACTAATAAATAACCGCCGCGCAATTTCGCTATTTTTATGGCCGTCAAGCAGTGCCATACACACTTGCTGTTCACGCTTACTCAGTTCGTAGGCCGCAGCCAGCTCAAATACGACCTGCTCTTGTGACGTATTGCTGGTTTGATAATCACGCACTGCCTGCTCGACAATTGCGCGTGGGAACCAAATCCGGTTATTGAGCAAGTTCTCAAGGGCTTTGAGTTCGTCCTCAGGCCGTTCCTCTCCGTGCAGCACGCCACTATATCCGGTTTTTAGAAAGTGCAGCATTGCCTTTTCTGGCAGCCCACCCGTATTCGCCAACACAAAGTTACATTGGTTTAAATAGGGACTGGGGTTATAAGGCAAGTATTTGGGTAGGCCCACACTTTGAGTATCAACGAAGATCACAGACAAAGGTTGTAGGCGAATTCTGAAAAAGTCCTGCAATGCATCACAGTGAATGACCGGAGAGTCAGGCTTAACAAGGCCTAGCAGCCCGTCCCACTTAGAAATCCAACTTTTGCTCTTTGATATTATAACATTAGGCATAATTTTTAAGTATTATTTATGTTTTGTGTTACACGCGAATACCTAATATATAACAAAGAATATACTGGGTAGCTAGTAAATCTTAGCTAAACCAAGCAATTAATTGTTTGTGTCGATATTGATTAAAGATGTCGATATTGATTAAAAATATAAGGGAGATAAGGAGATATGCATTGGCGCAAGACTTAAACGCAAAAAGCCGCCTGATTAGGCGGCTTTTCTAATTTGGAGCGAGTAACGAGGTTCGAACTCGTGACCTCGACCTTGGCAAGGTCGCGCTCTACCAGCTGAGCTATACTCGCAGTGCTGTCTTACCGGGCATTGCCCTTGACTGCGAGGCGCATTTTACTGAACTTGAGAAACAATGCAACCCCCTTTTTTTAATTTTTTTCCAAATTTAGCAGGGTTGCTCGATAATGCGCCAATTCCGCAATGGATTCACGAATATCGGACAGCGCAGTGTGGGTATTCTGTTTTTTGAACCCCGACAACGCCTCCGGCTTCCAGCGCCGCGCCAACTCCTTCAGTGTGCTTACATCTAAATTACGGTAATGGAAGTACGCTTCAAGTTCAGGCATTTGACGCGCTAGAAAGCGGCGATCCTGGCAAATACTATTACCGCACATGGGGGAACTGCGCTCTGGCACATGTTCCCGTAGGAATTCTATCGTCTGTGCTTGCGCGTCAGCCATGCTAACCGATGACTCACGAATGCGCTGGACTAAGCCCGATTGGGTATGTGTGCGCGTGTTCCACTCATCCATCGCGGCCAAGGTTTTATCACTTTGATGAATCGCGAACACTGGCCCCTCAGCGATAACGTTTAAGTCTTTATCGGTGACTATGGTGGCAATTTCTATAATGACATCCGTTTCAGGCACTAAACCTGTCATTTCTAAGTCAATCCAAATTAAACGCTGACTGATTTCGCTCATGCTATGCTCCAAACGCAAGGGGCGCAGGCGTACTATGTATCTAGCAAGCTTACGCAACAGGTCAAAACGGGCGTATAGCCCCGAAGTGTTGTATCATAGCAAGCAAGAAAGTTAATCACCATGAAAGGAACGTTGTGGGTCGACACAATAAACTGAGCAAGGGTCAACAGCGGCGCGTACGCGAAAACATGCAAAAGCGGCTGGCCAAACGTGACTTGCGCCAAGATGTTGAGTGGAGCGCTGAACAGCTGGGGCAAATGCAAAGCGCGCTAGTGATTAGCCGCTTCGGCCAGCATGCGGATATCGAAACCGCTGACGGCGTTACCCTACGTTGTAATATTCGCCGCACCGTTGGCTCGTTAGTGACCGGCGATGAAGTCGCGTATCGCCCCGCAGCTGAGAACGAGCAAGGCCTGCAAGGCGTCATCGAAGCTGTGGAAGAGCGCCGCAGCGTGCTGACCCGCCCTGATACCTACGACGGTATCAAGCCTGTGGCGGCTAATATCGACCAAATTTTTGTGGTGACGTCACCATTACCTGCATTCTCCAGCCAAATTATCGACCGTTATTTAGTGGCTTGTGAAGATATCGCAATTCGGCCTGTCATTGTGCTGAATAAGGCTGACTTACTTGATGAGGACAACCGTGACGCCATCGAAAGTCGGCTTCAGGTGTACCGCGATATCGGATACCAAGTTGCCACAGTAAGCGCAAAGCAAGCCCAAGGTCTTGACCAACTGACAGCGCTAATGGCTGACAATGTATCTATTTTCGTCGGTCAGTCTGGGGTCGGCAAGTCGTCTCTGGTCAATGCTATTTTGCCTGATGCGGCGATTGAAACGGGTGCGGTGTCGAGTAACTCAGGGCTGGGCCAACACACCACCACAGTCGCTAAATTGCACCGCTTAGCCAATCGCGCCGCACTGATTGATTCGCCGGGTATTCGCGAGTTTGGTTTATGGCATATTGAACCAGAGCGGGTGACTTGGGGCTTTCGCGACTTTCGGCCATTTATTGGCGGTTGCAAATTTCGCGACTGTACGCATAAAAACGACCCCGGATGCGCACTGCAAGCCGCCGTCGCCGCACAAAAGCTAGACGCAGAGCGACTAGAAAACTACCATCGCATTATTGAATCTTTACAGCAGGCTTAATCGTCATGAGCAAACTCGATCAATTTAAAGTCAAAGCCCAATATGTATTACCCAAGCATGCCATTTCCCGCGCGATGGGTGCCTTTGCGAGTGCGCGTTGTGGTATTTTTACCCAAGCCTTTATGCGCTGGTTTATCAAGCATTATAAAGTTGATATGACTGAGGCGGTGCAAGAAGACCCGCGCGACTACCCGACTTTCAACCAGTTTTTTACCCGCCCGCTGAAACCCGAAGCGCGCCCCCTATTGGCGGGCGATGGTGAACTTGCCCACCCGGTTGATGGCGCGGTATCGCAGCTTGGGCCGATTCATGGCCGCAGCATTGTGCAAGCCAAAAATCATGACTATTCAATTTCAGCTCTGCTGGGCGGCGATGACGCAGAAGCTGCGCGCTACCAAAATGGTCAGTTTGCGACAATTTACCTAGCGCCGCGCGACTATCACCGCATCCATATGCCACTTGACGGGGTGTTACGCAAAATGACGTATGTACCGGGCGACTTATTCTCGGTCAACCCATTAACGGCGGCCAATGTGCCCGGGTTATTTGCCCGTAATGAACGGGTGGTATGTCATTTCGATAGCCCGCAAGGCCCATTTACCTTGACCCTGGTTGGCGCCACCATTGTCGCCAGCATTGAAACCGTGTGGGCTGGTACTGTCACACCTCCAACAGGGCCAAGTGTGCATAGTTGGGACTATCCAAGCAGCGGCTTTAATGCCGTTAGCCTGAAAAAAGGCGAGGAAATGGGCCGCTTTAAACTGGGCTCTACGATTGTGATGACCTTTCCTGAGGGCATGATGAGCTTTGCCGATGATCTTAAACCCGAAGATGTCACTCGCATGGGTACCGTCATGGGCGCTTTGGTCGACTAACATGTTGATCATTGCACACCGTGGTGCCAGTGCCGAAGCGCCGGAAAATACCTTGGCTGCGATTCAACGGGCATTGGATAGCCAAGTAGATGGTATTGAAATCGACGTGTATTTTGTCGATGGTGAGGTGTTTGTCTTTCATGACCGGTACCTTGAGCGCTTAACCGCGCACCCTGGCCGCTTGCTCGACTTAACCGCCGCGCAAATTCGGCGGTTGAAGGTATTTAACCAGCAACCCATACCTACCCTCAGTGACGTGCTCGCATGTATTGCTGGGCGCTGTATGTTGAATATTGAGCTTAAAGGCGATGTGCCAGTAGACATTCTACGGGAACACCTCGACCAAGCGTTGACCACTTATGGTTTTAGTCAAGAGCAACTACTGGTCTCGTCGTTTAATCACCACTGGCTGCAACGCGCGAAGCAGGCTTCACCCTGGTTACGCTTAGGCGCCTTAAGCGCGAGCTGTATGCTTGATTACGCACGCTACGCAAGCGACTTAGACGCCTACTCTGTGCACACCTGTGTCGATTTTATCGACCAAGCCTTAATTGATGATGCCCACGCTCGTGGATTGCCTGTCTATGTCTATACCGTGGACCAAGCCGAGGACATTAAAGACCTACAGGCTATGGGCGTGGACGGCATATTCACCAACCACCCGCAGTATGCGCGCAATGTCCTTGAGGGTTTACCCACCGCTGATAAGGCATTGATTTGGCATAAACAATAGCCAGCACGGCAGTCACAAAAAAGGTGCCTTTAGGCACCTTTTTTATTTGTCCATCGAGTTGAAGCAGCCCCCGCTATGGGCGCTCTGCATTGGCTTCTGCCAACGCCATGTCTTCGGCTCGACGGTCAGGGTATTCGGCTTCATAGGCTTCGATACGCTTCGCCAGTAACTTCGGAGAACCAGTATTCTTAGCCATCGCAGCATATAATGCTGGGACAATAAACAGCGTCATAAAGGCCGAGAACGCGACCCCGCAGAATATCACCATACCAATCACGGCACGGCTTTCTGAGCCAGGGCCCGATGCTAATACCAACGGCAGTGAACTCATAATAGTGGTAAATGCCGTCATTACGATAGGGCGTAAACGTAAGGTGGATGCCTTCACCAAGGCTTCTTCAAAGCGCATGCCCGCGTCGCGCAACTGGTTAGCAAATTCGACGATTAAGATACCGTTTTTAGCCGCCAAACCGATCAACATGATCATCCCAATCTGGCTATAGATATTAATCGTCATATCACCAAGCCATAAGCCCAGTGCAGCACCGAAAATAGCCAGCGGTACGGTCAAGATAATCACAAACGGGTGAATAAAGCTTTCAAACTGCGCTGCCAAGACCAAGAAGGTCACGGTCAATGCGAGTAAGAATATCCAGTAAATCGTGTTACCGCCTTCTTTGTATAGGCGTGATTCACCGCGGTAATCGTAAGCGACTTCTTCAGGTAAATCCGTTCGTACCACCTCTTCTAAGAACGCAAGGGCCTCACCCAATGGGTATCCATCGGCTAGGTTGGCGTCAATCGTAATTGCGCGCATGCGATTGTAACGGTTCAGCTGCGGCGCGGTGGCACCTTCCACCGTGGTGATCAAGTTCGACATCGGAATAAGTTGTCCGGAAGTACTTGAGCGCACATAAATGTTATTGATATCCGACGGTGTACGGTAGTCCATACGTTCGCCTTCAATTATCACATCATATTCTTCGCCACGGTCTGAGTACGTGGTCACACGACGCGTACCCATGATGGCTTCAAGGGTGCGACCGATATCCCCGACAGATACACCAAGGTCTGCAGCGCGGTCATGGTCAATTCGAATCGATAACTGAGGTACGGTTTCGCGGTAATTGCTATCCACCTGCAGTAAACCAGGGTTTTCCTCTGCACGCGCGACGACAATGTCACGCCACTCTGCCAACTGGTCAAAGTCGTGCCCCTGCAACACAAAGCGAACCGGACGGCCGCCACCGCCACCACCACCGAGTGAGCTGCGCATATTGGCCACCGCTATGACGTCCGGGATGTCGTTAAGAACTTCACGGAACTCAGCCATCAGCTCTTGGGTTGACCAATCGCGCTGGGTGTAATTCACCGTATTGACAATCACGACACCCGCACTATTTCCCCAACCTGGAGCACGCACTAATAAGCGATCGACCATGCCCCGATCAACGTATGGCAATAACAACTCTTCTACACGTTCCATATTGCGACGGTTTGACTCGTAGCTCGCACCTTCAGCGCCACGCACCATAACAAAGAAGTTACCACGGTCTTCGGTAGGCACATATTCTTGTCCGAGCTGGCTGAAGAGCAGGTATACCCCACCGGAACACAACGCAACAACAACGAATGCCATACTGGAAAAGCTAATAGTACGCGTCAATGCACGTTCATAACCACGTTCAAGCTTACCGAAACCGGCGTCAAATGCGCGTCTGAACCAGCCTTTCTTCTGCTTACCTTTCTTCAGTATTTTAGAAGACAGCATCGGCGACAATGACAGTGCGGTGATACTTGAAAAACCCACTGCAGCGGCCAGCGCTACGGCAAACTCAGAGAACAATAGCCCCAAGTTGCCGTCCAGGAACATCAGTGGTAAGAATACGGAAATCAGAACCGCAGTCGTTGCTACCACTGCAAAACCAACCTCGCGCGCGCCACGGTAGGCCGCCAACAAGGGTGGGTCGCCCATTTCCACGCGACGGTAGATATTTTCCAGTACTACGATAGAGTCATCCACCACCAGACCAATCGCGAGTACAAGTGCAAGCAAGGTCAGTAAGTTGATGGAATAGCCCATTGCGCCAAGCACAATATACGAAGCTAATAAGGCAACGGGTACGGTTATGGCCGGAATCATGGTCACGCGCAAATTACCCAAGAATAGGTAAATCACGATCACCACCATAGCCATGGCGATAAACAGGGTGTTATACACCTCATTAATTGAATCTTCGATGAACACGGCGCTGTCGTAGGCTTTAAACAGCTCCATACTGGCAGGCAAAGTCTGCTGGATACGGGCTATTTCAAGGTCGGCGTTGCGCACCACTTCTAAGGTGTTGGCTTCGGCTTGGCGTTCAATGCCGATACCCAGCATATTGACGCCGTTGGCACGGAACAGGTTTTGATCGTTTTCAGCTTCGAGTGACACCCGAGCTACTTCGCCCAATCGCACCAAATAACCACCGTCACCGCCGCCACGGATCGTCAGATTCTGAAAGTCCTCGGGTGACAAGTAAGAGCGTGTGACGCGAACGTCAAACTCGCGATCACTTGATTCTAAAGTCCCCGCAGGTAGTTCCACGTTCTCGGCACGTAAGCGGTTTTCTATATCCGTTACAGTGACATCCCGCGCCGCCATTGCATCACGATCAAGCCAAAGCTTCATCGCGTAGCGCCGCTCACCACCTAAGTTAACCCGGGCAACCCCATCAACAATCGCCAAACGCTCCAGCATGAAACGTCGCGCGTAGTCCGTTAACTGCTCTGCGGTCATGACTTCTGAACGCAAGTTATACCAAACTACCGTGTCTTCATCGGCGCCGGCTTTGGATATTTCCGGCGGGTCAACTTGTTCAGGTAACCGACGAGTAATCCGCTGCACGCGCTCACGCACGTCATTCGCCGCCGCATCAAGGTCTCGCCCGGCTTCAAATTCGATGGTGACTTGTGAGTTACCATTGCGACTACGTGAATCAATAAACCGGATGCCGTCAATACCGCTAATACCACGCTCAATTCGCTGAGTAACTTCACGCTCCATAATTTCGGCGTTGGCACCAGGGTAATTGGTGTTAATGGTAACAACAGGCGGTTCAATACTTGGGTATTCACGTAGAGGCAACGCCATAAACGCAACGACACCGAAAATCACCAAGAGTAAGTTTAAAACTGTCGCGACTACTGGGCGCTTAACCGATACATCTGACAAAAACATGGTTTACTGCTCCCGCGGTGACACAGGTAAGCCATCACGTAGACGTACCACACCCTCACGAACAATGATATCGCCTTCACGCACGCCACTCAGCACCTCAACCCAACCTGGTTGACGGCGGCCAATTTCAATCACAGTGCGCTCGACAATATTGTCTTCGTTGACAACGAAAACGATAAATTCGTTGCGAATAGGAACCACGGATGATTCTGGGATCATTAACGCGGTATCAACTTGACGCTCCAAGCGCACACGCATCAACATACCAGGGCGCAATTCGCGGTTGCTGTTCGGCAATTCAGCACGTACTTGAATAGAACGAGTGAGAGGGTCAACCCGAGAGGCCAAGCTGACAATACGACCTTCAAATTCACGCCCAGGGTAGGCAGTTGATACCCCGAACACACGCTGGCCTGTCGCTAGGCTAGGTAAGTAAATTTCTGGCACGCTAAAATCAACAAATATGGGCTGGATGCTATCTAGTGTGGTAATCACATCACCAGGGCGCACCAAAGAACCACGGCTTACCTGACGGATGCCTAAGCGGCCTGCGAATGGTGCATGGATAGTCATTTCTTCAAGGCGGGTGCGTGCAACTTCAAGCTCGGCCACGGTTTGCTCAACGCGCACTTCCTGTTCGTCAATCATGCTGCGCGATGCAGCATTTTCAGCCGCCAATTCGCGTAAGCGATTGAGTTGGCGGTTGGCCTCAGCTAAACGAAACTCTAATTCTTGTACCCGTGCACGCTCTTCGCGGTCATTCAGGGTGACGAGTAATTGACCTTCAGTGACATCATCGCCATCACTGAAGTGCAACGAGCGCACGTTTTGGGTGACGCGAGCCATGATTTCGACCGACTCACTCGCTTGTGCGGTACCAAGGCCTTCGATGACGTCACGAAACTCGACGTAATCAACCTCGTGAGTGACCACAGGTTGCGTCAAATCGCGGCGCTCGGCCACTTGCTCTTCTGCACCAAAAAAATACAGGTATGCAACGAAACCTGCGAGTACAACACCTACCAATGAAAGCGGCGTTACAAAATAACGTTTTGCCATTACTGCCCTCTAGCTCAAGTTATTAACCCTGAATATGCGACGGCACCATTGTAACGCACTCTTTCTAAGGCGCTTTACGCCTCAACGCTTATAAAGCGAAACTGGTCGCAAATGCAGCTTATGATTCGTCACCATGATAGCCAGCACTGAGTTCGTGCACTGCTTTGATAAAGGCGCCAGCATGCTCTGGGTTAACCCCAGGGTGAATGCCATGGCCTAAATTAAATACATGCCCACTACCACTGCCGTAGCTGTCTAAAATAATCTGCACTTCCTGACGAATACGCTCTGGGCTTGCATATAACACCGACGGGTCCATATTGCCCTGCAGCGCTACTTTATCGCCAACGCGTTGACGTGCATCGCCCAGGTCGGTGGTCCAGTCGACGCCTAATGCGTCACAACCTGTCGCCGCCATGGCTTCAAGCCATTGGCCACCATTTTTAGTGAACAATGTGACAGGTACTTTACGGCCATCCGCTTCACGCGTTAAACCTTGCACAATTTGCTGCATATACGTGAGTGAAAACTCGCGGTAGTCACGCGGAGATAATACGCCACCCCAAGTATCGAAGATCATAACGGACTGAGCACCTGCTGCAATTTGAGCATTCAAATAGCTCGTCACCGACTGCGCCAACTTGTGCAACAATAAATGCAGGGCCTCAGGCTCAGCGAACGCCATTTCTTTGATTAACGAGAAGTTCTTGGTACTGCCACCTTCCACCATGTAGGTCGCTAAAGTCCATGGGCTGCCAGAAAAGCCGATAAGCGGGACTTCACCTTTAAGCTCACGACGAATGGTGCGAACTGCGTTCATCACGTACTGCAACTCTTGCTCAGGGTCAGGTACACCTAACTTTTGAATGTCACGGAAAGAACGCAAAGGGCGCTCAAAACGCGGGCCTTCACCTTGTTCAAAGTACAAGCCCAAGCCCATCGCATCAGGGATCGTCAAAATATCAGAGAACAAAATAGCGGCATCAAGGGGGAAGCGGCGCAGTGGCTGTAATGTCACTTCACATGCGAGCTCTGCATTACGGCACAACGCCATAAAATCGCCCGCTTGCTTTCGCACCTCACGATACTCTGGTAAATAGCGTCCAGCCTGGCGCATCATCCAAATGGGTGTGCGGTCGACAGGCTGCTTGGCCAAGGCGCGAAGGTAACGGTCATTCTTTAGCGTGCTGCTCATGTGGCAAATACCCCTTATAAAATTTGTGCGCATTCTATCAAGCCTTGGGCGTGACAGTAAGTAGTAACGCGGTTTTTAACATCCGCACTTGGTGCGGGCAGCGTCAATCAGCTGTGCCGCAATGGTGCCGGGTGGTGGTGTTTTCGGTAGCGCATTGAACGTAAACCAATTCGCGGCTAGTACCTCATTACCATCTGGCGTAACGTCTCCATCGCGATATCGGGCGGTAAACCCCATCATCAGTGAATGTGGGAATGGCCACGGCTGGCTCATCACATACTCAATACATTCGACGTCAACGCCGGTTTCCTCAAATACTTCACGCGCAAGGCATTGCTCCAGGGTTTCACCACTTTCAACAAAGCCGGCTAACACCGAATACAGCCCCTCTGGATGACGCACGCCATGGGCCAACAGTATTTCTGCGCTATCCCCATGGCCACGATATACCGCCACAATAATACACGGTGAAATACGCGGATAGGTACGATAATCACAGGTGCGGCAATAGACTGCGAGCTCATCGGTGACTTCTTCTAAACCTTGACCGCACTGACTGCAAAACAAGTGTGTACGAATAAAATAGGCGACCTGACATGCGCGTCCAGCCAGTGCAAACAATTGACTATCAACCCGATGCAGCAATTGACGCAGGGGCAATGACTCAAATCCGGCTAATTCAACCGGTTCGTCTGTATCGAGTAAGTAAACCGGTGTACCTTGATACGTACCAATACGAGCACGGTATGCAGCATGCTGCCAAAGGGAAGCCACCGCCTTGGAATCAAGCTGAGGTAAAATATTTGCAGCGTCCTCTGGTACACTTTGCAAAACTTTGTTGCCGTTTACTATCATATAGATAGCCACTTGATCAGGGGCATTTTCAGGGCGTGGAACTATCATTTTTGCTCCCAGGTAAAAAGGTGTAAAGGTGACGGAAAAAGATTGACCCACCGTTGCTAAGCCGCGTAGATTGGAGCCATTGATCAACCCATTTCGATCAATTTATACCACGACCAGGAGGTCAGTATGTTAAGCCGCAATGAATCAGCCCGCCAACGCTGGGGTGGTCACCACCAAGCCTTGGATAATTGGCTCGAAGAGCGGCAGGAAATGCTTATCCGCTACTGCCAGATGGCAGGGCTACCGCCTTATGATAATGGCGCCAAAGGACTACCGTCTAGCGCTGATATTAAAGCATTTTGCGAAGTTTTAGTGGATTATGTATCAACCGGCCACTTTGAGATTTACGAACACCTGATGAAAGCTGCAGATATTGAAGACGAAGACGCACGTCAGGTGATGCTGCAAATTTATCCGCTTATCACGGTCACTACCGAACGCGTACTGAATTTTAATGACAAGTATGCTGAGACCACTGAGCAAGCCGCACTGCGCGAATTCGACCAAGATTTGTCAGCGCTGGGTGAAGCATTGGAAGTACGAATGGAGCTGGAAGACAAATTGATGTACGCACTGGAACAACGTGCTGCGCTGTCAGAAAGCTAATCGGAACGATTAAAAAAAGGTGCCAAGCGGCACCTTTTTTATTGTCAGACTTACTCTTCGTCGTCGCCAACAATACTAAGCAGCTCGACTTCGAAAATTAAAGTTGAGTTAGCAGGAATGCGTCCGCCACCCACTTCACGCTCGCCGTACGCCAATTCTGCTGGAATCACAAAACGATAATGCGCGCCCTCACGCATTAATTGTAAGCCTTCAGTCCAACCAGGAATCACTCGATTAAGTGGGAACACCGCAGGTTCGCCGCGCTGATATGAGCTGTCAAATACATCGCCGTTGACTAAGCTACCTTCATAATGCACTTCAACATAATCCGTTGACGCCGGGCGCTCGCCCTCACCTTCACGGATAATTTCATATTGCAGGCCTGACTCAGTGATCACCACATTATCGCGCTCAGCATTTTCCGCTAGGTATTCCTGACCTTCACTCATGGCACGCCCGCCAACGATCTCAGCTCGCTGACGCTGGACTTGCTCTTGCAGGGCAATCAAAATATCTTCTGCTTCCTGCTGGCTCATACGCGAATCGCCGCGTGCACTTTCTGCAAATGCGCGAATAATAATATCGCTATCAAGCTCAACGCCCGCTTCCTGTTGGTAGCTCAGGTTTTCTTCCACATAGATTCCAATCGATGCGCCAAGGGCATAAGACTGACGTTGAATTTCATCGTCAAAATCGATTTCAACCTCTTGCTCAGCTTGGTTACCACAAGCGCTCAGTGCCAATGTTAGGGCTGACACTGCAAATACTTTTTGCATCGTTTTCATAGCTAGTTCCAATCTTGTCTGGTTGTTATTGAGTTTATTCGTGCGTCACTTCGAATCACTGTTATAGTGACTCTAGTGTACACATATTACGAGTGCTGACCAATGAGAAACTTGTATCGCCTCAGTTGGGTTATTGCGTCGTGGATAGCCCTTACCGCCTGCTCTGGTGGTATCGAACTGGACGAGCGCTATGAACGCTCGCCATCGCGCACCCAAGCCGCCGCGATCGCCCAGGACGGCAGCGTGGCGGTCGTCGCTACCAGCGAGCACGGTTTACGCCTGATTGACTTGGAAAGCCAACAAGTGCGCCACAACTGGCAACAAGACCAAGATGGTATAGCACAAATTGTGAGTGTAGCGCTATCTGCTGACAACCGCGTCGCAGTCGCTGCCAGCCGAGAAACTGTCGCCATGTGGGACGTGCGCGACGGCTCGGTGCTCGGATATTGGCGCCACGAAGATTCATTTATTACTGACGTGGCTGTATCTAATCGAGGTCGCCACCTGGTCATCGCACGAAGTGACGGCGTGGTGCTGATTTTTGAACCTGAAAGTGGCCGTAGACTCGAGTTCTTCGGTCATAGCGAACGCGTTAATTCAGTCGATGTCAGTGCTAACGGACGTTTTGTGATAAGCGGTGCTGATGACTTTACCGCGCTGGTATGGCGCTCCGACAACGCTCAAGTCATCCAGCGCTTCAATGAGCAAGGGCGTGTCGGACGCGTGCGTTTCAATCCCGACGGTAGTAGCGCTTTAGTGGCGAGTGCACAGCAAGCTACCATATGGCACCTCACCCGCGGCGAAGTATTGGCCGAACTCAGATACAGAGCGCGTCATCGTTCTTTTTTAAGCGCAGCGTTCTCACCCGATGGTGACTATTTAGTGACTGGGTCACCGTCACGCCATATTGAAGTCTGGCGCACAAGGGATGGCGAGCGCATGTATACCGTGCAAACCCGTGGCCGCGATAGCGAACACCCACCTCGGGCTGCGGTGCTGGCTGTTGGTTTTAGCCCCCAAGGCGACGGCATATTGAGCGAAAGCAGTGCTGGCTTCGGCGAGCGCTGGCGCTTACCCAATGACGCACGCTAGCAGCTAACCTCAATAAATATGCACAAACCAAGTAAACAGGCTGCAAACGAGTTACACTAACGGGTAAGAATGAACGTGGGTCGCCTTGCGCCCTACGCAGTTAAGATTAAGAGAGTCGCGAAGTGAGTCAACAACCAAACCTAAACGATTTGAACCGTCGAATTGAAGATTTAGAGAGCCAACTTGCGTTTCAAGAGCAAACCATTGATGAGCTCAATCAATTAGTAACGGAACAAAATGGTGAACTGGCGACGTTTAAACGACACTTGCAGTTGCTCGCATCACGTCTAAGCCAAGTACGTGATCAGCAAAGTGAAAATTCAAGTTTAGTGGATGAGAAGCCTCCCCACTATTAACCATGCGAGTGAAGTATGTCGGCTAAACACCCAATTATTGCAATTACCGGTTCTTCCGGCGCTGGCACATCAACCACAGGCCAAGCCGTACGTCATATCTTCCGTAATTTGAATCTCAATGCCTGCTTTATTGAAGGGGATGCCTTTCATCGCTATTCACGTCCAGAAATGGATTTAGCTATTCGGCGCGCCCAAGAACAAGGTCGCCATATTAGCTATTTTGGGCCAGAAGCGAATGACTTTGAACGTTTAGAAACCCTGTTTTCTGGTTACTCAGACTCAGGAGAAGGCGAAACCCGACGCTATTTACATAGTTTTGATGACGCCGTGCCATATAACCAGATGCCAGGTACCTTTACCCCTTGGGAACCTGTGCCAGCAGGCAGCGATTTGCTGTTTTACGAAGGCTTACACGGTGGGGTGAAAGGCCAGGGCTACGACGTTGCTCGCCATGTTGACCTGTTAATTGGCATGGTGCCCATCGTTAACCTTGAGTGGATTCAAAAGTTACTACGCGATACCTCTGAGCGCGGCCATTCGCGTGAAGCCGTGACCACCAGTATTGTGCGCAGCATGGATGATTATATTCATCACATCGTGCCGCAATTTTCGCGCACCCACATTAACTTTCAACGCGTGCCCACGGTCGATACGTCAAACCCATTTAGTGCCAAGGATATTCCGTCACTCGATGAGAGCTTTGTCGTCATTCGCTTTCGCGGTATGCGCCACGTCGACTTCCCGTACTACTTACAGATGATTGATGGGGCGTTCATGTCACGCATTGACACTATGGTGGTGCCGGGAGGCAAGATGGGGCTCGCCATGGAGCTAATTTTGACACCGCTGATTGACGAGTTGATGGACAGACGTGGGCGTGATTAAGCCCACGACATTTTGTTCGTCTTGTATCAGCCTTCCAACTCGCTAATACGCGCGTCTAATAAGTTTTTCACTAAGCCAGTAAACTCTTCAATAAAGGTTTGCTGTGATTCGGTCGGGTAAGTGTTTAATACGGACGCCAAGACTTCTTCCAGGTCGTATAAAATAGCATCTGCTTCGCGCACGATATCAAAACGCACCTCTTGGCTGACGTCATGCTGCTGGCTGACACGCATAATTTTATCAGACAAAGAATCTTCTAACTGCTCACGCACGGTAAATGAAGCTCTCGCGCCACTATCGCCAGCGGCCTCGAATACCCCTAGTTGCTGGGTCAAGTATTGAATTAACTCAATGTATCCGTCGCTCTCTACAATCATGGTCTGCTCTTTATATGCGTTTCAATCCATTTCGCTACTGTAGAGCCCCTGCGCCAACGTTGAGTGGCAGAGACTCTACCTAAGCATGGCACCAGTTCAGCTTAGAACGTCAAACCTGGTGATAGCGTTTCCGGCAATTTAACTTTATCGGCTTCCACTGATGCGACTGGGTACGCGCAGTAGTCCGCCGCATAGTAAGCGCTCGCGCGATGGTTACCACTATCGCCAATTCCACCAAAAGGTGCCGCACTGCTAGCACCGGTAATCGGTTTATTCCAATTCACGATACCCGCGCGAATATGCAATAGGAAGTCATCGTACACGGCTTTGTCATCTGCCAGCAAGCCCGCCGACAAACCAAAGCTGGTGTTGTTTGCTTCATCGATCGCCGCGCTTAAGTCGTTATAACGATACACCTTCAACAACGGTCCAAAGTGCTCTTCGTCCGGCAACGCTTGCGCGTGCGTCACATCAATGATGCCTGGGGTGACAAAGCCCTTATCCGCCTCAGGCTGCGTTAGGGTCACTAAAGATTTCGCGCCTAAGTCGAGAATCGCTTGTTGCGCTTTGACCATGCCTGCCGCTGCTTTGGCTGAAATCATCGCACCCATGAATGGGGCTGGGTCTGCGGCGTAATCACCCACCCGGATGCTTTGGGTCACAGCGACTAAGCGTTTCAAAATAGCGTCGCCATTGGCGCTATTTTCAATAAATAAACGTCGCGCACAGGTGCAACGCTGCCCACTGGTGATAAATGCCGATTGCACAATATCATGCACGGCAGCGTCAATGTCAGCGACGTCTTTGATAATAAGGGGGTTGTTGCCACCCATCTCAAGGGCCAAAATTTTGCCCGGTTGGCCACCAAATTGCTCATGCAATAATTTGCCCGTGGTCGAGGAACCGGTAAAGAACAAGCCATCGACTTGCGGGTTGCGCGACAATGCTTTGCCGGTTTCGACTAAGCCATGGACCAAGTTTAGTACACCGTCAGGTAAACCCGCTCGTTGCCACAACTGCATGGTTTTCTCTGCCACCAGCGGGGTTTGCTCACTCGGTTTGAATACCACTGTGTTACCAGCGATCAACGCAGGCACGATATGGCCGTTGGGTAAGTGCCCAGGGAAATTATACGGGCCGTACACTGCCACAACACCATGTGGACGGTGGCGAATGAACGCTTTCGCGCCCGGCATCGGGTTTTCAACTGTGCCGGTACGCTCATGGTAAGCGCGCTCTGAAATGGCGACCTTACTGACCATAGCAGCGACTTCGGTGCGTGTTTCCCAGATTGGCTTACCCGTATCTTGGGCAATCGCGAGCGCCAATTCTTCTTTATTTTGCTCAAGCAATTCGGCAAAACGCTTAGCAATCTTAAGGCGTTTATCAAACGACATCCGCGCCCACGCTGGAAATGCTTGGCGTGCAGCGTGCACTGCCTGATCGACTTGTTGTGGCGTCGCACAGCGACCTTGCCACACGACCTGATTGCGCGCAGGGTCGATAGATTCTAAGACTTCACCTTCACCGGCCAACCACTGGCCGTTGATCCATAAGCTTGCATGTTCTGACATCAAATTATCCTCATCATCTAGACGCCCTTGAGGGCTTGTCTGCTGCGCACCTTTACAATGGAGCGATGCGCACTTGATCACCGCTTTGCACATTCAATGCTGCGGCGACGCGCGGGTCCAGTATCACATCATCACCTTGGCAATTTAGCTGGGTGTGACACGCGCGGAATTGCTGTACATCGAGATTACACACTAAATAACTCTCGGAGACTTCAGGCGTACCCACTTGAACTCGCATCAAACGGCTATTACGCACCGTTTTTAGCTGCTTAAGGTCACCTTCTACTGTGGGGCCTGCGTCGAAAATATCAATATAATCTCTAAATCTTAGCCCTTCAGACTGCAGTAACTTCAAGGCTGGCAACGTATTTTGATGCACCTTGCCGATTACATCTTGCGCACTTTTATCTAGCATGTTGACGTAGATTGGAAAGCGCGGCATGAGTTCAGCCACAAAGGTTTTATCGCCAATACCAGTTAAGTAGTCAGCGCGCGGAAAGTCCATGGTAAAAAAGTGCTTTTCCAACCACGCCCAGAATGGAGAGCGCCCATTCTCATCGGAAACACCGCGCATTTCGGCAAATACACGCGGCGAGAAGCGCTGACTAAACTGCGCTAGGAACAGCAATCGAAACTTCGACATCGCACGCCCGTTGCGGCCAAACCGGTATGGTTCACGCACGAACAGCGTGCAAAGTTCAGTCGCCCCAGTGTAATCATTACACAGGGTCAGGGTTTGCAAGGCGTTATACACATTGTGCTTTGGCGAGTGATGTACCACTTTGCCTAAATGGTAGTGATAAAAAGCATCGCTCAGGCCAACCGCGGCTTCAATACCCGCCACCCCAGCGATTTCGCCCTTTGCCGTGTCTTCCATGACAAACAAGTAGCCTTCTTCACCTGGTTGCGTTACCTGAGGTAAGGCAAAGGCCTGCTGTGCGCGTGCAATCCGCGTGCGCAACAAACCTTCATCGACCGGTAGCGAAGTAAACCCGTGTCCAGATTCCACTGCACATTGGTATAGAGCATCGTAATCCGACTCTCGAATAGGTCGAATCACCAACTGCCCTTCGCTCGCTTGCATGCGTGGCGTCCGCTGTGCCTTAGGCATGGCTTGCTACAACCTGTGCAACCGCCTGCTCAAACCGTTGCATACCTTCAGCAATATCGTGTTCAGGAATAATCAATGATGGGGTGAAACGCACCACATCCGCACCTGCAATCAACACCATCAAGCCATGTTCTGCTGCGGCTAATAAGAACTCCCGAGATTTACCTTTGTAAGTATCGTTTAGTGCTGCACCTAACAACAAACCTTGGCCACGCACTTCACTAAATACATGATATTTTTCGTTGATTGCATGCAATGCATCACGGAATAATTGCTCGCGTTGCTTCACGCCATTCAATACGTCTGGCGTATTAACCACATCCATCACCGCCTCTGACACCGCACATGCCAACGGGTTACCGCCGTACGTGCTGCCATGTGTGCCTGGCTTTAAGTGGGCTGCAATGTCAGCCGTAGTTAGCATCGCACCAATTGGGAAACCACCGCCTAGCGCCTTGGCAGTACTTAGAATATCTGGCGTTACGCCACTTTGCTCATAGGCATACAAAGTACCCGTGCGTCCAAAGCCTGTTTGTACTTCATCGAAAATTAATAATGCTTGGTGCTTGTCGCATAGTTCGCGCACACCTTTCAAGAACGCTTTATCACCAGGTACAACACCGCCTTCGCCTTGCAACGGCTCAATCATCACCGCACAGGTTTTTGCACTCATCACAGCCTCAAGGCTGGATAAGTCATTAAATTCAACGTGCTCGATTGCGCCAGGCTTAGGCCCAAAGCCATCTGAATACGCCGCTTGTCCACCGACGGTCACCGTGAAGAACGTACGTCCGTGGAAGCCTTTTTGGAACGCAATGATTTGCTGCTTGTCTTCACCGTGCTTTTCCAAAGCCCAACGGCGCGCCAGCTTCAATGCCGCTTCGTTCGCTTCGGCGCCTGAGTTAGCAAAATATACACGGTCAGCAAATGTGGCGTCGGTTAACTTTTTCGCCAAGCGGATTGCTGGCTCATTGGTTAAAACGTTACTTAAGTGCCACAGTTTTTGGCCTTGTTCGGTCAGTGCGTTCACCATCGCAGGGTGACAATGGCCAAGGCAATTCACGGCGATCCCCCCTGCAAAGTCAACGTACTCGCGACCTGCTTGATCCCAAACACGTGAACCTTCGCCTTTGACCGGAATAAAAGCGGCAGGGTTATAGTTAGGCACCATCACGTCGTCGAACATTTCGCGGGTAACTGACATGGCTTGAGACTGTGCTTGAGACATAGTGAACTCCTGATTGCGGCATCAATAGCTTAAAATTAGACTCGCTATTATGCCATGAAATCAGTTATTTGTCTGGAGGATAACAAGATTGTGCGTAATCTAAGCGCGCGGTAAGTAGACTTTCAGGCTAACTGCATAACTAAGCACGCTATTGCTTGTCGCGTGCATAGATATGTTAAAAAAATTTTCTACATGGCGCTTAAAACGAATGGTGTAGCCTTAAGTTTACGCGTTTGCATTGCCGCGATCGCGGGCTAGGATCAGCTTTTTCAGGTTCACTTTACGCAATTCAAGGATATCTTTGGCATTTAGTTCACTGGCTGCAAACATCCGCTTGCCGTCTTCGAGTGACGCAAGGTTTGCGCTGTGTAGCATGCGAAACTCACTAAATGTATTCGCTTGCCATAGCAGCCGTGCATAGCCACTGGTCTCGGTTATGCTCTGAGCGCTGGCGAATTCTTCGTAGATACGATGTAACGGCAAACGCTCAAGCTCAAAGCCAGCAAACAGCATATGTGTGACCTGACGCTCTTTTTGCAGCATTAAATCACGCAGAAACTGCTGGTCTGGCTCAATCTGCACTAGCGCGTTATAACGTGCCGATGTGGTTTCATTGCGTAAGTCACGCAACATCAGCTGACGTACGTCATCAAATATTTTGACATACAAACGCGCCAGCACCACTTTGCCCATTTCATGGAAAATGCCGGCATTAAACGCGATTGCTGGGTCTAACTTGCCATCCAGCTCGGCCAAGCGCTGGCTAACGACTGCGGTCGCCATCACGTGCTGCCACAACTTGCGGCGTAATAATACAAACGGCGCTTCAGCCGGCGGTAACCAATTTTGCATGGTCAGTGCCGGCGCAATAATTTTAATGTCTTCCGTACCGACAAAGTTCATCGCACCACGAAAGTTCGAAATACGCGCGCGCTTTGGGTCATTCGGGTCAGCAAATGGTGGTAGGTTGACCATTTTGACCATCCCCACGTGCAGCCAATCGAGGCCATGGGACAGTTCTTCAATTTTGCGTGAGCTCGCGGCTGGCGAGAACAGGGTATCCATGAGCTTAGGGCCATTATCTGCCAACATTAGTACCCGCTCGCGAATATACGTCTGCTCCTGGAGGCGCTTTTCAACTGCCAAATACAAGCGCTTATGCAACTGCTGCTCTACCTCTTGACGCACTTTGTCATGCACCGCTTGCTTACGTGCTTGTTCGGCACGGCGGCGCTGTTCAACCTCAAGAAGCTCACGGCTGATCGCTTTCTGGTCGTCGTCCAAGCCCTCCTCAGTCATATATTGCCCACGTGCAAAGTTGAGACTGATCAGGTAATTGATAAACCGACGCCCAAGTAACGCAACACGGTCACTTGATTCAGATTGGGTAGATACAGAAAATTGCGCGTATTGACTCACTAAGCTGAAACTCCTGCTTATATTAGATAACCTTCAAGTCGCCTGCACAGTTTAGCGCAAACTCTGGCTAAGCTCACTTAAATCTGCACTTACAGGTAAGCCTGCATGGGCACAAAATGCGGCCAAAATACGATGGCCATACTCAGTTAATACTGATTCTGGATGAAACTGAATACCATATATGGCGTGTTCGCTATCACGGATGCCCATGATTTCGCGATACGCTGAATGCGCCACCCAAGCGTCCTCGACCAAGCCATTAGGTAGTGTATCGGCCGCAACCAGCAAAGAATGATAGCGCGTGACACGAAACTCTGGAGGTAAGCCGGCAAAAAGCCCTTGCCCATGGTGTGCCACCAACGACGTCTTACCGTGCATGACCTGATTCGCTCGCACCACGTTTGCACCATATGCTTGCGCAATTGCCTGGTGCCCAAGACACACACCCAATATGGGTACTTGTCCAGCAAAACGCTCAATAGTAGCAAGACTAATCCCAGCGTCACTCGGTGTGCCCGGTCCGGGTGAAATAATAACCCCCGTGGGCGCCATGTCACAAATCGCTTGCACACTAATTTGATCGTTGCGGTAAACAACCACTTGCTGCCCTAGCTCATTAAAGTAGCGCACTAAATTATGCGTAAATGAATCGTAGTTGTCGATCATCAACAATTTAACCATGGCAACCTCTTGTTTTTTCTGTATTTTTTTTAATCATTCTTGGGTCTATATACACAGATATATACACACATGCACCGGATTTCGGCAGCACAAGCGCCGGATAATGCCCTTGTGGGGTGGCAGCGAGCATGGAGGCTGGCCTCACGGTGCGTCTCTGCAAGACGCCTTGATGAGACTCCTTGCAAGACTGCCGGCCTGAATGCCGGTGAGCGACGCGCACAACCGCGCACCACGAGGACGTGGTGCGCGAGGCGCTACCTATGGCTGGGGGATTTAATGGCATCGGGCAATCTCCTGAGTCTTGGAGCCGCCATGCCGGAGAGCCATCTATTGAACCTTGCCCGCCGGTGGGGCGGCAAGGTGCGGATCAAAGCCGCAACGACGTGCCGCTTCTACCGGAAGCGCCACCACTGAGCAATGTTGATCGATGCAGTACGGGTCATGGCAGACCGAGTTAAACCGGGGAAGATGCGTAGGAAGCGAATCACCCCACAGCAGCTTCATATCCGAAGCATTGTAACATGCACCTCTCTTTGCCGTCTAACAGTTGAGCTGCAAGGAGTCGCTTTCCTAGCAAGGCTTCGAGCATCCGATCAAGGTGGGCGTTGACCCTATTGGCCGTCGAAATTGATTGCGAACTTGGCTCATTCCATGGTAGCCTGCTGCAATGATGCGTATTTTGTTCAGACATAGGCTGGCAGTGATGGCGTTGCTTCTTGCAACGTTCGTTGTCATTCCTATGGCTGATGCGGTCTTGTGCGCATCTGAGGGTGGGGATACGTATTCATACGTTGAAACCCATAGTGACGATAGCAAGGACAAGGATTCCGACTTCGGTCATGGCGCCTGCAGCCACGGGCATTCTCACCATACATACGACCACGTTCCCCCGCGTTCAGCGGTCGAGGTCGCTTCCCTGCCCCTGGCGCACCAATGGCCAGACAGTGATGCCATCGCATCACACACGCCTGATGGATTGATGCGCCCCCCCAAAGCCTGACGAATCCGGACCGTGCTGCTTGCACGGTCGTTTCGTCAACTCGTTTAGCTTTGGGAGTCTTCTCATGTTTATATCGTTCGACCGACCGCTATGCGCGGTTGGCTTTGCTGTGGTCGCTACAACGATCACGCTGGCATCACCAGCAAGTGCCGAGCCCGCTCCGCCTTATGAAACACTGATCGAGCATCTCGATCGAACCCCGGCGACACTAGAAGCCGAAGCGTTGCTCGACGCCGCCAAGGCGCGCGCGCAACAAGCCCATGCGTTGCCTAATCCTTCCATTTCCCTGGAAGCCGAGAACGCTTACGGCCGCGCGCCGTTCACTGGCTATGGCGCCGCAGAGACCACGTTTTCCGTCAGTCAACCTCTGGAACTGTGGGGACAGCGGGGTGCACGTATTGGTGCCGCCCGGGCGGAAGCTGACGCGGCTGCTCTGCGCCGCGACCAATCGCGATGGGCAGTGGCCGGCCGCCTGGCGCTGATCTATGCCGAGGCGGAAGCCGCTTCCTTGCAGTATGAGCTGGCCGTCGAGGCACTGTCGCTGACGCAGGCGGATGCAAGCGCGGTGATGGCCCTTATAGAAGAAGGTCGTGAGCCCACGCTTCGTGGCATCCAGGCCGAAAGCGAGGTGGAGGCTGCTCGTGCCGTCGTGGACGAAACACAGGCAAACCGAGATGCGGCTTTCGCGCGTCTCGCCGCAGCAGCGATGCTGACCGAACCTGTCACATCCATCGGAACCAGCCTGCTAGATCGCGCACCCAGCCCCTTTGCACAGGATGTACGCAATCCCTTGGCTGTTCAGATTGCCGAAGCCGAACTGGATGCGGCTGGTCAATCCGTAACCGTGGAGCGACTGCGTGCTCGTCCCGACGTGACTGCTTCGCTCGGTGTCCGGCGATTCGAAGAATACGACACCCAAGCACTTATGTTCGGCATCAGCGTATCCGTTCCGCTGTTCGATAGGAATAAGGGCGCTATCAGTGCAGCGCGTGCCGAGCAGCGAGCTGCCGAGGCGCGGCTGACCGGTTTGAAATTGGAGGTCCAGGCAGATCGCAGTGCTGCACAAGCCCGCCTCACTGCATCGATCACTCGGACACGTGCTGCCGACAACGGCGTCGCTGCTGCAGAAGAAGCCTACCGCCTCGCACGCGCCGGGTTCGATGCCGGGCGAATCTCGCAGTTGGAACTGCGCAGCATACGGGCGGCCTTGATTGCCGCACGCAATACCGCAGTGGACGCACGCCTGGCGCGCGTCCGTGCAGAAGTCGAACTCGCGCGCCTTGACGGCCGCACCCCATTTTGAGGAAGCATAGATGACAACCACAAATATCCGGCTCCTCTGTGGAGCAGTCCTACTTGTCGCACTTGGAGCGGGCTTTGGCCTTGCCCAACTGATCCCCCACACGGAGCACGCTGCTTACGTCAAGGGTGATGATCATGATGACCACGATGACGAGGCGCCCGAAGGTGTTGTCGTCCTGACAGCGCGACAAATCGAGGCGTCAGGCATCGGTATCGTCGCGGTGGGTCGTGGCGGCGGCAACGAGACTCGACTGACGGGGCGGGTCGAATCCGCCCTAGACGCACGCACAGCGATCTCCGCCATCGTGGGCGGCCGAGTCGAGCAGGTACAGGTCGCACCCGGCTCGCCGGTTGAAGCGGGCCAAACGCTGGTTGTGGTGATCAGCGGCGAAGCCGCCACTCTGCGCGCCAATGCCGAGGCCGCGGCCGCCGAGGCGGAAGCCGCACGCCTGGAATATCGACGCGACTCGAATCTGGTCGAACTGGGCGTGGTGGCCCGCCGGGAACTGGAAGCGTCCCGCGCCCGCTCACTGGCCGCCGATGCGGCAGCCAGGGCGGCACAGGCACAGGTGGTGGCAGCCGGCGCCCCTGACGCACAGGGCCGTGTCGCCATCGTCAGCCCGATCGCGGGTGTTGTCGGCACAGTCCAAGTCACGCCGGGCGGATTCGTCGCTGCCGGTGGTGGCGTCGCGGAGGTTTCCAATCCCGCGCAGACCGAACTCGTCTTCACCGCGCCACCGGCCCTGGCGGCGCAGGTGATCTCCGGATCTCGCATCGGAGTCAGAAGCCCCTCCGGCGATTTCGAAGCGGTGGTATTAGGGGTGGCCGCCAATGTGCGTGAGCAAGGCAATGCCACCCTCATCCGGGCTCGTCCGGTTTCGGGCGTCCTGCCACCCGCCGGCTCGCCAGTGACGGGGGTCATTGTTACCGATAGGCAGGAAGATGGCCTGACCGTCCCCGCCGACGCGGTGCAAACGGTGGACGGGCGATCGGTGGTGTTCGTCGCCACTGACGAAGGCTTCCGGGCAACGCCGGTGCTCGCTGGCCGTCAAGCTGGCGGCCATATCGAGATACTGAACGGGCTTGATGGCTCAGAGCGCATCGTTGGGATCAACGCCTTCCTTTTAAAAGCCGAACTCGCCAAAGGCGAGGCCGAACACAGCCACTGAGGAAGCAACCCATGTTCAAGTTCATTATCGAAACCTCAGTGCGCTTTCGCTGGTTCGTGGTGATCGCCGCCGCCGTGGTGGCCGCCTATGGCCTGCTCGAACTGAACCGGCTGCCGATCGACGCGGTACCGGACATCACCAACCGCCAGGTGCAGATCAACACCATAGCGCCCGCGCTCGCGCCCGGTCAGATCGAGCGCCAGGTAACCTATCCACTTGAAACAGCCTTGGCCGGCATCCCCGGGCTGACTAGCACCCGCTCGATCTCACGTAACGGATTCTCCCAGGTCACCGCCATTTTCACCGACCAGACCGACATCTACTTCGCACGCCAGCAAGTGGCCGAACGCATGCGCGAAGTGGAGGAGGAGTTGCCCGAAGGGGTGACGCCGATGATGTCGCCGGTGACCACGGGTCTGGGCGAAGTACTGATGTGGACGGTGGACTATGTACCGTTCAACAGCACTAATCTCGCCGAGCCCGGTCAACCCGGCTGGCAGGAGGGCGAGGTCTATCTGACGCCGGAAGGTGAACGGCTGACCACGCCCGAGGCGCGCGCCACCTATCTGCGCACGGTCCAGGACTGGATCATCGCACCGCAGATGCGGTCCACGCCGGGCCTGGCAGGCATCGACACCATCGGCGGATATGTCAAGGAATACGCGGTGCGGCCCGACCCGGCCAGGCTCGCTGCCTATGGACTCGGCCTCAGCGATCTGGTCCAGGCGCTGGAGCGCGCGAATGTCCAGGCCGGCGCAGGTTTCATCCAGCGTGGCGGTGAAGGCCTGGTGGTGCGCGCCGACGCGCTGGCCGAGACGGTGGAAGACCTCGCCCAGGCGCCGGTGGCCAATCGCGCCGGTCTGGTCGTGCGCGTCGCCGATGTGGCGACAGTCGAGATCGGCCAGGCGCCGCGCCTGGGCGCGGCGACACGCGATGGTCATGAAGCGGTACTCGGCACCGCGCTGATGATCGCCGGCGGCAACAGCCGCACCGCCGCCCAGGCAGCGGCTGCGCGGTTGTCGCAAGTCAGCCAGTCGCTGCCCCCAGGCATCATCGCAGAGCCGGTGCTCGACCGCAGCGTGCTGGTCAATGCCACGATCAGGACGGTCGCCACAAACCTGACGGAAGGCGCACTGCTAGTGATCGCAGTGCTGTTCCTGCTGCTCGGCAATATCCGCGCGGCGGCGATCACTGCGCTGGTGATCCCGCTGTCCTTCCTGTTCGCGGTCATCGGCATGAACCGGTTCGGGATCAGCGGAAACCTGATGAGCCTGGGCGCTCTCGACTTCGGCATTCTGGTCGATGGGGCGGTGATCGTGATCGAAGCGACGCTACGGATGCTCGGCCAGCGGCGTCAGGAGTTGGGTCGACCGCTGACCGCGATGGAACGCCTGGGTGTCGCCATGCAAGCAGCTCGCAAGATGGTGAGGCCCGCCGCCTTTGGCCAGCTCATCATTCTGTTGGTGTTCGCGCCGATCCTGATTCTCGAAGGGGTAGAAGGAAAAACCTTCCAGCCGATGGCAGCCACCTTCATGCTGGCCCTTGCCGGTGCGTTCGTCCTCTCCTTTACCCTCGTACCGGCGATGGCCGCGCTGTTCGTGCGTGAGCCCAAGTCTGTCCCTGAGGCCAGTGAAGGCCAGCACGAAACCCGCGTGATCCGCTTTGTACGGCACTGGATCGAGCCGGTGATTCGCGCCGCCATCGTGCGCCCCAAGATCGTGCTGGGATCGGCGCTGCTGGCGTTGGTCATCGGGGCGTCGGCTTTCCTGTCCCTGGGGCGGGAGTTCACGCCGACGCTGGACGAGGGTGACATCGCCATGCAGGCGCTGCGGGTGCCGTCCGCCTCCCTGGAACAGTCGCTGAGCATGCAGATGGCGCTGGAACAGGCGATTACCGCCCAGCCTGAAGTGCGCACGGTCTTCTCCCGCACCGGCACTGCCGAGGCTGCGATGGACCCCATGCCACCGAATATCTCCGACGCCGTGATCATGCTCAAACCTCGGAGTGACTGGCCCGACCCGTCGCTCGGCAAGGAGGCACTGGTCGAACGGATCGCCGCTGTCGCCGACGAACAGATCGGCAACGCCTTCGAGTTCAGCCAGCCGATCGAGCTGCGTTTCAATGAACTGATCTCGGGCGTGCGCACCGATCTTGCCGTCATGGTCTTCGGTGAGGATTTCACGGTCCTGCAAGGAATCGCGGACCAGGTGGCGAACCGGCTGCGCCAGATCGAAGGCGCGGCGGACGTGCGTGTCGAGCAGGTGTCGGGGCTGCCAACCCTGACCGTGCAGGTCGATCGGTCGGCCGCGGCGGCTTACGGGTTTGCCGCCGCTGACGTCAGCGAAGCAGTGGCCATCGGCATTGGCGGCATGGCCGCCGGACGCATTTTCGAAGGCGATCGCCGCTTCGACGTGGTGGTTCGACTGGATGAGGAAGCCCGCAGCGATCCCGCCAGCCTGGCCGCGCTGCCGATCACAACCCCCACCGGCACCACAGTGCCCCTGTCTTCGGTGGCACGCATTCAGATCAGCGAAGGTCCGAACCAGATCAGTCGTGAAAACGGCAGCCGCCGCATGGTGGTACAGGCCAACGTCCGTGGCCGCGACCTGGGCGGCTTCGTCGCCGAGGCGCAGGACGCGGTGGCCGGCGTCGCGTTGCCGGCCGGCGTCCATCTCGACTGGGGCGGCCAGTTCGAGAATCTTCAGCGCGCCGAGCAGCGGCTGATGGTAGTGGTCCCGTTCGTCTTCGTGCTGATCGGCGTACTGCTGTTCATGGCCCTGGGCAGTATCAGGGAAGCCGGCCTGGTGTTCGTCTGTGTCCCCCTTGCGCTGGTGGGCAGCGCGCTGGCCCTGCTGGTGCGCGGGATGCCCTTCTCGGTGTCGGCAGCCGTGGGCTTTATCGCCGTGTCGGGTGTGGCGACGGTCAACGGCCTGGTGCTGATGCAGGCGATTCGCGAACGCCTGACCGCGGGCGATCCGCCGCTGGAAGCCGCCGCCGCCGGTGCCGCCAGTCGTCTGCGGGCCGTCCTGACCACAGCGCTGACTGGCATCGTCGGCTTCATTCCGATGGCGATCGCCACAGGCGCAGGCGCGGAAGTACAAAAGCCGCTTGCCACCGTAGTGATCGGCGGATTGCTGACCGCAACTGCACTGACCCTGCTGGTGCTGCCTACCTTCGCCGCGCGAGCTGCGAAGCCGCACATCAATAAAGGAGCCAGCGCATGACGAACAAACTGCGCCTCGATCTTCCCATCCTGCTGCCGAACATTCTGCACGACGCCGATGCCTGCGTGGGACGGCTCCTGGCCGCCATGGCGGACGTGCGCATACTGGTCTTCGATCCGAACGCCGCGATACTGGACGGCCTGCCTGTCTACGAAGACTGATCCCTCCATCTTGAGCCCCTTCACGGGGCTCTTTCTCTTTGTGCCCCGCAGAAATAGGGATGGCTGCGGAAGCCGATTGACGGTCGCCGGTTCGCCGCCGCCATGCCACGCTGCGGCCATGTTCCGCTGATCCGTCAGCAACATGCCCAGGTAGTCACGGTCTTCGAGGCTACGACGCGGTTCCGACCGCGTGACCGATCCAGTTCGCACCAGCATCCCATGCGCGAACGTTCGCCCCTCCCAGGGCGAAGGATGCACAAGCAGTACCTGGATCGTTCGATCCATCAACCCGCGCGGGGGTTATGCCTCCCCGCCGGGGTGGGTGTGTCTCCGCCTTCTTGTCCCTCAAGTCTGGAGATTCACCATGACCACTTCATCCGAAAAGTCCAACTTCTTCGATCTGCACATCACCGGCCTCGGGTATCTCAATCGCATCCGCGAAGTGAAGCCCAAGAAAGGCGATGCCTTCCTGGCCTGCGACATCGCAGCGCTCAATGGTTCCAGCGATAAGCCGGAGTACCGCCGTTTCGACGTGCGCGTATCCGGCAGCGAAGCGCAGCACCTGATCCGCCGTTGCGTCCCCGCCGTCGAGGCCGAACGCAAAGTGCTGATCGGCTTTCGCCTGGGCGATCTGTGGACCGACATCTTCACCTACAGCAAGGGGAAGCGTGTCGGCGAACAGGGCATCAGCCTGAAGGCCCGCCTGCTCTTCGTGAGCTGGATCAAGGTCGATGGCCAGCTCGTCTACAAGGCCGAACCCAAGGCCTCCGAGGAAGCGGCTCGCGACGAAGCGCCCAGCGTTTCGAGCGAACCCGCTGTCCAGGATGCACCCGCATCCGAGACGGTTTCCGACGACGAAGCAGCCGAAGTACCGGCGTTGGCCGAGTCGTTCTGAACCCACAAGGCCCCCTCACCGGGGCCTTGCTTCCTTTCCATCCAACGAACCGCCGGTCTTTCCGGTCGGCGTCTCGTGACCTCATCGTAAGGAGCTGACCCATGATTACGCTTCCCGGCCAATTGGCCATCAAGACCATCCACGGCAGGAACGGCGACTTCAACGTCGGCCGCCTCGCCACCTCCATCGGCGAGTTCGTCATCAAGAACGCCGAGCTGGACCAGTACCGCGAAGGCAAGTACGAGGGCGATTTCGTCATCACCGAGATTCGTCCTTCGACGTACAACACCAGCGGCCGCATGGTCATCGAGATCCGCGCGCACCTGGGCGGAATGACCTTATCGAACATCGATCACCTGAGCCGCGATGAAGCCAACCGGCTGAGTCCGCAGGAAGTCGATCCGATCGACGAGGAAGCGCAGACGCCAGCCCCGTCCACTTCGGCACCTGCCGAAGCGAAGGCGGCAACGTCCAGCGATCCCCTGGTCGATACCACGCCGTTCGGTGCCGACGTTCCCGCTAAGCCGGCTTCCAAGCCGGTAACGCAGGACGACGACGCCACGCTGTTCGGCGCTCTCTGGCCGCTGGGCGAGATCGTCAAGCTCGATGCCACCGTCGATCGCCGCCTGTTGCGTCAGCAACGCGACCGTCTCGGTGCCTTGGGCTACGAGTTCGCGCCGCTGTCCCAGGACTGGCATATCGCCTCCGCCTGATCCATCTGTCGCTTCCCGCGACGTTCCAACCACCCGCCGGGGTATTTCCCCCGTCGGGGGAGTGCTCCGGCTTTTTTTCACAGGAGAACTCCCATGGGCTGGTATTTCTCGCGGCAAACCCGCGACCAACTGATCCGCGAACTGATCGAACCGCAGGAGGGCGAAAACGCTCGCTCGGAGGTCATCGCCCACGCCCTGCGCGGCAACGTGCTGTGGTCCGTGGCGCGCATCACCGCCAAGCAGGCGGGATTCATGAAGCTCGCTGCCGGCGATTCCATCAACGTCATCCGTTGCGACCTGCTGCAAGGCTCGGGCGGCGAATGGGGCCACAAGCCCCTGGATGAATCCATGCACCCCTACTACTACTCGTGCCCGTTGCGCTATCTCGACATGGCGCCGGTGCAATCCCCCGAGTGGCGGGAAGGCGTGCTCGCTCATCACGCACGTCGGCGCATGCCGGCGTCAGTGGCCTGAGCACGGGAGGTACGTCATGGACCCGATCCTGGCCTCTCTCCCGGCGTCGTTGCTGCGCCTCGTCGAAGATCAGTTGTCCAACAACGAAGTTTCCTCCGACGAGGAACTGCTCGATCACTTCATCAGCGACGGTCTCACCGAGGAACAGGCACGGCAGGCGTTGACCTACCGCGACCAGTACCTCGCCAACCTCTACCTGGACGGTTTCACACCGATCCTCAAAGGGAGCGAAGCGCTTCGCTTCAACCCCTACAGCCGGCAATTCGAGCCGGACTGAACCGCAGGCCCGTGCTTCACGGGGCTGCATTCCTCTTTACCTGACCCACCCAGGCCCTGCCCCGCAGGGCCTTTCTTTGTCCCATGCAATCGCACGCATCCGGCTTTTGGCCTCTCGATGCCGATTGCTCCAATCCTCAAAAGGAGATAGTCATGAAACTCGCATCCCGCTTTTCTTATCGTTCTCCGGTGCTGCGCTCGGATCACCCGTTGTCGGATGATCAGATCCGCACCGTCGCCCCATCCATCTTCGCGGAGACCCCGCACGAAAGCCGTTCCCAGCGCTACAGCTACATCCCGACCGCGGCCGTGTTGACGTAGCTGCGCAGAGAGGGTTTCCAACCGTTCATGGTGTGCCAGACACGTGTGCGCCACGAGGATCGTCGTGACTACACCAAGCACATGCTGCGGCTTCGTCATGCGAGCCAGATCAATGGCATCGAGGCGAGCGAGATCATCCTGCTCAATTCGCACGACGGCACCAGCAGCTATCAGATGCTGGCGGGCATGTTCCGCTTCGTCTGCCAGAACGGTCTGGTGTGCGGCGACACCTTCGCCGACGTCCGCGTTCCTCACAAGGGCAACGTCACCGATCACGTCATCGAGGGCGCCTACGAGGTCTTACATGGTTTCGAGCAAGTGCAACACTCGCGCGATGCCATGGCTGCCATCACACTCGACGACGGTGAGGCCGAGGTCTTCGCCAGATCGGCGTTGACCCTCAAGTACGACGATCCCGGCAAGACCTTGCCGATCACGGAGAGTCAGGTTCTGCGGCCACGTCGTTTCGACGACAACCGTTCGGACCTGTGGTCCACCTTCAATCGAGTGCAGGAGAACCTCGTCAAAGGCGGCCTGACCGGCCGCACCGCAAACGGGCGCCAGCAACGCACGCGGCCCGTTCAAGGCATCGACCAGAACGTCCGGCTGAACCGGGCGCTATGGCTGCTGGCGGAAGGTCTGCGTCAGTTGAAAGCCTGCCCCTCAAGCGGATCATGCCCTTCATGGGCGTGGCCCGCTTTTTTTGTTTTTTACTAACCTGCGAGGGTGATAGTCTCAAAACGATCTGATGCTGTCCGTCACATCTATGCGACGCCGTCATTTTTGAATGCGGATGCCCAAAAGCCAGGGCGGCCGTTGTACGCCCGCAGATGAACAGTTAGACGATTGGGATCATCTGAAACGGAGAACCGCGTATGGGTACTTATACAACGCTATACCTGGACAATTTTGATCTCGCTAGCTCCAAGAGCGCGGTCATTCCAGAGGTCATGACGGTCTTCGCTTGTTAATGGCCAATTAATCTGACCCACTTGAGGGTGCGGACATAAGTGAGGGCCATCAATCGCAGTGCAATGACAGTGACCCGGTAACCTGCATCATCCACACGGCTCAAGAACTTCGGGATCTCTTGCCACGGTAGCGGTGGATGGTGTCGAACTCGGGGGCGCTTGACCGACCGTTTCAGCAGCGCCGTCGGATCACTGTCGCAAAGCTCTTCACCCGCCGCGTATGCGAAGATTTGGCTGCACAATTGCCTGATCAGGATCGCAACGGTGGGAGCGCCGCGCTCCGCAACATCCTTAATGACGGGGCGCAGGTGAGCAGTCCGGATTGAGCTGACCGGCAGCTTGCCCACTTTGGGAAAAACATCGTTCTCCAAAGTGCGCTTGACTTGATCGGCGTAACCCTCGCTCCACTGCACGTTGCTCGCCATCCATCTGCGAGCCACTGGCTCAAAGGTGTTCTCGTTCTTTTCAAGCTGAGTGGAGATGTTGACTCTCTTCTCCACCACGGGGTGTACGCCCTTCTTGACGAGTTCCCGCGCGCGATCCCGCTCGGTCCGCGCCGCCTCCAGTGAGACCTGGGGGTACTTGCCGATCGCGTAGATGGCAGGCTTTCCGCCAAGCCGATAGCGGTAGCGGTAGCGCCACAACTTGCTTCCGCTGGGCGTGACGTACAGAAACAGACTGCCCCCGTCCTTGAGCCAGTACGGTTCTTTTTGAGAAGGAATGGTCTCGACCTTCCTGGCCGAGAGCAGGTTCATGGCCATGTGTGTATATCACCTCTCTTGAGGCCCTATATACACAGAAATATACACACTTGCAGCAGATTGGTCTAGCCTTCACCAGACCACCAAGGAAGTTACATCGATAAAGATCAACAACTTACACTTTTTCCATAGAACACAATGGAGCTTGATGGATGCTAATCGTAGTTGTCGATCATGACCAACATAATGGTGGGCACTGCTCCGAGTAAGTTCTGTTGAAAAAGCCCGCTACAAACGAAGGGGATTCACCCGCAACTGTCTGGTGGCTTACGCGACAAACAACATTGGCGCGCAATCATATCATAGTTGGATACGGCGGGGCAGCGCTTCGGTAGGTAGCGCGGTATGGCTGGCAACTATCGTAGTTTTTGCCTGTAACACAGGCAATACGCGCGCCCAAATGCGCCGTGCTTGGGCATCACCGACCCCATTAAATGGCTCATCGAGTAAGATTAAATCGGAATTAGCTGCATGCAACAAGACACGTGCTAGCATCAAGCGCCGCGCCTGTCCGCCAGACAAACCGACGCCGCCATCGCCCACCCAAGTGTCGAGCTGCTCTGCTAAGGCTTCCACATCATCCGCAAGTTCGACCTGCTCTAATACCGCCCATAGGGCATCGTCTGTCGCCTTCGGGTCGCCCATGCGAAGGTTTGCGGCAATAGTTTGGCTAATCACGGCGTTATGCTGAGTTAAAAAGCTCACAGCAACTTGCTGTAAAGGTTGCGTTTGCTGCTGTTGAGTGACTTCTATGCGCCCCTGCGCCAGCGGTAATTGACCACTGAGACACCACAACAGCGAGCTTTTTCCAGCTCCCGACTTGGCCTGTAACCAATGCAGACAGCCTGCCTCTATCGTGGCACTCACAGGGGGTAGTTGGCGTCCCGCCGGGACGACATCAACCAGCTTCAATGCGGGTGCACCCGCACGCTTCAAAGCTGGCAGGCTGGTTGGCTGTTGGCTGGCGATTAGCAGCGGTTGCAAGCGCTCTGCAGCACCGGTGACCCGCCCCCACAATAAACTCACCTGCGGCAGTAATGTCCAGTTTTCGATCATGGCTAACATCGCCAAGCCCGCAAGTACCGCCAAGGGTAAACTAAAGCTACCCTGCAGCGCGAAGGTCAGCGCCATGGCAAACACCGCAACGACACCCAACATACCCAGCAATTCAACAATATGTTGCAGGCGCCATAAACGTTGGCGCAACTGTGCCTGATGCTTATCGAGCTGATCTGCGGATGCGGCAACCTGCGCGCTCGCCTGTGTAAACACCTGCCAGGCGAGCAATTCAGCCTTACTTTGCATAAGATCTAATGCCTGTTGGCGCAACGCTTCGCTATATGCCAGTTCAGTGGCTGCACGCTGGCGCAGCCTTGGTGCCAACACGCTCGCATGGACGCTAAGCAGTACAGCGCCCAGTGCCCACACCAACCAAGCTAACTGTGGCGCCAGCAGGTACAGACCGGCGCCTAACAGTAAAGTCAGCAGCGCACTCATCACAAAGGGGGCCAACACTCGAATGTAGAGGTCATCTAAGGCTTGTAGGTCTTGAGTTAAACGCTGCAAGGTGTGCGCAACCCGAACCTTTTCAAGCGTTGACGTTGGCTGTCGCGTGAGCCCTGCAAACAAATTGACACGCCATTGCTGCTGCACACGCAAAATAGCGTCATGATTAGCCAGACGCTCTGCGTAGCGCGCCACCGTGCGTAAAATGGCAAATGCGCGAATACCCGCACCTGGCATGAAAATATCAAAAGCGACGACAAATACCGCTGTCGCAGTGATAAACCAGCCGGACAAACCGAGCAAGCCAATGCCAAATAACGCCGTTGCCAGCATCAGACCAAACCCAAGGGCTGTTCGCCATGGTTGACGTTGGAGCGCGCACAACCAAGGTGTTAATAATCGCCAACTACTCATATGTGCGCCCCTTCCACAGGACCTTTTAAAGTACTAACCAGGCTGTCGGCTAACTGCCACACTGCGGGGTCATGACTACAGATGACAATAACCCGACCTGGTGCGCGTAACTCGTTGATTGCGCGCAATACCGTTTGCGAGGTCGCAGCGTCCAAACCCGCGGTAGGCTCATCGAAGATCATCAAGGGAGAAGGATGCAACACCATCCGCGCTAGCGCCAAGCGGCGTAATTCACCACCGGATAGCCCCTGCCCTTGCTCACCTATCATGGTGTCCAATGGCTTGTCTAACCCCGCGCTACTGAGCGCTTGCTGGAGTGTTTGATTCGATGCATCCTGGCGCACTAAGCGCAGGTTGTCGGCAATGCTACCTGCAAGCACGTAGGGCTCCTGAGCCATGTAAGCGATATGTGAACTATTGGGTATCGAGATGCAGCCATGCTGGGGCAGCAGTTGCCCGGTCAGAAGCTTGAGTAAAGTCGTTTTGCCGCTGCCAGAAGGACCATTCAGCACGCCTATCTGCCCGCCTTGAAGTGGCCAGCTAAAATCAGCGATGACTGGCTTTTGACGATAACCAAAGCTCACCTGAGTGAGATGGAGTCCACTGTCTGCGTCACGCTTAACCTTGGCTTCAGGCCCAGCCTTGAGCGCTTGTTGCTCGACTTGCAGTAACCCTGCGGCAGCCAGAGCAGCGGCACGGTCGTGGTAGTGCGCGGACAAATTGCGCAGCGGCTGAAAGAACTCCGGTGCTAAGAGTAAAATCGTTAACCCAGAGACAAAGTTCATGCTCGCAGCAGGGCCAAAGGTGAAATAACCTAACAATGAAAAGCCGACATAAATAGCCACTGCTGCAATCGCTACGGCAGCAAAAAACTCCAGCACTGCGGACGATAAAAACGCAATTTTAAGAGTTGCCATATTGCTGCGCCGCATGACATCGCCAGCTTCTTCAATATCGCTTAACGCGCGTGTCTCCGCGCCAAATAATTTAAGATTGGTAAGATAGCGAACGCGGTCAACAAATAAGCCCGCTAAGCGCTGTGTTGTATGAATATGGCGCTCATTGAGGCGTGCAGCGCCCATACCGACCAGCGCCATAAAGATAGGAATAATTGGCGCCGCAAATAGCAAGAACAGCGCGGCTATCCAATCTAACCATGCCACGACAACAAGGATGAGTAACGGGATGACAAGGGCATGGGACAACTGAGGTAAAAAGCGGGCGAAGTAACCGAATAACTGCTCACTCGGCTCTACCATCAGGTTAGCACGCTCGGTGCTGACCTGAGGCCTTACGGGGTCGACCTCGGCCCAGCGCTTGAGTAACTGCGCGCGAGCGGCTTGCTGCGCCGCACTGCCCAGTTTATGCGCGGTGGCGCTCGCCCAGTTGGCCGCCAGCCAACGCAATCCGAGTAGTATCACGATAACAGGCAGCCACACCCACTGGATTTCAGCATGTTCAACACTCAAGCTCACCCACACGGCTAATGCAATAATACTCGCTACCTGCAGGGCGCCGTGCAGCGCACCTGCGAAACGAGCTTGGCGTAACAAGCCGCGTAATTGTTGAGTTAACGCAGCCAGGTACTGCTTAGCGCCTGCCTGAGCCTGCTGATTCACTTAATGGTAGCCCTCACCCGCTTTAAGTTTGCCGCGGAATACCCAATACGTAAATGCGGTATAACCCAGCACAAACGGAATCACAAACAGCAGACCAATGAGCAAAAATAACTGTGACTCATGCGCCGACGATGCGTCCCAAAGGGTATAGTTAGGTGGCACTACATACGGGAACTTACTGGCAAGTAGGCCTAAATACGTAAACACAAACATACCCATGGTGGCGACGAACGGCGTACCGTTACGACGCTGGCGAATACTGCTGAAAATACGGTACGCGCATAGCATTGCGAGCACTGGCATTAACCAAATCAAACTCACACCGCCAAACCAACGATCCGCCACAAACGGGTCAATCATCGGCGTCCACACGCTGATAGCCGCAAATACGCCCAGCACACCAAGTAATAACCACGGCGCAATCTTGTACGCCCAATCTTGGATATAGCCTTCAGACTTCAAAATCAGCCAAGTCGCACCTAGCAGCGCGTACCCGATCACAATCCCTACACCTGTCAGCACAGTGAATGGTGTGAGCCAATCCATCGCACCACCAACATACTGCATATTGTGGGTTTCAAAGCCTTCAATATACGCGCCGACGACCACGCCTTGAGCAAACGCCGCCACGGTCGAGCCTATGGTAAATGACCAGTTCCAGAGGTAACGCGACGTTTTCGCCTTAAAGCGAAACTCAAACGCGACACCGCGGAAAATCAGCCCGGCCACCAGCAAAAACACGCCGATATACAAAGCCGGTAAAAATACCGCATACACCAGCGGAAATGCCGCCAATAACCCCGCACCACCAAGCACCAACCATGTTTCATTGCCGTCCCAAACCGGTGCAATTGAGTTCATCATCAAATCCCGTGCTTCTTCGTTCGGGGCAAAGGGGAATAATACCCCAAGGCCCAAATCGAAGCCGTCCATCAGCACATACATAATGACACCAAAGGCAATAATTCCAGCCCAGATGTAAACTAAGTCAAATACTGGCTCAACCATTAGCGTGCTCCTTGTTCCTCAGCTTTATCTTGGGCAGTGGTATTCCACTTGCTCTCTTCATCGGCGTCTTCTTCCCAATCCGCATCGGCGATTGAAAGTGGCCGTTTCGGACGTTTGCCTGCTTTGTCGTAGCCGTACGTACGTTGCTCAGCGCCCGTGCGTAACACGCGCATGAGGTAATACAAGCCCGCCCCAAAAATAGCTGCATACACCAAGATGTAGCCAATTAAGGTAAACAGCGCCATGCCCCCAGTCAGTGACGGTGTTAACCCCTCAGCGTGGGTAAATTCGCCATAGATTAACCAGGGCGCGCGCCCAATTTCAGTCACAAACCAACCTGCGAGTACGGCGATAAACGGGGTCACCGCCATGTAACGCAATGTATTTAAGAACCAAGGCGTATGTGCGTAAGCCTGTTTGCGGCGCAGCACTAAGCCAGTAAAGGCAACTAATATCATCAGCAAACCAATGCCGACCATGACTCGGAACGCCCAGAACACAATGGCCACCGGTGGCTGCTCTTCTGGCGCCACTTCATTCAAACCAGGCACTTCACCGTCCCAATCGTGGGTTAAAATGAAACTTGCAAGTTTAGGTATCGCCACTTCGAAGCGGTTCGTCTGGTTTTCTTGATCGGGTATGGCAAACAGCAATAATGGAACGCCTTCACTGGTTTCCCAGTTACCCTCCATCGCCGCTACTTTCATAGGCTGATGCTCAAGCGTATTTAGGCCGTGCAAATCACCAACCACCGCTTGAGTCGGGGCCAGAATTAACAGTAGCCAGAGCGTCATAGATAACGCTTTGCGGTGCAGTTCCACGTCGCGCTTGCGCAATAAATACCATGCACTAACACCTGCCACGACAAACCCACCGGTCAAGAATGACGCGATTGCCATATGGAAAAAGCGTGGTGCTAATGATGGGTTGAAAATCGCTTCCGACCAGCTGGTCACGTAAACTAGGCCGTCACGGAACTCGAAACCCTGCGGCGTGTGCATCCAACTGTTCGCTGACAAAATCCAGAATGACGAAATAAAGGTACCAATCGCCACCATGCAGGCTGAGAAGAAATGGATACCTTGGGGTACTTTATCGCGACCAAACAGCAGAACCCCTAAGAACGCAGCTTCCAGGAAAAACGCAGTGACCACTTCGTAACTTAAAACTGGGCCTAAGAAGTTGGCCGCGGTATAAGCAAAGTTACTCCAGTTGGTGCCGAACTGAAATGCCATCACTATTCCGGATACCACGCCCATGCCGAATACAACAGCAAAGACTTGAATCCAGAACTTTGAGAGACGCTCCCAATCTTTATTACCTGTTTTATAGTAAATACCTTCAAGGCAGGCGATATAAGACGCGAGGCCTATAGTGAAAACAGGAAAAATGGCGTGAAATGACACAACAAACGCGAACTGAATTCGCGACAGTAAGAGTGGATCTAGTTCCATCAGCTACTCCTTCGTAAGCCGAGATACCTGCGCATATACTATCCAAAGCTAGCGCAAGCCACACTGGATATAAAATCTTGCACTGATTAGTTTTTCTATTGAAAAATATCCAGTGGACGGCATAACCAAGCTATCCAGTGCCTATTTAATGTTGCCTTAATCTTGGCATTCTAATGTCAGTGCTAAATTGCGGCACTTTACCGCATTAAAAAATCTGACTCATCGGAGCAATTTATCACGTTTATGGCCGCCATACCCAGCTCCATCTACCACCGATAAGCCTAGTACAGCGTCGCGAGGTGTAAAACTCGACGCTTAAAATCTAGCGTGCTTCGATGACCTCTATCAAGTTAATCGCTTTGATTTTAGCCTGTCAACTTGAAGGATAACAAAAAAGAATATATATATAACCTAAATTTAATGCAGCTACGGAGGCCGTTATGAACGCGCAACTTGCTAGCCCAAAAGTAAAAGCATTTTTGGACCAAGACAGTGAAACTTTTAGTTATGTGGTGTTTGACGAGCAAGCACGTCAGGGCGTGATCATTGACCCAGTGCTCGACTTTGATTACAAATCTGGTCGCACTCATACCCACAGTGCGCAAAATATTGTCAATTTTGTGCATGAAGAAAAGCTTACTATCGCATGGATTCTGGAAACCCATGCCCATGCCGATCATCTCTCGGCTGCACCCTTTTTGCGCGACCAGTTAGGTGCCAAAGTCGGGATAGGAGAGCATATTCGCGGCGTGCAGAAAATTTTCAAAGACGTGTTTAATCTGGAAAAAGAGTTTTTACCCAATGGCGCCGACTTTGACCATTTATTCAGTGACGGTGAAACCTTTACTGTGGGCGACTTACACTTTGAAGTGATTCACACCCCAGGTCATACGCCAGCCGACTTGGCTTATCTGATCAACGGCCAAGCACTGTTTGTGGGTGATACGCTATTTATGCCTGACGTTGGCACGGCGCGTTGTGACTTTCCAGGTGGAAGCTCAACCACATTATTCCGCTCAATTAAAAAGCTGTTGGCATTGCCTGCACAGACTAAAATCTACATTTGCCACGACTATCCTAAAGAAGGCCGTGGTCATGAATACTTAACCAGCGTGGCGCAGCAACGTGAAAGCAATATTCACGTGCGTGACGGCGTCAGCGAAGAAGAGTTTGTGGCAATGCGCGATAAGCGCGATGCATCATTAGAGATGCCACGCCTGATTTTGCCGTCGATTCAGGTCAATATTCGTGGAGGGAAAATGCCGCCAGCAGACGCCGACGGCAAAGTTTACTTAAAGCTACCCATTAACCAATTGTAATGGCGAACTTACTGGCGGGTGATAGGTTCAACCTGGTAGCCCGCTTGTTGGAGCAACTGAATAACCCCTTGCTCGCCTGGTAAATGACCCGCACCAACGGCAATAAACACGCTTTGTTCATGCACCATGTCACGAATTGGTGCAATCCAGTTTTGGTTACGCTGATCTAGCAGCACATCCATATGGTCAGCAAATTGCGGGTCTTGCTGCATAATATCCATCAATGCGTCGAGGTCTTCGCGTAAGTATGTTTGTTTCATCTCACGCAGCATACTTTGAGCTTGCTCTTCATTGCTAATCGCTTCATACAACCAGCCTACTTGCTCGGCGACTGGGATATCATCGAAAATACCCATTTGGAACTCAACACTTTCAAGCTCCATCACTGACATGTCGTGAGCTTCAGCCATTTGCGCAAATTCCAGCTCATATGACTTAATGTCGGTACAAGGTAAACCAGCGACCATCACCATCGAGCTTAACGCCATTGGTTTAAGCACCCCAAGCTGAGCAACCCCTGCGCCAAAGTTATCGACAAAGTAAGCATCGACTTCAGCCAGTTGCTCTTCACTTAAATGGTCTTGCAGGTAAGGACCCGTTGGGCTCACCATGAGCTGTTGCAGACGCATCATCGTTTGCGCTGCACTCATATCGAGCTCCATCACCAGCGCATCTGTGCTGGCAAAGGCTTGCTCAATGCGCTCGTCCATGTAAAAGTCTTGGCCACAAATCAAATGGATGGTGCCAAACAGGTAAGACGGTTGCTCTAAGTCATTGCCCGAAATCTTCCAAAGTAGCGACGCATGCGCCGAACTGACCATCAGCAAAGTGCTTAACAATGCGCCTTGAAATATCCGCATCATGTTCATTTCATATTCCTCAGTTAAATTGGGATCATTCTTTTTATCATCGGCGTCGGAGCCAAGCGTATGTCAACCACCATTGGGCCTTTCGCCTTTGCTACATCGCATTTGATTTTTATCGCAGCCAGCCTTATTGCCTTACTCATCGCTTGGCTACTTGGTCGCCGCACACAAGTTGCTTTAGGTGATGCAGTGCTTCGTATTATAGCGGTGGGTTTGCTAAGTGCGCGTGCTGTTTTTGTAATCAAATATGTCGATATGTATGTAGCCGCTCCGTGGCAAATAATCAACTTACGCGACGGCGGCTTTGAACTGTGGGCTGGGGTGGTCGCAGGAATACTCTGGAGCCTGCGCGAGACGCGCTTACTGGCGAAGTTACGTCAACAACATACGCAGATACCGCGTGCAGCGTTTGCCGTGATTCCTAGTGCACTTATCGGAGCAGTAGTAATCTATAGCGCCGGCCAATGGTATAGCGCACAACACGCGCATGCAGGGTTGCCCGCCATTGAACTTGTGCAATTACAGTCCGAGTCGGCATCAAACCAGCCAGTAAACCTTGCTGACGCGTACTTGGGCCAGCCAGTGATCATCAACTTATGGGCTAGCTGGTGCCCACCGTGTGTGCGCGAAATGCCACTGCTGGAAGACGCCGCAACGCGCTATCCGAATGTCCATGTTGTTGCAGTGAATCAAGGCGAAAGCAGTCAGCAGGTACGCGACTTTCTATCCAGTCAGGGTCTTGAGCTACCACATGTACTACTCGACCCGAATGCGGAATTTGGTCGAGCAATAGGCTCAAGCGCACTACCGACCACATTATTTATTGATAGTGATGGGCAGATTAGCTATGCCCATATAGGTGAGTTTAGCGCAGCGACGCTGGAGCGCGCCGTGCGCCAATTAAACTAAGGCTTATTTCGGTAAGCCAACAAAGCCAACGGTGTCATAGACTCGCTGCAGAGTATGCGCTGCCGCCTCACGTGCCTTTTCAGCGCCGGCTTGCATAATCACATCGAGTGCAGCTTGATCTTCACGCAGCGCGTGATAGCGCGCCTGAATTGGCTCAAGCAAAGCGACCACAGCATCGGCGACATCACCTTTTAAGTGCCCATACATCTTGCCTTCGTATTCAGGCACTAAGGATTCAATAGACCGCCCTGTTGCGCCAGACAACAACGTCAGTAAGTTCGACACCCCTGCCTTTTGCTCAGGGTCAAAGTAAATCCGCGCTTGCTCGTCTGAATCGGTCACCGCGCGCTTGATCTTTTTCGCCACCTTCTTCGGGTCTTCCAGTAAACCAATAAAGTTGTTTTGGTTATCATCCGACTTCGACATTTTTTTGGTTGGATCTTGCAGGCTCATGATGCGCGCACCATGCTCCGGAATAAACGGGTCAGGTACTACGAAGGTGTCGCCGAATACATTATTAAAGCGGGTGGCAATATCACGCGCTAACTCTAAATGCTGCTTCTGATCATTACCCACAGGCACCTGGTTGGCGTTGTACAGCAAGATATCTGCAGCCATAAGTACCGGGTAGGTAAACAAGCCGGCATTCATATTGGCTTCACTCTTCGCACTCTTGTCCTTGTACTGGGTCATGCGGTTCAGTTCGCCCATTTGGGTATAGCAATTTAACACCCAAGCCAACTGCGAATGCTCTGGTACATGGGATTGTAAGAACAAGGTGCTGCGTTGCGGGTCGAGCCCACAAGCCACATACAGAGCCAAACCGTTTAAGGTCGCTTCACGCAGTGCCGCTGGATCTGGGCGCACGGTAATCGCATGCAGGTCAACTAACATAAACTTACAGTCATGGGTGTCCTGCATCGTCACCCACTGGCGCAGCGCGCCCATATAATTGCCTATGGTTAGCTGCCCTGACGGTTGGCATCCGCTTAATACTACAGGTTTGGTCATCGGGTCTTCCCTTGTTTCTGATACTTTTCAACGACGCATGGAGTGCGTTGTTTAGCTATGAATATCGCTCAGTTCAGCACGCATGTCGGCAATGACTTGCTGGTAATTGGGCTGATTGAATATGGCTGAGCCCGCGACGAACATATCGGCACCTGCGCGGGCGATTTCTTTGATATTATCGACTTTAACCCCACCATCGACCTCTAAACGAATGGGTCGGCCGCTGACGTCAATGCGTTTTCTGACTTCGCGAATCTTATCTAAAGTGGCTGGGATAAAAGACTGCCCGCCAAAGCCTGGATTCACCGACATCAGCAAAATAATGTCTACTTTATCCATCACATAATCTAAAAAGTGCAGTGGCGTGGCCGGGTTGAATACTAATCCAGCTTGGCAACCGTGGTCCTGAATCAGCTGTAAGGTGCGGTCAATATGCGTCGATGCTTCAGGGTGAAAGGTAATCATCGACGCCCCCGCTTTGGCAAAATCAGGCACGATACGGTCCACAGGTTCAACCATTAAATGGACGTCGATGGGCGCGGTGACACCGTGCTTGCGCAAGGCCTCACATACCATAGGCCCGATGGTTAAATTGGGGACAAAGTGATTATCCATCACGTCAAAGTGAATGACATCGGCGCCTGCCGCTAAAACCGTATCAACTTCCTCACCCAAGCGAGCAAAGTCGGCTGACAAAATTGAGGGTGCTATCCAATAATCACGTGCTTGCATCGGTCACTCTTCCACTGGTTGGAGACATTCGGCGATAGTTCGGCATTAGTTTAGCAAGCAATAGCCGTGTAATCACCTGTTGTTAATACCAGCGATAGCGTACAACAATGTAGATTTCCTGTTACATTGGTGATAGATTAGCCAGTCAAAAGGAAGAGTTGAGGTCAGTTTCATGTCATTCGTTAAAACATATGGCGGTATCTTGGTTGCGCTTGCGCTCACCGCAATGCTGATTGGTGGGCTATTGACAGCATATCTTACATCGGCCACCACGACTTCAGCCGCTGACATGACAGCAAACACTGTCGACGCGGCACCTCATTTACCTGCACTCACTCACCCTGCAACAAGCGAACAAATTGCCGCGCCTGGCGCAACGGCTGCAGCCCCTAAAAAGGCCAGCCAGCAGCCCAGTCAGCGCCGCGCATTTAGCTTTCATTACTTAGACGTTTTAGAGTTCTTATTTGCTGGTAAGCGCGACCACGCGACGCAGCCTGCGTCAGGTCACCAGAGCCCAAGCACCCGAGGTTTTTAACTGCGTGAAACACGTCCATTCGTCGAGACCCACGTTTTGGCAAATTTGCTTCAGTGTACTCGCTGCGTTATTCGGTGTGCAAAGTGAAAAAGCACGCGCCAGAGACTTTACCCAAGGAAACCCAATCCCTTATATTGTGATTGGTATCATTTTCATTGTGCTCTTTGTCGTGCTTATCGCGTTAGCCGTGCGCTTGATGCTGTTTATCGCGGCCTAAGCCGCGATACCACTATGGCGCAACAGCGCTTGAATATCCGGTTCACGACCACGAAACTCAGTAAATAGCGCCATCGCATCATCGCTACCGCCGCGCTCCAGAATAGCGTGTAAAAAGTCTTGTCCGACTTGCGGGTTGAATATGCCTTCTTCTTCAAAGCGTGCGAAAGCATCCGCAGACAAAACTTCAGCCCATTTGTAGCTGTAATAGCCAGCAGCATAGCCACCTGCAAAAATATGCCCAAAGCTATGCTGGAACCGGTTATAGCTCGGCGGATTCACCACTGCAACTTGCTCGCGAACTTGGTTCAAGGTCTGTTGAATATCTACATCGGGCGCCATGTGGATGCGCATATCGAATAACGAAAACTCAAGCTGACGCACCATTTGCATGGCTGATTGGTAGTTTCGTGCTGCAAGCATACGCTCCAACATATCCGCTGGGAGCGGGTCACCACTTTGATAATGACGGGAAATAAATGCTAAGGCTTCAGTCTCCCAGCACCAGTTCTCCAAGAATTGACTGGGTAATTCAACCGCGTCCCAGGCAACCCCGTTAATACCAGACACCCCAGCGACCTCAACTTGCGTCAACATATGATGCAGACCATGTCCAAATTCATGGAACAAAGTGATCACCTCGTCATGGGTGAATAATGCAGGTTGGTCACCCACTGGCTTGTTAAAGTTGCAGGTTAAATACGCGATGGGAATTTGTAATGACCCATCGTCTAAACGTCGGCGCACTGCACACTCCGCCATCCAGGCACCGCCGCGCTTTTTACCGCGGGCGTATAAATCCAGGTAAAAACTCGCGCGATGGGTATTGTCGGCATCATAGATGTTAAACACCCGCACTTGAGGATGCCAAGTGTCGATATCTTGCTGCGCCTCAATACGAACACCGAATAAGCGCTTAGCCACTTCAAACAGGCCACTCACGACCTGTTGCTCTGGGAAGTAAGGGCGCAGTGCTTCGTCAGAAATCGCATAGGTTTGCTGCTTTAGCTGCTCACCGTAATAGGCCAAATCCCAAGCCTGTAGCGTATCCACACCTTGCTGCTGCGCAAATTCGGTTAACTGCTGCATGTCGTCTTTTGCTGCAGGCAACGAACGCGCGGCTAGGTCATTTAGAAAACCCAAGACTTGGTCTGGCGACTGCGCCATTTTAGTTGCCAGCGACAGCTCCGCGTAGTTTTCAAAACCCAGTAAGCTGGCTAGCTCATGGCGCAGCGCTAAGGTTTGCTGCATCACCTCGCTGTTATCGTACTCGCCAGCATTTGGCCCTTGATCAGATGCCCGCGTGGTAAAGGCGTGATACATCTCTTCACGTAATTTACGGTTATCCGCGTACATCATCACCGGCAGATAGCTTGGAATATCAAGGGTAAACACGTATCCCTCAAGCTCACGCTCTTTGGCTTCAGCCGCTGCTGCTTGTAATGCGCTGTCAGGTAAGCCAGACAATTCACTGACGTCTGTCACATGCTTCACGAATGCTTGGGTGGCGTCTAACAACTGGTTACTAAAACGTGACCCCAGTTCTGACAATTGGCTCTGGATCTCTCCATAACGCGCTTTATCACTGGCGTTTAGTGCGACGCCACTGAGTTCAAAATCACGCAGTGTATCGGTAATCACCCGTTGCTGGGCTTGGTTAAGCTGGGCAAATTCGGTACTGTCTTTCAGCGCTTGGTAGGCGGCATATAGCCCCTCGTGCTGGCCTACCCAAGTCGAGTATTCGGATAATAATGCCAGGCAATTGTCGTGCGCCTCTCGCAAAGCGTCTTGGCTGACCACCGCATTCATATGCGATACCGGCGACCAAATACGACTAATTTTGTCGTCTGCAGCCTCTAAAGGAGCGACCAAAGACGCCCAAGTAGGATGAGCCTGTGCGCTTAGGCGTTCAATCAACTCACGGCTCTCTCTCAGCGCTTGCTCAAGGGCGGGCTGAATATGCTCAGGTTTGATTTGACTAAAGGGCGGATACAAAAAGTCGGTTAATAATGGATTACTTGCTTGTTCAGCTTGATTCATACAACAAAACCCTTAGACCTAATGGGCATCAGACCCATCGGCGTCAATGAATGGCGTGCTGCTCTGTTGGCAGCCTTATGTATAAAGATATGTGGATAACGGCGTAAAAGTTCAAGGTCGAGTAACAGTGTTTCTTTGTTAAAAAAGCCGATACACTGCCAGCACTAATGATCTGCTTGAGAATTCAGCATGAACACAATGCTTCGCATCACCGCCGCCCTAACACTGAGCACCACTATCTTGCTATCCGCCTGTGTTAGCTCGAATCCAGCCCCGTCGCCTAGCGCCGAGACCACATTTAGTTTAGCCGACGTATACGCGGACAACACCTTTCAGGTACGCCGCTTTGCCACCAGTCGCTGGCTACAGGACGGTAGCGGTTACACGACCTTAGAAGCCAGTGACAATGAAGGGGTCGATATTGTGCGTTACAGTGCTGACGGTAGCGAGCGTGAGGTACTGGTCAGTGCAAACGAACTAACCCCGGAAGGCGAGTCGTTAGCCCTCAATGTGGCTGACTATGTGTGGTCTGATGATGCGCAAAAGTTATTAATCTTCACCAACACGCGGCGTTCCTGGCGCACGCATACCTTGGGCGACTATTGGGTGCTTGATCGCAACGCTAACGCGGGGTCAGGTAGTTTAGTCCAATTAGGTCAGGAGTTTAGCGAAGCGACACTGCAATTTGCCAAATTTAACCCCCAAGGCGACCGGGTTGCATTTGTGCAGAACAATAATATTTACGTTCAGGCGCTGGCCGATATGACGGTCACTCAGCTCACTTTTGATGGTAGCGAGGATATCATCAACGGTACCTTCGACTGGGTCAACGAAGAAGAGTTCTACCTGCGCGACGGCTTTAGCTGGAGCCCTGATGGTCGCCATATTGCCTACTGGCAGTTGGACACGTCCGGTGTTCCTTTATTCACAATGATAGACAATGTCTCGCAACTGTATCCGACTCTGACTCAATTCCCTTACCCAAAAGTAGGTGAAACCAACTCGGCTATGCGGATTGGCGTGCTACCAAGTGACGGCGGTGACACCACGTGGATGCAAATTCCAGGCGCACCGCGTGATCACTACTTAGTGCGCATGCAGTGGGCTGGCAACAGTGACGAGCTGTTAGTACAGCAAATGAATCGTGCGCAAAATACGATGCATTTATGGGTCACCCAAATTGACGACGGCCAAGTGCAACACCTGCTCAGCGAGCAAAGCGATGCTTGGGTCGAGCAAGTCGACGACCTACAGTTCTTTAATCAGGGCCGTTCATTTACCTGGCTTAGTGAGCGCGCTGGCTATCGCCAATTGTACCGCGTGGACCGCAGTGCCGACGGTGCAACAATTACCCCACTCGCTGACTTGAACGCGCATGCTTATGATGTGATAGATGTGAAACAAATTGTCAGTGATCGCAGCAATCAAGGCTGGGTGTATTACGTAGCTGCGCCGGATAATCCGTTACAAACCGTCTTACTACGCGTGTCTTTGACCGGACAGCAAGTCGAACGCTTAACCCCAACTGAGTGGCCTGGCTATCATGATTATCAAATTAGTCATGCTGGCGATTATGCCATTCATACGGTGTCACGTATGGGACAAGCGCCACAAACACGCATGCTCGCGCTGCCTGCACATAGCACAGTTGCCGAGCTGGAAATGAACCACGCACTGAGTCAAACCTTAGCCCAACGCGTAACCAGTGAGACCGAGTTTTTCTGCGTACCAGCACGTGATGGCCTTGAGCTTGACGGTTACATGATGCGGCCTGCTGACTTCGACCCGCGCCAAAGCTATCCATTAGTGATGTATGTGTATGGCGAGCCCTGGGGACAAACGGTTGCTGACCGCTGGTCAGGACACAGTTGGTTATGGCACGAGTATTTAACTCAACAAGGGTTTATTGTGGTGTCGATCGATAATCGCGGCACGCGAGCCCCGCGTGGACAAGCATGGCGCCATTCGATCTATCAACAACTCGGTGTGGTGACTGTACGCGATCAAGCCGATGCGCTGGATCACATTCTAGCTCAATCACCTTATATTGACGGCAACCGGGTGGCGATCTGGGGACATAGTGGCGGTGGTTCACAAACCTTAAATGCGCTATTCCGCTATCCGGATAAATTCCACGCGGGTATTGCCCTTGCCCCCGTGCCTGATCTGCGTTTGTACGACACCATTTATCAGGAGCGCTATTCAGGCTTATTGCCAGACGCAGCTGACAGCTATGCATACACCAGTGCGGTGACCCATGCTGCTAATTTGCAGGGCAAGCTGCTATTGGTACATGGTACTGCCGATGACAACGTGCATTACCAAGGTTCAGAGCGCCTGATTGATGAGTTGGTTGCCCACCAAAAGCAGTTTCAGTTTATGAGCTACCCGAATCGAAGCCATGGCATTAATGAAGGGGAAGGCACATCTTTACACCTGCGTACTATGATGACCGAGTTCTTACATGATAGTCTGCTGCGTTAATGCAATAGTTTGGTAATGTATGCCTGAACGACACAATTCACATGACGACTTATTGGCTCACCTGCGCCAAGCCACCAGCGCTCCGCACCAAGCGCTGGAGCGCAGTGCGCTGATGCGCCAACTGCTGCAAAGTAGTCTAAGCCGAGAGCGATACATTCAAGTGCTGACCGTGTTCGCGCAGTTCTACCAGCAGGTCGATGACTGCTTTCGCTCGGCCAGCAATTTGCCAAACGGGTATACCTACCAACCGCGCCTGTCTTGGTTGCTACGGGATTTAAACGCAATGAACGCGGAAACTCAATTCGATAGCGGTCAACCGAGTTGGCGTCACCAGTTTGAGAGCGCGACCACCAACGAACAACAGGCGATGTTACTTGGCTTTGCCTACGTGGTGGAAGGCTCGAGCCAAGGCGCTAAAATAATTGCACCAAAAGTTGCTAAGCTACTAAAATTAACCCCAAGCACGGGTTTAGCGTATTTTAGCGCACAAGCAGACGGCCCTCATGCATGGCCTGTGCTGCTTAAGCACTTGTCTCAAGTCACACCAACGGCTGAGCAATGCGCACTAAGTTGCCATGCTGCCACCCAATTATTCGAGTTCTTACAGCACTTAGTTGAACATGTACTCGACCTTAATCCTCTTGATGAAGGGAGCTATTTAGCGTGAGCCAATCAGAGTTACAGCCGTTAATTGACGCGTGTGAACAAGAGCCAATTCATATTCCTGGGGGTATCCAACCCTACGGCGCGATGTTAGCGTTTAGCCCCTATTTTTCACGTGTGCTGCAGGCCAGTGCCAACGCTGCGGATTTTTTTGCCGTTGACGATATTTGGCAAGCCAGCGCACATAGCTTGATTGATGGTTGGGTACTGCAGCAAGCCCATGAGGCATTACAATTTGGTGAAACCCTTAGCGTAGAAGTTGGCGGCATCGCCTACTTGGTCTACGCAAGTGATAGTTACTGGGTCGTCGAAGCAGAACGACTGGCGCCTCACCACGCCCAAACCAGTATCCGACGCACCCTTGAGCGCGCTATCCATGCATTTGCTAACCAGCAAACTCCACAGGACTTACTCAACGAGCTGACCCGTCAAGTGCGCCGAGTTTCAGGGTTTGAGCGCGTGATGGTGTACCAGTTTGACGCCGATTGGCATGGCCGCGTGACTGCCGACGCCACCGGACAACGACTTAGCAGCATGCTTGGCCACCATTTCCCTGCCAGCGATATCCCAGCTCAAGCGCGCGCGATGTACAGCCACAACCCATTTCGGATAATAGGATCTGCAACGCAAAATCCAATTCCGTTACAAGCAGCGGCTGATACCCTCGAGCAGACACCGGTGAATATGAGTGCCGGTGCGCTGCGTGCGGTGTCGCCCATCCATATGCAGTATTTGCAGAACCTTGGGGTCGCCGCGTCGAGCTCTATTGGTATTTTTAATGAAAATAAGCTCTGGGGTATCATCGCTTGTCACCATATCGAAGATATTTGGTTGAACGTAAAAACCCGTGAAGCCCTTGTATTAATGGTGCAGTACGCCAGCCAACGTTTCTTTTACCTGGAGCAAGCAGCGACTCAGGGCTACCAACGTCAAGTACATAAGCTACGTGACACCATGGCGCGTGACGACGCCAGAAGTCAAACCCCGCAGCAATTATTTGATAACCATGCACAAGGCTGGCTAGACGTGCTGAATGCGGACGGTTGTTGTTACATTGAAGGCCAGCAAAGGGTTTGCTCAATGGGCAATTTACCTACTCAAACTAGCTGCCGAGCTATCACTGCATGGCTGAATGAGAACGTCCAGCGCCAGCCTTATTGGTCGACCCGCAACATTTTGCAAAGTACTGGGTTGACCCTGCAATCGGACGACCGCGACTTTGCTGGTTTAATGGCGGTACCCATGTACCTTCAGGGCGAAGAACCGGCTTGGTTGCTATTCTACCGCAAGGAAGAAGTTGAAGTTCGCAGTTGGGCAGGCAAACCAGAAAAGCAAGTGTATAAAGGGGCGACCGGCGACATGCTGGGGCCACGTAAGTCATTTGCCATGTGGCAGCAAAAGGTCGAAGGCCAGAGTGCGCCTTGGTCAGATGAAACATTGTTTGCCGCCCGTGACCTCGCCCGTGACCTCTTGGTTGTCACCGACAGCATGCACCTTAAGAGTCTCAACGAAAAGCTCGCCTGTGCGAATGCCAAGCTGACCGAACTGGCTGAGCGCGACGACCTGACTGGGGTGTGGAATCGTCGTTACGCCGAACAGCGCTTAAAAGAAGGGCTGCAGAAGGCCAAACGTTACCAACACCCGTTGTCGGTACTGCTACTTGATTTAGACCGTTTTAAGCAAATTAACGACCAGCATGGGCATAACGTCGGCGATCAAGTCTTACAAGCGGTATGCGATGAAGTTGCGGGCTTAGTTCGTGAAACCGATATTTTTGCGCGTTGGGGGGGCGAGGAGTTTATCGTCATTACTTCCGATACCCGCGCCAATGACGCCCTTGGCCTGGCAGAGCGGGTACGCCAGGCGGTGGCTAACTTGCAGGTGGGCGACTTACCCAAGGTTACTGTCAGCATCGGGGTCGCAGAATTTCAGCATGATCAGACCTGGGACAGTATTGTTGAGCGTGCCGATAAAGCGATGTATCGGGCTAAGCAACAAGGGCGCGATCAAGTCGTCAGTGACGGCAGCAATAGCGGCTCGAAAGCCAATGCGGACAGCGAGTCAGCCTAACCATGAAGCAATATATCAATTGGTTGATTAAAGGCCTTGCGATGGGCGCTGCGGATATTGTGCCGGGCGTCTCGGGTGGTACTCTCGCGTTTATCTTAGGCATTTACGATCGCTTCTTAACGGCGTTAACCCGGTTTAACCTGACTGCGCTCAATCTACTTCGCCGTGGGCGTTGGGGGACGTTTTGGCAGCATGTTGACGGCACTTTTTTGCTCTGCTTATTTAGTGGCATATTAATCAGCATTGCGACACTCGCAAGTGCTATCACCTACTTGCTGGAACACCGGCCGGTGCCTTTATGGGCACTGTTTAACGGCTTAATCTTAGGGGCCTTACCACTGCTTTTACAACCCATTCGGTTCACGCCAAAGCGATGGCTTTTGCTGGGTTTTGGCGTGCTAGTGGCAGCTGCCGTGAGCTTTTTAACCCCAGTGCAAAGCAGCCCACAAACCTGGATGTTCTTAATTGCAGGCTTTATCGCCATTTGCGCGATGATCCTACCTGGCATTTCAGGCAGTTTCTTGTTGCTGTTGATGGGCATGTACGCACCAGTGGTGGCGGCGGTAAGCGACTTTAATCTTGTTCGCTTAGCCTTATTTGCAACTGGTTGTATTGTCGGCTTACTGGTATTTTCACGTATTTTAAGTGCCCTATTACAGCGCTTCCATGACGCTATGCTGGCCTTGTTGTGCGGGGTCGTGATTGGTGCGCTACTGCGCATTTGGCCTTGGCAACATCAAAGCGCGGGTGCCACCGAATGGCTAACACCAGGTGAGTATGCTGATATCTATGGCAGCAGTGATATGCTCCTCGCCCTTGGATGCGTCGGCTTGGGCATTGCGCTGATCATGCTACTGATGCGTGTTGAGAAGCTCTTAGGCGCCAAGCCTGGCGACGAAGTTAAAGTCGCCAGCAGCGCTAACCCCGAATAACTTGCGGCGCGGCGGTTACTTCACCACACCGCGCTGTTCACGCCGCTGCAATGCGGCACCTAAACTATGAAAGTAGCCAAGTATAGCCGCGCCAAATCGAGCCTGAATGGTGTCAGGGGGGTAAAGCCCGGCTTGGGCAGTGTCACTTTGCAAAGTGCCAGAGACTAGAAAATAGTTTTTGCTTGGTAACAATTGCAGCATGTGCTCGAAGCTGCGGGCAGCCATCTCTTCAGGCATGGAAAAATAGACCCGCCCTAGCGCTTGATCAACCCGTAAACAATGCTGCATAAAGTCGCTTGGCCCGTCCCCACTGGTATTTAGGTACAACGCCTTAAACGCTTTATGCAGTAACTCGTTCAATGGGTGGGGCGTATAGTCTTGCTGTAGCCATGTACTACTTGCGAAAGCACCGCTAGGTAATTGCTTAACCTGACTGAACATATGCGTGCAAATGTAGTCGTCATACGCATGAAACCATTCATGGGCCAGGCTGCCGCCGCCAGCATTTTTCGCCAGCGCCAGCACCCGTGCAGCAGGTTCATAATGCGCACAACTATGACGCTGGCCACCAATCGCAAAGTGAAGACCAAGCTGGCCTTGTAACGAAATGACTTGCGGCGGAACTTGCAGCCATGCGGACAAATCATAGAGCGCATCGTAAAAGAGGTTAGCGGCTCGTTGCTGCTCCGCAGGCGTCACCCAGCGCCCAATGCGCACCGCATAAAAATTATACTCGCGTTGGATGTCAGCAAACGATACATCTTGGCCACCACGCACGTCAGGGCCATTGCGGTAAAAATTGCGGTTCAAACCACGCGAATTTGGCAATTTTGACATCTGAGTCACCTCAACCTCAACGCTACCTGACTAGTCATGTCGTGCTTGCAACGGTATGATGCGAATCACGGTAGTTTCGACGACAAAGGCGTAAGTAGTGATTTTTTTGTTTCTTGGGTACGTATTTTTGCACCTAGTTGGATTGCCTGAAATGGCATTTGCCGACGATATCAGTATTGGCTTCGTACTTTATCTTGGGTTACTGGCCTGCCTGATGTCTGCACTTGTCGTCAGCGGCTACTGGCTGGGTAGCCGCTTAAGCGGTCGTCGCTTTCGCAGTCACTATACCATGCTCGCGATTGGCTTTGCGGTTGCGGTAGTAAAAATCACCATTGTGCGCTCTGGGGCGTTCGACTATGCCTATATCAGCGCCGCCGACGCTATCGCATTCTGGATCTTGTTTTTAATTGGCTATTTGCCTATCGCGCGCAAAGTCCGGCGCTAGCGGCGCCAGACAATGGCGCTTGTCCGTCACCCACTAGGGTTGCGATTCGCTGCCTAAGAGCGCTTCCAGCAGTTCAAAAAAGCGCCCCACATGCATGCCATCCATTAACGCATGGTGGCCGTGCACAGACACCGGCATCACAGTCGCCAGCCCTTTGCCAGTCATTACTTCACGCAGTTTACCGGTAGAAATCTTGGGGCAAGAATCAGCACGCTTAAAATGCCGCGCGTGGCTCAAACTAGTGAATGACACCCAAGGTATCGCACTGAAGTGAATAATATCGTCCTGGCCGTCTGAATGCTCCAGATCGCTACGCCCACGTACACGTGCCATCTCAGCCTTAGCCAGTTGGGCAAATTGCTCAAAGTCTTGCGCAAACGAGTAATGCGCAAAGCCAAAGGTACCGTCGGCACGATCTACCGTGCCGCCAATTCGAATCGAGTCCCATAACACCACCTGCTGGTCTTCAATGCGGTAACGGAATTCTTCGATTTGATTCGCGGCCAGCAAAATTTTATGCAGGTAATACAAGTAGAACGAATACCCTTTAGCTTTGCATAGGCTATATGCAGCGCCGCATTCGACGTCTGCGCTTAGGCCAAAAAAAGGCTCTTCAAATTCACTGAAAAATTCGTACTGCGCGCGACGCGGCCAGCGATTGGTATCGATGATGTGTTTCATAATAGCTCGTGGTGTCAACAACTAGGCGCCTATGGTACTCGTTTCATCCCTTAAGAAAAACCGTCTGCACGCCCTTTACGGCTTTTTGATAATCGTCGTAAATTTGCCCGTAGCCCAATTCATGACTAGGTTTATTGTTCATTCCCAATGATTGGAGAAACATCATGCCGCCGAGATTCAACGCTTGGAAACCCAGTTTAATCGCCACGGGCGTAGCTGCGTGTCTTATGTCCAGCGCCTATGCAGCGAGTGACCGCGTCGATACTGACCACGAAGTGGTGAAAGACACTTACAGCAGTGAAGAGAGCCAATTTAAAGTGACCCGTGTCGTGGGTGAATTAGAGCACCCATGGGCAGTCGCTTGGTTGCCAGATGGCGCCATGCTGATTACAGAACGCACAGGCCGCATGTTGTTAGTGCACTCCGGGCAAGTCACCAATTTGTCAGGACTGCCCGACATTGACGCAGAAGAAGATCAATTAACCGCGCCAGAAGGTGGTAACCAAGGTGGCTTGTTAGACGTTGCCCTGCACCCCGACTACAGCGATAACGGCTGGATTTACTTCACCTATTCAAGCCCAGGTGACAATGATGGCGTTTCCCATGAAGACTATGCCACCGGCACGGCACTGGCCCGTGCGCGTTTGAATGACGACCGCGATGGTTTGACCGACGTTGAAGTGTTGTATGTAGAAGGGCCGTTAAAAGAACCCGGCCGCCATTACGGCTCGCGCATCGTATTTGACCAAGACAACCGCGTTTACTTTAGCATTGGTGATCGTGGTATCCGCCGCCCCGCACAAGACTTAACTGATCCGGCAGGCTCCATTTTACGCCTCCACGATGACGGCCGAGTGGTTGAGGCGAACCCGTTTGTTGGCAAAGCGCCGGGCAACCTGCGCCCTGAGATCTATTCGTTTGGCCACCGCAACAACCAAGCATTAGCGTTCCGCCCAGATACTGGCGAACTGTGGACCGCTGAACATGGCCCCCTCAGGGATGGCATTTTACACCGCGGACCATTTCCCTGACTGGCAAGGCAACTTGTTCGTTGGTTCGCTCTACCGCGAGCAGCTCCATCGCTTGGTATTCTCGGGTTCTGATATTGTGCATGAAGAGGTGTTGTTGAGTGAAACAATCGGCCGTATTCGGGACGTCCGCCAAGGCCCGGATGGGTTTCTCTATTTAGTCACCGACCAAGGTGATGGCGGGGTTTACCGCTTAGAGCCCGCAAGCTAACCCATGCTTATGCCACGTGCAGCGTGAGCTGCACGTCGGCTACTTGGGCCTGACTTAAGGTAATATCAAAGGCCCCAATAAACGCGGTGCGCTGAATTGGCGCTACCGCGTTATCTTTTTTGGCATTACCTGCATCAATTGGGCTCGCGCTAATACTGTAACCACTAGCCGCAAGCTCTAAGCTAAACGGCCGATGGCGCCGATACGTTAGCCAATGGGCTAACTTAGTCGCCGTATATGCGGCGTCTTTATTGCCCAAATGAAATGTGTCACGCTCAGCATTTAAGCTCACCAATTGCGCTTCAAGAGCCCCACTTAGCGCTTTGAGCTGTCGGGTTTCCAGCGCGATCCAGCAGGCTTGGCGATAGTCCAAATACCATTGCAGTAGCAACCAATGCGCTAAACACGCCAGTAAAAAGGCTAATCCCACTGGCCCAAGTAAACTCGCCAGCCAGCTTATTCCCCACACAATCGCCATAAAACCGCTCGGCGGTTGGCTGGCTAACTGCCACCCCGGGTGCAATACAAGCAGCCCAGCACACGCCAGCCAAGCGCTGGCAAGCATATACTCAAGGCAAGTCACACGGCTACGTGCTGGGAAGTGAACAGGCTTCGGACGCACCAGTAATAGACTCACCCACAGCGCGGCTGCGCCCAAAGCCAGCGCACTCAAGGCAAGATTAATGCGCTCGCCTTGGCTATCAGCTGTGAGCCAGCGTGCAAGCGCTGCGAGCACAAAAGCCGCAGCGTAAAACGCGGGTAACACCCAATGCATGCGCGCTAAAGGAAATTGCTGACTAACTGAGGGCTGTGCCATGGTCGATATGTACGTCTTTTAGATGCTAAAGGCCTCGTGCTCGAAAGCTAGCGACCCATTGAATTTGCTCTACTATAGCGCACATGCTAGATATCAAGTAAACGATTTAGCAACAGTAATTGACCTACAAGCGTTAAGTAAAATAGAGCTCGGCGCAGGATTCTACGCCGTTGCGATGTCATAAAGCGCAGCATTCGCAGCGCTGCGCGCCCGTCTTTACCACTCACAGGCTGAGTCAGCCACAGCAGAAAGTACAGCAGCCACATAGAGTTAACAACACGTACAGCCTGCTGCCAAATAGCCTCTGGGGCTTCACGTTTATATGCCTGCTCACAATAGCGCACCACTTGCTCAGTTGACCAAGTGCTAAACGTGCTATATCGCGTAATATTATGCAGCAGCACTAACACATCACGCACTTGGCATTGCTCAATGCTGAGCTTTTTGCCCACGTCTTCTTCAAAGTCAACGAAGCCGATCTGTTCCCCATCCCAGGTTAGGTCGCGCAATGCTGGACGCCCATGCCACATACCTCGCTTGTGCAGTTGTGCTAAAGCGCTTGCAGCGTCTTGTAGTAAACGCAGGCGTTGATGCTCAGATAAGGTGGTATCTTCGATGAGCGCGCGTAATGAAGCACCGTGATCGCTCATCACCAACCACTGCTCGCCATGCGCCAGCACCTCAGGCACATGCACGCCGCGGCTGCGCAACAGCCTTAAACGCTTAATTTCACCGCTGATTTGCTCGGGGCCCCGAGCTTCCGTGCTGAAGTACAAAGGATTACGATTGCTGCGAGCAATCAGGTCGCGCAGCGTAACAAAGCCAAAGCGGCCTTTTGGCATAAACTTTTTTAGCCAAATAACCTGGCCTTGCCAATTGGCCTGTGCCACCCGCTGTGGTGCGCGTAAAAAAGCCTCAATGATACCTTTCATCACTTGTTTCTACCTTGAATGCGAACCGTAATAGAGGTTTACGATTGAATGGGTAGAATTTTAAGTGCTTACCTGACCATCTAGTAGTTTAGTAAATCTGTAACAAGGTAAAGTTTTGTTAAGTTTAGAGCGCTTAAAGCCCTTTTAAGTCGGACTTTAAGCGTTAGTGATTACTCGCATCCGTAACTCACAGCGAGGTTGCGAGCACCTGCGCGACCAGCTTGCTGATCCCCGCATCGGCATCACTTACGGACTTCGCCAGCATGTAGGCCGGTGTGGTCACCACTTTATGGGTATTGTCTGTCACTAAGTCATCCACTGCGCACTCGACATGGCGTCCACCCATACTTTCAATCGCGGCGGCCACATCTGCGTCGTTACCAATCGTGCAGGTAACGCCCTCACCGTACACCTTAGGCAGCAGCACAGGCGCGATACACATGTAGCCAGCAGGCTTGTTGGCTTGTGCAAACCCAGAACAGACCGCAAGCACTTCCGGCTGCACCGTCATATCGGCGCCTTTGACGGCAAAGTCACAAAAGTTCTTCGCCACGCCAAAGCCACCCGGCACCAGTAAAGCGTCAAAATCAGCTACCTCAAGCTCCGACAATGGCTTAACGTTACCGCGGGCAATACGTGCTGATTCAGCCAATACGTTACGGGCTGTGCCGTCCGCTTCGCCGGTTAAATGATTAACGGTGTGCATTTGCGCAATGTTCGGCGCGAAGCACTGATAGCTCGCACCCTGCTTTTCAATATGCAGCAAGGTCAACACCACTTCGTTGACCTCTGCACCGTCAAATACACCTGAACCCGATAATAAGACTGCTACTTTTGACATGCGTGCTCCTCACTTTGTCATGAATGCCTGACTACCAGCTTAGCGCATGGTGACAAATTCTTCTGCACTGGTCGGGTGCAAGGCCACTGTGGCGTCAAAGTCAGCCTTGGTAGCTCCCATTTTCAATGCCACCGCAAAGCCTTGTAAGATTTCATCCATGCCCTCGCCAATGCCGTGCATGCCGACAACCTTTTCATCATCGCCCGCACATACCAGCTTAAAGTGGCTGAGCGCGCGATGTGGCGTCACAGCGTTATACATCGCGGCAAACCCAGACTCATAGACTTTAACTTGATCAGAGCCATAGGCTTCAATCGCGTCTACTTCGGTTAAGCCGACGGTGCCAATTGGCGGGTGGCTAAACACGATGGTTGGGATCAGGCTGAAATCCATATGGGCGTCAGGCAAGTCTTTATTAAATAAGCGCTCCGCCAACAAGCGGCCAGCTTTAATCGCCACTGGCGTCAATTGCGCAGCGCCTGTGATGTCCCCAACTGCATAAATGCCAGGCACATTGGTATTTTGATACTTATCGACCCCGATATAACCGTACTCGTCAGCTTCAACACCGGCGGCTTCAAGGTTAATCTTATCGGTAGTAGGTTCACGCCCGATTGCCCATACTAAACAATCAACGCCTTCAATTTTCTCATCGTTCATGGTGGTGATAGTTAAGCTGCCGTCGTCTTGCTTATCGACTTTCTTCACTTCGCTGTAGGTATGTAACTGCGGCCCACCATCTTGCTCCATGCGTGCCAGCAGGGAATCAATAATGCAACGCTCAAAGTCACGCAAGGGCCGGTCTTGACGCACTAACAAGTGGGTGTCTGTACCTAACGCATGGAACACACCGGCGATTTCCACCGCAATATACCCAGCACCGACTACCACGGCCTTCTTTGGCTGCTCAGTCAGGGCAAAGAAGCCATCGGAATCAATACCGTGCTCAGCGCCAGGTAAGTCTGGAATGGTTGGGCGTCCGCCGACTGCAATCGTAATGTGATCAGCGGTAATGCGCTCGCCATCCACTTCTACGGTGTTTTTATCCACAAAGCGCGCAAAGCCCTGAATGTACTCCACGCCATTGCCTTCAAAGCCACGCTTGTAACCGCCATGGATGCGCTCAATGTAGGCTTCACGATTCTTTACCATGGTTGCCCAATCATAGCCATTCTGAGCAATATCAAAACCATATGAAGGCGCATACTTCAGGGCTTCAGCTATGTGCGCGCCATACCACATCACTTTTTTTGGTACACAGCCCACGTTCACGCAGGTACCACCCACGGCTTTCGCTTCAATCACTGCGGCCTTGGCGCCACGAATCGCGGCACGGTTGGCTGAGGCAATTCCGCCGCTACCGGCACCGATGCTTAAATAATCAAAATGTCTGCTCATGTTACTTCCTATGATGCTCAACGGACTTTAAGTTTAAACTATAAATTTGCTGGGTAAGATTATACCATATTTGCTCTACATTGTCGGGGACACAGGTGCAGTACACGATCGTTAGAAGCCAACGTCGGCGCAGTATCGGGATAAAAATCCAGCATGGTGAAGTGCGCGTTAGCGCCCCCGTGTACGTGGGCGAGCGTGAGATTGCCGACTTCGTGACGAGCAAGCAAAGCTGGATTACACGCCACCTGCAGGCGCAACAAGGCAGCCTTGCGCAACTACCAATTCGCCGCTGGCAACATGGCGAACAGGTGCTTTGGCTGGGCACCCCGTTAACACTTCAAGTACGTGATGGACAGAGAAACACGATTACCTTGATCGAAAAAACTTTGCATATTCGCCTGCACCGGCGCACCTCAGATCGCCCTGCCCAAGTTCGCAAATTGGTGATTGACTGGTATCACCAGCAAGGCATGCATGTACTTAACCAGTTAATTCCGCAACTGGCCGAGGCCACCAAGCTGAATCCTACAAGTTGGCGTATTGCCCATTACACGGCTAAGTGGGGCGCTTGCGACCGACGTGGTCAACTTAGCTTTAGTTGGCGCTTGTTTGCAGCCCCACCTTGGGTACTTAATTACGTCGTCTTACATGAACTATGCCACTTGCAGCATTTCAATCATTCCGCTGCATTCTGGCAATTAGTCGAACACCACGCTCCAAATTACACCGAAGCGGAAAATTGGCTTAAGCAACACGGACATACACTGCTTAACGAACGTGTTTTTAGTTATGTAAACACTGAGTCAAATACTGGACAAAGTGAGTCCTAGCGCTCTATCTTTAAGCCATACAATAATAAATTACGATATGGAGCATCGCATGCCCTCCCGGCCACCCCATTGGGCTTGTTACTTAGCCGCGTGTATATTTGCGTGCCTACATGGCACTGCAGTTGCGCAGCAATCTGACCCCACCGAACCCGAACAAACGCAGCAACAAACTACTGAAGCGCAGGTTGAAGAAGCGGCACAACGAGAACGCAAACGGACTGATGATATTGCGGACGAAGACGAAGAAATGATGATCGACTCCTTTCAACAAGGGGTTGAGCGTTCGGTTAACGCAACTGCGCGCTGGTTTGATAATTTCTTTGGCGATGGCCGTAGCTTTGATGACTCGGATTACCGCTCCCAAGGGCGTGTGTCATTAGCACCAGAATGGAGCGCCTATAACGGCTGGAAGCTGCGCTCTCGATTTCGCGCGCAAGTAAATTTACCCTATGCAGAAGAACGCTTTTCAGCCTTTATCGGCCGAGTCGATACCGATGATTACGTGGTGGGTGATGATGGAGAACGTAGAGCCTCGGTACTGCGCAACGTAAACAGCGACAGTGAGTGGCTGGTGGGCTTAGGGTTCAATCCTGGACAAGGTGAAGAAAGCCGCTTTTCAATTACCGGTGGTGTGCGTGGTGGTTTAAGCGCTGATTTATATACCGAAGGCCGCTATTTGTACCAAATCCGTTTTACCGAAACCATTCAGGTGCGCACTCGCTCTGCGCTCTTTTGGCGTGACAGTGACGGCTTTGGCTTTGACCAGCGCGTGGATTACGAACAAACCTGGGGCAATGACTGGCTAGGCCGTATTGCCCTTGAAGGCACATCTGCCGAGCGAATTGACGGTATCCGCTGGCGCAATTCAGCTAGTTTGTACCACCTTTACACCGAAGACAAAGCAGTCGCAGTGGACTTTTGGTATCGCGGTGAAAGCAAGGCGCCGGTGTCAGATGAAGACTTTGGCGTGCGTTTAATTCATCGTCAGTCTTGGCTGCGCGATTGGTTCTTTGTTGAAAGTTGGGTGGGGTCACATTGGCCTAAAAGCGAACCTGGTGAAGTGCGTGAACAAGCTTGGTTGGTGGGTCTAGAATTTGAAGTATGGTTTGGGCGCTAAGCCCAAACCATCACTGAAGCCAAGTAGCTAAGGTTAGCCACCTTGGGTAAAGTCATCCACGTCCAGTTCTTCATCGAGGTCGATTTCGACTGCCGCGCGTTCACGTAACAGGTCAACCGCACCTTGGAACCCACGTTGGCGCAAAATCGATTGAATTTCAGAGCGCTGGGCACTTAACAAGCTGATGTTTTCAGCCTCTAAGTCAAATGCCATCCAAGGCGAATCTGGGCTTTGACGGCGCAAGTTGAAGTTCAAGCGAATTGGTGGGCCATCTGCTTGGTTTAAACGCGCACGAACTACAACAGTACGCTCGTTTTCAAATGCTTCTTCACGTCCAAACTGCAATTCATGCTTGGTTTCATCATACTGGGTAAAAACCCGCGCATACGTGGTAATTAAATACTCGCGAAACGCATCCACGAATTCACGGCGCTGCTCATCGTTTAGGCTGCGCCAATTGCGCCCCATCACTTGGGCTGCGGCAAAGCGGTAATCGGTGTATGGAATAAGTTCTTCTTCCATGATAGTACGCAAGTAGGTTGGATTCTCTTCTACCTGTGCACGGTCATCACGGATACGTTCCAGCATGCGTTCAGCCACTTGCTGCAACAGGTGATGTGGGTTGTCGTTCTCAATCCGCTGTGCGGCACTTGCCGGCCATGCCAGCACAACCATTAGCATGCACGCCGTTAAGATAGACTTCATAGGTGACTCCTTGCCAAAATTGAAAGCCGCTTGGTTTCGACCAAGCGGTACACTTAGAGATGATAACTCAGTTATTGTTCCCTTTGTTCGCATTTAATTGTAATCAAAAATGTACAAAAGCGATCATTAAGCAAGTGTAAAAAATACGCCAGCAATGGCAGCACTCATTAAGTTCGCCAGAGTTGCCGCTAACAAGGCACGTACACCAAGCTCTGCGATATCCTTGCGACGACTTGGCGCCATCCCACCGAGACCACCCAGCAGAATGGCGATAGAAGAGAAGTTAGCAAAACCACATAACATGAAGGTGATAATAACTTGGCTATGGGCCGAGAGCTCGTCGCGATAGCTGGCGAAATCCAGGTAGGCGACGAATTCGTTGATCACTAACTTTTGACCGATAAAGCTTCCGGCCAAACGCGCCTCGTCCCAACTGACGCCAAGAATGAACGCAAGTGGCTGGAACACGTAGCCTAAGATAGTTTGCAACGTTAGATCGCCAGCACCAAAAAAGCTGCCGAACCAGCCAATCACACCATTCACTAATGCGATTAGAGCAACAAAAGCGAGCAACATGGCACCGACATTCAGCGCCAACTGCATCCCGCTTGATGCGCCCGAAGCGGCGGCGTCAATCACGTTGGCGCGCTTTTCTTCGACCGGCGTTTCATTCAGTTCGTCACGCGGTTGCTCTGTTTCCGGCATGATAATTTTAGCCATCAACAAACACCCAGGGGCCGCCATAAAACATGCCGCAATCAGATATTTAAGCTCAATGCCCAAGCCTGCGTAGCCTGCTAGCACTGAGCCCGCAATTGAGCCTAAGCCACCCACCATGACCGCAAACAGTTCAGAGCGCGTCATGGTTGGAATATAAGGACGAACTACCAACGGGGCTTCGGTTTGACCGACAAAGATATTCGCTGCCGCTGACATAGACTCAGGCTTTGACGTACCTAGCAGCTTTTGCAAGCCACCACCGATTAACCGGATCACCCAGGTCATCACCCCAATGTGGTACAGCACTGCGATTAACGACGAGAAAAATACAATGACACCTAGTACGTGGATAGCAAAGATAAAACCTTGGGAATAAGCACCGATATCACCGAACAAAAACTCCATCCCAGCGCTGGCATAGCCGATCACGTTAGCGACGCCGAGGGCAAAGCCACCGAGTAGCTCTTGGCCGAGCGGGACATAGAGTACAAATGCGCCCAAGCCAGCCTGCAATGCGAAGGCACCTACGACGGTGCGCCAGCGAATACTGCTGCGCGCTGCAGAAAACACGTAAGCTATGAGAAGTAAAACGGCGATGCCTATCAAGCCAATCATAAATATCCTTTCGGTTTGGGTCTGCTCGTTCTATTCAGCCAGTAGCTGACGAATCTTTGCTTTGATAATGTCGATAGCGATTTCGTTCTGACCGCCACGGGTGACAACTAGGTCGGCGTGTTGCTTGGAAGGGAAGATAAAGTCAAAAAATGCAGGACGGACGTACTTTTCATATTGCTCGGTAATCGAGGCCAAGGTGCGGCCGCGAAGCTCCATGTCGCGATTTATCCGGCGCAATAAACAGATATCTAGCGGCGTGTCCATAAATACCGAGATATCAAACTGTTGGCGCAATCTCTCGTCGCTCAGCAGCAAAATGCCTTCAACCAGTACGACTCGCGCTGGCGTAACCGGAATCGTTTTTTCAAGGCGTGTGTGTTCTTGATACGAATACTGCGGCATTTCAACCGCTATGCCGTCACGCAAATTCTGCAAATGTTGGTGCAACAAATCATGTTCAAATGCATGGGGATGGTCATAATTGGTCAGCACGCGCTGATCAAAAGACAGATGGCTTTGGTCGCGATAATAGGCATCTTCCTGCAGCACAGAAATGCGCTCGCCACCTAATTCAGCGACCAGCTCCTGATATACAGTTGATGCAAATAAACTTTTACCAGACGCCGATGCGCCAGCGATCGCGATGATGGTTGTCTTACCCACGCAGAACCTTCTCTTACCACAGTGAAAACGCAATAAGCGCGCATTATCGCCAATTTGCGCCAAGATATAAACACAAAATGCGGAAAAATGCGTAGAGTTGTTCGAAAGGCACGTAACAAAGAGCCCGCGAAGGCAGTAAGAAAAGCGCTACGGCAATCCAACTTGCATACAGTAGCGCTTTGAAAATACAAGCTATTTAATCTCGATACCCAGCGGTATGGCCCCACGCCGCAGGCGGTGCATCGACGCTTTGGCTTAAATCGAAATCCACGCGCCACGTCCACTCATCACCTTGGAAAGTACCGTAGGTGTATCGCACGCCGGGCTCAATTTCGACTTGCCAGCCAAGTTGGGCATTATTCTCGCCAGTACGCTCGGTAAAAATAAAGCGTTGAATCAGAGTGCCGTCTGCTGCCTGGCCTTGGCTTTCTGTGTATCCACCGTACATAGTATTGTCAGTGTCTTCGCTACCATCCTCTAAACGATGGTCATGGCGTAATTCTAAACGCTCCGGATGCGCTGTATAGATCCAGGTACGTGAACGGTCCCAGTCGCCCTGCCCGGCATCGGCACCGATATGGAAAGCTGCAAACACCTGGTCGTTATAGCATTCGGCGAAGTGCACCACGAGGTCTTCGTCACCTTGTAGCATGTCGTCGCGATCCTGTCGTGCGACCACGCGCTCACCACTGTAAGCGTTGCCACACAGTTGACCTAATTCATACATAAACTGTGCTGGCGCATCCAGCTCAGGGGTTTGCTGCGCATCACTACAGGCACTCAAACCAAGCACTGAAGCGGCTGCGAAAGACGCCATCAAGGCGCGTGAGGGTTGCATCATGCTGCGCATAAGAACTCCATAGAATTTAATAAAGGATTGGCGTCAACTGTAGTAATAAACTGACACTTATGCAAAAAATCGATTTGTTTCATCGCTTTAAAGCATGGGCAAAATTATTTCAGCAGGCTATGCTTATAATTTACAGATGCCTGAATTCTCGGCAGCAAAATTAAAAGGAGTAGCAAGATGGCAACTCAAAACTCGATGCAACAACTGAACGTGATTGGTTTGGATCAAGCTGGCGCAGAAACCTTAGCCGGTAAACTCAACCAGTTATTAGCTAACTATCAAATTTTCTACATGAATGTGCGTGGTTTCCACTGGAACATTCGTGGCGAGCGTTTTTTTGAACTGCACGTAAAGTTCGAAGAAACGTACAGTGACTTGCTGTTAAAAATTGACGAAATTGCTGAGCGTGTGTTGACGCTGGGTCAGCAGCCCCATCACACATATTCAAAGTATCTCGATAACAGCGCCATTAAAGAAGCCGCCAACGTGCATGAAGGCCGCGCATGTGTTGAACACATTCTACATGGCTATCAAACCGTGATTCGCTTGCAGCGCGAAATTTTAAGTGCCGCCAACGAAATTGATGATGAAGGTACTGCGTCTTTGATGGGTGACTATATCACCGCACAGGAAAAAACTGCTTGGATGCTTACCTCGTATCTGAAGTAGATAAATAGTTAATTGAAGACCAAAAACGCCGTGCATTGCACGGCGTTTTTTTTATTGCTAACGCTAGGGTATAATGCGCGCCGTGGGCGCCCCTTGCGCTCACATTTTCAATTACCAGGCACCGGACTTACGCTTCGGGCCGCTGAAGAAGGCTTTACCCATGCAATATATTTGTGCTGCACTATATAAATTCGTCGAACTCGACAACTTTGAAGACTTACGCCAACCACTGCTGGACGTGATGCTCGCGCATCAAGTCAAAGGCACCTTGTTACTTGCCCGTGAAGGCATCAATGGTACTATTTGTGGCAAACGTGAAGAAGTTGATGCGGTGCTTGCCCATTTGCGCGCTGACCCGCGCCTGAATGACGTCGACCATAAAGAATCGCCCAGCGATGAGCAGGCGTTTTATCGCACCAAAGTGAAGCTGAAAAAAGAAATCGTTACCATGGGCGTAGATTGGATTGACCCGCAGAAAACCGTGGGCAATTACGTCGAAGCCAAAGACTGGAATGCGCTGATTAGCGACCCGGAAGTTTTGCTGATTGATACGCGTAACGACTACGAGTTTGCTGTCGGCACCTTTGCCGGTGCTATCAACCCTAAGACCGACACTTTCCGTGAATTTCCCGAATACGTCGCGCAACATTTGGATAAAAATAAGCACAAAAAAGTGGCGATGTTCTGTACCGGTGGCATTCGCTGTGAAAAGTCGACCGCCTATTTAAAAGAGCTTGGCTTTGAAGGCGTGTATCACCTAAAAGGCGGTATTCTAAAATATTTAGAAGAGGTCGAGGAAGCCAATAGCTTATGGCAAGGTGAGTGTTTCGTATTTGACCAACGTGTCACCGTGAAACACGGACTTGAGCAAGGCACATACGATCAGTGCTACGCCTGTCGCATGCCAATTACTGAGGCCGAGAAGCTGAGCCCAGAGTATGAAAAAGGGGTCAGTTGCCCGCATTGTCACGATAAAATCAGTGACGATCAGCGTGCGCGCTTCAGCGAGCGCGAAAAGCAAATTCAACTGGCTAAAGCCCGTGGTGAATCGCACATTCATGACGGCAAATTGGTCACTGCACAATAATAGAGCGTCTTACTTGACGCCCCGCGAGGGACAACTAGGCTGAAAGCTCCACCTTATACTTGGAGCTTTCAAATGACCCAGTCAAAGTTCACCACCACAGATGCAGGCATTCCGGTTGCGAGTGACGAGCATTCACTTACTGTAGGCCCAAATGGGCCTATTTTATTGCACGATCACTACTTAATTGAACAAATGGCGCAGTTTAACCGTGAACGTATTCCTGAGCGCCAGCCGCACGCGAAGGGCGCAGGCGCCTTTGGTGTTTTCAAAGTCACTCACGATGTCAGCCAATACACCAAAGCTGCTTTCTTACAGCCCGGTCAAACTACCGATACTCTGGCGCGCTTTTCCACTGTGGCGGGTGAACGTGGTAGTCCCGATACTTGGCGTGATCCGCGCGGCTTCGCGGTTAAGTTTTACACCGACGAAGGCAATTTTGATCTCGTCGGTAACAACACGCCCGTGTTCTTTATTCGCGATCCACTCAAGTTTCAGCACTTTATTCGTTCGCAAAAGCGTTTAGCCGCGAACAACCTGCGTGATCACGACATGCAATGGGACTTTTGGACGCTATCACCAGAATCTGCGCACCAAGTCACTTACTTAATGGGCGACCGTGGTATTCCGAAAACATGGCGCCACATGAACGGATACGGCAGCCACACCTTTATGTGGGTGAATGCGGCGGGCGAGAAATTCTGGGTTAAATATCACTTTCATACCAACCAAGGCATTGAAAACTTCACCAAAGCTGAAGCCGAAAAAATGGCGGGAGAAGAAAGCGACTTCCATACTAAAGATTTGTACCAAGCCATTGATCGTGGCGAACACCCAAGCTGGACCTTGTTCGTGCAAATTATGCCGTTTGCAGACGCCGAGACCTACCGCTTTAACCCCTTTGACCTGACTAAGGTATGGCCGCACGGTGATTACCCACTAATTGAAGTCGGTCAGCTAACGCTGAATCGCAACCCCACCGACTTTCATACCCAAATTGAGCAAGCGGCCTTTCAGCCTAATAACCTGGTCCCTGGTATCGGCGCCAGCCCCGATAAAATGCTGCTAGCACGGATTTTCTCATACGCCGACGCACACCGTGCACGCTTAGGGGTTAATTATCAGCAGATCCCAGTCAACCGTCCGCAGTGCCCCGTACATAGCTATAGCAAAGATGGTGCAATGCGCATGGATAATGTCAGCGACCCTGTATATGCGCCTAATTCTAAAGGCGGACCCCACGCAGACCCTGCACGCAATCCAGTGAACGACACATGGGAATCCCATGGCGATATGGTGCGTCAGGCTTATACCTTGCGCCGCGACGACGATGACTTTGGCCAAGCACGCGCGCTCATCCGTGAGGTGATGAGCGAACAAGAGCGTGAGCGCTTAGTGAGCAATGTCGCAGGGCATGTTAAAGATGGCGTCAAAGAGCCAGTGCTCAGCCGTGTGTTCGAATACTGGCGCAACATTGATAGCGACATTGGTGCGCGCATTGAGCGCGCAGTCAAAAGCGATTAAATGATCAGCTAACGAAATCGTGCAGCAAATCAATTGCGGTCACTACTTGGCCGCAATAGGTTTGCAAAAACTCATAGTCTAACGCTTCGCCGGCCGCTAACGCGGCCAACGCCGCTGCGCCATCAAAATCAACATATGCGAGGCGCAGCGATAACTCTTGTGCTGGGCGGCCAAAGCAGCTACCGGGCAAACACGCCACCCCCGTTTGCTCTAATAATTGCGCGCAAAAGCTTTCACCGCTGTCGATGCCTCTGGCGGCTAAGCGTGATGTCAGTGCACTGAAATCTGGGAACAGATGAAAGCCCCCTTGCGGTTTGATAATTTGCGCCCCCACGTCGGTGAGGCGGCTGTAAGCGTAATCGGCTAAAGCACTGAGTACCTGGCGCGAATGCTGTAAATAGGTCGCCATCGCATCGGCTAACCAACTGAGCTGGGGCGGGAACGCAAAAGCACCTAAGCGCCAGCCACCCGCCCCCGCCCATTTGCTGATGCCATCGCTAATAATCGTACCTTCTGGATAGTAACGTGCAATGGATACATGCTCGCCATTAAAATGCACGCCTCCATAGATTTCATCCGACAGCACTAATACTTTGGCGTAGCGCCGGTAAGCCTTTCACCGCTAAATAGTCTTTTTCGTGGGCATGCTCACGCAGCGCCTGTTGCACGTGCTCAGGCACGGGAAACGGTGACTGCCCCAAACCCAGCTTGTAAATGTGTCGCCCTTGGGCTTTTAACTCGGCACTACGCTCGTTAATCGCTACCGTAGCTGAAGGCTGCATGCCACGGATGTTGAGGTTAATTTGTACAGCAGGCGACATAGGTGTGGTGGTGGTCATTGCCAATCCTTAAGCGGTGCGTATCCGCGTATCGAGTCATTTCGGGCGCAACCACCAACCGATTAGGTCACCTTAGGTAGTCGCAACGCGCGCCAGCCAGCAATCACGCCAACAGCTATCAGCAACCCTAACACACTCTGCGTGCCAAGCCAGCTATCGATCAGACCCAGCAGCATACCAAGTAACAATAGTACGCCGATGACTGTGTTACTGACTGCCGTTAACTGCGCACGGTTGTCTTGCGTTGCCATATCCACCAGGTAGGTCTTACGCCCAACCCTAGCACCGTGATGGGCTACCGCAGCTAAGAAAATCAACCCGCCCCCCAATGGATACCAGGCTAAGTACGATTGCCAGAATAGGTCACTGACAAGGGCAAGTAGCATCACTCCAGCGGCCATAAATGAAGCCGCTGCCATGACATGATTACTGGCTGAATCAGACCACTTTCCCCAAAACCGCCCTGCGAGTAAACCGGCTAACCCATTGGCAAGTAGTAGCCCGCCCAAGCCGGTAATCATGCCCTCGCCATTACTTTGGTTTTGGATTAATACCACGATATAAGGAATCGCAAACGCCGATGACACCAGTAACGCGCGCGTCGCCACAAAGTGACCAAATTGAGCATCTTGCCAAAGTAAGCTTAAGGATTTCATCGCCTCCGTAATCGCGTTACCACCACCACTGGTTGCCCCAGGCACTTCTGGCACCCACGCGTAGACCACGGCAGCCGCTACCCAAAGCAATGCAGCGCCACCCAGTAACAACACAAACATCGCGTTTGAGCCGTCCACGTCGGGGCTAAAGATGATCACTAGTGCAGTGAGTAAGGTCATCAACCCAGCCGCACTGGCGGCGATGCCGGTTAACCGCCCGCGCCGGGTTTTGGACACAGTTTTACCTTGCACGTCTTTCACCGCCACCGAGCAAATGCCGCGTGCTAAGCTAAATACTACCAGCCAAGCGACCACCCACCAGCCAAATACCGCGCCGTCAAACCAGAATAGGCCACACAACATACCGACCAAGGCGAGTGCTTGCCCTGCACTGCCTGCGACCCAAAACCATTTACGCACCGGGCGTTCTCGCATGCGCTGGGCTACAAACAGTTGCGGCAACAAAGAGAGCGATTCACGAATCGGAACCAACATGGCAATAAAAAAGCTTGGCGCCCCTGAGGCATTGAGCAACCAAGGCAATACTAAGCGCGCGCTCACCAATGAATCGCCAAGTTTAGTTAAGGTCAACGCCCAAAGGTGTAACATAAAGGCGCGCGGCTGATGCTGACACGCATCGTCGGGAATATCTTTGCACACGCGCGCGTCTTCATCTTCCGCGAGAAATTCATACAAGCGTTGATTGACATCTTTGTTCGACGACATCTTGTCTCCGTTACATGCAGTGACTGGACTAAAAGCTAAGTAACTAATTTAGCGACTTAATCTGAAGGTGCAAGGAAATTACCTGAAGCAAAAATAATTGTTCAGTTTATAGCCAAACTGGTTATACTTAGGTTATCTAATATTACGCACGTCGCGTTGGGCTGAATGTGCGCACTGGATGTCTATTTAGAGGCTTACCATGAATATTAATTCGCCTAAATCTGTTACCAATAGCGTGCTGCAAAATACCATGGCGGCACAGGACAAGCGTATGGAGCAATTGGCTTCTGGACGCCGCGTTAATTCTGCTGCTGACGACGCTGCTGCGCTGCAAATTATTGAGCGCATGAATGCTGAAGCCACAGCGTATCAGCGCTCTGTGCGCAACGCGTTTGATGGTATATCACTGTTACAAACTGCAGAAGGTGGCATGCAGCAAATTCAAACGGATTTACAGCGTATGCGCGAGCTCACGGTGCAGGCGGGCAATGGTATTTTAACCAATGCTGATCGCCAGGCCATTGAGCAAGAAGTCAGTGGCTTACGTGACAATATCAATCGCACCATCAATACCACCAACTTTGGCGGCATAAACTTGTTTAACCAAGATAGCGAACGTGGCTTCTTGGTCGGTTCAGGGCGCGGTGGTGAAGAGCAGCGTATGACAGTACGCAGTGTAGATTTACGCGATGCTGGCTTGGACGCGTTAGACACCCTTGATGTGAGTGATAGCAGTAACGCGATTCAAAGCATTGATAGCATGCTGAGTACGGTCAGCGGCTTACGCGGCGAGTATGGCGCGCAGCAAAACGCATTTAGTAGCGCGATCAGTAACCTGACCCAAACCGACGTGAATGTGCAGGCGGCACGCTCAAGAATCGCTGATCTTGATTATGCGCAAGCCACTGCAGATAGCACTCGCCTCGGCATTCTGGAACAAGCGAACATTGCACTTCGCGGCCAAGCAAATGTGAACGCCGGTCAGGTACTCAATCTGCTCGGCTAGTGTCTGTGCACGTATCTTAGGGCGCAGCATGTGGTTACGTCTGACACTGCTGCGCAGCATGCCAAAGCTCGTTAATAGCTCGCAATAACCCCCGCCAATGCGCTAATTCCTCGACCTCAAGTTGCTTACCGTTGAGCTTGCTGTATTCGTCACATAACTGCTGACACTGGCTTTGATCAAGCTGATTAATTTCTACCGCTGATGCCAGGTCAAAATAGGCATGACCATAACCCGCGTATTCCCAATCAACCACTTTAACTTTAGCTGCTAATAGCACGTGCTCAAACGCTAAATCATTGTGGCAAAACACCGCTTCGCCCTGTTCCCAATCTGCCAGCAAATGCCGATATTGGTGCAGCTTCGATCGCAATGCACGGGCTTTTGCAGGGGCATATTGCGCGACCGCGGTAAGGTAGTTGTCCACCCGTCGGCGCAATGACCAGCGCGCGAGAGGCGGCGTCTGCTGATGGATATGCACTAAGGTCTTAGCGAGCACAGCGACTTGACGTTGGGGATCCGCTGCTGCCAGGGTCGGCGCGTCTATCCATTCGCACAGCAGCCAGGCATAGTCGCGGCTATAAGCAATTACGTGAGGGGTTAAGTGGGAAAGATAGAGTGCCCGTTGCAAGCGCACTTCCTGCACTCTATCGATGCCATTATGGGTGGCAGCGCCCTGATACTTTAGAAAATAGTGCCGGCTTGGCGTCATCACCCGCCAAGCCGTATTCACCTGACCTTCCCGCAACGTATTCAACTGGTACGGGCCTTCAATATGCTGTGCCAAAAATTCAGGTAGGCTGAGGTTCAACGTCGACACCTTGTTGTTGATAATCCTGACGCCAGCGCAGATAACCTATCACTGCCATCAAGGTATAGAACCCAAATAGAATGGCTGTCGGATAAAAACCCTTCACCCAGAATAATCCTACATAGGTTAAATCAATCACAATCCAATACAACCAGTTTTGTAACACCTTGCGCGCCACCAAGAAGGTTGCAAACAAGCTGAATACGGTGGTTGGTGTGTCTAACCAAACCATCTGTGCTGACGTGTAGCGGCTTAGCAGTAAGCCAATGACCACACTGATGAGTGCCAACACGACCACCCAACGCGCGTGCCACATGAGTGTCTGGCTGGCCACGGGAAGCGTCGGTGCATTGGTCACCACACTGCCCGCGATCATCGGACGCTGGGCACGTGACCAGCGCCAGTAGCCGTAACCGGCCATCACTACATAGAACACCTGCAACATACTTTCCATCAATAGCCCGGCATGGATGAACAAGTAGGTGTAGATGCTTGCACTGATAGCGGCGGCTGGCCAACACCACAAGCTTTGCCGAATCGCCAGCAATAGGTAAGCCACTGCTAATGCCACTGCCACAAGCTCCCAACCTGAGGTCAGCGCCAACATATCAATCAGTGTCTGCACAGCTTACTCGGGGCGCAGATCACGGTTGATAAATTTGCACACCAACACTTGGCTTGGCGCTTGTTGATATAGCACTTCCAACTCATCAGTGAGAACCTGCATGACGCGGCGGAAGTCACCGAATATCTGCGTGCTCATGGTATTGGTATTTACGCGGATATCGTCATAACTCGCTAAGCGATCGACAAAGCCCTGAATTACACTGCGATACTCAGCCGCGAGCGGATAAAGAGATATTTCGGCACTCAATGGTAAACTCATAGCAATTCCTTAAAAGCTGTAACGGGCGGTCAGACCAAAACGGCGCGGCTCTCCATACTGCACATAATTTTTTGGCGTATATTCATCACGCGGGTCATTGCCGAAGAAGAAGCCACGGGTGGCGTAGTCTTCGTCAGTCAAGTTGCGTGCCCACAGGCTCAGCATCCAATCACCGAGCTGATAATTCAACCGTGCGTGCAATAACTGATAGCTTGAAGCGCGTTCGTCATGCGTATTCGAGAAGTAAAAACCATCGCGCGCGTCTAACTCAACACGGAACATTAAGTTCGGCTGTAAATTCCACTCCAGCCCAGTATGCAATTGATAATTAGGTGCATGGGCTTGCTCACGGCCGCTAATATTTACGCCGCCCTCAAGTTCGAAGTCCCGCAATTCGGTTTGCATCACACCTAAGCTGGCGAACAGGCGTAAATCATCACGTGGCACATAATCAAGTTCCGCTTCCACGCCGTAATTACGCCCTGACGATGCGTTATCCAAGTAGGTCACGAACTGCTGGTCGCGCAATACGTAGGCGTTGACCTGCATGTCCTCTCGCCAACTGTAAAACACCGTTAAATTCAGGCCTAAGCTCTGCTCTGGCAAGTATAAGCGGTAGCCTAATTCACTATTGGTCAGCAGCTCAGGGGCGAAGGTTGCCACCGACTCCAAAAACTCACTCGCTTCTTCTAAGCCGCGATCGCCTGCACGCCCAAGTGCTTCACCATTCACGCCGCCTTGCTTAAACCCACGCGATAACGACGCGTAGAACTGCTCATTGGCATTGACTTGGTATTGCAATGACGCACGCCCACCCCATGTGGTGTCGCTGGGGTTAGCCGTAATATTGCGGCTGTCACGGTAGTCATTGTCATAACCTTGCACGCGCACACCGTAGGTAGCGCGCAACTGTGGGGTCCATTGCTGGATTAATTCACCGTACACCGCCCAGTTTTCGGTTTCGTATTGACTACTAAATGGTGCCGCTAAATAGGTGTAGTTGCGCGTAAGATCCATATCACTTTGGCGCCAATACACACCTGCCACCCAGTCCGTCGCCAGATTGCCTAACATGACAGGCTGGTCTGACAATGCGCGCAATTCTAAGGTGAGGTCGTCGCGGTCGCGAAAATAAGCGTCGAAGGAATTGTATTCCCAATCTGGACGAATGCCTTCAAAAGCCCAGTCCTCATCGAAACTATACTCTTGCTCGGCGGTTAAATAGCTGATTGCAAATTCAATATCAGCCGCTTGCAAGGCGCGGTAATTGAGTTGGCTGCGAAATGCATGGCTGTCCAATGTATCGCGACCAGGGGTGTCAGATAACGTAGTGCGGTCAAGATCCAGTGACCAGGTATCATAGCCGTTATCAATGTCGTAGCGATGATAAGTCAGCAGTACGTCTAAGTCAGGGCTAAGTGTCCACAGGCCGTTTAAGCGCAAGGTTAATTCGTCTTGGCCGTTGGTATCAGTGCGGCCCAAGAAGGTATTTTCAATAAAACCGTCACTTTGGTAGTGGTATAACGAGCCGCGCGCTACGAATTGGTCGTTGAGTGCGCCGCCAAAGGCTACCCCAGCGGCATAACTGGAGTAATTCGCCCAGCTGACTTCTGCTAAGCCATTGTTGTCGGGGCTTAACGGCGTGCTGCTTAAGTAAATCATGCCCGCCATTGCATCGGCACCAAAGCGCGTACTTTGCGGGCCGCGAAACACTTCGACTTGGCCGATATCAAACAAAGTACCGGCGTGGCCTAAGCCACTGTAATTAATACCATCAACCACTAAACCCACCGATGGGTTAATCGGATCGACAAACTGGCTGCGCTCACCAATACCACGAATTTGGAAGAAGTTAGCCCGCGAGCCGCCGGCCGCTAGGTTAACGTTCGGCGCCATCGCTAGTGCGTCTTCGAGGTGCTCGGCCTGGCGTGCACGCACGTCTTCAGCGCGCAGAACGCTGACGCTAGCAGGCACGTCTTCAAGACCTGTGGAGCGAAATTCGCCGGTCACAGTAATCCGCTCAATCGCGTCTGTATCTGGGGTCGCGTCTGGGGTGGTGTTGGTTTGCGCCCACACCGAAGCGGTGGTGAACGTACTTAAGCACAGTAAAGCTAAAGGGGTTTTATTAAATATAGTTTGCATCATGGATCTCGTCTTTGTGAATTCATAGCGCTAGGCGCCAAAAAGATGAGATCCGGTTATCGGCTAAGATAAAAATCTTGAATGAATTGTATTACCAATCCCTACGCCAGTATTAACCGGATCAGGTACAAAGGGTTCGCTTGCGCATCTCAGCCTAAAAAAGGCACCCCTTGGTATTCGGGCGGCAGTATAACGCCGAATTAAATAAAGCTCAATGCATCGCCGTAGAGCTGTTCAATGGGAAGCCCATGCTGGGTAAACTCATCACGCACCACACGCACCATCTCGAAGCGACCAGCGACATAGACATCGAATTGTGCCAGTTGGGCCTTGAAGTCACCGAGCAACGCATGATGAACCAAGCCAGGTGAACCTTGCCAGTCGCTCGGCGGCGACTCAAGGACTGGGCGATAACTGAAGTTCTCATGCAGGCGTTGTAGTTGCAGCAATTGCTCATGCATGTACAAATCAGCCAACTCGCGGGCGCCCCAGTACAACACCACGGGACGGCTGTCCGTGCTAGCCAAGTGCTGCTGCAAGATTGACCAGGTATAAGAAAAACCCGTGCCGCCAGCAAGCAGGATAAGCGGGCGTTGGCTTTCAGCGCGATAATGCGCCACGCCAAGCGGCGCTTCAATGGTAATTTCACCTTGCTGTTGCAAGGTTTGCATCACTTCCCCAGCATAGGTGTTGCCAGGTTCAGCGCCAATGTGCAGCTCAATCCGGCTATGCTCAGCTGGCATAGAAGCGATTGAAAACGGGCGCTTATCATTCTCACCCATGACCACTTGCAGATACTGCCCAGCATGGAATACTAACGGCGCTGAGGGGCTTAGTTCGACGCGATATACGTGTTGCGTAAGCGCTTTGATACTGGTTAACTGACAACGTAAAACTGACATAGATGCCTACTTTAAAATTCCTAATTCATCCCACATCGCATCGACACGGGCGCTGACTTCAGGGTCCATCACAATAGGTTCGCCCCATTCACGGTCGGTTTCGCCTGGCCATTTATTGGTTGCGTCCATCCCCATCTTTGAGCCTAACCCCGACACCGGTGACGCGAAGTCCAGGTAATCGATTGGCGTGTTCTCAACCATCACCGTATCACGGGCTGGGTCCATGCGCGTGGTAATCGCCCAGATCACGTCGTGCCAATCGCGCGCGTTGATATCATCGTCACATACAATCACGAATTTGGTATACATGAACTGGCGTAAGAACGACCACACGCCCATCATCACGCGCTTCGCATGGCCCGGGTATTGCTTCTTCATCGTCACCACCGCCATGCGGTAAGAGCATCCTTCTGGCGGTAAATAGAAGTCGACAATTTCCGGAAATTGCTTTTGCAAAATCGGGATAAAAACTTCGTTCAACGCAACCCCAAGCACTGCCGGCTCATCGGGTGGACGCCCCGTATACGTGCTGTGATAAATCGGGTCTTTGCGATGGGTAATGTGGGTGACCGTAAATACTGGAAACTCGTCGACTTCATTATAGTAACCAGTGTGGTCGCCATACGGCCCTTCAGGCGCGGTTTCGCCTGCTTCTAAGTAACCCTCAAGAATAATTTCCGCGTGTGCCGGCACTTGTAAGTCGTTACTAATTGACTTCACAACCTCAGTTTTACCGTCGCGCAGTAGGCCCGCAAACGCGTATTCTGACAAGGTGTCAGGCACTGGCGTGACCGCACCTAAAATCGTTGCTGGGTCGGCACCTAATGCCACCGACACGGGAAAGCGCTGGCCCGGGTTTTGACGACAGAATTCCTGGTAATCCAGAGCACCACCACGATGGCTTAACCAACGCATAATCAGCTTGTTTTTACCCAACACCTGTTGACGGTAAATACCTAAATTCTGGCGCTTTTTATGTGGCCCGCGAGTCACGGTCAAGCCCCAGGTAATCAGTGGTGCAGCGTCACCTGGCCAACAATGCTGGACTGGGATTTTACTTAAATCGACCTCGTCACCGGTTAAAACCACCTCTTGGCAAGGCGCGTTTTTGCGTACTTTGGGTGCCATGCTCAGCACTTTTTTCAACAACGGCAACTTACTGATTGCGTCTTTAAAGCCAGCAGGTGGTTCCGGCTCTTTTAGATAAGCGAGCAGTGTACCGACATCGCGCAATGCGCTGAGCTTGTCTTGGCCCATGCCTTTAGCCACTCGATCTGGAGTACCAAACAAGTTGGCCAGTACCGGCATACTGTGGCCTTTGACGTTTTCAAACAATAGGGCTGGGCCACCGGCTTTTAACGTACGGTCGGCAATTTCGGTCATTTCAAGGTATGGGTCGATGGGCTGCTTAATGCGCTTAAGCTCACCTTGCGCTTCTAGCTGCTGCAAAAAATCGCGCAAGTCTTGATACTTCATGCTGGAATGCTCGCTGCTGGTGAAAAGAGGGGGCAGGTTGAGAACCAGCCCGCAGTTGTATGCTTAACTACGGGAATGATACTAATCTGGTTCTCACCATCACGCGTGACTGGCTTAGTTAGCCCTTTTGGCGCTTCATTGACTCAAAGAACTCGTCATTGGTCTTGGTCATAACTAAACGGTCGATTAAAAATTCCATCGCTTCGACTTCGCCCATCGGATGCAGGATCTTACGCAATACCCACATCTTCTGCAGCTCGTCTTGAGAGGTTAGCAACTCTTCACGGCGTGTGCCCGAACGGTTAAAGTCGATAGCAGGGAAAACACGCTTCTCGGCGATTTTACGGTTCAGGTGCAATTCCATGTTACCTGTACCTTTAAATTCTTCGTAGATGACCTCGTCCATTTTCGAACCCGTGTCGATCAGTGCGGTAGCGATAATAGTTAAGCTGCCGCCTTCCTCAACGTTACGTGCGGCACCGAAGAAACGCTTCGGTTTATGCAGTGCGTTAGCATCGACACCACCAGTCAGGACTTTACCTGAACTCGGAATCACGGTGTTGTATGCACGGGCTAAACGGGTAATTGAGTCCAGCAAGATAACCACGTCTTTTTTGTGCTCAACCAGGCGCTTAGCCTTCTCGATAACCATCTCGGCGACTTGAACGTGGCGGCTGGCTGGTTCATCAAAAGTTGACGCAATGACTTCCCCTTTCACCAAGCGGCTCATTTCGGTAACTTCTTCCGGACGCTCGTCAATCAGCAATACCATCAAGTTACAGTCTGGGTGGTTCGCCGCAATTGATTGCGCGATATTTTGTAGTAGCAAGGTTTTACCTGCTTTTGGTGGTGCCACCACCAAACCACGCTGACCTTTACCAATCGGTGAGGCCAAATCTAAAATACGCGCGGTAATGTCTTCCGTTGAACCGTTACCACGTTCCATGCGCAAACGCTCATTGGCATGCAACGGGGTTAAGTTCTCAAATAAGATCTTGTTACGTGAGTTCTCTGGCTTATCAAAGTTTACTTCACGAATTTTCAATAGCGCAAAATACCGCTCACCGTCTTTCGGTGGACGAATTTTACCAGCGACCGTGTCACCGGTGCGCAAATTGAAACGGCGAATCTGGCTTGGCGACACATAAATATCGTCAGGGCCGGCCAAGTAAGATGAGTCACCTGAACGCAGGAAGCCAAATCCGTCTTGTAAAATTTCCAGCACGCCGTCGCCAAAAATATCTTCGCCACTTTTCGCGTGGGCTTTTAGGATAGAGAAAATTATGTCTTGTTTGCGCAGGCGAGCCGTGTTTTCAAGGCCCATGTCATTGGCAAGGTCAACCAATTCACTAATTGGTTTATTTTTCAGTTCAGTCAGATTCATAAGCGGTAGGTCTTAGAAGGTTATCAAATTAGTTTGAAATTAAGTTCAACCTGTACCCTACAGGTCACGCGTGCTCGCTGTAAGTACGTAAGAATTCGGGATTTAGAGTCATTAAATGTGTAGCTTTGATGCCGATGAGGATGGTTATTTCGGCAGGTCAGGAAACGCTACAAGGTGAAAATAACACCAAAACTAGACAACGTCCAGTTTTGCGGCAGAAATTACGCAATTGTCATATGCCTGACATCTGGGGTGCAGCCTTTGATGCGTCATTACAACGCGCTGATAAAATAAGCGCGGCGCCTGAAACAGGCGTCGCGCTCACTAATCTCGTCCGTAGTCGCAGCACACTCGTGTGAGCTACACAGCTAATCAGCCTTACACGTGCTCGCTGATAAACTCGCTCAGTTGAGCCTTCGACATGGCACCTACTTTTGTACCAACAACTTCACCATTTTTGAACAGTAATAGCGTTGGGATACCACGGATACCGTACTTTGGCGGGGTTTCGTTGTTGTGGTCGACATTCAGCTTACCCACAGTCACTTTGCCTGCGAACTCGTCTGCGATGTCATCCAGAATAGGGGCGATCATTTTACAGGGGCCACACCATTCTGCCCAAAAATCAACAAGGACGGGTTGATCAGCGTTAATCACGTCTGCTTCAAAGCTTTCGTCGCTCAGCTGAACAATTTTGTCGCTCATGTTACATCTCCGGTCGTTTTTCACAGCAAGGGCGCTGTGACTTAAAGTTAGAATACATATTTAATCATTTATGTTTTTTTTTGCAAGCGTAAACCTGATATGCTGAGCAACATGAGCGAAAAACACCTAACCGAAACCAAGTTTGCCGACCTTGGATTGCACTCGAGTGTACTCGATGCCCTAAATAAAGTTGGCTTTACATACTGTACGCCGATTCAGGCATTAAGCCTGCCTTTAGCGTTGCAGGGTAAAGACGTTGCTGGACAAGCCCAAACCGGTACCGGTAAGACAATGGCTTTTCTAGTTGCCATTTTTAACCAGCTGATGACGACGCCGCGCAAAGACCCTGAGTCCAAGCAACCGCGCGCCTTAGTGTTGGCACCAACCCGCGAACTCGCGGTGCAAATTCATAACGATGCCGCAGAACTCGCACGTCAATGTGGATTAAAACTAGCAGTCGTGTACGGCGGCGAGAACTACGAAGCGCAACGCGCGGAACTGGCTGAAGGCGTTGATGTTTTAGTCGGCACCTGTGGTCGCCTTATCGATTATTGTAAGCAAGGCGTGTATCAGCTTGATGCCATTGACGTGGTGGTTTTAGACGAAGCTGACCGCATGTTCGACCTTGGCTTTATCGATGACATCCGCTACATGTTCAGACGCATGGGTTCGCCTGCAGAACGCTTGAATTTATTGTTCTCAGCCACCTTGTCACTACGCGTGAAAGAGCTCGCCTACGAGCACATGAATGAGCCAACCAGTGTTGAAGTAGAGCCTGAGCAGATGACTGGCGCTCGCATCGAGGAAGAGCTTTTTTACCCGTCAAAGCCAGACAAAATTGCCCTGTTGCTGACTCTGATTGAAGAGGATTGGCCGGACAAGGCAATCGTTTTTTCCAATACAAAACATGGTTGCGAGAAGGTTTACCAGTGGCTTAAATCTGACCAACACCGCGTTGGTTTGCTAACGGGTGACGTAGCGCAACGCAAACGACTCAAGATTTTAGACGACTTTGCTACAGGCAAAGTCGACATTTTGGTCGCCACTGATGTCGCGGCGCGTGGCCTTCATATTCCAGCGGTGAGTCACGTTTACAACTTTGATTTGCCCGATGACTGTGAAGACTACGTGCACCGTATCGGCCGTACTGGTCGTGCTGGCGCGAGTGGTAAAGCCGTCAGTTTAGCCTGTGAAGAATACGTCTATAATCTGCCGGCCATTGAGGATTACATTAAGCACTCAATTCCGGTCAGTAAGTATGACGCCGACGCATTGTTAACCGATGTACCACGTCCGCACTTCCCGCAAAAGCGTCGCATGCAAAGCGGAAAAAATGTGTCGCGCCGCCACTCAGGCCCGCGTCGTCAAGGTAATCGCGGTGGCCACAATAGTGCCAAGAGTAGTAGTTAATTAGGACTGCGACTGAATGACAGCGACGCGCTCGAAAGCTTACTATGCAGCGATAGACCTGGGTTCTAATAGCTTCCATATGTTAGTGGTTCGGGTCGTCGCTGGTGGCGTCCAAGTGGTCAGTAAAATTAAGCGCAAAGTGCGTCTTGCTGCAGGCTTGGGCCCTAATGGCGAGCTCGATGACGACGCCAAACAGCGCGCACTTGCGTGCTTAAAGATTTTCGCGGATCGCGTACAAGATATTGATAGCCGTCATATTCGAGCGGTTGGCACTGCCACCCTACGCAAAGTGCGGCATGACCAAGACTTTATTGCGGCATGCGAAGCGGCCCTAGGCCACCCTATCGACATTATCAGTGGCGACGAAGAAGCTGCCACGATTTACCAGGGTATTGCCCATACCACCTCATTCCAGCAACCCATGCTGATCATCGATATTGGCGGCGCATCGACTGAATTAGTCCAGGGGCAAGGTTTTCGTGCCGACACTTTGAATAGTTTAGATATGGGCTGCGTGACTTGGTATACCCAGTTCTTTAAGCCAGACCAAGGGGCTATCACCGCGTCAAATACTGAGGCCGCCATTAAAGCGGCTCAACATTGCTGTGAGGTAGTGGCAAACCAATATAGCCAAGTGCAGGATAGTATTGTGCTGGGCGCGTCTGGCACCTTCAAAGCACTGCAGGAAATTGCTCACGCGCAAGAGATGCCATACCAGTTTGAGCGCGCGTGGTTGGAGCAGGTTCTCGCTCAATGTGTAGCCTGCGGTGGGCATGATTCACTCAAAATTCCGGGCCTGAAAGCTGCGCGTAAGCCTGTATTTGTAAGTGGCTTATGCATTTTGCTTGGGGTGATGCGTGGGCTGGGTTTACAGCAAGTACAGCCAACGTCTGGGGCGCTGCGCGAAGGGGTGATTTATGCCCTCTTGAGCCAGCAGCAACAGAGCGTCGAGCAAAGCGATGTGCAACAGCGTACACTCGACACCATTGCAGCGACCTATCATCTGGATACTGAGCAAGCTATTCGGGTGCATCAATTAGCGCACCGCTTTTACCAGCAACTACGCAGCGAGTGGGTGTTTCCAGCCCATGCTGAACAGCTGTTGCGAGCCGTCGCGTATACCCATGAACTGGGTTTAAGTTTGGCCTATAAGCAAGCCAGCGCCCATGCCACCTATATGCTGCAACACCTCGACATGCCAGGTTTCAACCAAGCTCAGCGCCAGCAGTTGGTCGAACTGATTGCGGCCACCGCTGGGATTATTGATGATGACAATGACGCCAATCCGCACCCGCAAATGGCAATGCGCCATTTAGAGCGCGTGGCGCGTTTGGCCATCGTGCTATGCCAGCGACGTACCAACGACAGCGTTGCAGCTCACGACCTGAAAGCCCGTGGGGAGCACTTGTACCTGCAAGCGCCCACTGATTTCCTGCAACGCAATCCGTTCCTGCTCAGCTTGCTCGAAGCCGAACAGGAGCAACTTAACGCGCCTGAGCAGCTAACTTTTGCGCCACTGTCTTAGCAAAGTAAGTCAAAATACCGTCGGCGCCAGCGCGCTTGAATGCCAGCAAGCCTTCAAAAATAGTCTCTTCGCCTAACCAGCCATTTTCAATCGCTGCCATATGCATGGCGTATTCACCACTGACCTGATACGCAAAAGTCGGGACTTTGAACTCGTCTTTCACACGGCGAACAATGTCCAAATAAGGCATACCTGGTTTCACCATCACCATGTCAGCACCTTCGTCGATATCCAGAGCGACTTCATGCAAGGCTTCATTGCCATTAGCAGGGTCCATTTGATAGGTTTTCTTATCACCACCCTTCAAGTTGGCCGCCGAGCCGACTGCGTCACGAAACGGCCCATAGTAAGCTGACGCATATTTCGCTGAGTACGCCATAATTTGTACATTATGAAAGCCTTCGCGCTCTAACGCTTCACGAACTGCGCCAATGCGGCCGTCCATCATGTCTGATGGCGCTATCACATCGGCGCCTGCCCGTGCGTGAGACAACGCCTGACGCACCAGTATTTCGGTAGTGATGTCGTTTTGCACATAACCTTGGTCATCGATAATGCCGTCTTGCCCATGGCTGGTAAATGGGTCAAGAGCAACATCCGTCATAACCCCAAGCTGCGGAAATTGCTGCTTTAGCGCACGCACCGCCCGCTGGGCTAAGCCGTCGTCTGCATAGGCGGCTTCAGCCAATAGCGACTTATCACTGGCGGGTGTCACCGGGAAAATAGCCAGCATAGGAATGCCTAAAGCGACTAATTCAGCCGCCTCTTTCAACAGCAAGTCAATGGAAAGGCGCTCAACGCCAGGCATAGACTTCACCGCTTCGCGCTGACCCTCGCCCGGTAGGACAAACATTGGGTAGATTAAGTCATTCACCGTCAGCTGATGTTCACTGACCAAGCGGCGGCTGAAATCGTGGGCACGTAAGCGGCGTAAACGACGGTGCGGGAAACCACTGTACACAGTCATGCAATATTTTCCTTCTATCAATAATTTAACTCGGCCACGGCCCAAACAGGCGGCTTACATTGTGCTCGGTGTTGGCGCTCAGTTGGCTGGTACTTTCACCACGCAGCTGGGCAACGCGCTCAGCCACATAGGTGACATATTCTGGCTTATTCTGACGTGACTTAGGCTTTGGCTTAATATTGCGTGGCAATAAATAAGGGCTATCAGTTTCAAGCACCAGACGCTCTGAATGGATCTGTGGCACCGCCTCCACCAAAGCTTGGCCGCGGCGTTCGTCACATACCCAGCCTGTCACCCCAATATAACAATCGAGATCCTGATACGCTTGTAGCGCCGCAACGTCGGAGGTAAAGCAATGGGTTAAGGCTGCGCGAAGCTGATGGCGCACAGGACTCAGAATCGCCAACTGATCCGCCAATGCGTCACGTTCATGCAAATACAATGGTAATTGAACTTCGATCGCCAGTGCCACTTGTTCAGCGAATACCTTGCGCTGAATGTCCGGTGGTGAATAATTACGATTATAATCTAACCCACATTCACCCACCGCTCGTGCCGCTGGGTGCTGCACTAACTCACGTAATTGCGCGATGTAATTTGATTCGACAGTCGCTGCGTGATGCGGGTGTACACCTACCGCCACCACGCAACGCGGGTCGTGCTCAGCAAACTCTATGGCTCGCCGGCTTTCGGCTACATCAGAACCGATGAGCACAAAGCGGGTGACGCCCGCGGCTTGTGCTGCGTCCAATTGGCGGCGAAAATCGTCCAGTTGCTCCGCTGGCGGTAAATTGACGCCGCTATCAGTCCACATGATTAATCAACTCGACGTACCCGCACACTGCGATTACTGCCTTCTTGTCCTAAGCGGAATGAGTTCAGCGCACCGCGCTCAATAAAATGACGGGTATCTGGATCAAACGCGAAATAGCTACTTTGGGTTTGGTGCCACTCAGAACCATCGTCTAAACGAAAGCGCCACAGCCCATGCGCATTTTGCCATGTCTCTTCTACATTCACCCAGCGCCGACCTTCGGATTGGTCAATATTTCGATGTTCACGACCGAAATCATCCGCCCGCTCACGTGTTTGTTGAGCTTGCTCACGTGCTTGCTCACCGCGCTGTCTAGCTTCCGGCGCGGCCAAATTGCGAGTCACGCGATCATAACAATCAAGGCGCTCTAGCGCGCTTTCAACACTGCGACACTCCGTCAATTGACGCGATAATTCTGAAGTGTCTGCCTGTGCAAGGGCTGGGGCAGCGAAAGAAACTAGCACCGTAAGACTGACCATACTTTTTTTCAATATTTTCATGGTTGATCTCCTTCAGAGTTTTCCGGCTCTGATGATTTAGGGGTATAGAAGCGCGCGAATAGTAGGCCCAGCTCGAACAATAGCCACATTGGAATCGCTAGCAGGGTTTGTGAAATCACATCAGGGGGCGTCAACAGCATGCCAATCACAAACACAGCCACAATCACATAAGCACGCTTGCTCTTTAATTGCTCGGGCGTTGTCGTGCCACTCCAGCATAATAATAAGACAGCCACCGGAATTTCAAATGCGATACCAAAAGCGAAGAAGATTTTTAGTACGAAATCGAGATAGCTGGAAATATCCGTCGCGATCGTAATGCCCTCAGGCGCCATCGTGGTAAAAAATGCGAACGCCAGCGGCAGTACCACATAGTAAGCAAACGCAATACCTGCGTAGAACAGCAGGGTGGAGCTAATCAATAACGGGGCGACTAAGCGTTTCTCATGCTTGTACAAACCAGGTGCGATAAAGCGCCAAATTTGGTGCAATAAAAATGGCACAGCAGCGGCAAAGGCCACCACCATCGTCAACTTGAAGGGGGCAAAAAAGGGTGCGCCTACGTCCGTGGCTATCATGCTCGCCCCTTCCGGCAAGTGCGCCATCAACGGTGTGGCTAACCAGTGATAGATATCGCGGGCAAAATAGATAAGCGCAACGAAAATCAGCAATACTGCGGCAATACCGCGCAATAACGCGCTGCGTAGCTCGGCTAAGTGGGCTAATAGCGAGCCGTCATGAGGTTCGGTCATTGCGGCCCTCAGTGTTGTCGTCTTGTTGATGCGTGTCCGTGACCTTAACGCTATCAGGCTTCTGAGCGGCGTCATCGACCTGCGTTGGTTCTGGGGCGTCGGGTTTTGCGTAGGGCCGATTCACACTGGCAGCGGCACGTTGTAACTCGGCTAAGGACTGCTTGAGTTCAGCTGGTAGATTGTCGATATCGTCGGCTTGCTCAATTTTTTTCAGGTTGTCGTGCAGCTCTTTAATTCTGAGCTCATGGTTAATTTCAGCTTCCATCCGGCTGCCGAATTGACGCACCTTATGCAGTGACGCCTGTAACGAACGTATAGCACGCGGAAAGCGCTCAGGGCCTAGTATCACTAAGCCAATTAAGCCCACCACTAGCAGCTCCCAAAAGCCGATATCAAACATACTTAATCACGCTTGTCTGAATGCTTGTCGCGTGTCTGTGTAGTTGACTCAAAGTCAGCGTCGGTCTTTTTATGCTCGACATTGTCTTGATGCTTGGGCTTGTCATCCTCGTGCATTTCTTTTTTAAAGCCACGCAACGCAGCGCCTAAGTCGCCGCCAATGCCACGTAGTTTTTTGCTGCCAAATAGCAACAGCACGATGACCGCAATAATTAATAATTGCCAAATACCAATTCCACCCATGGTTTACCTCGTCTATTGCATAAAATGTTTAGGCCGGTCGCTCCAAGCCTTGTACCAACCAATGGCTGATGCCACCCCAGTCAATGCCGCCCACCAAGGCTCGTCTAACATCAAGCCAAGGGCTAAGGTCGCGATAGCTAAAGTGCTAGCACCGAAGGCCCAAATACGACTCTCTGCAGCCTCTTGCTGCTGACGCATAATATCTTCCATATACGACTGTGACAACTTAATTGATGATTGTGACTGGCGTAATGTGTCGTACAATAAAGTTGGCATTTCTGGCAGCTTCTCGACCCAGTAAGGCGCGTTGGCTTTTAACGAGCGCCACATGGCTTTCCAGCCAATTTGCTCATGCATCCAGCGCTCTAAATAAGGCTTTGCAGTTTTCCACAGGTCTAAGTCCGGATATAAATTGCGGCCTAACCCTTCGACATACAGCAAGGTCTTTTGTAATAACACCAACTGCGGTTGTACTTCCATTTCAAAGCGTCGCGCAGTATTGAATAAATTAAGCAGCACGCCACCGAATGAAATGTCTTTCAACGGCTTTTCAAAAATAGGCTCGCATACGGTACGAATCGCCGACTCGAATTCTTCGATATTAATGTAATCTGGTACCCACCCTGAATCGACGTGCAACTCAGCGACCTTGCGATAGTCACGATTAAAAAAGGCGATAAAGTTTTCGGCTAAATAGCGCTTATCTTCACGATTTAGGGTGCCTACGATACCAAAGTCAATGGCCAAGTAACGCGGGTCATTCGGGTTACTCGGGTCCACGAAAATATTACCTGGGTGCATGTCCGCGTGGAAGAAACTGTCACGGAATACTTGGGTGAAAAATATATCGACGCCCCGTTCTGCCAGCAGCTTCAAGTCTACGCCCTGTGCGCGTAACGTATCTACGTCACCCACTGGCACCCCAGCGATACGCTCCATAACCATCACATTGTGGCGCGTAAACTTGGTGTATACCTCGGGAATATACAAAACATCCGACTGATTGAAGTTACGCCGCAATTGAATGGCATTCGCCGCCTCACGCAGCAAATCCAGCTCATCCAATAAGGTCTTACGATACTCGCGGATCACCTCTTTGGGTTTAAGGCGGCGACCGTCAGGCAGATACCTAGCTGCCAGCGCGGCGATGGATTCCATCAGCTCTAAATCGGCGTGAATGGTGTCACGAATGTCGGGACGAATGACTTTAACCACCACATCCTTAATATCGCCACTTTCCAAGCGAATGCTTGCACTATGGACTTGGGCAATCGACGCTGAGGCCATGGGGCGCTGGACAAAATCCACAAAGGCCTGGTCAATGCGCTCAATTTCTAAGGCTTTTTCGATAATACGCTGGGCAACTTCACCACTAAATGGGGGCACGTTGTCTTGCAGCATAGCCAATTGTGTAATCACTTCAGGCGGCAATAAATCGCGCCGCGTGGAGAGCATTTGGCCGACTTTGACAAATACGGGACCAAGCTCCTCCAACGCTAAACGTAAGCGCACGCCCAATGGCTTGTCTTTATGCCGATTACGCAGCCAGAAGCAGGTCACACGCACGGTACGCAGATACCATGGTTGCCAACGCTTTGGAATTAAGTCGTCTAGCCCGTAGTGTAAGAGAGTTCGAATGATTCTGTAAAACCGCAGACTTCGCACTATGATTCACCGCCTTCTAATTGACGCACACGTTGCGCCAACTGCTTCAATTCGTCGCTAAACAGCGCATACTCAACCTGACCTACGGTCAGCTTTTTTTCTTCACTCAAAGTTTCGCCGAACCACTGCTGCCAAGCATCCAAGTTGGGGCGCTGCTGGCGTAACCATGCGAGCCCTTGCCCTGCCCAGTAGCCAGGTACATCACCAATACGTTTGGCAAACGACTCTTCCCAATCAATCTCTAAGCCTAGCAATACTTGGCTCGCTTGCTGTGCAAAAATTGGGTTGCCGCTAAGTTGTAATTCACCGCGCTGCAAGGCAGCCGTCACCTGACTGGCATCGCGCAAGGTCGATAACACCGCCACACTGGTGGTCACTTCACCGTCCACTGCGTCGTAATCCTCACCCATAAAAAACACACGGTCAGCGCAAAACGTCATCGTTAACGGCCACGGCAACATATCCAAGCGCAGGCGAAAGGTTTTGCCCTTCACTGCCGCTAAGCGCTTCGGGGCATTTCTGTCCTCCGCGAGGGCAGTATTCACCAGACGCTCGGCAAAAGCGTTAATCAGCGCTTGGGTGGGCATTAGAACTTGAACCCACGGTGCAAGGCGACAATACCGCCGGTCATATTTTGGTAAGTCACTTGCTCAAAGCCCGCGTCTTGCATCATCTGCTTGAGCGTCTCTTGATCAGGGTGCATACGAATAGATTCCGCCAAATATTGATAACTCTCTTTATCGTTGGCTATCAATCCGCCCATCTGCGGTAAGATATTAAACGAATAGAAATCATACAGCGTGTTAAGTGCATCGTGCTCTGGTTTCGAGAATTCCAACACCAACAGACGTCCGCCCGGTTTCAGTACACGTAACATCGAGCGTAGTGCTTTGTCTTTGTCAGTGACGTTGCGCAGGCCAAATGCAATGGTAATCAGATCAAAATGGTCATCGGGGAAAGGCAGTTCTTCGGCATTGGCTTGCACGTAATCGACGTTACCGACAATGCCTAAGTTGCGAAGTTTATCGCGACCTACTTTAAGCATTGACGCATTGATATCCGCTAGTACTACCTGACCTTGCGGGCCAACAATACGTGAGAACTTGGCGGTCAAGTCACCGGTACCACCGGCTAAATCCAGTACACGTTGACCTTGGCGCACTGCGCTGCTATCGATAGTTTGACGCTTCCATAAGCGGTGAATACCGAAACTCATGACGTCATTCATGACGTCATATTTAGCCGCGACAGAATCAAAAACACCAGCGACGAGGTTCTTTTTTTGAGACTTTTCAACGGTCTTGTACCCGAAATGGGTGGTTTCCTGAGAGTTGTCTTTCATTACCTAAAGCTCTTAAGTCACGTGCGAGTGCTATAGTGTACCAGCTAGCGCCGAAAAGACTACACCTGCGCGTAACGTTCACCTTGCGGCAGCCAGCGTTTCATCAGCTTATCGCTTAAATCCGGGTAACTCGTTACCATACCCTGGGCAAGCTGCTGCACCTTTGGAATTAAGGGCGCGTCGCGCACCACATCGGCCACTTTCATCTGTGCCAAACCAGTTTGCTTGGCGCCTAGTAGCTCCCCAGGACCACGTAATTCCAGGTCACGCTCAGCGATTACAAAGCCGTCATTGCTGTCACGCAATACCGCAAGGCGTTGATTGGCTTGTTGGCTCAGCGGGGTTTTATACAGCAGCACACAGTGGGACGCTGCGCTACCTCGCCCAACGCGGCCACGTAATTGGTGTAACTGCGCCAAGCCTAAACGCTCAGGGTTTTCAATAATCATTAAGCTCGCATTCGGCACGTCGACGCCGACTTCAATCACTGTGGTGGCCACCAGCAAATCCAGTTCTGCAGCCTTGAATGCGTGCATCACCGCTTCTTTCTCAGCCGCTTTCATACGCCCATGGACTAAGCCTATGCGTAAGCCAGGCAAGTGCTCCGCCAGCAAGGTGGCGGTGTCTTCGGCGGCTTGGCACTGCAATGCCTCCGATTCTTCAATCAGTGTACACACCCAATAGGCTTGGCGCCCCTCGTTACGGCAGACTTCATACACGCGCTGAATAATTTGGTCACGCCGCGTGTCCGGAATCGCCACTGTGGTAATAGGCGTGCGCCCTGGCGGTAATTCATCAATAATCGATGTGGCTAGGTCGGCATACGCCGTCATCGCCAACGTGCGTGGAATCGGGGTCGCGGTCATAATCAATTGGTGTGGGTGACTCCCATCCGCTTCACCCTTTTCCCGCAGCGCCAAGCGTTGATGCACGCCGAAGCGATGCTGTTCATCGATAATAACTAAGGCTAAGCGCTGAAATTCAACCCCAGCTTGAAATAACGCATGGGTGCCGACAATAAACTGGATATGACCGCTCGCCAATGCCGCGACAGTGGCTTCGCGCGCCTTGCCTTTCGTCTTCCCAGCTAACCAGCCGACCTCAATACCTAACGCTTCAAACCAAAGCGCGAAATTCAGTGCATGTTGCTCAGCGAGAATTTCCGTCGGCGCCATCAGCGCCACCTGATATCCAGCTTCGATTACCGGCAATGCGGCTAACGCCGCGACCAGAGTTTTACCTGAACCCACATCGCCTTGCACCAGACGTAACATAGGAAAAGGCTGCGCCATATCAGTCGCAATTTCTTTTGCGACACGCTTTTGTGCGCCGGTCGGGCTAAAAGGCAAACGTTTAAGAAAGGCCTGGGTTAGTTGCCCATTGCCCTGAATGCTGGCGGCTTTAACCTGCTGGGCTTGTTGGCGCGCAATCAGCATGCTGACGTGATGCGCTAGTAACTCTTCGAGCGCGAGGCGGCGCTGTGCCGGGTGCACGCCCTCTAATAATGCCTGCTGATCCGCATCTGTAGGTGGGTTATGCAGTACCCGAATCGCCTGCGCTAACGGCATCTCACCTTGCGCCAAGGCCGCTGGAAGTAGTTCCGGTACACTGGCGTCATTTAAGTAACTCAGCGCTTGCTCACACACATTGCGAATAGTCGGCTGGTAGACACCCTCAGTCGTCGGATAAATAGGCGTTAGGGTTTCTTCTAAAATCACTGGGCCGTCGTCTGTGGCTTTGTACTCAGGGTGAATGATTTCCGGCCCCGTTGGGCCAGGCCTAACTTCACCGTAAATATGCAACGCAGTGCCCGTAGCAAGGGCCTGTTGCTGTGCGGCGCTAAATTGAAAAAATCGGAGTGTCAGTGTGCCACTGCCATCATTCACTCGACACAGTAATGCGCGACGTTTGCCGTAGTGAACGCGGGTGTCCAATACTTGCGCGACAATCGTGGCAAATTCATTAACTCGAAGGTGCGCAATAGGGGTTACGCGGGTGCGATCCTGATACCGATTCGGCAAATGAAATAGCACGTCCAGTACACTATTTAAGTGCATTTTCTGTAGCTTTTGTGCCATTTTCGGCCCCACCCCTTTTAAGCTGGTAAGGGGGATTTTGCTTAACGGTGAGCTATCGTCCACAGTTGACTCCGAGCCTTGGTGTATTATTTCGGCGCAATGCTTGATGAATTAAACTTAGTTATTTGAATTTAAAACAATTGCAGTATATCCCGATTAATTTCATCGATGCCAGTTGCGAGCCTCGCCGCAACAGGATATGGTGGCGGCATACATTGACGGGTAAATAATAATTAACTATGCGCGCGCTCTTTTATCGCCACAAACCATGGCAAAAACTTAACTTATTCACCATGCTCGTGGCGCTATTCGCTGCGCTATTTTGGCACGGCGTGATTAATGCCATCGCTAGCCATCAACAAACCGACAATTGGTTGCAGCTGCAAACAATGCTGTTGAATTTCCGACTCGGTGACGTATTTGCAAGCCATTTATTTTGGGATGCTCAATTTAGCGGGTTCCTTAATATTCTTGAATATCCAACCTTGTGGTTAAGCTGGCTTTGGATCCCTGTTAGCGTTGCCATTGTCATTTTATTGCAAGCCGTTGCCACACTCACCAATATTCCACGCTGGCTGGTTAGCTTGTTATTGCTTGCCTTAGGTATCTTAGCCATGTGGGGGCTACCACAAACCAGCGGAGGGCAAAGCCCGCAAGGATTGGCGCATGCCGCCCATGTCGCTCTCTACTTAGCTATTGCGGCGCTATACATCAGCGCGACCCGCTTGCGTGGACACCAAAGTCACTAAACCGCCGGTGTTATCAAGTTGGGCCGCCGTTACGACGGTCCGTAAGCCCATCTAAAAGTTAAACTTACGCGTGACGTCGTATAAATCAGTGCGGCGGTCTTTTAGGTTAGTCACCGAACCTTCATTATGTAAGTAGCGTAACTCGTCTAAATTCAAATCGGAGAACATCAGCATTTCGGTGTTCGGCGTCGTTTCAGACATCACTGCGTCATGTGGGAAAGCAAAGTCTGACGGTGAGAATACACTCGATTGGGCGTACTGCACGTCTAAGCTTTCTACTTCTGGCAAGTTACCCACAGACCCACAAATCACCACATAGCATTCGTTTTCCACTGCCCGAGCTTGGGCACAATGGCGCACACGCAAGTAGGCATTGCGGGTATCCGTCCAAAACGGAACAAACAATATTTCCAGGCCTTCCTCGGCCATCAAGCGCCCTAATTCAGGGAACTCCACGTCGTAGCAAATTAAAATGCCCACGCGGCCTGCGTCAGTTTGGAACACCGCCACTTTGTCACCGCCTTCAATCACCCAGTCGCTTTTTTCGTGCGGGGTAATATGCAGTTTACGCTGTTCATTGACCGTGCCGTCGCGATGGCACAAGTACGACACGTTGTACAAGGAATCACCTTCTAACAACGGCATCGAACCGGTAATAATATTGACGTTATAGCTGACCGCCATTTGCGACATTTCACGCTTGAAGCGCTCAGTAAAGCCTGCCAGGAAACGAATCGCTTCCATTTGTTGGCTTTGGTCAGTTAAGCCCATCAGCGGCGCGTTGAAGAATTCGGGAAATAACGCAAAATCGCTTTTATAACTTGATAGTGCATCGACGAAGTATTCAACTTGGCGCAGCATTTGTTCTACGGAATCCACGGTCCGCATTTGCCATTGCACCGCCCCCACCCGCACATTGCGTGAGCGCGAATTAATAAAGGTATCTGATGCCTCATATAAAAAGTTATTCCACTCCAGTAACGTGGCATAGCCTTTAGACTTTTTATCTTCTGGTAAATACTTACCCAGCAGCCGCTTGACACTAAAATCATTGGCTAACTGAAAGGTTAAAATTGGGTCATAAATTTCGCGACGATGCACCTTCTCCAGGTACTGACTGGCTGTCATTTCCTTGGCATATTTATGGTAATTAACAATCCGCCCACCGGCTAATATAGCTTTCAGGTTGTGCTGCATACACAACTCTTTGCGCGCATCATACAGTCGACGCCCTAAACGGTAGCCGCGATACTCGGGATGAATCAATACATCCAGGCCATATAGCGCATCACCATCTTTTTCGTTCAAAATGGTTTCTTTCTTACCCAACAGATCATCATAGCGATGCGGATTAGAAAAACGATCGTAGGTCACTTTGACGGTCAATGCGACACCAACAATTTTGCCACCGTCTTCCAAGCAAATTTGGCCTTCAGGAAATTCGGTAATAAGTTTACGAATGGTATGCTGCTCCCACGCGCCACCAATGTCATCGTAAACAGAATCCATTAAAAGCTTTAACTGGGGATAATCATCTTCACGTAAATTGCGCATCTGCAAATGCAATTCTTCAGGGCTCATGCATACTCCTTATCAAACACTCAGGTGGCAGCTATTCAATGCATAACTGCTAATTTATGGCTTAAGTGTACTACCAAATTACAATTTTGGGTTGCTTGTCTAGGCTATTTGCGATTACACTTCTGGACGTCTAAACATCTGATAAAGGTTCCAATATGTCATCAGCGAGGTCGCACAGCGGCGCCATTACCCCTAACCCAATCGCGCTATTGCCGTTGGCGTTGTTTCTTGCCTTATTTCTGGGCACCGGTATTTTCTATCATTACCAAGGCGTGGATATGGCGTTCTACCAACTGGCGGCGCCAGTGGCCATCTTGCCGGCTATTATTCTTGCGGTTATTTTAAGCAAGCAAAGCCTCAATGCCCGTATCAACACCTTCATCGAGGGTGTTGGCCACAATAATATCATAACCATGTGTATGATTTATTTGCTCGCGGGCGCATTCTCTACCGTAGCCGCCGCCACCGGTGGCGTCGACGCTGTGGTCGCCCTGGGTTTAAGTGTGATTCCAGCGTCTTTTATCTTGCCTGGTATTTTTATTATCGCTGCCGTGGTGTCCACCGCCATGGGCACGTCAATGGGCACCCTTGCGGCCCTGACCCCAGTCGCTCTGGGCTTGTCCCAGGCTGCAGGTATCAACCCGGCGTTGATGGCTGGCGTATTGGTCAGTGGCGCCATGTTTGGTGATAACCTGTCATTTATTTCAGACACCACCATTGCCGCCACGCGCACCCAAGGCTGCGCAATGAAAGACAAGTTTAAAGCCAACTTACGTATTGCATTGCCTGCCGCAGGTTTAACCATTCTTTACTTGGCCTTTGTCGACGTCGAACAAGTACCGCTTGAGGCGCCCGACGCGCAGCTATGGTTGGCTATCCCTTACTTTGCCATTATTGCCCTTGCCGTGATGGGCCTGAACGTGTTTGTCGTGCTGACCCTCGGCATTATCATGGCCGCATTGTTCGGTATGGTGGCGATTGACTATCAACTTGTAACTTTCAGTCAGGACATCTATGCAGGCTTTGAAAGCATGCAGGAAATCTTCTTGCTGTCGCTATTAATTGGTGGTCTTTCCGCGCTGATCCGCCAACAAGGTGGTTTAGCGTTTATGGCCAAAGCAGTGGTTTCAGTGACCAGCCGCTTAAGCAAGAAGCCTAGCAAAGCCGCAGGCTTTGGAATTGCAGGTTTAACCGCGCTGACCAACTTAGCGGTCGCCAACAATACTGTGACTATCTTACTGTCTGGTGAAGTGAGTAAGAAACTGGCTGAAGAAGGCAACTTAGCGCCGAAGCAAAGCGCGAGCTTTCTAGATATTTTCGCCTGTGTGGTGCAAGGGGTGTTACCTTATGGCGCACAAGCGTTACTACTGGGCGCGAGCTTTGGTATTTCGCCACTGGCTGTGAGTATTCACACCTTTTACTGCTTCATTCTTGCCGCCGTCGCAATTGGTTATATCACTTTCTTTAAGCCAATTATGCGCGAACCTGAACCAGTTACCACGCCATCGGTGTAAACTGCGCAAACGAAAAAGGCTGTCAATGACAGCCTTTTTTGACTAACCCAAACGCGCTTAGTTGGTAGACGGAATTTCCATAATGCCATCAATTTCTATCTGCGCACCTTTTGGCAGCGCACGCACACCAATCGCAGCCCGCGCAGGGTAAGGCTTAGTGAAAAACTCGGCCATGACCTCGTTCACGGTAGCAAACTGGCCTAAATCAGGTAAGTAAATTTGTACCTTGACCATGTCTTGCAACACGCCGCCAGCAGCTTCACAGACCGCGCTTAAGTTCTGAAACACCTGCACGGCTTGGGCACGAAAATCATCACTGACTAGCTCCATGGTCTCAGGTACCAGCGGAATTTGGCCCGATAAATACACCGTGGTGCCAATTTTAACCGCTTGGGAATAGGTACCAATGGCCGCCGGCGCTTTGTCGGTGGCTACAATTACTTTAGACATACTTTATTTCCTTGAACGAAAAACGCGTTGCACTTGTGGCATCTTGCGGATACTTCGCATCACATCCGCCAGATGTTTGCGATCGCTGATAGTCAATGCAACGTCAATGTAGTAAATATTGGAGTCAATCTCTTCGGTTTTCAGGCCGTGAATGTTACAGCCTGTTTTTGCGATAGCCGAGGTCAAGCGCGCTAATGCGCCTTGATGATTGACCATCTCAACTCGTAACTCCGATACGAACTGTGCATCGGGTTTATTGTCCCATTGCACTGGGAAGTATTTTCCAGGCTCTTCTTCATAGCCGCGCACGTTTTTACATTCGCGCCGGTGAATCACCAAACCACGGCCAGGGCTCACATGGGCGATGATATCGTCGCCTGGAATTGGACGGCAACATTTAGCAAAGCTCATCAACAAGCCATCGGCACCCTTAATCGCCAGGCTCCGGCCGCCGTTGCTATCGTGTTCGTCTTTTAAGCCCTGCACATCGCCAACCAAGCGTCGTGCCACTGCCACACTCATCAAATTACCGAGGCCAATTTCACGCACGAGCTCTTGCTTGTCCGCACGCTTCATCTCTTTTGCCACGCGCACAAACTCGGTATCTGCAATATCGGCATAGTTAATCGTACCAAGTGCTGCACGCAATAAGCGCTCGCCTAATAATTCTGCGTCAGACGTTTCCTGGGCTTTTAGCACTTGGCGTATTTTGGCGCGCGCTTTGCCAGTGACCACAAAGTTCAACCAAGCGATATTAGGTCGCGAACCTGGTGCGGTACGAATTTCTACGGTTTGCCCGGTTTCCAATGGCTTGGATAACGAATACGCGCGGTGATTCACGCGCGCACCAATGCAGGTGTTACCAATTTCCGTGTGTACAGCATAAGCGAAATCCACTGCTGTGGCGCCCTGCGGCAACTCAACAATCCGCCCATCAGGGGAAAATACGTAAATTTCCTCTGGGAACAATTCAGATTTCACGTTCTCAATGAACTCGAACGAGCTGCCTGCACTTTGCTGTAGCTCCAACAAGCTTTGCATCCATTTCTGTGCACGTACTTGCGCGGTGGTGCCGGTATCATCGGAATTTTTATACAGCCAATGCGCCGCGACACCACGGTCAGCCATCAGGTCCATCTCTTCAGTTCGCACTTGAATTTCAACGGGTACCCCATGTGGGCCCTTTAACGACGTGTGTAACGACTGATACCCGTTAGATTTTGGAATTGCGATGTAATCTTTAAACCGGGTTTCAATCGGCTTATATAGGTTGTGGGCAGCGCCAATCACGCGATAACAGGTGTCGATACTATCAACTACGACGCGAAACGCGTAGATGTCCATCACTTGGTCGAAATTCAGCTCTTTATTGCGCATTTTGCGGTAAATACTGTAGAGGTGCTTTTCGCGCCCGTACACCCGTGCGTCAATACCTATCTCTTCTAAGCGGGTAATCACTTCTTTGCGCACTCGGTCCAGCAACGCTTTGCGGTTACCGCGGGCTTTTTTCACTTCACTTTCTAAGAACCGCGCACGCATTGGATACATCGCTTTGAAACCAAGGGTTTCAAGCTCATTCTTAATATTATGAATACCTAAACGATGCGCCAGCGGGGCAAAAATATCTAAGGTTTCACGCGCAATCCGGCGGCGCTTATCCGGGCGCAAATGGCCGATAGTGCGCATATTGTGGGTGCGGTCAGCGAGTTTGATCAGAATCACGCGAATGTCTTGGGTCATCGCCATGATCATTTTGCGATAGTTCTCGGTTTGAAGCTCCTCTTTTGAAGAAAACTTCAATTTATCCAGCTTAGACACGCCTTCTACCAATTCAGCCACCGTAGCGCCAAATAACTCAGCTAAGTCTTCTTTAGAGAGCTCGGTATCTTCAATCACATCATGCAACAGCGCCGCCATTAAGGTTTCATGGTCAAGGCGCATGTCGGCTAAAATACCAGCCACTGCAACTGGGTGGGTAATGTAGGGTTCACCGCTTTGGCGTTTCTGGTCGCCATGGGCGTCAAAGGACACTTTGAAGGCTTCATACACACGCGCAACATGCTCTGCTGGCAAATACGCAGATATTTGATTTTTTAAGCCTTCGAATAAATACACGGGCGCAGCCTCTTTTACTACAGCAAAGACAGTTAAAAGCTAGTTGACTCAGTGCCCTAACTTTAAAGTTTTATATAGTCGCGGCATTTACATCGCCTCTCTATCATCACAATAATGTGATTTCGTGGAAAAGCCAATGCTTGATTACTCAGGCTGCAGCGATGGCCGCGTTCGAAAAATCTGAAACTAAACGCAAAACGCCCGCATGACGCAGGCGTTTGGTTGATTTGCCATCAATCGGTTATTGCTAATCAATAACCGACATGGCGAGCACGCAAGTGCTTAGTCTTGTGCGTCAGGGTTGCGCAAAGCAGCAACCGCAGCCATTTCAGCTTCATCGCTTTGGTACTGCGCCGCTTGCTCTTCTTGCTCCAAACGATTCGCGTCAATTAAACCGGCTTCGATTTCACGCAATGCGATCACCGTAGGCTTTTCATTGCTAGTTTCAACCATAGGTGCTTTACCTTGGTTAGCAATCTGTCGTGCGCGGCGTGCTGCGACCAGCACCAGATCAAACCGGTTGCCAATACGATCTACAGCGTCTTCTACAGTAACCCGAGCCATCTCAACACTCCACAATAAGGTTATTTTCACAAAAGGGCGCTTATTGTACTGAAAATAAGCGTTCTAGCCAAGGCCTATTCAGCCAACAGATCTTGTAAGATCTCGCGGTGGCGAATTTGTTGTTTCGACCGACGTAAGCGCTGGCTCATCACAATGTGCTCCAGCTGCTGCACGGACTTGTCGAAGTCTTCGTTAACGATTAAATAGCTAAACTCAGCGTAGTGTGACATTTCATGCTGGGCTTTTGCCATTCGCTTGGCAATCACTTCTTCGCTATCTTGACCACGATTACGCAAACGACGCTCTAACTCAGCATTGGAAGGCGGTAAAATAAATACTGTGTGAACCCCAGGGTACGCCGCTTTGACTTGTCGCGTACCTTGCCAATCGATATCCAAAAACACGTCCACGCCACTGGCTAGCGTGTCTTCAATCACATGGCGTGAGGTGCCATAGTAATGGTCAAAGACCTTGGCGTATTCATAGAAGTTGCCTTTGTCGACTTGTTCCAGAAAGGTTTTCTCGTCGACAAAAAAGTAATGCTCACCTTCTTTCTCGCCCGGCCGCGGTTTACGCGTGGTCGTGCTGACCGATACTTGCATGCTACCTTGTGGGTGGCGCTTGAGTAGCGCATCTATCATGCTAGATTTACCGGCGCCACTTGGCGCGGCAATAACGAAAAGGTTGCCACTTACTTTGGACATACTGGGGTCTCGCAACTTTAGCTGGGGAAAAGTTGCAACATAAAGTACATCGAAAAGGGCAAAAAGGCCAATTTTAAGATATGCTCAGATGACAAAATAAACCGTGTCTTTAACCATCATTATAATTTAAGAAGGACGTTGATATGTCAGTCACAGGTTGGATTATTATCGCGATTGTCGTGGTTGTGCTGCTTTGGTTAGTGCGTATTTATAACCAATTAGTTAACCTCAAAAACCGTTTCAAAAACGCATTTGCGCAAATCGAAGTACAGCTTAAGCGTCGCCACGACCTTATTCCTAACTTGGTAGAAACTGCCAAAGGCTACCTGAAGCATGAACGCGAAACCCTGGAATCCGTTACTCAGGCACGTAACCAAGCGACTGCAGCCTTGCAACAAGCGGCAAAATCGCCTGGTGACGCGGGCTCAATGAACGCACTCGCCGGTGCTGAAGGGGCACTTACCAGCGCACTTGGGCGCTTAAACGTAGTAATGGAAGCTTACCCTGACTTGAAAGCTAGCCAAAACATGCAGCAATTGAGTGAAGAGCTGACCTCTACCGAAAACCGTGTTGCATTCTCACGCCAGGCTTACAACGACGCCGTTATGACCTACAACACCTACCGCCAGTCATTCCCTAATATTGCGGTGGCAGGCATCGTCGGTCACGGTCAGGACGCGACTTTGCTCGAGTTTGAAGACAGTGAGCAAATTCAAAAAGCACCTAGCGTGTCCTTCTAAAGCCTTGGGGCAGCCTCTATGAGCAGTATGAATTTTTTCCACCACCAAGACATTGCACGGCGCAATACACGCCTGCTGGGTTTGCTGTTTAGCTTGGCCGTGATTCTGTTGGTCAGCTTAGTTGCACTACTGGTGTCGTTTTTTATGGGCGGCGTGCAGTATCAACAAGGTCCAGGCTACCAAACCAGCACCGAATGGGCCCTGCATTGGGACGTTATTGTTGCCAGTGCGGGGGTTGCCATGTCGGTGATTGGCTTTGCCGTGCTGTACAAATGGGTGGTGTTGCGCCCAGGCGGCAAGGTGGTGGCTGAACATTTGGGCGGACGTCGTTTAAGCCCAAATAGCCAGGACCCACTTGAACGTAAAGTGTTAAACGTGGTGGAAGAAATGGCGATAGCGGCAAACATGCCAGTGCCGCCCGTGTATATGCTCGACCGTGAGCCGGCGATTAACGCCTTTGCCGCAGGCTATAGCCCACGCGACGCGGTGATAGGTATCACCCGAGGCTGTGCGGAAAAGCTCAATCGCGCCCAGCTTCAAGGGGTCGTTGCACATGAAATAGCGCATATTTTAAATGGTGATATGCGCTTGAATATTCGCATTATCGCAATTTTAAACGGTATTTTGTTTATCTCTCATGCAGGTTACCTATTACTGCGCTTCGGTGCCTTGGGCGGTGGGCGTCGTGACGGTAAAAACGCCGCTTTGCCGCTGTTAGGGTTGGGCTTATTGGTACTCGGCGCCATTGGTGTGCTGTTTGGTAATATCATCAAAGCCGCCGTCAGCCGTCAACGCGAGTTTCTTGCCGACGCGTCCGCAGCCCAGTTTACTCGCGAACCTGAAGCACTGTCAGGCGCTTTACAACAAATTGGGGTGGCACAAGGGCGCGGCAAAGGTGGTCGTAGTGGTAGTGAAATTGAAAGCCCAAATGCCGATGAGGCTGCGCACTTGTTTTTCGGTCAAGCGGTTAATAAATTCATGTCGGTGATGGCGACCCATCCACCTCTGGAGGAACGCATTCGACGCCTAGAGCCAAGCTGGGACGGCAAATACAAAGCGAACCCAGTGGCGTCCAATGAAGAATCAAGCCAGAACAAAAACCCGCAAGCCGAGCACCGCGCACGCCAGGAGTCATTCGTGCGCACTTTGGCGGGTCTCGCCGCCAGCATTGATTTACCTGATAAAGTGGTCGCTGATGCGCGTGACCCTGAGCATGCAAAAGCCTTAGTATTAGCGCTTTTGCTCAGTGACGATGACGCCACTCGAGATGCACAACTAAACCTGCTGCAAAGTACGCTGACACCGGACCAATATGATGATGTGGTGGCGCACGTCAGCGAAGTTAAAGCACTGCCGCTTGAGCAGCAGTTGCCATTGACCGAGTTGATGATGCCAGCATTAAAGATGATGAACGCCCAAGCCGCGAACAATTTCTTGCAACTGATGCAGCGCCTGATTGATGTGGACGCCCAAGTGTCTTTATTTGAATGGTGCTTATATCAGGTCATTTGGCGCTATTTGCAGGGCGAGCATGCGCGTAAAGATCTCAACATTCGCCAGTACAAAAGCCGCCGCCGCCATGATGCGCAGCTAAGTTTGTCAGTACTGGCCCACTTTGGTAGCCCTCAAGCGCCAGAGCACGCATTTGAACAAGGTGCTGAACACTTTGCTATGGGCATGCAGCTTTATCCCAGCGATCAGCTTAACTTTAGCGACCTGTCAGCGTCGTTAAGCCGCATTGACCAATGGAATGCTCTAGAAAAAGAGCGCTTAGTTAAAGCTTGGGTAGGCTGTGCGAGCGCCGACGGTAACATCAACCCGATTGAGCAAAAGCTGCTATTCACCTTATGCGCGTGTATCGGCGAGCCGTTGCCGGAGCTTCCCACCCTATAGCAGCCAAACATTGCTGACTAAACCGCGGATAACACGCTGGCACGCACCAGCGCCGCGGTTTTTTCAGGGTGCTCTAACATAAAGCAATGTCCGCCTTCGACCCAAGCCAAGCTCACTTTGTCATTCGCAGCTTGCCAACGCGCCAGCGACTTTTGCACAAATGGATAGGTGTCTTGCCCGCCCCAAACATGGGTTGGTACCTTTAAGCCATTGCGCAAGTAGGGCCATAAACCATGGGCATAAGAGCTGAAAATTTCAGCTTCACGGCGCGGTGAACATTTTAACTGCCACTGTCCGTCTTCCCCTTGGTGCATGGCATGGTCAACATAGGCCTGTAACGAGGCATCGCTCCACCCGCGGAACATGCCTCTTTGGTGCAGGCCTTGATACGCCGCTGACGCATCTGGCCATACACTGCGTCGGCGCCGCGCACGCTTGGCATAAGGGTTCAGCGCGTACAGATGTAAGGCGCTTAGCACGCGCATGGGGGCTATCATGCTGGGCAGAAACAAAATTGGGTCGAGTAAAACCAACTGATTGAACAGCATTGGTTGACGTTCACTCATCAACAAAGTCAGAATACCGCCAAAGCTGTGGCCACAACCAAATACCGGCATCTTAGGGTACAACTTAGGCAGTAATTCATTGGCGACCTGCAGTGCCAGCTCGGCACTTTGGTTCCAACCGATAAACGCGCCGCCTTCGTCGCTGTCACCATGACCTTGGGCGTCATGTAAAAAGATATCGAAATCAGCATTCAGCGCTTGCCACATGGCAGCGTAGGTCAAACCGCTATAGCTATTACCATGAATAAAATGCAGCACCGGTTTACCGCGCGGTGCGGTGTGCTGGCCGCGCAAGGTAAATCCATACTTGGTGGTGTATTCCCAAGGGTGCCAGTCAATCATGGGTGTAATCCTTAGCTGCGCGTAGTAAAATAATTGAAGTCGCCCAATATAGGGCATTTCATTCAGGACTACTATCTTAAGGACTACTATGCCAACTTGGATGCCCGTTCAAGTCGTCTCCGTTCATCATTGGCATGATGGCTTATTCAGCTTACAGCTCAGCCACCCCGACTTTCATTTTAAAGCAGGGCAATTTGCCCGCGTAGCGCTGCCCGACAGCCAAGGCGAGCCGCTGCCGCGCGCCTACTCCATGGTCAATGCCCCAGGTAGTCAGGTGCTTGAGTTCGTTATTGCTAAAGTCGCAGATGGTGCGCTAAGTCCGCGTTTAAGTGCGCTACGGCCTGGCCAAGAGATCTTGCTTAACAGCCACCCGAGCGGCTTTTTCAGTCTTGACCACGTGCCCGAGGGCGATACCTTATGGATGGTGGCAACTGGCACCGGCATCGGCCCTTACCTATCGATATTGCAGCAAGACGACGTGTGGCAGCGCTTCAAACGCGTGCACCTTGTGCATGGTGTGCGTTACCGTAAAGATCTGTGTTATCGCGAATTGATGCGTGCACTTGGTGAGGCTAAAGGCGCGCAATTTAGTTATCTGCCAGTGGTTAGCCGTGAACCGGAATCGCCTAACGAACTTGGTCTACACGGGCGCATCCCTGCGTTAATTGAATCTGGTGCGTTAGAGGCCGCTGCCCAATCTGAGTTTAATCTTCATTCGCAAGTCATGCTATGTGGAAATCCCGCCATGATCAAAGACGCGCGCAGCACGCTTGAAAGCAAAGGGTTACGTAAACACTTACGCCGTTCACCGGGTCAAATTACGATGGAGCAGTACTGGGCAGACTAATCGGTTACTACGCATTTATTACAAAATGCGACAAATAGCATAGTTTAAGCGCCCTAATTATGTTGCAAAAAGTTTGATTTCTGCTTAACTGAGGTGATGCAAGGTTTGCTTCGCATCGCCTATTGGTTATGTGTCGCCAGCGTCGTTAACATAACTATGATGCCACGTTATGGGCTGGCCGACGATATCCAACGTACCCTCAACTGGGCTATCAATACCGCCCCACCGTTTCATATTGTGCAAGGCGCCTATCAAAACCAAGGCATTTGCGATGCGCTGATGCACGCGGTTGAAGACACGCTACCGAATTATCAGACCAGTCGGACGTTAATGCCGCAGACCCGCATCGGTGTGATGTTTGAACGCGACACCAATCAATGTTTCCCCTGCATGATTTATCGTCCTTACGACGCTCAGCAACGCACGGTCTTGAGTGCGCCCACTCACCGTTATCAGCCCCACGGTATTATTGCGCTTCCTCGTGTTGCGGCGCGCATGCGAGAACAGTTTGGCGACCCAGTGCCGTTGCACTTGTTACTTGAAAGCAATGACTTTCGCTTTGTCCAGCCAGCCGGGCGTCAGTATGGCGCATTACAACCGCTTTTGAATTTACATGAAGGGACCAGCAGCTACCGCGTTGTTCGCACTGGCGAGTACGCCACAGTCGCAATTTTAGACATGATTTTAGCTGGCAGAATCGACTATACCCTGGACTACCACACTCTGGTGCGCTATCACCAACGCACGGGCCAAGGCGAGCTCGAGTTTGTGGAAATCGCCGAAACCGAGGGTCAGCAAGTATTGGGGCTATCGGATGTACGAACAATGCGTGGGGTCGCGATATGATTGCAACCATCAACCAAAATATCGATGAAATCCGCCAGCATCCGACATTCTTACAAAGTCTTGGACTTTGGTTTGATGCCCCTGCAGCAGTCGCCACAGGGGAGCAGTTAGAAAACTAACGATGCCGTTAGTTTACCGTGCGAGGGCGATCAGGTAATCAGCCACCGCGCCCATACCCGTCACGCGACCACCCGCAGCCGCTTCAGCAGTTTGGTTGTAATTGGTGTTGGTGTTGACATCATAGGCATAGATATCGCCATACTTGTCTTCAATTAACTCGATACCTGCGACGTCAATACCAGCATTGCGCATAAAGGTTTCAAGGCGTCCAATGATGGCATGACCATGATAACGCTCTGTTAGCACAAACTTCGCCGGCGCAGTAGCTACCACTGGCTGCTCGCCCACCGGGCAAGCGGCGTCACCAATAGCGCACACGTCGGCAGGGCATAACTCAAAGCCCTCGGACGTATCGACTTGTACCGCGTATATAAAGCGCTGCCCGACGAATTCACAACGGGTAATAAAGGGAGCCTGGGGCACGATATACTGTTGCAATAACCAAATGCCATCAAGCGGCTCCTGATATTCCGGGCCATTCACATAAGCGCTTAACGCTTGCGCGTTATCGAACTTCATCACCCCTAAACCTTTACCACCACGGTTCGGCTTAAGAATCACAGGCCATTGCTCAAAATCATCTGCAGCCAGAGTAATTTGCTCCCGGCCGACCACTGCACGAGTCTTTGGGGTGCGAATGCCAGCTTGCTGCAACGCCGCATATTGCGACAATTTACAGGTTTCCAAATACAGTGCACGCAAACCATTCACGACGGTCACCTGCGAGTCGCCCGCGTGCTCTAACCAGGTCAGCGCCATGCGGGTGAGTTCGGGTGCAAAGCGATGCCCTCGCGTATGCGACGATGCGCTCATACGGTTGTAGTAAACGCCAGGCTTAGGGGTTTTATCAAAGGCCACGTAATCTTCATGCAAAAACCACTCATTCGCTTCAACGCCGCGGCGGGCAAATTCAGCGTGTAAAGGTACGACCCATTCTTGGTTTTCGTGCAAGATAAAAATTGGTTTCATTCAATCCTCGTCGTTAGGCGGTCTGAGCGTCACTCACCGGCTGTGCCTGTTCTGAAGGCAAAATGGCACTCGCTTGGTGGCTTGGCATCATGGGTTGGTCTTGTAAGTATAGCTTAGCAACCTCGACCCCTTGTTGGTAACCTTGATTAAGTTTATCTAAGTCACGGGTAAAACGAGCCACTGGGAAATCCTCAGGTGGGCATAATTGCTTAACCCGGCACCCTTGCGGGGGATTTTGGATAAATGCCAGCGCGTCATTATATTTACGCTCACGCCGAAGCGCGGCACCAAGTAGACGTGGGTAATCGGCTAGCAAAGGTTTGAGCATGCTCGGAAAGCGCACCCGCTCCTTGCGATAGCTTTCAGGTACTGAGCGGATCACCAGGATATCGTTTGCGCCTTGCTTATGGGCATAGCGCACCGGGATAGAATCACCCAAGCCACCGTCTGACATCGCTTCGCCAGCTACTGCGGGGTAGTCACGAAATACAATCGGCATTGCGCAGGACGCAGGGAATACCTCATCAAGGTTATGCGCATCGACTTTATGATACAACGGGAGACCTGTACGCACTGACGTAGTGACCACCCACATCGGGATATTGCGGCTTACATACTGCGCCATGTTAAGGCTCAAATCGGCACGCGAGGTTTGCCACAACCAACTAACGTCACATAGATGGCCGCCTTTGGCATAACGTGAGAAACTGAAAAAGTCCGGCCGCCGCGCGTGGTCTGTAAGAATTTGATAGCTGCGCTTATGGTCGCCTGTCAGGTAAGCAATCCCTGTGGTTGACCCCGCCGATACGCCTATTACCATGTCAAATGGGTAGTAGTCATGCTCAATGAATGTATCGAGTACACCGGCAGCAAATATACCCCGCATCGCGCCACCTTCAATGATTAAGGCGCGACGTTTTGGATTCTCACTTTGTTGCGACATCAAGATTCCCTCTCTTGATTTAAATGACGTACCAGTCAATCTAATACTCAGGAAGGAGGCAAAATGATCAATCTTTTAGGCCTGATTCAGCAATTTTACAGAACCTTTGCGAAAGCCTTCGCTGGCCTATCTACGCGTTATTAGCAAAACGTCGCACCAGAGCCTGCATTTCAGCGATGGTTTCTTCAAGATGAGCGCTCGCGTCCGCTGTCGCTGCAGCGTTCTCCAGTGCTTTGCCTGCACCATCTGCCATATGCGTGACCTGTTCGCTGATATGTTCTGCGACATTGCTTTGCTCTTCAACTGCCGTCGCCATCTGCTGTGTGGTGTCACTAATTGCAGTGACAGCACGGTCAATGGCCTGTAATGCTTGCTCTGTTTCGCTGACCTTATCAACGCCAGACTGCGCAGCTTTTTCTCCAGCCGCCGACACCGTCACGGCGCTGGCAGCACGCTTACTTAAGGTTTCAATAATGGTATGAATGCGGTCCGTGGATTCGCGCGTTTTACCCGCTAAGGCACGTACCTCGTCGGCCACAACACTAAACCCACGCCCATGCTCACCTGCACGCGCAGCTTCGATCGCTGCGTTGAGTGCCAGCAAATTGGTTTGGTCTGCAATTTGCGATATGAGGTCCGCGGCTTGACCAATCTCGCCGCTTGATTGCGACACTTCATTCACGGTACTGACGATACTTTGAACCGCGTCATGTAATTCGTGAATAGCGTCTAAGGCCTGACGTGCCAAACGTGTGCTCTGGGACACATGTTTGGCTGCAGCTGACGCTTTTTCCGCATTGCCCTCGACGTTATCAGCAACCTCTTCAATCGACACCGACATTTGATGAATTGCCGATGCGGCTTGTTGCGGCATTGAGTACGTGGTTCGGTAATTTGGCGACTGCTACTGGCTTGTGCCGAGGTGTCTGCAACAATTTTACGCAGCCCGTGGGTGGCGTCTTCAATCCGCGCGAGCCCAGTGCGGGCACGCGCAGCTTCACTTAACAACACCATCTCAACTCTGGCTTTAGCACCGCCAAAGCGTGAGTAAGTATTCGCCACCATGGCACTGCTGAATGCTTCGGGGTTTGTGGTGAGCAAGGCGTGGTAACCAGCCTGGGCATGTCGCAATTGCCATGCAATCGTCACCACCAAAGCCACCAGCACCATCACACCCGCAACCCCACCAAACCACGTACTCAATGCCGCAACCAGCAGCACGCCAGGTAACCAGACAGGGACAAGTTCACGCAAGTAGAAGTTCGCATACTGGTGCCAGGCAAAAGCTTTGCGTCCCGCGCGCAAACGACTGTACACCCGCTCTGCACGCTGCTTTTGTGCAGCCGTTGCCGGCACTCGAACTGACTCATAACCCACGACCTTGCCGTTGTCCTTGACTGGTGTAACGTAAGCACTCACCCAGTAATGATCACCGTTTTTACGCCGATTTTTAACCAACCCCATCCAAGGCTTACCTTGTTTTAGCGTAGCCCACATATTCTTGAACACACTCGGTGGCATGTCAGGGTGGCGGACAATATTATGAGGCGCGCCCTCAAGCTCTTCGCGGCTAAAACCACTGACTTCTAAAAAGTCCTGGTTAAATACCCGTATTTTACCGCCTAAGTCAGTTGCAGAAATGAGTCGTTTGCCTTGATCGAACTCATATTCGCGGCCAGTAATTGGTTGATTATTACGCATGCCCCCTCCGTGATGGGTTATGATATGTGTCAAGCGCTTATCAACCTTATGTTACCGTAACGCGGGTAAAGTTACAGGAGAATTTAGTCTAATATTTGGTCTAGCATTCAGGTGAGTTAGCTACGTTTTCCATAACCCTTTTTTAACCCGCCGATTGCTGCAAACGTTGCAGCAAAAAGTCGAGCAAACTGCGTACTTTAGGAGATAAATGACGGTTTTGTGGGTACAACGCCCAGATGCCGTCATCACTTGGGCGGTACGCTTCCATGATGGCGCGCAATCGCCCTTGCACAAGGTCTTGCTGCAAATAGTAGTCAGGGAGTTGAGCTATCCCCATGCCTCTGCGCACTGCATCTAACAGCGCGACGCCGCTATTGCAGCACCAAAATTTGTGCGGCCGCACATTCAATTCACCGGTGTGCCCGGGGTTGGCTAGACGCCAATGGTTCATGGTGCCGGACAACAGTCGATGCTGACGCAAGGTGTCTGGGCTGTCCGGCTCGCCATAGCGCGCAAGATACTCAGGGCTTGCCACCAAATGATGACTGCGCTGACCGAGTTTGCGCGCAATCATACTGGAATCGTCTAAGTGACCTAAGCGAATCGCGAGGTCAAAACGCCCTTCAATTAAATCTAAGCGTTGGTTGGTCAGATCCATGTCCAGCTGTAAGTCTGGGTGTTGGCACAAAAACTCGTTCAACAAGGGGGCTATCACCGTCTCGCCATAAAACACTGGGGCCGTGATGCGCAGCCGGCCCTGTGGGCTTTGCTGTAAATTGCTTAAAGCGCGGTTCGCGTCATCTAAGCCTTGTACTAAATGCTGACAATGCTGCAAGTACACGCGCCCTTCTTCACTTAAGCGCACTTGCCGGGTTGAGCGATAAAACAGGCGTACTTGCAGGCGTTGCTCTAACTCATTCACGTTACGGCTCACTTGCGCCACCGACATGCCAAGCCATTTGGCGGCTTGGGTAAAGCTGGCGTGCTCCGCGACTGCTACAAACTCACTAATTCCCTGCCATTGTTTCACGTCACTGCCCCCGTTTTGACTAAAACACCCATCATTATTGCATATATACAAAGCTTAATTGCATTTAGTAAGGATTATCTTACCAGCATAGATAATTAAAATAGCGCTATACTTTTACACATCAGCTTTTTAAATAAGGGGAATATCGATGTCGACTATGAAAACCCGTGCCGCGGTGGCTTGGGGCCCAGGCCAGCCACTCAAAATTGAAGAAGTAGACTTAGAGTTACCAAAAAAAGGTGAAGTGCTGGTGCGTATTACTGCAACTGGCGTGTGTCACACCGACGCGTATACCTTATCGGGTGCCGATCCTGAAGGCATCTTTCCATCAATTTTAGGCCATGAAGGTGCAGGCGTCGTCGAAGCAATCGGCGAGGGCGTGACTTCAGTGGCGGTGGGCGACCATGTCATTCCGTTGTACACCCCCGAGTGTGGCGAATGTAAGTTCTGTAAGTCTGGCAAGACCAACTTATGCCAGGCTATTCGTAGTACGCAAGGCAAAGGTTTGATGCCAGACGGCACCACGCGCTTTTCAAAAGACGGCGAACCGATTTATCACTACATGGGCACAAGTACGTTTGCAGAACACACCGTAGTGCCAGAAATTGCACTGGCGAAAGTCAGCAAAGATGCGCCATTAGAAGAGATTTGTCTGTTAGGCTGTGGCGTGACCACAGGCATGGGTGCAGTGCATAACACCGCCAAGGTGCAAGCCGGCGACACCGTGGCCGTATTTGGCCTCGGCGGCATTGGTCTGTCTGTGATTATTGGTGCGGTGCAAGCCAAAGCCAGCCGTATTATTGCGATTGACATCAACAACGACAAAGAAACCATTGCCAAGCAACTGGGTGCCACCGACTTCATTAACCCGAAAGATTTCGACAAACCCATTCAGGAAGTGATTGTGGAGATGACCGACGGCGGTGTCGATTTCTCGTTTGAATGTATCGGCAACGTCAAAGTTATGCGTTCGGCGCTGGAAGCCTGTCACAAAGGCTGGGGTGAATCAGTGATTATTGGTGTCGCGGGTTCAGGGGAAGAAATTTCCACCCGTCCATTCCAGTTAGTGACTGGGCGCGTATGGCGCGGCAGTGCATTCGGTGGGGTGAAAGGCCGCACTGAATTACCTGACTATGTACAACGCTACTTAGACGGTGAATTTAAACTCAGCACCTTTATTACTCATACCATGGGGCTGGATGACATTAACCAAGCGTTTGATTTAATGCATGAAGGTAAATCTATCCGTACGGTGATTCACTACGACCGTTAAGAGGTGAACATGACCACAACTGCACTAGAGAAAGTCAGTGAACAAATAGCTTTTGGTGGCCGTCAAATCCGTTTTAAGCACCGCTCTGCGGTGCTTAACTGCGACATGCAGTTTTCGGTGTACCTGCCACCGCAAGCTGAGCACGAAGCAGTCCCAGCGGTGTACTGGCTGTCAGGGCTGACCTGTACAGACGAGAACTTCTCGAGCAAAGCTGGGGCACAACGTGTCGCCGCAGAATTGGGCTTAGCGCTAATTATTCCCGACACCAGCCCGCGTGGCGACGACGTGCCAGACGATGACGAAGGCGCCTATGATTTCGGTCATGGCGCTGGCTTCTATGTTAACGCGACCCAGCAACCTTGGGCCAAGCATTATCAGATGTACGATTACATCGCCAAAGAGCTGCCAGGTTTGGTGGAAGCCGAGCTACCCCTGACTCAGGACCGCGCGATTAGCGGACATTCCATGGGTGGGCATGGCGCGTTAGTGATAGGTTTGCGCGAAAGCTTATTTAGCTCAATTTCTGCGTTCTCGCCGATTTGCCACCCGACCGAGTGCCCTTGGGGGCACAAGGCCTTTGGCAACTACTTAGGTGAGGACAAGTCGACCTGGCGCGCTTACGATGCCAGTTTGTTGCTGCAAGAGCGTGACTCAGTCCCCCCGATATTGGTAGACCAAGGCACCGCAGATAACTTTTTAGCGGAGCAATTGTTAACCCCAGCACTGGAAAAAGCCAACCAGCTCAGTGGTGGCGGCGCACAAATTCGCTATCAACAAGGTTATGACCACAGCTATTACTTTATTGCGAGCTTTATTGAGGAGCACTTACGCTTCCACGCGCGTAATTTACGTTAAACATGTGCCCAAGCCTTGTATGAAAAAGCTCTGGTAACAAAAAAGGCTGCATGTGTAGCCTTTTTTATCATCCTGCGGGCATGATTAAATGCTTAATCGCGGAAGTTCTCGTATTGCAGCGGTAGCTCAATATCACTGTCTTTCAGCAAAGCAATCGCGCCTTGCAAATCATCACGCTTTTTACCCGTGACGCGAACTTTCTCACCTTGAATGGAAGCTTGTACTTTTAGCTTCGCATCTTTAATTTTCTTAATAATTTGCTTCGCAACAGGCTGATCGATACCTTGCTTAAACGACACATGGTAGCTGTATGTCTTTCCGCTGTGTACAGGCTCGTCTTCCATGTCCACGCCAGCCATAGAAATACCGCGACGCGTGCAGTTATTACGTAAAATCTCGACCAGCTGCTCCAGTTGAAAGTCTGACTCGGTCATTAAGGTCACCGTCAATTCTTTCAATTCAATGGATGCTTCGACACCGCGAAAATCAAACCGGGTCGTCAACTCACGAGCGGCATTGTCTACTGCGTTACGCAACTCAACCTGATCAATTTCAGAAACAATATCAAAACTTGGCATAGCTTCAATCTTCCTTTCTCATCCTATCTATACACGATAGCTCAAGCATATCAGTTTTACTCGCCCCAAGCATCGGAAAGCTCACCAATTCCTGCCTCACGCGCTGCCACAGGCATATGCTCAACCAAAAAATCAATTAATACCCGTACTGCTGGTAACAAGCCACGTCGGTGGGGGTATACCAAATGCATATTGCCAACGGGTAAACGCCAGTGCGGTAACACGGGGGCCAACTTACCCTGTTCCACATAGTCACGACATAAATACACCGGAATTGCCGCCATGCCCTGGCCTTGGCTGGCTGCTTCTCGCAGCACCCAAAGGTCGTCGGTAATCAAGCGCGGCTGATAACTCATACTGAAGTGCTCGCCGTCACAGGACGTAAAATCATACTGGTAACGGCCGTGGGTGTAGTGCATCGATAACGAGGGCCATTCGACTAAATCCATCGGGTGGTCAGGTTCCCCATGTGCCTGAATGAAATCAGGTGCTGCGAATAAGGCTAATGGAGACGGCGCCAATGGTCGCGCAATCAAGGATGATTCTTCGATACTTGGGCGCACGCGCAAGGCAACGTCAATTTGATCGTTCATCAGGTTCACCGGCGAATTGGTTACCACCAAATCCAGCACGACATCGGGGTATAACGCCATGAACTGAGGCAATATTTTCATTAGCAAACTTTGGCTCAGAATATGTGGTGAGCTCAAGCGCACTTTGCCCCGAGGCTTTTCCTGTACAAACTGGGTTACTTGGTCTGCGGCTTCAGCGGCAGCCACCAGCGTCTGGCAATGCACTAAAAATGCATGTCCAACGTCAGTTAAGCTTAATTTACGGGTGGTTCGATTGAGCAACCGCACCCCCTGTTGCTGCTCAAGCTCACTAATGCGTCGGCTCAGCGTACTTTTTGGCATCCCCATTGCGCGCGCCGCAGCGCTGAAGCTGCCATGCTCAATCACATGGGCGAAGAGTGCGAGGTTGGTTAAATCTTTCATTTTTTATCCCATATATGGAACAGTGAATTCTATTTTAGGCATCTAGTCATTGAATTGGAACATGTTAAGCTAGCCTCATCGTAAAAAGCTTTAATAAATAAGCTTTTAAATTGAAAAAACAGATGTGAGGTTGTGATGAAAATTCTACACGTAACAGCAGGTATCTTTGGTGACAACTCTGTGTCAACTCAACTGAGCAACAAACTTGTTGAGCGTCTAAGCAAAGGCCGAGACGATGTCAGCGTGGTTGTGCGCGACGTGGCTGCAACAGCCATTAGCCATTTGGACGCTGAGGTACTGATGGCCGCAAGCACCGCCGAAGGTGATCGTAGCCCACGCCAAGTGGAAGAGCTGGCACTGACTGAAACCTTGCTTGAAGAGATTTTTGCCGCGGACGTGCTAGTGATTGGCGCACCGATGTACAACTTCACCATTCCAAGCCAGTTAAAAGCTTGGTTTGACCGTATCGCCCAGGCTGGTCGTACATTCCGCTACACCGAGAACGGCCCGGAAGGCTTGTTAACTGACAAGAAAGCCTATGTGGCATCAGCACGCGGTGGATTTTACTCAGAAGGTGAAATGGCAGCCCTTGACCACCAGGAAAGCTATGTCACCACCATTTTAGGTTTTGTCGGCATCAAGAACGTCACTGTGGTGCGTGCAGAAGGCGTAAACATTAGCGACAGCCAGCGCGAAGAATCTATTCAAGCGGCAAGCGCAAACATTGACGCGTTAGCATTAAGCTAAGCGATTAGAACAAATAAGGCCGTCGTGTTGCTGCTACGGCCTTATTCTTTAATCAGAATTGAGAACTTTGGAATTAAAGGTTCTGCTCCATATCCGCTATCACCTCTTCACCCGTTTTACCGTGTAAACGCTGGTAAATAGCGCGCTCAATTTCTTCTTCACTTAAGCCTGACGACGTGCCGTTCGCCAGCTCGTCAAACATAATCATGGCTAAAGCATCAGAAAAGTCAGCTTGCTGTTGCTCATCCAACGACGCCATCACGTCCTGAATGGACGATTCAAATGCACTCTCATCGCTTAGATCAAGGGTTGGGCCAGCAGAGCCAGTGTCAGAGCAAGCGATTAAAAACAGACAGGCTAATGCAGCCAGCCATGCATGCGGCCGAAAATTTGTAAACATAAAGGCACCTATTCATCAATGATTTGACCGAGTATATCGCACCATGGCAGATGCACAACGGGTGATCGCGTCAGGATAAATTTTATTTCGATTTAAATGAACTGCTAAATCACGTAAAACCGTTCTAACGCAATCACATATATCAATTTATATAACCAACAAGAATGGAATGCATGTTATGAGAATAGCAACTCGGCTGTACCTGAGCTTCGCGATTGTCTTAGTGCTGATGCTGGGCTTAACCGCTTATGGTATTTTTCAGGTAGTGCAAGTCGACAACCGACTCACCAAGGTGAATCAACAAGATAGTGTTGAGCAACGCACAAAGCCTGCTATTAGAGCAAACTTCCCCTATCTACGCCGACTGGCTAGCTGCAATTAACGATTTAATTGATTATCAGGAAGCGAGTATCGCCACCCAGGTCAACGGCGTCATTGACGAAACTGCTGGCTTCGCTGCTGGTATGCTATTGATTACCGTGATCGCTTTAATTGCCGGGATTATTATCGCCTACACCACGGTGCAGCGCATGGTAAAACCATCGGTGGTGAACCTGAAGACGCGTTGGCTTTAATTGCTCGCATCGCACGCGGTAATAATGTCGGTAGCGATCAAAACCAAACATAAGCGCAGCATCATGGCGGCCGATGTGGCCGGTAACGCCCAGCAAAGCTTCAATGACGGCGAGCGCGAAATTAGCGAAGCCTCTGCTACCCTTGAAGCGTTGGCGGCTTCATTGCAAAGTGACTGCTCCCCGCCCTAAGCGCTAAAGCGCCATGGGCGAGGCTTCCAACTTCTCAGGCAGCGGCGAGTGCTTGACTCGTCTTACGCTTGCCTCCATTGGCAGAGACCGACAGTCCTGCGGCCTTTAATTTCAAAATACCCTGCGCTCGAATGTTCAGCGCAGCATTAAGGTCTCGATTATGCCTGATTAAACAAGCAGGACACTGCCAGTCGCGCACTTTAAGCGACAACGATTCCAGTTTGTGTCCACAGCAGAAGCAGGTTTTAGAGCTGGCGAACCATTGCTCGATTTTAACCAGATACTTGCCTTGCGCTTTGGCCTTGTACTCCAGCTTTTGGATCAAGCCTGACCAACTGGCATCGGCAATGTGCTTGGACAATTTCCTGTTCTTCAGCATGTTTTTGACTTTCAGTGTCTCGACAATTACTGCTTGGTTTTCGTCAATAAGTTGCCGAGACAGCTTGTGCTGAAAATCAGCACGCGCATTTGCCAGGCGTTGATGCGCCTTGGCAAGTTTGAGTCGCGCTTTTGCACGACTTTTGCTGCCTTTTTTGCAGCGTGATAAGGCTTTTTGTTTACGGCGTAGATTGGCAGTGGCTTTTTTTAAAAAGCGAGGATTCGGTTCTTTCTTGCCGCTGGAATCAATGGCTAGGTGTGTTAAACCCATATCCAGTCCGAGCACCTGGCGTGCATCCAAATCATGGATAGGTGATGGGGCTTCTTGCCCATCATCATGTAGCAGTGAGGCATAGTATTCACCCGTCACGGTGCGAGACAGGGTGATGCTTTTCAGTTTTCCTTCGACCTTGCGGTGAATACGCGCCTTGATAGGCTCCATCTTTGGGATTTTGACCCATTCATCACCACAATCAACGCTCATGCAATGATAGCTGGACTGCCTGCCGTGCTTGCACTTGAACTTGGGATAACGAGCTGGCAGCTTAGGGTCAAAGAACCGGCTAAACGCTTTATCAAGATTGATACACGCCTGCTGGAGTGCAATTGAATCAAAATCTTTGAGCCAGTGATACTTGCGGGACTTTTTCGCCACAGCCAACAGCGGCTTGAGGTCTTTTTTGGCCTTAAGCTTCAGGCCGCGACGCTTGTACTGGCTGCTGATAAGATGCAAAGCCTTGTTATACGCAAAGCGCACAGCGCCGAACTGACGGTTTAAAAACTCCGCCTGCTCAGGTGTGGGATAAATGCGTACTTTGGTGGCCTTTAACATCGTTACTTCACTACTGTTTTTATATGGGTCTTCATTTCTTTTAGTGGGTCACCCTTTATTTCCCTGCGGTTTTTGGTCACTATTATTCCATCCGACTAATCGATGGATGGTGACCAATATTGGATCAATGCACTCTCTACGAGCAGATTCTTGGACTCTCAGTACCCTGGTTTGTCTCAGACGTTGAGCTTGATAAAAGCCAGAGTGAAGTCGTAGTCCAGGTCGACATCGACAAAGGCACAGCGCTTGTCTGCCCCCGATGTGGCCGTGCCTGCCCGGGTTACGACTCCCGGGAACGTCGTTGGCGTCACCTCGACACCTGTCAGTTCCGAACGCAGGTAGTTGCCCAAGTCCCCCGTGTGCAATGTCCGGAACATGGTTGCCTGACGGTCAGTGTCCCTTGGGCGGAACAGAACAGCCGGTATACGCTGCTATTCGAAGCCTTCGTCATTAGCTGGCTCAGAGCAGCCTCGATCTCTGCGGTCAGCAAACAGCTGCGCCTGAGCTGGACTGCCATCGACAACATCATGGAGCGAGCTGTGCGCCGGGGCCTTGCCAATGTATCTGACCGAGATACGACCCGGCTGGCTGTCGATGAGACCGCATTCCGCAAAGGGCACGATTACGTCACGATCGTCTCCAACGGCCATGGACAAGTTCTGTCCGTGGAAGACGGCAGATCTGCACACAGCCTTGGCTGCTTTTACGCCAGCCTGGATGAGACTCGCAAGCAAGAGATCATCTCGATCTCTATGGATATGAGTCCGGCTTATCAGAAAGCGACGTTTGACCATATCGAGAAGGCCCATAAGAAGATCGCCTTCGATCACTTCCATGTCGCGCAGATGCTGACCCGAACGCTCGATGCCACTCGCAAGGCTGATATGAAACGAGCGGATAGCTCCATGCGGCAGGAGATCCATCGAAGTCGATACACTTGGCTACGGCAACGCCGAGGCCTTGAAGGGCAGCAGATCCAACAGATCAGGCAGTTGTCGGATGTGCTCAAAGACACGGGGCTGGTGTGGTACCTCAAGGAGAAGGCGCGAGATATCTGGCGCGGTTACCGGGTCAAAGGCGCTCGTGCGGCGTGGCAGGAATGGATTCACATGGCCCGGCTCACAGAAGTTCGAGCTTTAGTCTCAACGGCCAAACAAATCGAAACCAAGCTGTTTGGCATTCTCAACGCCATGCGATTTCAGGCTTCCAATGGACTAGCGGAGGCAATCAATGGTCAGGTTCGAGCTTTAAAGGTCCGGTCCCGAGGATTCAGGAGTAAGGAAGGATTTAAGCGGGCAATACTGTTCCATTATGGCGGGCTGCCTATGGCACCCAACCCACACGGATAAGTGAAGAGCCTTTTATATACAGTATACTTGCACATGTGTGCAGCCTAATCAAGACCGCTCACGAAATTAAAACCAACGCCTTATATCGCCGCCCGACTGGGCGAGGGTTTACGGCGTGATTGCTAAATTCCAAATTGACGAGGCGCATGCGTAAGATGCAGATCATTTTTTCCCACGGTAAAGAAAGTGGGCCCTGGGGCACCAAAATCAAGCGTTTGGCCGACACCGCCAAGCGCTTAGGTTGCGATGTAGAGAGTATCGATTATTCGGATACCATGGACCCGGATACACGCGCCGCACGCTTACAACAGGTGCTACAAGACAAAGACCTAGCAAGCACAGTGCTGGTGGGTTCCAGCATGGGCGGTTATGTCACCTTGCAAGCGTGCAAGCAGATGCCGGTGCAGGCTGCATTTATACTGGCACCGGCGATTTATATGCCGGGCTACGAGCACCAAGCACCGACACAGAAGATTGCAAACCTGACCTTAGTCCATGGCTGGCATGACGACATCATCCCGGTGGAGCATTCGATTCGCTTTGCACGTGAACAAGACTGCACCTTGCATCTGGTCAACGACGACCATCGTTTGATTGATAGTTTGGACGCGATTGATGCTTGGTTTGAGGTTGAGTTACAGCGTTTAATCACCGCGCCCTAGAGTATCTATTTAGATACACGTATTAGGCACGCAAGGTATGGAATTCGTCCAATGCGAATTGGTCGGTCATGCCACTTACCATATCTTGAATCAGGCGGCAGCGTGCGTACTGCTCCCATAACACGGGGTCGTCATGCTCACGCTCTGCCAGCTTCTGGTATGCCGCCACGTGTTTATTCGCCAGCCGCTGCAGTAAGCGACTTTCCAACAACATTTGGCGCTGGTCTCCTGCCAATAATGCACTGAACTGGTCCTTTTCTAAGTGCAGCAAAGGCGCGTAGAAATCGAGTAACCCAGTAATAATGCGATAGCCTTGTAACTCTAAGGTTTGCACCTCAGGCACGCAAAATATATGTTCCCGCGCCACCGTTTTTAAGCTCTGCACCAATGCATGAGCGGGCGAATCGTCCTCCAGCAATGCACGGTTCAAAGTGCCTGCCTGCACTGCGCCAAGATTGTCTACCACAGCGTGCGCCGCGTGGGTGACCAGCGGATGGGTCAGTTGTACCCGCAGGCTGACAAAGAACTCATGGTTTTTATTAATCGGTTCGCGCTGATAGCGGCGCCAGGCGCTATCGATTATCTGGGCAAATGAGCGCTGATTAAAATGCTCGCCTTCAGGGTCATTTGGGTAACTTAGGCTAAATTGCTTGGTTAACAGCTGGCATAACTTCTCGACGTCCAGCAAACCCTTATCCACGCCGTCTTCAATATCAGCCAAACAATATGAAATATCATCCGCAGCTTCCATTAAATAGGCTAACGGATAGCGCGTGCCTGGCTGCATCTGAAGTTGCTGCCATAAGCGATGTACGTAAGGTGCCTCTGACACGTAATAACCGGGCTTTTTATGCAAGTAACTTAAGGCTTGGTCGTGTGGTGGCGTTGGCGCCGTAGCTTCGCGGGTATACTTAAGGATTGCCGCGGTTTGCATGTAGGTGAGGTTTAAGCGCTGCAAGCTGGTGACGATACGAATGCCCTGTGCATTGCCCTCAAACTGAGCCAGTTCCCGTAACAATGCGTCACGAGCTGGGTGCGCATGCTGAAAACCAGGAAAAGCCGCCGCGTGGGACGCAAACCAGCGCGATATCGCCGCTTCACCAAAGTGACCAAATGGTGGATTGCCAATATCGTGCATCAAGCACGCCATCTCGACCGCCGACTCAATGCCGCGTTGATACCCGTCCAAACCCGCACGCCCTAAGGTGTCAGCGGGCATTAGCTCAAACAAAGTGCGGGTAATAAAGCGACCAACTTGTTGTACTTCAAGGGAGTGGGTTAGACGACTGCGCACCGCCGCATTGCGCTCAAGGGGAAACACCTGGGTTTTCTGCTGCAGACGGCGCACCGCGGCCGAATTAATAATCCGCCCACGGTCACTTTCCAGCTCACGCTCAAACGCGGCAACATTCAAAGCTTTAACTGGGGCATCAGACGGATACGGCCGCGCCAGCGATAGCCGCGCACTAAAATCTAAGTCGTTATCTGCCATTAGTATCCCCTTTTAATTTAATCTTGGTCCTGCATATTAACCCACCGCATGGGCTCAAAGTGCATCCATTCTTGCTTCAGGCCTCGATGTGTTTGTTTCATCCACTCAACATAAGCGCCTAATTCGGCTTCGGCCTGAAGACTTAATAATAAATTAAACTGTTTGGCTGGAAGGTGCGCCTCGGCACTGAGTGCTTTAAAGCGCTCTAACGCCGGTACGGCAACATATTCAAAATCATACCTTTGCAGCATTTTTATTGAAAACGCATCTAAATCGACCAAGCCATATTTAGTGCGACCTGTCGCTTTCCATACATGCAGCAGGCGTTTAAAGCCGCTGTGATAAAAGCGATCTCCACGATACACGATAAGCGCTCGCGGCGGCCAAGTAATAGCCAGTTCATGCAGGCGATAAAATACTGTCAGGTTCTCCACCATGATTAAGTGATCGAAGGCTTCAAGTTGAATGTTGCGATAATCCTCATCAACAACCAACCATTGTGGCACATCGCGCGTCGATTGAATGCCCAGCCCCACGCCATCGCGAGTCGCTAACAATACACGCTGCCGCCGCGGCGAATCACTGCGACCTTTATGCTCAGTGTCCCCCTGATGCGCGCTATCGACCCTATCGCCGTCGACGCTTTTCACTAAAGCTTGGAAGTGGCAAGCCACCAACGCGCGCTCAACTTGTTGAAACCACTGCTTGGTGCACCTAACACGCTTCCCAACATGCATGTTGTCTGTGTCTATATAATTTTGCTGCGCCCAAGCTACAATCGAACGCATCGTGTCATTAACTGAAACCAGGATAGACTCACTCTCACCCATTTTTTGTTTAATGCGCAGCAGCTGATTGCGCTGGGCCAGTGTTAAGTCTTCCATGGATACTAACTCATGCAGCGAAATGAAAGTTTAAGCGCAAGTCTTCAATCACCATGACTTGGTTATGGCGATGCATTGGGTGCTCGTCACGTTGTAACATAAATAACCGACGCTGTTCGCTATGTAAGCCTTGGTATTCACCGAGCACTTGGAACAACCAGACTTCTGGGTCCCAATCGAGTTGTTGCTGGGTCAAATATTCGAGCGCCGAGACCGCTTGACCGCTGTCGATGACATGCAACATGAAAGCTTCCACATCGGCTTTCAGAGCTTGCTCACGTGCCGCGACGAGTGGACTGTCGATATCAACCTGCACTTGTTCTTGGCTACTGGGTAGTACGTCGTGGCTTTGCTGGCGCGGTATATGAGCCAGCAGTTCAGCTGCCAGCGCACTGGCAACGTGGCTATCCAGGCTTATTGCTGCTGCGGGCCGAATCGGCTTAGCTTGGTTGATTAAATCTGGCACCTGGTGACGATAGGCATAGTCACCGACCACAAAATTGGTATGTTCACGTAAGAAGCCAGCCATATTCGCAATCAACACGCTGCGAGCTTGCTGCTCCCTGAAGCGCACCATCAGTTGTACCAAGCGCTTTTGCACTTCCAGCAAGCTACTATGGTGGGCACTTAGCTGACGCTGCAATTGGCTGACCAAGAGCTTGCGCAACTGCACATTGCCCTCACCTAGTTCGATCAACATATCAAAATCGACCAGATTCAAACCATCGAGTAAACGCGTAATTTGCTTTTGCGCGCGCTCGTTTTCACGAATTTTATCGCTCAAGCTACTAACAAAACCAAAATTCGAGTTTAAGCGATGCCATAAACTATCAATCGCCTCTCCGAACTGCCCCGCTAAATCATGCACCAAGGCCGTCAGGCGCTGTAACTGCAAGTCTGCTTTGGTGACGTCGCCACGACGCTGAGCTTCACGCAAGGTCAGCACGCAGACCCGAATCGTTTCAAGCTTATCGGCCACATCCGAATGCACATGGCGGCGATTCTCATCAGCCACCATACTAGCAATTAAGTCGCTGACATTCGGGCGTAAAATAAAGCCACGGGTGTCGTCCGGTTGATACACAATATGGGCGTGCACCAATTGGCGCAGCGCACGCTCACTCAGCTGCGCTTCATCAATTTCGCCATGCAGGTATGCCGCCATCAGTACTTGGCTATGTTTGCCCAGTAAGCTTAGGCGTTCAATGCCTAAGCTTTGCATCGCATGGGTGTGGGCTAAAGTCGGCTGCGTCATTAAATCAGTGACTCCTGCATCGCCTCTTCACTCACCGGCAAGTTTTCTTCGTCGCGAATAAACCGAACTAACTCAATTAAATAATCAATTTTACCCGTGACTTCAAAATATAAACGGTCGGTATGTGGTTGGCGTACATAGCCGTGCTCGCGTAAACGCTTAAAAATTTGCTTGGCTTGCGCGTCGACCGAGTCGGCCTGGGAGTTAAAGAAGCGATCATTGGCCAGTTGTTTGAGGCGACTACGCAAACTGGGGTTGTCTTCGGTTTTTAGTACAAACTCAGCCAGTTTAATCGCCTCACCCGCACCCAAGGCACCGTCTCGCCCCAACGCCTCTTGCACTAACTGCATCCATTCCAATAACGGCAGTAGCGATTGCACGGTATGCTGTAACTGCTGACTCAGTTGGGCCCGCGCTTGCTCATCAAACTCGATATAAGCCAGGTAAAACACTGCACCGTCCTGGCTTTGGGCCAAGCGCCGATTGAGGGGTTTGAGATACTGGTCAATCGCTTGTTGGCAATCCTCTTGCTGCAGCCGGCGATAATTTTCTTCGTCGCTGATGGCGCAAATGAAATCACCTTGTAATAAGGCCTCTACCAATGGCCCGTGAACGTGGCTCATGATGCCTCCTCTGTCGCTGTCGCAGCAATTTTCTGCGCCAGTTTTGCACTTAACGCCGACACTCGCGGCTGAATACGCTTCAACTGCCCTTTACCCGGTTTTTGTGCGTGAGGTTCAATTAAATAGCGGTGCCTGAACAGTAGTAACACGTCCGATTCAGGGTTCGGAAACGCACCAACGACTTGGATTTGGTTGCTATCACAGGCTTGGAACAAACGCTCAACATTGTGGTAAGCCAAGGTGCCAATCTCATCAATCGGCCAATGCACTACCACGTTACTCTCGCCGCGAAGCAACCGCGTAAATGCCAGCAAGAACTTACATAATATCAGGTACGCCATGCCATGACTGGACGACTCAAGTAGCTGCCGATCGTTACGAATAATAAGTTCTGACCCACGTTCATTTAAGTGCAACTCAAGCTTTAACAGTGACTCAAAGCTGTATTCTTGGTCCGAGCGCAGTAAATCAGCCACCTCAGCAAGACGGTCTAAGTATGCCTCAGAAGGCATCAGTTCACCCGACTCTACCCACTGCTGATACAGCTGGCTGAGCTGCTTCAGTGGCTGCCAGAAACCCAGTTCGTCGACGGTGGAGGAAATCACCACCTCAGAACGTTGAATTCCCTCAAGGTTCAGCTCATCACCGACAACTTCCGTCAGGCGCCGACTGTACTGACTGACCTTGCGGTTCACATCGTCAAACACCTTAAAAAAGCTTTGTAAGCCACCACCAATATTGCGGCCTTGCTCGACTATCTGCCCACGCTGCGAAGTAAGGATCTGCAATAAACTACCTAATACCTTCGCCTCATCTAATTGGCGAGGGTGTTCACCTAGCGTGGCATATTCGCGCTCAATCAGTTGCTCAAATCCCTCGTTGGCATTGCGCCGCAATTGGGCGCTGAAACGCTCGCATAACTCTTTGAGCTTACGCATGCTCTGTTGCAATTGATTGAGGGCTGCGGTTAACCGCTCGATACGCTCAGCGGTATCACCAAACTGGGCATTCTCTTCAAGATTGCCCGCAGCGCTATCCGGTTGACTATAATCCTGACTCGCCAGCAGATCGTTAAAGCGCTTCAACTGTTGTTCTAAGCTATCGCTAAATTGCTGCAATTGCTGGCGCGTCTGTTGCAGCGCTTTTTCTTCCCCACGCAACTGCTCACGACTCGTATCGCGGGTGGCTTTCAGGCTAATGAGCTGTGCTTCAACGGTCTCAATCTGCTGTTGACCATGTTGCAATTGCTCCAGCCACAGCGGGCGTTGTCGCGCCCAAGTCGCCTGCATAAAGTCCTGATACTCAAGTAGTAAACCTTGACGCTCTTTGGTGACCACAATACGTTGTTGTAGATCAGCAATTTCCCGCTTCAACGCTTGCAAGCCCTCGGCGTCGACACCAGCGGCGGCAAGCTCTTGGTTCACTTGCTTCTCAAGTTCGCGAATTTGCTTCGCATTGTCCGCACGTAACTCATCGACCTGGCGTCGATACAACGCCAGGTCGCTTTGCAGCTTGTCCTGTTGCTCTTGATAATCGGCCTCAAGCTCCAGCTCTAATGCCTTGCTTTCGTGGCGTAAATTCTCAAGTTGTTGACTCAGCTGGTCACGCAGCTGGCTTATCTGATGCTCGATCTCGGCTAAACGCTGGCGACTATCTTGCTGGCGTTGCTTGATTAGCTGAGTATGCGCGGTTTGTAAGCGTTTTTTAGCTTCTTTGGCATAATCCAAGTCGTGCTGCGCGCGCTGGCGTTGCTGCTGTGCTTGCTGCAACTGGTGGTCGCTCGCTTGTACGACTTGAGTCGCTTTTTCAAGCTCCGACTCTAACTGCTCTAAACGCTGTGCCGCGGATACGGTTTCTTGTTCTGCACTGGCTAAGCGCGCTTCAATATCGCTCTCTGCCATGGCGTATTCAGGCTGTGCAATGGCACCTAAATCCAGGCTCAAACCTTGTAGCCCTAACTCATGTGCTGATGATTGCGGGTGTAAGTCGGTGCGCTCCAACAACGGCTGCGCCAATAGCTTACCCAGACTATGCTGCCAGCCTGGATGGTTATCCCGTAAATATTGACGTAACGAACCATGCTCCGGGCTTAATTGGGTTTGCAAAACCTGTTGTTGCTGTTTGGCTTGGTGGTACTGTGCGCGCGCTCGCACCAGTTGTTGGTCACACTCAGTACGCAGGCGCTTGGCGTGGGCACTTGCGCGCTCAGCCTCGGCAGCCCGCGTATGCGCAAGTTCCAACTCTGAAAACTGTGCCTCAATGCGCGCATCGGCCTCCTCCACTTGCGCATGCTCGCTGTCGCTCAACGGCAGTACACCTAACTTCGCCTGCAATGTTGCTTGCTCATTCAGCAGCGCCTGCATACGCTGCTGGCCTTGCTGTTGCATCGCTTCACGGGCCGCTTGGTAGTCCGCTTGTGCGCGCTCAATTTGACTGCGATGACGGGTGGTTAATTCATGCTGCTCGGCCACCACCGCATCAGATGCGGCCTCATTTTTACGCCGCAAACGCTCAAGGTTCTCGCTCAGTGCTAACTTGCGCGCAGCGATGCGCTGGCCGATTTTCTCTTCAATACCGTCGTATTGCTCACGCATCAGGGCTAAGTGACGGGCTTTCTCATCGACCTGCTGCTGCCATAAAGACAGTGACTTAACATCGTCCTCAAGCTGCTCTATGTCGTTATCAATATAGTGCTGGCGTCGGTTCTCGGCTTGGTCTAAATCGCGCTCCCATTGCTGCACCTGGCTGCGGGTTTGCGCTAACTGATCACTGAGCTGCCCACGCTGCTGTTCGTAATCGTGTTCGTTGTGCTCTCGCTGCTGGCGTAAGGTGGTAAGTTCAGCTTCCGCGTCTGCAGCACGAATACGTAATTGCTGGCGTTCACTGTCTAACACTGGCTTAAGTTGCCACAGCAAAGCCTGTGTACTGGCGGTTTCCGCCATGTATTGCTCAATGGTTTGATATTGCTGCTGCAATTCGTCAATGCCCATAAATTGGCGCATTTCTTTAATCCAGGCGCGAATCTTAAGCGGCTTAAAGCTGAGCTCCGGGCGCTGATACCCATCTTCTTCTAAGATGGTGGCGAGCATGCTCTTCAAGGTGTCCATTTTGCCTTCTTTGGCATGCACCGCACTGACCAGTTTTTCAATATGGCGTAACCGCTCAGTACCACCCACGAGCCCAAAACGCGCTGCTAACGGACGCAGGCGCATCATGTCTTTGCGCTGCGCCTTTAACGCCGCTAAGTCGTTCTGAATAATTGCACGGTATTCGCTGGTGGCACTGATCTTATGCGACGTGGCAATACCTTGTTCACGCAAGCGCTGAGCCCACGCCGTGTAACTTAAAACCTGCAAACCGTCGGGACTGTCCTGCACGTACCAGTCACTTTGATATGCGGCATCGACAAAGCGGTAATCCACACCGTCGGCGCGCTTAGTCAGCACCACATGCTTAGTGCCCTGGGCTGACTCATACTCATAAATAAGATACGAATTTTGAAACGGTAAATAAAACACATCAAAGCGGTCGCGGGTTTTTGGCACCACCCGATTCGGTTGCTCGCCGTAAAATACGGGCACAAGGCGTTGCAAGGTAGTTTTGCCTGAGGCGTTGGTACCACAAATATTGGTGTGGCCGGTGACATCCAGCTCCACCACACCTGGTAAATGGGTGTGCAGCATAATAATTCGGTTTAGTTGCGCCATAACGACCTTTTCACTCGCTCCGTGCTGTTAGCTTCAATTTGGCAATAAAGCATGTATCTGGCTTGATTGCCAGCAAGTAATGACTTACCAGCAGGGAGTCTACCTGCAAAGGGAAAACAGGAAAAGTAAGCGACGAAGTAAAAAACAGGTTGTTAATGATAGTTATTCTCATTGTTATTTAGCCACGTTGAATTAAATTTTTAATGTTGTATCTGCTGTGTCCCTTGAAACTAAACGCCGCCGTTCTAGCGCTTTTCGCATGAATACTGTCAGCCTTGGCTCTGTGCGCCAATGGCATTGGGTAAGCTCAGCTATTTGTCTGGCGGGTTTATTATTGTTTGCGATCACTGGCTTCACCTTAAATCATGCCGCGAGTATTGAAAGCGCCGCGACGACGGTCACCGTCGAGCTCGAAATTCCCGCGCCACAACTTGAAGCCTTAGAGCAGCTGTTAGCCCAACACGCTACGACACCAACACCACCGGATTGGCCGCCAGCCCTTGCGAACTGGGTTCAACAGCAGACTTCTGAACGTATCCAGCGCCAGCAACTAGAGGCAGCGCAATGGAGCGCATCTGAGCTGTATATCAGCTTGCCAAGACCGGGCGGCGATGCCTGGTTGGTGCTTGACGCTGATATGGGTGAGCTGCTGTATGAGCGCACCCATCGCGGTGCGGTGGCCTACCTCAACGACTTACATAAAGGTCGTAACACTGGTGCTGCATGGTCGCTGTTTATTGATTTTATCGCGCTTGCCTGCGTGGTGTTCGCAATCACCGGTTTGTGGCTGTTGATACGCCAACAACGCCAGCGGCCTACCACCTGGGCAATCACTACCTTAGGCCTGTTAATTCCGCTACTTATCGTATTGCTGCATCGACTTTGAAAGGAGACCGCCGATGAAATATATAGTTGCCGCTGGCGCATTATGCGTCCTTGGATACACCGCCGTACTGCCGAATCAAGCAATCGCCGCCGAACTGGAAGTCGAAGTGCCGCGCCTGCAAGTCGCAGCCTACCATCGCCCCTACGTTGCGATTTGGGTCAGTGACCCGCGCCAGCAACGAGTTGCTGATGTAGCAGTGTGGTATGACGTCGCCATGCCCGACGCCGAGGGCGAAAAGTGGTTACCCGACATGCGCCAATGGTGGCGTCGCAGTGGCCGCACCCTTTACATGCCAGTCGATGGTGTCAGCGGCGCCACGCGGCCGGTCGGCAAACACCGTGTTGCTTTACCAGATAATTTAAGCGCGGGTGAATATATCGTCCACGTCGAAGCCGCACGCGAGCTCGGCGGTCGTGAGCATATCCAAATTCCATTCAGTGTAAGCGCTGACGGTAGTATTCAAAGCCAACAGCAACATGCACAAGGCAGCAGCGAACTTGGTCAGGTTGCCTTGATTATCAATCAATAACCCAACGCTTTCTTTGTTAACCATAAGGATTTCTATGATGATGCGATTACCTACCCGCGTAACCCAAGCCACCCTAGCCAGCGCACTAATGCTTGCGATGACGTTACCGGCGCACGCCCACCGCGCTTGGATAGTGCCACAAACGACTGTAGTCGCTGGTGACAGCCCAATGATCACCCTAGACGCCGCAATTTCGAATGACATTTTTGTGAGTGACTACCGCGCTTTTAATGCCGCTGGCTTAAGTGCCTATGATGCCGAAGGCAATGACTTAGCTTTGGAAAATGTGCATAGCGGCCGTTTTCGCACCACCTTTGACCTTACGTTAGCGGCGCCGGGTACCTATCGTGTGGCCTCTGCCTCAGCAGGTTTGAGTGCGCGTTGGACCAACCCTGACGGTAGCCGCGGCATGTTTCCTGGCCGCGGCCAAAGCTTCAACGATGCCGAGCTTGAGCAGGCCATACCTGCCGATGCTGACAACCTGCAAATTAGCCAAGTATCGCGCCGTATCGAAACCTTTATGACCAATGGTCAGCCTGACTTTGACGTGATTGAGCCGACCGCGCAGGGCTTAGAGATGCGCTACCTAACTCATCCGAACGACTTGTATACGCAAGAAGACTTGGTATTTCAGCTGTTGATTGACGGCGAACCAGCGGCTGGCGCGACGGTCACCTTATTACGCGATGGCATGAAGTACCGTGACCAGCAAGACGCGATTGAAGTGACCACCAATGCCGAAGGCGAAATGCGCTTTAATCTAGAGCAAGCTGGCAAGTACTGGTTAGAAGCACGCTACCAAGACGAGCAGGCAAAAGCCCCGGCCACCAGTCGCCAAGGCAGCTATGTGGTAACACTGGAAGTATTGGGTGGCTAATATGGAAATGACCGTCGCTGGGGTACTCACTTGGCTTTGGTTACTTAGCTCGGTGTATTTTTATCGTCAGAGCCAACCTAAGATGCCCAAAGCAGATACCCTAACGGCGAACACGCCAGCCAGTACCTTAGTGCTCTATGCGAGCCAATCGGGTCAGGCGCAGCAAGTCGCGGAGCAGCTGTATCAACAGCTCGCTGCCGCTGCGCCCGACGCGGGTCATACTGAGCTCGCGTGCATGTCGGCCATGGACGTTGATACCTTGGTGCATTACCAGCGTGTACTGGTGATTGCCAGCACGTATGGCGCGGGTGAGCCACCAGACAGTGCTCGCCGCTTCGTGCAGCGCTTAAAACACACCGCTCACCAAGCGCTGGCTGCGCATGACAGCAGTTTCGCTGTGCTTGCCTTGGGCGACCGTAGTTACACCCATTTCTGTGCCTTTGGTGACTATCTTGAGGCTGAATTTTCACGTGTCGGGATGCGCCCTTTGTGGCCGCAAGTGCAGGTCGATAAGCTTGCGCCCAAAGACTTAAGCCGCTGGCAACAGCAGCTATCCCAGCACTTTGACGTGCAGCCAACATCGTCGCAGAGCAACACACTAACGGCGCGCTTAGGACACCGCGAAGTGCTAAACCCGGGCAGCCCCAACCCAGCCTTGTGCTTGGTCAGCCTGCAGCTGCAGGCACCGTTGCACGCGGTTCAGGCAGGTGACATCGTGGATATTCAAATTAATGCCACGGAGCGGCGCAGTTATAGTGTTGCCAACGCGCCGCATAGCATACCTAGCGGCGAGACCAATGCCAGCACCCAAGTCGACCTAATTGTACGTCAGCAAATGCGCAGTGACGGCACCCCAGGCTTGGGGTCTTTTTACCTGACCGAGCGCTTAGACGCCGCCAGCGAAGTCAAAGTGATCCCTCGACGTGGGGTTGATTGGAGCCGGGTTAATGCACAAGTGCCGCTGATTGTGATTGGTGCAGGCAGCGGACTTGCAGGCGTACGCAGTGCGTTATGCTGGCGCGCTCAAATTGCTGCAACTCACCGGGCGCCAACGTGGTGTATTTATGGCGAACGCTCTGCTACCTATGATCGTCCATGCGATAGCGAGTTGTTGAATTGGCAACGCGACGGTACGTTGCAGCGCCTCGACCGCGTGTGGTCAGCTTCACAGGGACCACTGCGCTACGCCCAAGATGTGCTGCATCAACATGCTGATCTGTTACGCCAGTATTTACTTCAGGGTGGTTATATTTACGTCTGTGGCAATGCGCAAGGGCTTGGCCAAAGTGTTGACCTGGCTTTGCATGACCTTGTTGGTAGCACCACGATGCAGGTGTTAACTAACCAGGGTCGTTACCTGCGTGACATATATTAATCCTTTGTTATCCTTAACGTAGCTCATATTTTATGATGAAACGCCACGCTAAGGACTTGCTATGTCATTTTGCTTACCTCATGGTTTTTTTAGCCGTAAATCAACGCGCACTATTGGCTTGTGGTGCAGTATCGCCACGCTTTTACTACTTTTAGCTCCGCAAACTTACGCCTTAAACGATGTTGAATTCGAACGCCCCAATGAACCACTGAATGTGGCAGTACGCGTTGGCGCACCTTTTGTCATTGAGCGCGCGGACGGCAGCTTAGATGGTATTAGTGTGGCTTTATGGGAAGAGGTTGCGAGTCAGCTAAATGTGGCGTTCGACTACCAAGTGGTCGAGTTAGATGCCCTGCTACAGGGCATGTACAACCAAGATTTCGACGTTGGTATTGGCCCATTAACAGTGACCGCTGAGCGCGAACGTATGCTCGATTTCACCCAACCTTTTCATAGCGCGGGGTTGGGTATCGCCGTGCGGCAGGAAGACCGTGCCGGCTGGTGGGCGGTGGCGCAACGTTTCGTCACCAAAGAGTTTGCCAGTGTGATGCTAGCTTTAAGCGCAGTCCTGCTGTTATCTGGCTTTTCACTTTGGCTGTTTGAACGCAAGCATAACCCCGATGAATTTAGCCAGGATAAAGTCAAAGGCATCGGCGCTGGCTTTTGGTGGGCCGCGGTGACCATGACAACGGTTGGCTATGGTGATAAATCGCCACGCAGCACCGGCGGTCGTGTGGTGGCACTGATCTGGATGTTCACCAGCGTGATTATTATCTCAAGCTTTACCGCATCAATTGCAAGTTCACTTACAGTGAATGAACTCGCCAGCCGTATTGAAGGGCCATCAGACCTTGACCGCGTGCGGGTAGCGACGATTCCGAACTCATTCACCTCGGAATACCTTGATCAGCGTTTTATCAGTTATCGCCCCTACGCTAACATTGAAGCGGCGCTCGACGCACTCGCCGCACAGGAAGTTGATGCAGTGGTTCACGATGCGCCATTATTGAACTACCAGCTGCGTCAGCGCTTCGACGCTGACCTGATGCTATTACCCAACACCTTCAATGCGCAAAACTATGCCTTCACTTTGGTGGAAGGTAGCGACATGTTAGAGGCCACTAATCGCACCTTGCTGGATGTGCGTGCCAGTCCCAACTGGAACAATTTACTTGAGCGTTATATGGGTGAATAAGCTATCAACTTAACGCCTTGGTGGTTGCGGTGCCAGCTAACGCTGCGCGTCCGCGGCCGTCACGCTTGGCTTTATATAACAACGCATCAGCGTGATCGATAGCACTTTGAATCGTATCGTTGGCTTTCAGTTCGATAATTCCAAAGCTCAAGCTGAGTTTTATATCGAGCTCAGCTTGAGCATTTATTTGTAACTGCTGCTGCAGCCGCTTACTCAATTCCAAACCGTCATCTTTTGTACCATTTAGCAGAATCAAGAACTCGTCACCGCCAAAGCGACCGAACACATCATCCTCTCGAACTGAGTTACACACTTGCGTAGCAACCAACTGCAATGCGCGGTCACCTGAAGAATGCCCATGCTGATCGTTAACTTGTTTAAAATTATCAATATCGAACATTAATAAACTTAATTCTCGCGGTTCTTGATTCGTGTAACGCTGGTCCAGATATTTATTAGCAATGGCTATAAAAGCGTGGCGTAACAATGCGCCAGTCAACTGATCAATATTTGCTAAGTGGCTTAAATGACGGTTATCACTCGCCAGCATTGGAATTAACATCACTAACCAAGTAATTGCCGCAATCGTGAGTAGCGCGATTTGCATGACCAGCATTATATTGCGCAGGTCAAATAAACTGACAGCGATAGCAACACATAAAAATAGCAGCGCGAGTGACATCGCGGTACGCAAAGGAGGTTCTGTTAACGCAAGCCACAACTGTGGCAGCAATATTAACATTGCTGCAAAACCCATGTATGCCTCAGTCCCGTTGTGACTTAAACGATTTGATAGCAACAGACTACATGCAAACACTGCAATCAGCAGTGTCAGTTTCACGATGTAACTCGCGAGTGCACGACCATCAGAGCCAAAATGCAAATAATCTAATATTTGCTGCACCTGGGAGTAACGTTTACCCAGCAATGCAATAAATAAAGGCGTTAAAATAACGACCGCCACGGCGTCGCCAAACCACCATGTCAATAATACGTTTAGAACCTCACTCGAGGTAATATATTGCTTAGTCCATACCGTTAGTGTTCCGATACTAGCGCTCATTAAAGCACTCAAAACAGCGATTAACAGCAACCAAGCGAGCGTCACATGCACTGCACGATATTGACGCTTCGCAATGATCCAACGCGCAGCCAAAGCGCCAATGAAGTAACTGCCACCATGAGAGAGCGTATAAAAGAAAGCACTTATACCAATCAGACTCATCGTTGAGTCACTGTCATTAGCCGTTACTACCCACCACGAGGTAAGGCAAAGAACAAATATGATGGCCGGCCATGCTCGCGCTCCTAGCACTATAAACGCAGCTAGTGACAATGCTGCGGGTGGATACCAGATACTGACACCCGGAGCGTACTCCATTAAACTAGCGAGCTTCCAAAGCACCAGCCAAACTAAAACCAGTACACTATTGTAGCCAAGCCAGCTACACTGCTTTTGCCAGCCACGAAAGCTGGCAGCCTGAGGGTGGTCCATGCGTTTCCTTTTGCTAAAATGATTTACCTAATCCACGGTGCAGTCGACGCACAGATTGCCGCATATGACCACAGAATTTGAGATGCTCATTAGGGACTAGAATTAGCCTAGCTGATGTATAAAAGCAAACATTTACGGAGCCTTTCCATGCAGTCTTTGTCGTTAGCAGATTGGCAGCAACGCCGCTCAGGACCCAACCAACAACGCCCTGGCGACATGCGCACCGCTTGGCAAAGAGACCGTGCCCGCGTCCTGCATTCCGCCGCGTTTCGCCGTTTGCAGTCAAAGACTCAAATTATGAACGTGGGCGAAAATGATTTTTATCGCACTCGGCTGACCCATTCACTGGAAGCAGCACAAATTGGTGCTTCGCTGATTAACCACTTGCACCACAGTGGCAGTGAATTCGAGCGCACCCTATTGCCCGACGAAAACTTGATGGAAGCACTATGCCTTGCCCATGACATTGGCCACCCACCGTTTGGGCACGGCGGCGAAACTGCGTTGAATTTTAAAATGCTGGCATCAGGGGGCTTTGAAGGTAATGGTCAAACATTACGTATTGTCGGTCGCCTTGAAGCCTACCATGAAGCCCACGGCATGGATTTGACTCGACGCACGTTACTTGGGTTGCTCAAGTATCCAGTACTGATGCCTGACCTGCCCCAACCTCAAGATGACAGTAAGCCAGGGGCACTGAGTCGCTGGAAGCCAGCCAAAGCCATCTTTCAGGCCGACAGCGATATTTTAGATTGGGTCTTGGCACCATTGAGTGACAATGACCGCAGCGCCTTTCAACAAGTGGAACCGCTTGCAAGTAGCCCATGGCAGCGTTCGCTGTATAAGTCATTCGATGCGTCGCTGATGGAGTTGGCCGATGACATTGCCTACGGCGTGCATGACTTGGAAGACGCCGTCGTCACTGGCACCTTGAATGCCCAGCAATGGCAACAGCACATGGGCCAGCTTATTGATAATTTAGACGATTCCCTTGGCAGCTTGATGCATAAGCTGCAACAGCAACTGTTTTCGTCCAGTCATCACCAGCGCAAGAATGCGATTGGCGCATTAGTGAATATTTTTGTCACCAGCGTGCAAGTCAGCGAAACCTTGCCCGTAGCAAGCGAACCACAGCTGCGCTTTAATGCCACCTTACCGCACCACCAACGCCAGCTACTGAACGGCTTAAAGTCGGTGGTGTTCGAATACGTGATTAACCAACCTGAAATTCAGCAACTGCGCTATCGCAGCCAACATATGCTGCTCGACCTGTTTGCTGCATTTCATACAGAGCCAACCCGTTTACTACCACGCAACACACGTGAGCGTTGGCAACAGGCATTCGATAAAGAAGGTCAAATTGGCGCCGATCGCGCCCTGTGCGATTACATCGCAGGCATGACCGACGATTACGCCGAACGTATGTACCGAAGTTTATTTTAGCGGAACTGCTTAAAAGCTGAGCAAACGGACCGATAATTTTCCTGTGGAAAAATATTGGTCAAGGCCTGGCGTTGCTGGTCACTAAATTGACCATGGAATTTCAGCACCATGTAGTTGTGCTCAGGCTCGACTTTAACCACGCCTTTGGCACCTTTTAACACCCGTTCCGCTTCATTTAGAAAGGCCGGGGAGAAAGACCCCTTTTTAACTTTAATGCCTTGATTATTAACACTAAAAGCGGCGATTGCATTAGATCCAAAAAGGACTAAATACAGTATAACCAACACAACACCCGCGATAATCAACCAACCTGTCATGATTTTGCTCTCAAAGGGACGAATTTGAACTAAAATTAGCGGGGCATTATACACATATTTGTAGCATTGGCGGGGCATCATCATCTTCACATTGTCTTTACCAAGATTTTTTTTCTGTGGTAAGTTAATAACCTTATGTGATTGAAGCTGTCGTTTTCATTCGAATTTGCGCTTTAGCTTTAACTGGGACTAGGACTCATCATGCAATTAGCCGTACTGGTCATATTCATTGCCGCTGCCTTGACGCCGTGGCTATATCCAAAATTACAGGGGCGCACCAGCACCCTGCTGGCTCTCGTGCCTGCTACTTTAACCCTATGGTTCGCAAGCCATATTCCTGCGGTAGCAAGTGGCGAAACCATTGTTCATGCCTATCAGTGGATTCCCGGCCTGGGCATTTCCTTTGACATGGTGTTAGACGGCCTCTCGTTGCTGTTTGCACTACTGATTTGCGGTATCGGTACATTTATTGTGCTGTACGCAGGCGCGTACCTGAAAGGGCATGAAAACCTAAATCGCTTTTTAGTCATTTTGCTGTCGTTCATGGCCTCGATGCTGGGCCTGGTGCTGGCAGATAACCTGATTACTCTGTTCGTATTTTGGGAATTAACCAGTATCACCTCTTATATGCTGATCGGGTTTAATCACCAAAGTGCGGATGCACGTAAAGCGGCTTTGCAAGGTTTGATAGTCACCGTTGGTGGCGGTCTGGCCCTGCTCGCTGGCTTGATTATGTTAGCCACAGTAGGCGGTAGTTACTCACTCCAGGAAATTTTCAATAGCTCAGAGGTCCTTACCGAGCACCCTTGGTACACCGGCATGATGGTGTGTTTGCTGCTTGGCGCATTCACCAAGTCAGCCCAATTCCCATTCCATTTTTGGTTGCCCAATGCCATGGCTGCACCGACACCGGTGAGTGCCTATTTGCACTCGGCGACGATGGTGAAAGCAGGTATTTATCTGCTTGCGCGGTTACAGCCTGAACTGGGCAGTACCGAGTTGTGGGTGACTGTATTGACCAGCGTGGGTGCCTTTACCATGCTGACTGGCGCATTCTTAGCTCTGCGCAATACGGACCTGAAAAAGTTACTCGCCTATTCGACCTTAATGGCTCTGGGTACTTTAACCTTGCTGCTCGGCATTGGCACCGAGTTAGCCATGATCGGCTTTGCCGCCTATTTACTTGCGCACTCGCTGTACAAGGGCGCGCTGTTCATGCTGGCAGGCTCTGTCGACCATGAGGCAGGCACACGTGATGTGCGCGAACTAGGCGGCCTGCGTAAAAAACTTCCGGTGACCGCTACTTGTACCATCATCGCAGCGTTGTCATTGGCGGGTATTCCCCCATTGTTCGGCTTTGTGGCCAAAGAACTTCTGCTCGAGTCGGTACTTGAGAACATGTTCAATGTCGTCATTTTGGGCATGGTAGTACTGTCGTCGATTTTTGTTGTGTGTGTCGCTGGTCTGGTCGCTATTCGCCCGTTTTTTGGTGAATTTAAAGCCGCTAAGAACGCCGATGACATTCACGAAGCGCCAACCGGCATGCTAATAGGCCCTGTCATCTTGGTCGTGCTGTCGTTATTGGCTGGGTTGTTACCCGGTTTAGCAGGCAGCTACTTCACCCTGCCAGCGACCTATGCGGTTGCTGGTGGCGAGATTGAAGGCTATTTGGCTCTTTGGCATGGCATTAACGCCGCACTGATTATTTCTTTGGTCAGCATTGCATTGGGCTTCTTATTATTTAAAAACTGGGACAAAGTTTACACCCAGTTGCGTAAGCTTGACCCAGTGATTGCGCGTGGCCCTGAGAGCGGCTATTTCAAGTTCATGGACGGGTTGGTATTTACTGCGGAATGGCAAACGCGTCTGTTACAAAATGGCTCGATGCGTAACTATCTGCGCCTGATCATTTTGAGCTTTATCGCGATTACCGGTTACACCTTATTCGCCCGCTATCAGGTGCACTGGAACTTCGACCTAAACGTATCGTTCTACGAAGTGTTCGCCGTCGCGATGCTGGTCGCCGGCGCCGCCGCTGCAGTGTTAACTCACTCACGCTTAGGTGCCGTAGCCTACATGGGAGCTGTCGGCTTCTCGGTGGCAATGATCTTCATTTTATTCTCAGCGCCAGACCTTGGTATTACTCAAATCCTGGTGGAAACCTTGACGGTCATTTTGCTGGTATTAGTGCTTTTCCGCTTGCCATCATTTGCCAATATCTCGTCCACGTCCGACCGCATCAGTGACGCATTTGTGGCTATCCTGACTGGCGGCCTGATGACCTTACTGATTATGGTGACGATAGAAGTTCAGGACTTCACCCCAATTTCAGACTTCATGATTGCGAACTCGGTGCCTGAAGCCCACGGTCGTAATATTGTAAACGTCATTCTGGTTGACTACCGGGCACTTGATACCCTCGGCGAAATCTTTGTACTTGCACTGGCAGCTATGGGTGTCTACGCGATGATTAAATTCAATCCGAAGACTGCACCAGGCTCGAACCACTATGCCGGTACGTTAATTTTACCGCCGAAACGAGTGCCAGAAAAAGACATCGTGCATTCCCTTGAAGAGATTCACCAGCGCATGCTGGAGGAGCAAAACATTGTTGATGCGGTGCCCGATATTGAGCACGACCCAGAGGTCGATGCCGCTGCCAAGCAAGAAGGCAAAGCGCGCGCCGACGTGGCGAACAGCAACCCCAAAATGATCAAGAAGAATGCTCAGCATGACGGGGTGCATGACTACAGTGAAGAAAGTCAGGCGCACCAACAAGACATTAACCCTGATATGAATGAACCACGCGGTGGGTCAGATGATCCTGAGTCGGACACTCAAGATACAAACACCTCTGATCCAAAGAAAGGAGCGCCTAAGCAATGATGAAACCTGGTACGCTCATTTTGCATGTCGCGGCACGTTATTTGGTGCCGCTGCAGCTGGTATTTTCAATATTTTTGCTCCTGCGCGGGCATGATGAACCTGGCGGCGGCTTTATCGCTGGGCTCGTCGCTTCAGGTGCATTTGCACTTTACCTGTTCACCTTCGGTGCCACGGTCACCCGCGATCTGATGCGGGTTGACCCACGCAACCTGATTGGTGTCGGGCTGATTTTCGGTATGGTGTCTATCTTCCCTGCGCTATTAGCAGGTGAACCACTACTCACCGCACAGTGGTGGGACATTCCGCTACCGGGCGGCGGCTACCTGAAAATGAATACGCCACTGATTTTTGATATCGGTGTTTACTTCACTGTCTTTGGTTCAGTCATGCTGATGCTTATTGCACTGACTGAAACAGAAGAGCACTAACCAAGGAGAGAGAATGGAACCCCTTTTGGCCATCGCTGTAGGCCTTTTATATGCTGCAGCTATTTATATGATGCTCCGACGCAGTATCGTTAAGCTCGTTATCGGCTTGATGCTACTGTCGAATGCAGCGAATCTGCTGATATTCACATCAGCAGGCCTGACGCCAGGTGCACCACCGCTGATTGCAGAAGGTGCGCTTATGCCTGACGGCCCCATCGCTGACCCGCTACCGCAAGCATTGATTTTGACCGCTATCGTAATTGCATTTGGTGTACTTGCCTTCGCCGTGGTGCTTATCCACCGCGCATACAACATTTTGCATACCGATAATCTTGACCAGATGAAGGATACCGACACGTGAGTTTAGAAGTTGCATTACCTATCGTTATTCCGCTGCTCACGGGTACTCTGTGTGTCGCTTTGTGGCGCAGCAACTTGGCGCAGCGCATTCTATCGATTGTCGGCAGCAGTGCCCTATTAGCGGCTAGTATTTGGCTGTTAATCAGTGTCTATCAACAAGGCCATGTAGTGATGTACATGGGCAACTGGGAGGCGCCTTACGGCATTACTTTAGTGGCCGACATGTTAGCGGCTATCATGGTGGTTTTGACCGGCATGATGGCACTGGCGATTGCTATCTATTCATTGGCTTCAGCGTCGCCTGCGCATGAAAAGTTTGGCTATTACCCGTTAATGCATTTGCTATTAGCGGGTGTTGCAGGCTCATTTTTGACTGGCGATATCTTCAACCTCTACGTGTGGTTTGAAGTCATGCTGATTGCGTCATTCGCGCTGTTAATTCTTGGTGGCGAGCGCGCGCAAATGGAAGGTGCGGTCAAGTATGTGACGCTGAACTTGCTTTCATCTGCGATATTCTTAAGTGCTATCGGCTTAACTTACGGTGTCGTCGGCAGCTTGAATATGGCGGATATTGCGGTCAAGCTCGGCAGCACCGAAAATGATGGCTTGGTCGATGTTATCGCCGTGATGTTCTTAGTCGCCTTCGGTATTAAAGCGGCGGCATTCCCGTTATTTTTCTGGCTACCTGCGTCTTATCACACAGGTCCAGTCGCGGTATCTGCATTATTTGCTGGCCTACTCACCAAAGTGGGTGTCTACGCGTTGTTCCGGGTGTTCACGTTAATCTTCAACGAGAACCCTGAATTTACCCACCAAATTCTGCTGTGGATAGCGGCTGGTACCATGTTGACTGGGGTATTAGGTGCAGCGGCACAGTTTGAATTCCGGCGTATTTTGTCGTTCCACATTGTCAGCCAGATAGGCTACATGCTGCTCGGCTTAGCGTTATTCACGCCGCTCGCGCTGATTGGTGGTGTGTTCTATATCATGCACCACATTATTGTGAAGACGAACTTGTTCTTGATTAGTGGTATCGCGCATCGATTACTCGGTACTTACGACTTGAAAAAGCTCGGTGGGCTGTATAAATCAAAGCCGTTTTTAAGCATTCTGTTCTTGATTCCGGCATTGTCACTTGCAGGTATTCCGCCACTTTCAGGCTTCTTTGCTAAGTTCATCATCATTCGTGCTGGTGTAGAAGCAGAAGCTTGGGTGGTGACAGGTATCGCGTTACTGGTGGGTATGTTGACCATGTACTCGATGATCAAGATTTGGGCTGAGGCGTTTTGGAAAAAGCTGCCAGATAGCACCGATGGCGCGTCACTGGAGCGTGGTCGCACATCAGGCTCGCTCATGCTGATGTACGCACCTGTGATTGCACTGGGCATTTGTACGCTGTATATCGGCCTCAATGGCCAGCCCATTTACGCAATAGCTGAATTCTCAGCGACTCAGTTGCTTGACCCGTCACGTTACATTGAAGCGGTATTAGGAGGTCGTCCATGATTGCATTTGTATGGAACCTGTTACTGGCGCTAATGTGGGTCATCTTGACTGGCAACATCGGTGGCATGAACCTGCTTTTTGGTTTCTTTATTGGCTACCTAGTACTTGGCGTGATGCAGCGCCAGGTTCCAGTACTGCGTGGTTACACCAAACGCTTACCTAAACTGTTCGGTTTTTCTGTGTTCTTCATTAAAGAACTCATTCAAGCCAACCTCACCGTTGCGTTCGATATTATTACCCCAGTTTGGCACATGAAGCCGGGCGTGATTGCTTACGAATTAGACGCCGAAACAGAAGTAGAAATTACCCTAGTGGCGAACTTCATTTCGCTCACCCCTGGTACTTTGAGCTTGGACGTATCTGACGACCGTCGCGTACTTTATATTCACGCGATGTTCCTGGACGACGAAGATGAATTGAGAACCAGCTTAAAGAAATTAGAGCGCAAAGTGCTCAAGCTTTTGCGTTAGCAGTGGAGGTTGTGTGGAAATCGTAATTACCATTACCTACGCTATTTTATTATTAGCGTTGTTTTTAACTTTTATTCGTTTGCTGATAGGTCCTACTTTGCCTGACCGCGTAGTGGCCTTGGAGCTTATTCCATCTATATTGGTGTCTTTGATTGGCGTCTACGCGATTAATCACAACACGTCGAGCTTTATCGATGTCTCGATTGTGGTCGCACTGATAGCATTTCTTGCCGCTATCGGCTTTGCCCGCTTCTTAGAACGTGGAGGTCCGCGCGATGACTGAGATTATTATTAGTATTTTTATGCTAACCAGCGCTGGGTTTGTGTTATTGGCTGCGGTGGGCATTCTGCGCTTGCCAGATCTATACACCCGCATGCACGCATCAACCAAAGCCGGTGCCTTGGGCATTATGTTAATGATGGTCGCTGTGTCAGCGCACTTCATGTCATTGACGGTATTGGCAAAAGCTATCGCGATCATCTTGTTTATTTTTATGACCGCACCGGTCGCAGCTCACGCGATTGGGCGCGCAGGTTACTTTGTTGGTGTACCTGTATGGGCTAAGACTGTCAAAGACGAGCTGTATGACAACTACGACCCCGATTCGCACCGTTTGCGTAGCGGGCTTGAGACCAAAGAAGAGCTGAAAAACTTACCGCAAAAAGGTAAGCCGCGTATTCGTTTGAATACCAAGAAATAATGTCGCAATCGGCCACGCATTATAGTCATTCATACCTCAACTTGCCTCGGCTGTGTTATCAGCCGAGCGCACCTAGCCATGTTAGCAACCCTCAGTGGGTTGCGTTTAATCAAACGCTTGCCAGCGAACTACAGCTACCAGAAAGTTACTGGCTCACCGACGCAGGCCTTGGCTTGTTTAGCGGCAACCAGCTACCCGACTGGTGTGAAAGTGTTGCCCAAGCCTATGCCGGGCATCAGTTCGGCCACTTTAACCCGCAATTAGGTGATGGACGTGCACATCTACTAGCTGAGCTGCACGACCAGCAAGGTCAAGTTTACGACCTGCAGCTTAAAGGCAGTGGCCGCACCCCCTATTCGCGCTCAGGCGATGGTCGCTCGCCGTTAGGCCCAGTGCTACGCGAGTATTTAGTCAGTGAGTTCATGCATCGCATGCAAGTGCCAACTACACGGGCGTTAGCCGCCGTTGCCACTGGCGAATCGGTGAGCCGTGAATCGCCAGAGCCCGGCGCTATTCTTACCCGTGTGGCGAGCAGCCATCTACGCGTGGGCAGTTTGCAATACGCCATGGTACGTGGCGACTTTGATACGTTGGCCGCCCTTGCCGATTTTGCGATTGAGCGACACTACCCCGAGCTTGATAGCTACGGTGACGAAGACAGCAGCCAATGTATTACTAAAGGCGACACAGGTAACCGCTACTTAGCATTGCTGGAAGCAGTGGCTGAGCGCCAAGCTAAATTGATCAGTCAATGGATGGGGCTTGGTTTTATCCATGGCGTGATGAACACCGACAACACCAGTGTCAGCGGTGAAACCATCGATTACGGCCCATGTGCGTTTATGGAAGCCTACCAAGCAGATAAGAAATTTAGCTTTATTGACCAACAGGGTCGCTACGCCTATAACCAGCAACCTAGTATTTTGCATTGGAATATGGCGCGCTTGGCTGAAGCCTTGTTACCGCTGATTGATAACGATAAACGCCAAGCTGTTACGCTTGCCACCGCTACCATTGAGCGTTTACCGCAACTGATTGAAGCGTATTGGCTGAGCGAGCTTGGGCGTAAATTAGGTTTGCACCAAGCCGGCCGTGAAGACAAACCACTCATTGAGCAATTTCTGGCCGTGCTGGAGCAAGGTGCTATCGACTTTACCCTCGGATTTCGGATGCTAACAGGCGAAGTAAGTAACCACTCACACCCCCATGATATCTATCAGACCAATGCCCAGGCCTTCTTGGAATGGCGACAAGCTTGGCAACAACGCTTGCAGTTGGAACCTGTTACCCTCAGTCAGTTAAGTGCGCAACTGAATAGCGTAAATCCGCTGTATATACCGCGTAATCACCTGATTCAGGCCGTGATTGATAGCGCCTACAGCGATGGCGACTTGCGCCCTTTTATTGCGCTACAACAGGCATTAAGCGATCCGTTCACTCAACGTGACGGGCTCGAGGCGTTTGCAACGCCAGCCGCCGCTGACGCGCAAGTAACGACCACATTTTGTGGCACATAGTTGAGTACGTGGCACGTAGCTGCGCACAAAAACATACGTTATGAAGGTAGCCAGCTATCCGCAAATTCATTGATGCGCATGGGGCGCGCAAATAAGTAGCCCTGCGCAAATTGGCAACCTGCTGCCACCAGCCAAGCGGCGTCTTGCTCGGTCTCAACCCCTTCCGCCAACACTTGCATACCCAATTCCCGTACCATACCAATAGTTGCGCGCACTATGGCTTGGCTGCGTTCCTGGTCGGTAATACCCATAATGAATGCTTGATCGACCTTCACCTTAGTCGCATTAAATTGCTTTAAATATGCCAGCGAGGAATAACCCGTACCAAAATCATCGATGGCTAAACTGATGCCGAGTTGCTTTAGTAGTGAGGCAGTTTTCAACGCGCCTTTTGGGTTGTGCATCAAGCCAGACTCGGTGATTTCAAGCTCTAGCTGGTGCCCGTTGATGTCGAACCGATCTAGCAACTGCTCAAGCCAGATACCGAAATCCGCTTGTTCAAACGACGCCATCGACACGTTCACCGACAAGCGCTGAGATAGCCCTCTGCCTTGCTGTTGCCATTGCTGTATGGCTTGGCAGCTTTGCTGCAGAACAAACTTATCCAATGCGCCAATAAGGCCGCGCTCTTCTGCAATGGGAATAAAATCAGCGGGCGAAATTCGCCCCATTAAAGGGTCATGCCAGCGTAGCAAGACTTCGCCGCCGGATAATTCACGCGTGGTGATATTAAATTGGCCCTGCACGTACAATTCTAATCCAGTACCGTCCTTTAGCGCTTGTTGCAGTTGACCTGCAATCGCAACCTCACGCTCCACCTTTTCGCTCATTCTCCGATCATATATCACCACATGGCTAGGTGAATGCTTGGCTTGATACATAGCAACATCGGCGTGGCGCAACAGGTCGGCACTGTTGTCGCCATGGTGAGGATAAATAGCCACACCAAAACTGGCACTGATATCGTAGCGCCCCTCACTCACGCGCACCCCATAGCGCAATGTCGCTAGCAAGCGCTTCACTACGGAGTCCAATAGTTTAGGGTCGGTTTCTTCCACAACCAATACGAACTCATCTCCCCCAAGACGCGCTAACAGGTCATTATCACGCACTTTAGCGGCAAACCTAGCGGCGACTTCCATTAATACTTTGTCGCCCACGACATGACCTTGGGAATCATTAATTTCTTTGAATCGATTCAGGTCAATAAATATTAGCGAGAACTGGTCTGACTGGCGGCGTACTGCGGCTATTTTGCGGTTAAGCTGATCGAGGAAATAGCGCCGGTTTGGCAAATCAGTCAGTGGGTCGTAATAGGCGAGGCGCTCGATACTGTCTTGGGCGCGACGCATCTCGGTGATGTCTTCCTTAACCGCCATATACCGATAGATTTGGCCTTGGGCATCGCGCACGGGCGTAATACTGACGGTTTCAATAAATTCTGAGCCATCCTTGCGCCGATTGATAAGCTCACCGCGCCAGCTATCACCTTGGGCTAACAAGGTGCGCATTTGTTGATAAACCAATGGCGAGGTTTTACCGGATTGGATTAGCTTTGGCGTATGCCCAATCACTTCATCGCGGGTGTAGCCACTATTGTCAACGAACGCATCGTTGACGTAGACAATGCGTGCGTGCAAGTCAGTCACCATCACGCTATTAGAGCTTTGATTAATGGCTTGAACCAACAACGCATTGTGGGCTTCTTCGTTACGTAACGCGTTAAAGTGTTGGCTTAGCTGTTGCTGCATTTCATTCATGGCTTGAAATATGCGTGCCACTTCGCCGTGATCATCCTGGGTCGGCATCGGCGTATTTAAATTGCCATCTGTAATCGCGCGGGCAAAGAGCTCAATACGCGCCATAAAACTTTTAAAATGCCCGACGGTTAACCAAGTAAACCCAAGAGCAAAACTAATCAGGCCAAAAGTAACCACGCTGGATTGCCAGAGGTGCGCACTTTGAAAAATGATTTCTGGCATCATGCTCAGCGCGAGCAATACAACCATCACCAACGCATATAGCCAAAGCCAGCGTGAAAAGGCCATTCGATAATTCAACAAAGCTTTCAGTCTGGCTATCACAGCGCAACCCTTGGTTTAAATTGGTCAGCGTAACATAGCGCAGAGGCCTCAAGTTTGATCTGACGCAACCTTTAACCCGCGCAGTCTAGCGTATTGGACTTCCTGGTTACTTGGGCGCTTGCTGTGGCCCCTCCACATAGACGTGGGTTACCCAGTCGGCCCCAATCACACTGGCGATATCGGTAAATAGTAATGTTTGCGTGTCTGGACTCAATGGCCGATGCACCTTGATCAGGCCATTGACTTGGTTACGGCCATGGGCTTTACCGTAATAGAGCAACACATCCGCCAATTGAATAGCGCGTTCCCAATCGAAGTTCGCGTCACTGTCTGTGCTTAATGGCAGGGTGACAAAACCCGCGGTGGCAGTCACGCGAATGGACTGGCCCGCATAAGTCATTGGCTGCTCACCAATAGTGTTGAGTAGGCGTCGAGCAAAATTTGGTAATGCTTCAATATGGGTGTGCCTTAGTACGATCAAGAACTCTTCACCGCCCCATCGCACCACAAGATCACTGTCACGACATACCCGCTTTAAGCGCTCTGCCACTGTCGTCAGTACTTCGTCACCAGCAGCGTGACCCTCAATATCATTGACTTGCTTAAACAAGTCGATGTCGAGTAAGAATATCGCATCGGTTTCACTTGGCAAACGGCGGTGGCTTTCCATTGCCTGTTGCAAGGAGCGACGGTTCAACAAACCAGTTAACGGGTCTCGAATCGATTGGTCATGTAAGGCTTTATTTGCCTCATTTAATCTGTTGTTCGCGCGGCGCAAGCTGCGTACGAAGAAAATAAGGATGCACAAACCCAGCACCGCCACCAATACAACCAATTGTACAATACGCTGCTGTAGTTGCTGGTTCGACAGTTGCTCGGCCTGTAGCTGGCCTTGTTGATGCAACAGCTCGATGCGACGGTTTTGCTCCTGGCTACGAAAACGTAACTGTAGCGCACTCACCACACGGTCACGCTCGCTACGGAATAGGTCGTCACGCAAGCGCCGCTGCTCTAACAAGGTCTGCGCCTGTTCCTCATAACGCCCACTGAGCTCATACGCGTGTGCCATAAAGCCAAGCCAATCAGCAACTTCAGACTGACGGCCATATTCTCTGAACGCGTCAGTTGCTTGCTCCATTTGCTCAATACCGGCGGCATAGTCACCCTCTAACACTTGAATATAGCCAAGGTTAAAATAAATCACCGGTGTGTCTTGCTCTCGCTCCAGCTGGTTCGCGATGCCAAGCGCCTCCAGTAATATAGCGCGCGCAGCATCGTACTGCTCCGCCAGCAAGTAGACCGAGCCTAAATTATTGCGGCCAATCAAGCGTACCCGCGTATCGCCTAAGCGGTCCGCCCAATAAATAGCTTGTTCAAAACTTTGCTTGGCAGTGTGAGGGTCAAAAGTGCGCTCGATAAAACCCTTTAATACATATAAGTCGGGCAAGCGTGCATGCAGTTCACTGTCCAGTGCAAGCTCAATGGTTTCAATCGTCGTGGCAAGCGCCGCCTCATCATTGCGCAATTCGCTTTGAATGCGCGCAATGTGCAGATTTACAAATATGAGCCGTCGGTTCGACAATTCGCGGTCATTATTTTGCATCACATCGTGGGAGCGTAAAAAGTACTCCAAGGCTTCCTCATATTGAGAGTTTTCCTGCAAAATTCGGCCAATCAGATGGTTAGCAAAGAAACTTAAGCGAGGACTGCTCACTTGGCCCACTTTGTCTTCGAAGCGGAAAATTCGCGCCATGGCTTGGCGTGGTTGTTGGTCAAACAGGAGTAATTGCGCTTCAGCTAACATCGCTTCTAGCTGTGCGTCCCGGCTGCCACTTTGCTGCGCGCGCTGCTGCAAATCTGCTACCAGAGCAAACGCCGCAGCGCCGTCACCTTCTGCCAACAGCAACTCATAGGCACGGTAACTCTTCGCGCGCACGTAGGTATCAATCGGGGTGGTATCGTCAAGTAAGGCTAAAATGGCGTGAAAACGCTCACGATTGGGCGGGTAGAAACCGACCTCAAGGGCAGCATCTAATTGCTGCTCAAGGGCTTCATCACGGAACGTTGAATAACTCGTGGTCACGGCTTGCGTGGCTGTCATTGCGGGAGTTGAAACGGTGGTTGCTGGTGACACTGCGTTTACTATAGGTGTAAGAACTTGCCAGCCGATGAGAACAGCGACAAGTAAAATGGACAGCAGCAACGGCGTCTTAAGCTTAAGCATGATAGTGGATTTTTCTTATTATATTTCTAATTAAATAAGAATATATTATAAGACACAAGTGAACAATCCTTGTTCACTTGTGATTACTAATAAACGACTTACTTTTAACAGTTTACATAGCCTATCTTGCTGAATCTTAGAAGATTAACGCCAGCAAGATCACTAAAGGCAACGGCAAACCAAGCATCCAAAGTAATAAAAATTTCATCGTGTGATTCCTTCTCAAATGAGGTTTAGTTTAAACTTGAGCACCTAATACGCTGTCACGCTGACGCCCACCAAAGGTGGCCATTAACGCAGCGAAGAACGCACCTGCCAGCAATGCGACAAACATCCAAATCGCTGTCCATGCAGCAGCTCGGCGCGCATCATCAACCATTTCCAAGGCTTGCTGGTAATACGCTTCAGCATCGCTAATCACCGTATCAACGCGGTCGGCCGCATTGTTGCGTGATAGGTCTGAACGCGCTTCAACCATGTCAACTAAGTACTCACGGTCGCTGTCGCTCATTTCACCGTCACGTAAGGTACGCACTAAAATGGCACTGACCTCGTCGATGCGGCCCGCATCAGCACTTTCGTCCCAGTTCTCAGTACGTAATAAACGACGCGCATAGAAGTCTTGCTCATCAAGAACTTGCTCAGCCGCTGACATGCCTTGGTCTGCTGCGCCAGATACTGCTTTTGCACCGCCCATCATGATCGCTGCCGCACTACCGCTGAAAAACACTACCGCGACTAAAGTCGACACCGACCATGTGACTAAGCCGTGTGCTGTATCACGAAAATAGACTTCGTCGGTATGCACATCAGGCCACTTGGTGCGTAAGCGCCCAGCTAAATAACCACCTAAACCGGCGGCCGCCAATTGAATGATAATCAACCAAACGATAGAACCGAAGCCAATCGTTTGAGCATCGACACCTTCGCCCGACCACGGTGACACGCTAAGTAAACCAAAACCAAAGCCTAACACCATCAACAAGAAAGATAATGCTGCAGCAGCTGCTGCCCCAGCAAACACAGCGCCCCAGGAAACGGCTGAGGTGCTATTAGAAGAAAGTCCCGCCATATGTGTTGTCCCTAATTAGTTAACTGAAAATATCTCGCGCTAAAACCACTCGCGAGGGTCTATGTGCTGACCGCAGTTTGCGATCCCCTGCCAACAAGCGTAGACAAATGTGGACGAAATGCTGTGAACTTAACGGAATTACGGTAACATTTACACTTTCCCGATTAACGTAGCGCCTCCATGAATACATTCAAACCCGCACCGCCTAAGGTGTATCGCTGGGCCATTTTGTTTTGCGTCAGTTTGGCCATGTTTGGCAATTACTACGTGTACGACTCACTCTGGCCGATTGTCGATTTACTACGCGAAGACCCGGGCTTTAGTTATGCGCAAATTGGCATGCTATCAACGGCATATAATATTGCCGCTTTGCTGGTGTTGTTAGTTGGAGGCTATGCAATTGACCGCTTTGGCACTCAAAAGGCGCTGTTGGTATTTGCGCTTATTTGCTTAGGCGCTGCAGTATTGACCGTCGCGACGTCACGCTATGAAGTGATTTTGGCTGGTCGCTTTTTATTAGGGGTGGGCGCGGAGCCTCTGATAGTGGCTGCAACAACGGTATTGGCGAAATGGTTTAAAGGCAAAGAATTAAGCTTTGCGTTTGGCATTAACCTGTCGATTTCACGGTTAGGTTCGGCTTCGGCCGACTGGTCAACCTCGTTTGCCAGCCCGCTCTACACCAATTGGCAAGACCCGTTATGGCTTGCCAGCGCAGTCGCTGGTATTTCAGTCACCGCTGCCATGTTGTACTGGATTTTAGAAAAGCGTGCCCAACAGCAATACCAGGTCGGTGAAGTCGTTAGCGCGAACGACGATAAAATTGACTTCAAAAGCTTATACAAATTTCCTTTGGCCTATTGGTACATTGTCGCGCTATGTGTGGTGTTTTATGCCACCGTATTCCCTTTTCGTAGTTTTGCGATTGATTACTTCCAGCAAGCCCACGGTATCACCCGCGAAACCGCAGGCTTGTTAAGTAGCTTATTACCCGTCGCTGCGATTATTTTAACTCCACTTTTTGGCTTACTGGTTGACCGTGTCGGCCGGCGCGGCTTGTTTATGGCAGCAGGGGCTATCGTGATGCTGCCATTATTTGTCGCAGTCACCTATTTGCCAGCAGGCCCCGATGTCTACCTGTGGATACCTTTCATCGGCAGTGCGATGGTGCCGCTGACATTGTTCATTGTGATTTTCTTACTTGGCGCTGTGTTCTCGCTGATTCCAGCGGTCATGTGGCCATCGGTCGCTTACCTCGTCGATGCGCGACGGCTTGGGTCTGCCTACGCCTTAATGACGCTGTGTCAGCAAGTTGGTTGGGCCGTAGTACCATTGATTATTGGCCGTTTAAACGACGTGTTTGACGCAGGGCCAACTTACCCCCAGGGTTACGCCCCAGGTATGTGGTTTTATACCCTGCTCGCGGCCATCGGGGTCTACTTTGCGTTTAAGCTTTGGCATCACGACCGCGACAATGCCCGTCTAGCCAGCAGCCCACACACAGGAGCCTAGGTTATGAGTCAGTTTTGGTTGGTTAAATCGGAACCCGATGAGTGCGGTATTGACGATTTTGTTGCGAAGCGTAACGGCGTTATCCGCTGGGACGGCGTGCGCAATTACCAAGCACGTAATTTTATGCGCGAAATGCAAGTGGGTGACGAGGTGTATTTGTACCACTCCAGCTGCGCTGACATTGGCATTGCAGGCACCTTGCGCGTAGCACGCACAGCGTACCCAGACCCACTGCAGTTTGACCCCGAGTCGACATATTTTGACCCGAAAGCAGACCCTGAGCAGCCGCGCTGGACGAGCGTCGATTTGGCCTTTGTCAGCAAAGCACAGTCGGTGCTTAGCTTGGCCAAATTAAAGCAAATGCCAGCGCTGCAGGACAGTCACTTAGTGAAGCGTGCACGTTTATCCGTGATGCCATTAAGCGCCGCCGAATGGGCGGCAATAGCCCAAGCCCTATCACACTGAGTTGAGGCACGCAGGTATCAAGCCTGTGCGCCAGGCAAAGAATAGCCAACTCCAAAGTGAATTGACCGCCAAATGAATTAGAAAAAGTGTCAACACCGGCCGAGTTCGGCCTTCAGCCTGACTGCGCCACACCAAAAATGCCGCGGTTGCCATCGCAATATAAAGGAAGGTCCATGCGGGACCGAATACCCAGCCGGGCGGCGCAAATGCGGGCAGGTTGAGTTGCTGATAAAAGTCGCCTGCCGACGCCGACCCTACACTTCCTAATGCAGCGGCAATGAAGGTGGCACCATATAGGACTAAAATAGCGCGCCACTGAGTAGTTAATATGGCTCTTGTCATTCTCTGATCCCTTCTAAATAAGCGATTCGAAACACTGCCACGTCAGCAATGTGGATAAAACTTGATGTTAAACATAGTCTATCTGCTAAGTTTATAGTCAAATTTAACCCCCAAAGATCGCTTTAACCTTCACTTTAGAGGTGCGTCATATGCCCAACCAGCGTTGCTACCAAGTGGTGACATTTACCATGAACCCTGCACTCGACTTATTTGGCCGCACTGAGCATATTTTTGACGACAGCAAATCACGCTGTATCCAAACCGCGCTATTACCGGGTGGGGGCGGCTTGAATGTTGCGCGTAATGTGCGTCGCATGGGAAGTGACAGCTTCGCCATATTTCCAAGCGGCGGTCCAAATGGCCGCTATTTAGAGCAGCTGTTAAAAGACGAGCAGCAGCCATACCAAGCCATTGCGATCGACCAGCACACTCGGCAAAACCTTGGAATTACAGATGTGGGTCGCGGTGTCATGCACCATTTTGTATTTCCCGGGCCACGCTTATCGCGGTCTGAACTAGCCGCGTGCGTTGCAGCGATCTGTCAGCAACACGCGCCATGGTTAGTGCTAAGCGGCAGCTTGGGTGAAGGTGTAGAGGCTGATTTTTATGCCAAGATTATTGCCCGCGTGCGCCAGCAGGGTACGCGAGTTCTGCTAGATACGTCAGGCGTGGCACTGCAAGGTTCGCTGTATCAAGGCGCCTATTTGGCCAAGCTCAACCGCAAAGAATTCGCATCACTCGGTTACCCAGAAGATGCCTCCGTGGCTGAATTAGCTGAACAAATGCAAGATTTAGTGGCTAAAGGCGCGGTCGAAGTGCTGATTGTCACCCTGAACCGAGGCGGGGCGGTGCTCGTCCAGCGCGACAGCCAGCCTGTGTATGTCAGCGCGCCAGCAGTTCATATCGTCAGTCACGTAGGCGCAGGCGATTCCTTCATGTCAGCCCTAGCCCACCAACTGAATCAAGGGGCACCGCTGGTTCAGGCTTTTCGTTACGGTGTTGCAGCCGCGCTGGTGACCGTGCAATGTGAGGGTAATCAATTAGAAGACCTCGACTGGCTTGAGCGTGCCTATACCGAGGTCGTGGAAACCCCGTTCTAATCGCTCTCCAGCACGGTAAGCTCGCGGGCATCTATCCAGCGCCCGCGCTCACGGTCGGCGTGAAACTGTCCGCGTACTTGCACACGTTCGCCCACTTTATCGGCCAGTAAATATTGCGGGTGCACTGCGACACGATTCATGGCGCTGTCTTCTAACCAATAATGCTCTGGGTCATCAAAGCCTCTCACCACGCCCTCAGTGATCACATGCTGACCGCTGACTTGCTGCTGATTATCCGCCAACACTTGCAAACTTAACTGCTGCGGCGCTGGCGTACACGCGACCAACCACAGTAAACCGATTACCGCGCATGCCACGCGCCTTGTTGCAGCCTTTGTTGTTAACACCATAAGTGGCTCCTAAAATTCAGATTTTTTACCGCGCCAGCGCTTAGGCGGTAGCCAGCTTTTTAGCGCCAGACGTTGCACCAGTAAACCGATAATAATCATACACAAGCCAAACACAGTGGCAGGGTAAATCGTTTCCCCGATAATACTGGCCAGCAGTAGCAATGAAATGAAGGGTGAAATAAAAATCAAATTGCTAATCAGTGCGACATTGTCCGCTTCACGCATCGCTTTGAGCCAAAGCAAAAAGGTCACGCCCATTTCAAACAGACCAACATAGGTCACCGCCAGCCAGCCTTGCCAAGGCACCCCGGCTGCATGAGTGAAAAAGCTAGCGCCTTCAAGCAACCACACGGCCGCCCACAGCACAGGGAGTGACACACTAAACCCAAGCCAAAGGCTAATAACTGGTGAACACGTACGACGCGTATTAATAATCCAGTAAGTCGCCCACAATAAGGTTGACAATAATGCCAAAGCCACCCCAAGGGGGCTTTGCATGGCGCTGAAAAAGCCGCTCACATTGCCTTTGGTGGCTATCACTAAGACCCCGGCGTAACCCAGTGCTGCGGCGACATAATCACGCTTGCGAATACGTTGCCGCAAGAATATCGCCGCCATAAACGTCAGCGCGATAGCCCAAGTATAGTTGAGCGGCTGCGCCTGTGAAGCGGGTAGCAAGGCGTAAGCGGCAAACAGTATCCAGTAATAAAGGGCTGGATTAATCAACCCCATCAACACATACAACCAAGGTGCCGAGCGCCATTCTGCACGGGCACTTGGCAGCAAGCCTTGATGCCAAACAATCGCCATAAACACCGCCCACGAAACACTGCTGGCAATAGCGACCATGTGCAAAGGCGATAAGTATTCAAGCGTAATTTTAAATGCGGTGGCGACAGTGGACCATAGCAACACCGCGCTTATTGCAAACACCAACGCTCGTTGCCCGGGTGCCATCGGCGCTTCCTATACCAGTAACTGGAGGTGACAAAAGACTAGAATATCTGCCATTATTCACAATCCAACTATTGGCACAAGCGATTCCACAGGAACTTACATGCAACTGGCTGTTATCATCTTCTTTCTTTGTATTTTTATCGCCTCAATGGTCGCTATTGTGCGCCACCAACAAGGTAAAGCAGCGTTGCGCCCGGCGCTGGTAACTTTTGTACTTGGCATCGCGCTGTCCGGTGGGCTTTTGACCTTTGTATACCAACAAGGTAGTCGGGTGCCTGAAGCGCAGTTAGTGGATATGAACGAGCAAACAGGGGTGCTGAGTGACTACTTTGATGGTCGTCCGATGATAGTGAACCTGTGGGCTTCGTGGTGCCCGCCATGCGTGCGTGAAATGCCCTTGTTAGAAGCCGCAGAACAGGCCAACCCAGATGTGCGTTTTATCTTTATTAACCAACGTGAGCACCCTGACGTGGTGGCAGAGTTTTTAGTCCAGCACAGTCTCGATCTCGCGACGGTATTGCGTGACCACTCGGGTGATTTCTCGGCGGCAGTTGGCGCGCATGTCATGCCGACTACGCTGTTTTTTGATGCCGATGCGCGTTTACAAAAGCGTTTCTACGGTGAGGTCAACCAAGCCGTGTTGGACCAAGGGTTTAGCTTGATCCAACCGACGGCTGACTAACGGGTTATAGTTTTACAATCAGCTTGCCGTTATTTTTGCCAGTAAACAGCAAGTTAAGCCCGTCCATCGCGGCTTCTAAGCCATCAATGGTGTGCGCGCGATACTGAATTTTACCGCCCTGCACATAGGGCGTTAAAGTTTCGAGCAATTCCTTAGTGCGATGGAAGTGGTCCGGCATGGTGTAGCCTTCAATCCGCAGACGCTTCTTAATAATGTTCATCCAGTTCGGGCCCGGCATAGGCTCAGCTTTGGTGTAATCGGCTATCATACCGCACACCGCGATACGCCCGTGGGCTCGCATGCGCTCAAAGACTCGATGCTGAATCTCGCCGCCTGTATTCTCAAAATATACGTCGACCCCCTCAGGCACCAATTGGTCTAACTGCTCGCCAAGGTCATCGGTCTTGTAGTTAATCGCGCCATCGAAGCCAAGGTCTTGGGTAATCCATTTGGCTTTCTCTTCACTACCAACCACACCAATTACGCGCATGCCGATGGCTTTACCTAACTGACCGACAATAGAACCAACCGAGCCCGCGGCACCGGTCACCACCATGGTTTCGCCTTCCTTCGGGTCAGCCACGAAGAAAAAGCCCTGGGTTGCAGTTAAACCTGGCAATGCCAACACCGACAACACCATTTCAGGGTGCAATGCACTGTCAACCTTATGAATGCCCTTCGCGCTGCCGGTATAAATTTCTTGCCAGCCAAACATGCCGGTCACTTTGTCGCCTTGCTTAAAGTTCGGGTGTTCACTGGCAATCACCTCGCCGTAGCCAGACGAGCGCATCACGCTGCCAAGCTCCACCGGAGGAATATAGCTTTCTGTATCGGGCGACATCCACCCGAGCATCGCGGGGTCCAAGGACATATGCGATTGACGCACCTGAATGTCGCCATCACTTAATTTGGGGGTTTGATGCTGTTTAACTTCAAATAGCTCTGGGCCAATGCTAGCGCGTGGGCGCTGCACTAAATGGATCGCTGTATACGTCGTCATGCTTACTCCTGTTGGCAAATCACTGCTTAAAGCTAGCAGAAGACTGGTCTGACGTCACTGATCGGCTGAGAGTAAATAGATAGCTGGCAATCTTTTTCCAGCCCTTACGCGTAATTAAGTCACTGTAGTACAAGCCCGAGAGGTCGCTATGTTTGGCTTATTTAAAAAACACCCAACCCGTCAATTACGCAAAGAGTTAGCCCAGTTGCAGGAAAAATCGATGCAAGCTCAACGTAACGGGGATATTCGCACGCACTCAAAGTTATCTGCACAAGCGGATGAAATATGGCGCGAAATTCAACGTTTAGAGGCGCAAAGCAAGTAGCGCCAGGATGTCGGAGTGGACCCCTGCGGCTGTCACTTCACGACCAGCCCCTGGGCCTTGAATTAACATTGGGTTGCTATCGTACTGAACGCTTTGTAATAAGAAATTCGCATTACCTGGTGCTAATTGCGCGTAAGGGCTGGTGGCATCAATCGCCACTAAGCGCGCACTCGCGCTGATTTTCCCGTCTGCTGTGCAAGCTATTTTGCCGATGTAGTGAAACTGCTCGCCATCGCGTGCAGCCATTGCCGCATCTAACTGCTCCGCTTGCTGCCAAAACTGCGCCAATGGGATGTCTTGTAACCCTTGTGGCACTAAGCTCTCAATATCAATATCTTGCAGCTGCAACTGCCAACCACATTCGCGGGCCAGAATAAGTAGTTTGCGCGCCACATCCATGCCAGATAAATCAATTCGTGGGTCTGGCTCTGTCATCCCCAGCTCTGCCGCTTGGCGTAACCAACTCACCAAACTGTCACCGCGTCGATATTGTTGGAATACCCAAGATAGGGAACCAGATAAATTGCCTTCTATACGAATCACCTGGTCGTGACAGCTTAAACGTTCACGAATCACACTTTGAATCGGCAAGCCTGCGCCAACGGTGGTGTTATACAGCCATTGGCGCCCTTTGTGTGCCAGCGCCTCACGTAATGACTGATAGTATTCAATTGCACTTGAACCTGCGTATTTGTTAGCGCAAATCAGATGCGCACCCGCATTTACCCAATCAACATAGTAACGGCTGACTATTTTACTAGCGGTTAAATCGACCACCGCAACCTGGGTATGTGGTGATTCAGCGGCTAACTGCTGCAGCATAGTCAGTACGGCGGAACGTGTGTCTTGATGGGGCTTATGCTCTGGCAATATTTGGCTGCGACTATTGAGCACGCCATGCACAACCACTTGTGGGGGTAAATGGGGGGCAAACTGTTGTAACCAAGCTTGAGCTATATTGCCATGCCCCACAATGATGAGCGCAAGTTCAGGTGCTAGCGCGACCGATTGCTTGAGCTGCACCAAATTCGATTTAGCCACGTCAAACTCCACTGTATGCAAATACCTATGCACACAGCCTACTGCAAAGCAATAAAGAAGTCTAGACGTCTAAATAGGCGTTTTTCTCAAAGCTTTCTTCTCGCCACGTTGCTTCTTCGCGTCGACTCGCTTGCGTTTAGCGGCTTTAGACGGCTTGGTGGCGATACGCCGCTTAGGGGTCACCCCGACACTTCGCACTAATTCAATAAATTGGGCGAGGGCCAGTTCGCGGTTATCAAGCTGAGATCGGGTTTGCTGGCATTTAATGATAATTTTGCCGCTTTGGGTGATACGGTGATCAGCGCGCCCTAACAGGCGCTGCTTGTAGAAATCAGGCAGCGACGAGGCCTGAATATCAAAGATAAGCTGTGCCGCCGTCGCTACCTTATTGACGTTCTGGCCACCGGCTCCACTTGAGCGTATGAACTGCCATTCGAGCTCATGCTCGGCAATACTGACACGCTGTGAAATCTCAATGCTCATATACGTCGTTTAACCTTTTATTGTCGTTACGCTTTGTCGAGTAAGCTCTGTAGCTTGTTATCAAAGTTTTCACCAGTGACTTCGACGTCAGGTGCAAAACGCGCAGCCACATGACCATCGGCACTGACTAAGAATTTTTCAAAGTTCCACATGATGTCGTTGTCAGAACCGTTTAACAGGCCTTTTTCTTTCAATAACGCTTTCAATTTACCGTCTTGCTTTGCAACTGCTTCGGGTTGCTCTTCAATCAATACCTGGTACAACGGATGGCGGCTTGGGCCGTTCACGTCGATTTTGCTAAACATGGGAAACTGCACCCCAAAAGTCGCACGGCAGAATTCTTGAATTTCAGCTTCACTGCCGGGTTCTTGGCCAGCAAACTGGTTACAGGGAAAGCCTAACACCTCTAAACCGTCTTGTTTATGCGATTCATACAAGGCTTCTAACTGCTCGTATTGCTTGGTTAAGCCGCACTTAGACGCAACATTCACAATCAGTAAGACTTTTCCGCGATACTTGTCCAATGCCTGGGTTTGGCCTTCGATTGTCGTGACATCAATATCATATACAGCACTCATAGCAGTCTCCAGAGTCAGGGTTAGAGTTAGGCGCGCTTCGCGCTAAGAAGATAATTAACAGGCATGCTGGTCGTCACGCGCCAGCGGCGCGTGAATGGATTAAACCCTAAGCCCGCAGTTTGCTCAACAACAAAGTGTTGAGCACTCAGCATAGCCATCAGGAAGTTGGTATTCAGCGCACTTTTGAGCGTGACCTATGGGTGCAGCATTGGTGCCAACAGCACCAAATACCTTGGCAACAAGCGCCCTATGGCGCAGTGATTCGTGGGCGTGCACATCGCCGCGGCTGGCATCAACATTGGCAACGGGTGATGCAATCGAAGCAGGCCAATGTGTCGCCCAATCAATGGCAGCACGTGCAAAGCTTAAGCGCTGAACAATTGGGTCTGCCTGCGCTTCAAGTGAACCCCGCTTGGCTTGTGGAAGATTCATCGCGTCAATCTGGCGGCAGCCAACACGCCTGGCATGTACTCAAAGATTTCTTTCAAGCCCGCGCTTGCATTGGCGCTGCCACTTCGTACAAAAATTTGAAGCCAATATTCGCATCGAGCAGCACCATTTCAATCCCGCGTATCAAGCCTTCGAATATCGTCAAGACGCGCAGGTCGAGCGTGATTTAGCACGTTGGCAGACAGGTCAAACCGGTGTGCCTATGGTCGATGCCTGCATGCGTAGCTTAAACCGCACTGGCTTTTTGAACTTCCGCATGCGCGCGATGTTGGTGAGTTTTCTAAGTCACCATTTGAACATCGACTGGCGTTTAGGTGCGCCGCACCTTGGTTGCTCACTAACCTTGAAGAAACCATGTACGATTTTCGCCTCGGCGAGGATTACCCCAGACCTTGTATTGATGTAGCCGCCAGTAGTCGTGAAGCGCGCGAGCGGCTGTGGGGATTTCAGCAGCGTAGTGATGTTCAGGCGCATAATCCTGCGCTTCTCAAGCGTCACACCACTCACCCCCGAATGCGCCAAAGTTAAACGGATAAGTTAAGCGCTGAGCAAGGCTTCAAGTGCACATTCATTAACACTTTTTAATTGCGCTTTTTTACGCCAGATCGCGTATCATATGCGCCCCCACAGGCACGATGTTTCACCTAATTTGCGAGATTCTTGGCATGCTTAAACGAATGATCCTTATGTTAGTTGCCTCTGCAGTCGTTTTTGGCCTTATTTTTGGCTACAAAGCGGTTGGCAATTATTTTATGAACCAATTTTTTGACAATATGCCAGTACCCCCGGTGACGATTACCGCCGCCGAGGTACAGACAGATACTTGGGTCGACTCAGTGCCGGCGGTTGGAAGCTTCCGCGCAGTCAATGGCACCATGTTGCCAGCGCAAATAGACGGTGAAGTGCTGGAAATTTTATTTGAAAATGGTGACATCGTCGAACAAGGCCAAGCCCTATTTCGCCTGGATTCAAGTATCGAACGCGCTGAACGCGACCGTCTTGCGGCGGCACTGGATATCGCCCAAAGCGAATCAGAGCGCTTACTGCCACTGCGCGAGCGCCAGGAAGTGTCAGAATCTGAATTACGCCGCCAACAGAACCAAGCGGCGCAAGCCCGTGCAGCGCTTGCGATGCAAGACGCTATGTTAGCCCGCAAAACCATTCGTGCTCCATTTGCTGGCATGGTCGGTTTACGCCAGGTCAATTTAGGCGAATATGTAACCCCCGGCACCGACATGGTCAGCTTGCAGTCATTCGACCCGATGTTTTTAAACTTCACCCTGCCTGAGCAGTACTTAGCGCAAATAACCCGTGGTCAGCACATCGTTGCCAGCGTCGACGCATACCCACAGCTTGAATTTGACGGGGAAGTTTTGGCGACCGAACCTTCGGTACGTGAATCAACACGCACCATTGAAATTCAGGCTCGCTTTGAAAACCCAGAGCAGTATTTACGTGCCGGTATGTTCGCGCGTGTACGTCTGGATTTGGGCCAACCTCGCGACGTCTACATGGTGCCGCGTACCGCCGTACAATTTAACCCATTTGGTAATATCGTGTTTGTGATTGAGCAAGACGGTGACAACTTAGTGGTACAACAGCGTTTAGTGCGCACTGGGCAGAATCGTGGCGACATGGTGGAAGTTACTGAAGGTCTGCAACCTGGCGAGCGCGTTGCGTCTTCAGGCCTGTTGAAGCTGCGGAATAATGCCGTGGTGCGTATTAACGATGACCCGGAATTACAGCCGCCAGCCAGCACTAATCCACAACCTGTGAACCGATAAGCGAGGCTGGCGATGAAGTTTACCGATATTTTTATTCGCAAGCCGGTGCTTGCGACTGTTATCAGCCTGCTCATACTGCTGATAGGGTTACGCGCAGCACTTGACCTCAACGTGCGCCAGTTCCCCGAAATTCGCAATGCTGCGGTGACGGTGACCACCCAGTACATTGGTGCCGATGCCGACTTGGTGCAAGGCTTTATTACCACGCCTCTGGAACGTGAAATTGCCGCTGCAGAAGGCATCGATTACTTGGTTTCAAGTTCGTCTGCAGGTGTCAGTACGATTCAAGCATTCTTGCGCTTGGATTACGACCCGAATGCCGCGTTGACCCAGATTGCTGCTGAGGTCAATAAGATGCGTTCAGACTTACCAGAGGACGCCCTTGATCCAGTGGTGCAACTGTCCGTGGGCTCCGATGTTGCGGCCATGTATCTGTCGTTTTATAGCGAGATTCTGGACGCCAACCAAATTACTGATTATTTGGTGCGCGTGATTGAGCCGCAGCTTTCCACCATTGAAGGGGTGCAACGCGCAGAGATCTTAGGTGCGCAAACTTTTGCCATGCGTATTTGGCTCGACTCAGCGCGGATGGCGGCAATGAGTGTCACCGGCTCCGATGTCATTCGTGCCTTGCAAGCAAATAACGTGCTATCCGCCGTTGGCCGCACCAAAGGCAGCATGGTGGCGATTGATTTAGTTGCTGATACGGATTTACGTAGTGTCGAAGCATTTGAAGCCCTGATTGTTCGGGCCGACAACGGCTCTGTGGTGCGCTTACGTGACATCGCTGAAATTGAGTTGGGCTCTGAAAACTATGAGGCTTCAGCGCTCTACAATGGCGAGCAGGCCACGTTCATCGGGGTTGAAATTGCACCCGACGCCAACGCTCTGGACGTGATTGCCGAGGTTCGTCGGGTGTGGGACCGCGATATCATTCCCCAGTTACCTCAAGGCCTGGACGCAAGTATTTCTTATGATTCAACGGAGTACATCCAGAACGCTATCGACGAGGTCATGGTCACTATCGTATTGGCCTTGGTCATTGTACTTGCGGTCATTTATGCGTTTTTAGGTTCATTGCGCTCAGTCATTATCCCCGCCGTTGCAGTGCCGTTGTCCCTTATCGGTACGTTCATGGCGATGCTGGCATTAGGCTTCTCGATTAACCTACTGACCTTGCTGGCGATGGTATTAGCCATCGGGATTGTGGTTGATGACGCCATCATCATGTTGGAAAACATCCAGCGCCATATCGAAGACGGTATGTCGCGGATGGACGCGTCCATTTTAGGTGCGCGACAACTTACCGGTCCGGTGATTGTCATGTCGACCACATTGGTCGCTGTGTTCGTGCCTATCGGTTTTATTGGTGGTTTAACCGGTACATTGTTCGTCGAGTTCGCATTTACGTTGGCCAGCACCGTTATCTTATCCGGCGTGGTGGCTTTAACCTTAAGCCCGATGATGTGTTCGCGCATGCTGCGTTCGCGCGATGAAGGTAAGCGACCGAAGTTCGAACAATGGCTCGACACCCGCTTTAATAACCTCAAAGACGGCTACCAGCGCCGTTTACATAGTGCGCTGGAAACCAAAGCTGTATTTGCGGTATTTGGCGCTATTGTGTTGGTGTCTTGCTACTTCTTATTCGTGACCAGTAACTCAGAATTAGAACCTCAAGAAGACTTAGGTTTCGTGTTTGCGATTAGCCAAGCCGACAGTTATGCGACCCTTGATTACATTGAGCAAAACAGCGCCCAATTCGCGCAGCTCGAGCGTGACATTGACGAAATCGATATGGCGTTCGTGATTAACGGGATGTTAGGCCCAGGCAGTGCTGGCACTGGCTTAGGGTTAGCACCATGGGCTGAGCGCGACCGCACTACGCAGCAAGTACTGGAACAAGATATTCAGCCGTTTATTGATAATATCCCCGGCTTACGTGTATTTGCGTTAATCCCGCCGTCATTGCCAAGCCCAGGTGGCGGCTTGCCTGTCGAGTTTGTGATCAGCTCAACGCAACCACTGGCTAACTTGCAAGAGATTGCGACCGACATTATGGGTGAAGCCATGCAATCGGGTCGCTTTATCATGCTGGACAACGACCTGCGCATTGATCGCCCGCGTGAAACCGTCAAGATTGACCGTGAAAAGGCCGCCTTGATGGGGGTTGAAATGAACCAGGTATCGGCGGATTTAGCCGCCATGTTGGCTGGCCCTTATGTTGGCCGCTTTGCCCTAGAGAATCGCTCTTACCGGGTGATTCCGCAGGTGCAGCGCAGTGAGCGCCTGACGCCGGAGCAGTTAACTCACTTTTATACACGTAACCGCGATGGTGAGTTAGTGCCGATGTCTGCTTTAGTTGACCTTGAGTCATCGGTGCAGCCGCAGCAGTTAAGCCGCTTCCAGCAACTTAACGCCGTGACCATTAGTGGTATTCCACGTCCGGGTGTTTCACTTGGCGAAGCCTTGGGTATTCTTGACTCAATTGCTGCCCAGCGTTTACCCGCTGGGGTCGTGGTTGACTATGCAGGACAATCACGCCAGTTTAAGAGCGAAGGCCAACAGCTACTGGTGACCTTCTTCTTTGCGCTGGTGATTATTTTCCTGGTGTTAGCGGCTCAGTTTGAGAGTTTCCGCGACTCCATTATTGTCTTAGTGACGGTGCCGATGAGTATCTGTGGCGCGCTAATCTTCGTCAGCTTGGGCTTCACATCGCTGAATATTTATACCCAAGTAGGCTTGGTGACTTTGATTGGTCTGATCGCTAAACACGGCATTCTAATCGTTGAGTTCGCCAACAAGCTTCAGGAAGAAGGCCGCAGCAAGCGCGTGGCTATCGAAGAGGCTGCCGCGATCCGCTTGCGTCCAATTCTGATGACCACCGCCGCTACGGTACTGGCGACTGTGCCTTTACTGGTCGCCTCGGGTCCAGGTGGGGCATCACGCTTCGCGATGGGTCTAATTATCGCGGCTGGTATGACAATAGGTACATTATTTACCTTGTACGTGTTGCCGGCTATGTACCTGTACTTAGCTAAAGACCGCTCGCCACAAGGGCAACCAGCTAACGCGTAATGTGTAGCATATGCAAAAGGGCCTTGTTGGAAACCGTTACGGTGCCAACAAGGCCCTTTTTGTTTGTCAGTCACAGCATTGCCAAGTAAGCTGAAACGGTCAACCTATCAATTGCGAGAACGCTTATGTCAGTTTTTACTTTACCCACCCGCCTGTTGGCGACCAGTATATGTTGTTTGAGCCTGGTATTCGCCAGCCAAGCGGGTGCCCAAAGCACAACCCCAACCGCGACGAATGACGAGCAGGTTCACCCACTACAGCAGCCAATTCAGCAGCGCTTAGATTGGTTTATGCAAGGTGCCAGCCGCGGCGATGGTGACGTACACGGCGAGTTTTGGCATGCAGAACTGACCTACACCAGCTCATCAGGGCAACGCATGGACAAGCACCAGTTAATGCAAGGTATGTGGGGCTCTGCACCACTTCGCGATGAGCAAGTGACACAATGGTATCACGCGCGGGAATTGGAGTTGACGGTGCTGGATGATGTCGTGATTGCGAATTTCATTCTGGTCGCCGAACCTGTCGACGGTTCAGAAGCGAGCTACTTTTATAATACTGGAGTGTTAGTAGAAGACGAAGGCGAATGGCGCGCCATCAACTGGAACGCCACTCGCTTTAGTGACAGTGCAACGCGCTAGAACTTAGCGCGGACCAGCACCTAGATAACGGTCAAGCCACTGCTGAAACTCACCAAACCAATGCACTGAGTTATTGGGGTTGAGAATCCAGTGGTTTTCGTTCGGGTAATACACCAAGCGTGCGTCCAAACCCATGCCTTTATACACGCCATACACTTCTAAGCCTTGGGTTACTGGCACACGGTAATCCAGCTCACCGTGCATAATCAACATCGGCGTAGAGAAGTTATGCGCATGCATCGCTGGGCTCCAACGTAACATATCGTCTAAGCCGTCCCATGGCGTGCCGCCATAAGCTGCACCGCGATGCGCAGTTGTATCCGAAGCGAACTGCCCCATCAGGTTATACACGCCCGCATGATTGATAAGTGCTTGATAGCGATCGGTGTGGCCAGCAATCCAGCTTACTAAGTAACCACCGTAGCTACCACCTGCCGCGGCTAAACGGTCAGGGTCCACATAATCACGCTCGAGCATAAACTCAACGGCACGCTCTGAGTCGATAAACGGCTTGGTTGGGTGCTCACCATGAATCGACACGGTGAAATCTTGCCCGAAGCTACTTGAGCCATGGAAGTTGGGCATAATCGTGATGTAACCAGGGGCAGCAAACACCTGCGAGTTCCAGCGAAAATGGAAGAAGTCACCAAAGTTGCCATGCGGTCCACCATGCAACAAATTAAGTAGCGGGTACTGCTTGGACTCGTCAAAACCTGGTGGGTACACCACGAACATTTGTACATCGGCACCGTCAGCACCGCTGAACGTGACGTTTTCTACCCGCCCCCAATCGATACTTTGCTGCAGTTGGGTATTTAAATTAGTGATTTGCTGCTTGTGACTTGAATCAGCTGACAAGCTGAAAATTTCCGGCATTTGTACCAAGCCGTGGTGCACAAAGAGCAAATCGCCATTCGCGGCTTGTTGCAGCCCACTGTTGGTGCCACTGCGATACAGCTCTATGACCTCGCCCCCATCTGCTGGCATGGCAAACAACGAGCGCATGGCACGGTCATCGGCCTCAAATAAAATTTGCTCACCGTCACGAGAAAATTGCCAATTACCCGGCGTCCGGTCGAAATCTTCGGTCAGTACTTGGGTATCGCCACTGGCAATGTCGTGACGCACTAGATTGATTTGGTCAGCATAAAAGTCGCTGCGTAAGCTGCGGCCATACAAAATACTTTGCCCGTCGGGGCTAAACACCGCGCCAATGTCGCGCCCTGGGTTGCCTTCGGTGATGTTGGTGTAATCACCACTGCCATCTGCTCGTAATAGTAAAATATCGGCATTCAGACTGTCATATGGTGCAGGCGTCGTATTTGCAGTTAACGCAATGTACTGGCCATCTGGCGAAATATCATAACTAACACCACCGCCAATATTAAAGAATCGGCTCCAACCTGGGGTCAGCTCATTAATTTCGCCACTCTCAACGGCTACTTTGAATAAGCGGGGGTAGCTGTCCTGAGTCAGAAATTGGTCGAAATGACGATATAAGCGGTTTTCCGTAGTAAAGGCTGTAACATGACTGTCGCGTTGCTCACGTTGTTGCTTGGCTAGTGCGTCCCAGTCGCCGTCAAAGTCGCTTGGTACCTGAGCCATAAACACTAAACTTTCACCGTCGGGCATCCACTGATGCGCAGAAACACCTACAGGTAAATCCGTCAGACGCTTGGCCTCACCACCGTCGGTGCGCAGCATGAATAGTTGATTGCTTGAACCGCCGCGACGTGCGGTAAACGCGATCTGCTCACCATTCGGGCTCCACTGCGGGTTGCCTTCAGCACCGTCATCAAAGGTTATTTGGGTGATCTCGTTGCTACCAACTTCGAGCATATGCAGGTGGCTTTTACGGCCATCGGTGTCGAGGTCAAACTGGGTAACGGAAAAAATAGCACGGTCGCCTTGTGGCGACATGACGGGCGCAGAAGGCCGTTTAACTGCCCAAATGTCTTCTGCTGTCAGCCCTTGGGTTTGTGCCTGTGACGAAGCCACTGCACACCCCATAAGCGACGTTGAAAGCAGGCCTAATAAGCCTGCATACATGGTCGTGGTGAGTTTCATAGTCGTTCCCCTTGGTACGTCCTGATATTACACATGATTACTTGAGCCAAACCCTACCACAGCACGTACTTATTAGCGGGGTTAAACACGACCTACATGCTGTTATGCGCGATGTAGCGCAGCGAAAGGCAAGGGTTATCTGAGTTGAAAAAAATGCGTTAACATGGCATTAACGTGTATGTAAGTGGCCAAACGAGAAACGTGACATGAGTGAAAAAAAGCAAGATCAGCGGGTGTACAAGCACGGTGTACTGACGGTGGTGGGTGTCGCGGTGGCGCTAGCGGTCATTTTCGCGATGGCAAAAATAACCGCCGGCCTGTATTGAGCAGCCTTGGTAAGGAACTACCCAAACACCTTACTAGCTAACTTAGCGACTTGGGCGCCTTGGAATTTGGCAATCGCTAACTCTTTTTCAGTTGGCTGACGCGAACCGTCAGGGCCTGCGATGGTTGAGGCACCATATGGCGTGCCGCCACCGACTTCAGAAATATCCGCGACACCTTCATGGCTGTACCCAACCGGTACAATCACCATGCCATGGTGGGCTAACGTAGTCCACGTCGACGTGATTGTCATCTCGTCGCCGCCACCCGTACCAGTTGAAGTAAAGACACTGGCAATCTTGCCCGCGAGCGCACCTTTCGCCCACAAGCCGCCCGTTTGGTCCAGAAAGGTACGCATTTGGCCAGACATGTTGCCAAAACGCGTCGGGGTACCGAATATAATCGCATCGTAATCGGCCAGCTCAGAAGCCTTCGCAACATCCGCCGCCTGCTCGGTCTTGCCGCCAGCATTTTCAAACGCATCTTTGGGCATGGTTTCAGGCACACGTTTCACTGTAACTTCAGCGCCTGCTACTGACTTTGCGCCCTCAGCCACCTGATAAGCCAAGGTTTCAATATGTCCGTACATGGAATGATACAACACTAAAACTTTTGCCATGGTAACCCCTTTGCTGACATTCAAGCCGGAAGCTAATACTCAATGGTTAGAAGTAGTTAGCGCAACTGAATGTGTAGTTTATAAAACAGTCATACACTGCTGTGTGTTACTTCAGTCTAGTTGCCAACCTGCCGTCGCGCCAGCCAACAACATGCACAATATCGAACATCCACATGCAAGGTTTATGAGTGTCAGGTGCTGCTTTGGGGCATAAAAAAACCCCCAGCGCGTACGCTGAGGGTTGAGTCTTTGAGCTTTGCCCGATGCGACAATTTAAATGTCGAAGCGGTCCAAATGCATCACCTTGCTCCATGCTTTAGCAAAATCACGTACAAAACGCTCTTTTGACGTGTTCGCAGCATATAACTCTGCAACTGCACGTAGCTCTGTGTTTGAACCGAAGATCAGGTCTACAGGCGTAGCTGTGTATACTTGCTCACCACTGCGACGGTCATAGGCAACATATAAGCCCTCATGCTCGTCAGAACGCTGCCAGCGGTACTTCATGTCTAATAAGTTGACAAAGAAGTCGTTGCTCAGCGTGCCCGGACGGTCGGTCAATACACCGTGTTGATTGCCATCGTAGTTGGCATCCAGCACGCGTAAACCAGCCACCAACACACTCATTTCAGGCACAGTTAAGGTCAGTAAGTTTGCACGGTCAACCAACATTTGCGGAGGTGCTAAGCGGCTGTCGGTCGAGTAGTAGTTACGGAAGCCATCCGCGTATGGGCGCAGCACGTTGAACGAGTCAACGTCAGTTTGCTCCTGTGACGCGTCTGTACGGCCAGCAACAAAGTCGACGTCAATGCTGTAACCAGCGTCACGCGCAGCTTTCTCAACTGCAGCAGTACCGCCTAGCACAATCACATCGGCCAATGACACACGCTTGTTACCGCGGCGTTGCGAACGGTTGAAATCGTTCTTAATACCTTCCAAGGTGTCTAATACACGGCGCAATTCTTCTGGGTTGTTGACGTCCCAGTTGATTTGCGGCTCTAGCGCAATACGCGCACCATTTGCACCACCACGCATGTCGCTACCACGGAATGTCGAAGCCGACGCCCACGCAGTGCGCACTAACTCAGGTACAGTTAAGCCTGAATCTAAAATAGTGGCCTTCAGGTTGCGAATATCACGGGCATTGATTAAGTCGTGATCAACCGCAGGTACTGGGTCCTGCCAAATCAAGGCTTCTTCTGGCACCATGTCACCTAGGTAACGTGCACGAGGCCCCATATCACGGTGGGTCAGTTTGAACCACGCACGTGCGAACGCATCTTCAAACTCTTCTGGGTTCTCCAGGAAGCGTAATGAAATTTCGCGATAGATTGGGTCTTCACGTAACGATAAATCGGTGGTGAACATGATAGGTGCGTGACGCACATCAGGTAAGTGAGCATCTGGCACCAATGACGATGCTTGACCGTCCACTGGAATCCACTGAATACCACCAGCCGGGCTGCGTGTTTGCTCCCATTCAAAACCGAACAGGTTTTGCAGGTACATCATCGTCCACTGTGTAGGTGCGGCTGTCCAAGCACCTTCTAAACCAGAGGTGATGGTGTCTTCGGCATTACCTTTGCCACAGGTATTCACCCAACCTAAACCTTGCTCTTCCACACCAGCAGCTGCAGGCTCTGCTTCCAGGCAGTCGTTCGGGTCGTGCGCACCATGGGCTTTACCGAAGGTGTGACCACCAGCAATCAAAGCCACGGTTTCTTCGTCATCCATTGCCATGCGGCCGAATGTCACGCGAATATCGTGGGCTGCTGCAATTGGGTCTGGGTTACCGTTTGGACCTTCCGGGTTGACATAGATAAGTCCCATTTCCACGGCGGCCAGAGGGTTGTCGAGGGTACGGTTTTCGCCGTGGCGCTCGTCACCCAAGAATTCATTTTCTGGACCCCAGTACATAATGTCTGGTTCCCAGTCGTCTTCACGGCCACCGGCAAAACCGAAGGTTTTGAAGCCCATTGACTCCAGCGCTACGTTGCCTGTGAGCACCATTAAGTCAGCCCATGACAGGTTCTCACCGTACTTTTGCTTAATTGGCCATAGCAGACGACGAGCGCGGTCTAGGTTGACGTTGTCTGGCCAGCTATTCAATGGTTCGAAGCGTTGTTGGCCACCGCCAGCACCACCACGGCCATCACCTTCACGGTAAGTACCCGCGCTGTGCCATGCCATACGAATAAAGAACGGACCGTAATGACCCCAGTCAGCTGGCCACCAGTCCTGTGAATCGGTCATTAACGCTTCGATGTCAGCCTTAACCGCAGCTAAATCCAATTGTTTGAACGCTTCAGCATAATTGAAGTCTTCACCCAAAGGGTTTGAGCGTGGGTCATGTTGACGCAAAGGCGATAGGTTTAATTGTTCCGGCCACCAAAAGCTGTTTGCACGACCATGGGGCTCGTCAATTACGGTTTGAGCTGACACTGAGCCAGTCACTAAGAGCGTGGCGAGTGCAACTGACAATGCAGTTGGTACGCCGATTTTTGTTTTTAACATGTTGCTGTCCTCAAGGTTCAGTTAGGTATGAACTGCCGCCAAACTATAGCGCTGTCTGCTGAAGATTAACCTCAGGATTTTCAGATTAGGTTTATCGGATATTCTGAATCGACAGCGCTACCCCCTGTGGCTCATACAGGTTGCGAGTGTAAGTAGGACGTAAACTGCTACGCATGTCTATATTAGTTGATGCTTATAAAATAGCCATAGCATGTATAAGCTGGTAAAAAATTTATCTGCTGGTATGTTAGTGGTCTGATGTGTTTCACCTTATTCATATAACCACGAGACAAGCCGTATGCAGTTTTCCCAAACCTTATCCAGCATCGCTATCGATCAAGCCGAACAAACCTTAGAATTACCATCGGGATGGGCGCAAGGGCGCGCGTTTTTCGGGGGCTTTGGTGCCGCTGTCGCCTATCAACATGGCGCCAATGGGGTCGCGAGCTCGCAGCACTTACGTGCAATGACAGTGTCTTTTGTTGCACCCTTGGCGCCGGGCCCGACAACCTTAGTGCGTCGAATTCTGCGCGAAGGCAAAAATGTTACGCAGGTCAGTGTCGAATTAATTCAAGACCAGCAAGTAGGTTTAAGTGCGTTACTGACCTTTGGTCAATCGCGCCCATCAGCAGTTGTCGTCACCGAGACCCCAAGTTCACATGTACCACCGCGGGAAGCCGGCCAAGGTATGCCAGAATCTAGTGTGGTGCCAGAGTTCGCTCGGCATTATGAGTACTGCCTGAACCTTGGCGCGATGCCATTTAGCAACCAGCCAAAACGTGAATTTGGCGGCTGGATGCGGTATCGCGACGAGCCGCAGCCGATAACCATCGGGCTGATGTTAGGCTTAGTCGATGCCTGGCCACCAGCGGTACTTCCGCATTTATCACAACCAGCGCCAGCCAGCTCACTGACCTGGACAATTGAATTTCCTGAGCCTTTGGCCGAGAGCAGCAAACTGGCCACGGACTGGTGGCAGTACGCCGCATACATTGACTACGCCGCCGATGGCTACGGCCATACGCAAGCTCAGATATGGGACGCTGATGGCAAGCTGGTTGCGATAAGCCGCCAGACCATTACGGTATTTGGTTAGCTAAACTTCGCGTTGCTATTCAGGTAAAGGCACAGGTTCACCGGGATCGCCCGGCACACTTGGGAAATGTCCTGCTTGCCAGTCATCGCGCGCTTGGCTAATCATATCGCGCTGGCTGGCAACAAAGTTCCAATGAATATGACGTTGACCTAAATTATCGCCGCCAACAATGGCCAGCAAACACCCAGCCAGACTCGTTACGGTAACCGCGCTTTGGTCGAGATCACGCAGCACCGCCATTTGGTGGGCATGATAACGCTCGGTTTGACTGTCACGGGTGATTTCAAGCTCACCTTCAACCACGTACACGCCCAGTTCTTGTGCATCGGGCAACGTCAGTGTTTGGCCTGCTTGCAGCTGGGCCTCTAAATACAGGGTCGGTGAAAATGTCGGCACAGCAGAGCGCTGCTGATAAGCTTCACCAATCAGCACGCGCACAGCTACCCCGTTGACCTCAACATTTGGGATCTGCTCAGCAGCAATATGGTGAAACGCGGGTTCGCATTGTTCTGACGCTTCAGGCAGTGCTAACCACAGTTGCAAGCCATGCAAGTCACGCGCTGCTTGCTTAGCCTCAGCGGTCTCGCGCTCCGAGTGAGTCACCCCTCGCCCCGCGACCATCAAGTTAATCGCGCCTGGGCGAACGGCTTGTTCAGTGCCAAGGGAATCGCGGTGTAAAATCTCACCGGCAAATAAGTAAGTGACGGTGGCAAGGCCAATATGCGGATGGGGCGGCACATTCAAGCCCTCACCCGCAGCAAATGTAACGGGCCCCATATGGTCGAAAAACACCCAGGGACCTATCATTTTGCAACCAACCACCGGAAATACACGCCGCACAGTAACGGTCCCTAAGTCGGCTTGCTTGGCGGTTAATCGATGCTGCATGGGCGTTACTCCGGTTGTGTTCGTGTTAAGCGCCAACCACCCCGCCGTCGTCGCGCGTAATCACGACAGTTGCAGAGCGTGGGCGGGCACCATTGCCATCTGGCCAGTGACTACTAAAGCCTGCGCTTGCAGTACCTTCACCAGGGTGTTGAATGTTGACAAACATAGTACGTCCGTCGGGCGTTGTCACCACACCCGTGACTTCGCAGTCAACAGGACCGGTCAAGAAGCGGCGTACTTCGCCGGTCTCAGGGTCCGCTGCCAACATCGCATTATGGCCAAAGCTGCCTTCGCGTAATATTGCGCCGCTCATGTCGGTTTGAATCCATAACACGCCACGGTTATCGAACCATAAGCCATCCGGGCAGGCGAAATGATTGTCGCTGGTAAGTGTCACGCCTTCGCCACCTGTACCTGGCGTATGCGTGCCCGCGTCGCCACCGAGCAAGAATAGGTCCCAATCAAACACCGCCGCAGCGTGGTCGCCGCGTTCATGCCAGCGCACAATATGGCCATGGGCGTTTTCTGCTCTTGGGTTGACAGCGTCCACCTGCGACGCATCGCGGCGAGTATTATTGGTTAACGTGAAATACACGTCGCCCGTATGAGGGTGAACCGCGCCCCATTCGGGACGATCCATTTTAGTCGCACCCATCACATCTGCGGCTAAACGAGTATTTAACAGCACATCAGCTTGTGAGCTGAATTCGACGCCTGCTTGTTCGGCCCGGGCAATAAACTCAGGGTCATTAATATCCAATGCCAGCCAATCGCCGCTGCCGTCCTCGTTAAAGCGCGCAACGTACAAGGTGCCCTCGTCAAGCAATTCGCCTGACGCTGTGGCCTGATGATAAGGGTGCTTGGAGACAAATTTATAAATGTACTCAAACCGCGAATCGTCCCCCGAGTATGCCACCACGGGCTGTCCCTCGACCGGTGGTGCAAATACCACACCTTCATGGGCAAAGCGGCCTAGCGAACTGCGTTTAATCGGCGTGCTTCCAGGCGTAAATGGGTCAATTTCGACTATCCAGCCAAAATGGTTGGGCTCGTTACGGTAATCTTGGCTGGCGTCGCCACCACGCACAGCAGCATTGAAGCGGTCAGTGTCGTCACTGGCAGGCTCGGCACTTTCCCAGTGGTAATTACTGTGGTTTGTACGCACCCCATAGCGGCGATGTTCGCGTGGCTGCTCACTGTCGGTATTGGCAAAATTGCCTGCCCAGTTTTCTTCACAGGTTAAATACGTGCCCCACGGGGTAAAGCCATGGGCGCAATTGTTCATGGTGCCGCGCGTCATGGTGCCATCCGGGCTGTAACGGGTTACCAGCTTGTCATCACCCGCCACTGGCCCGCTCATACGCATCGGCGTGGCTGCAGTTATCCGGCGGTTGTAAGGACTATTTGGCACTAACGCCCACTGGCCGTCAGGTTGACGCAAAATGTGCGCAACTGAGACACCGTGGGCCATCAACTCTTTGAACACCTCTTGCTGCGGGCGCGGCAGTTCGCTGGCACGCTGCGCATGCAAAATATCGGGGTCGACGTATTCATGATTCATCACCAACAAACCTTCGTCCGAACTCTGCCCACCCGATTGCACATCAATGGGAAAAAAGTGCATGCCGTCATGGTGCGAGCCTACCTGACGCGACTGTTCGAGAGCGCTGTTACTAGCATCGGGCTTGAACGCAGCGGCGCCAGCAACTAAGGGAGTGCCCCAAGGCAAAAAGGCTTGGGCACGGTAGCCCGATGGTACTTTTACGGTGTCTTCGCGATTTGCAGCAATAGCATCAAAACCTAAACCAGATACGGCTGGAGCAGCCGCCTGCGGTGACGAAGGTCGTGAGCATGCCGCCAGCAACGGTGTAGTCAAAAATGCACCGACTGCGGTGGCAACACTGCCTTTAAGAAACTTGCGTCGACTCATGCGACGATTGACGATGGTATAGAAATCTACACCGTCACTTTGATTAGTAATCGGGTCAACCCCCGAAATATCGAATTGGATGAGCTTATTGTTAGAGGGCTGACGCATAGTGGGTTCCTAATCGCTAAAGGCAGGCTGCAAGGCTAACCAAGTAAAATGACAAAATTGTGACGCTTAGGCAATTGCAGTCGGAAACTGAATGTGAACCTCTAAGCCACCCAGCGGCGAAAGACCCAGCTGAATACTGCCAGCGTATGCATCCACCAACTCGGCAACAATGGCTAAACCAATGCCGCTACCTGGGGTTTGCTCGTCTAAGCGCACACCGCGCTGAAATATATTTTCACCCTCAGCAAGGTCAATTCCGGGTCCATCGTCACTGACTAAAATACCTAACTGCGTATCAAAGTTGAGCTCAATCTGGCTATGTGCATGCTTGCTCGCATTCTCAAGCAAATTACCAATAATTTCCTGTAGATCTTCAGCGGCTATCAACCACATGCAGGTGTCACCGCGCACGTTGAACGCTAGACCTCGGTTCTGGCATACACGGCTAAACATCGTTAGCACCGGCGTCAGCGCTTGGCGCGCATCAATTGCTTGGGTGAGTTGATGGGCGCCAGCCGCATTCGCACGCGCAAGCTGGTACTGAATGACTTGCTCCATACGCGTAATTTCTTGCCCCAGCATGCGCCCGTGCTCTGGTTGCAACTGACCCACATAGGTTTTAAGAACCGCTAACGGAGTTTTCAAACTGTGGGCTAAATTGGCTGCGGTTTCACGGCCGCGCGCGAGTAAACGTTCGTCCCGTGCTAGTACATCATTTAATGCATCCACCACGCCTTGCAGCTCGACCGGAAAGCGGCCCTGCAACCGGGTTTGCTGGCCGCGGCGAAAACGCGCCAAACTAAATTGCATACGCCGCAGTGGCGCCAATGACCAACGCAGCTGGAGCACTAAGAAAACCCCCAACAAGGCACCAATGGCAACTATCCCTGGCCATAATACACTTTGAAACGCACGCACCTCGGCGACAATTTCGCGCGTATCGCCACCTACCATGACGTGAATCACATCTGGGTAGCCAGTCAGTAATACGTCACGCTCGGCAACGCGTAAACGCTGATCTTGCGGCCCAATACCGTCGCGCAAAATTAAATTGCCCACGGTGCCATCGGGGTTGGGGGTTAAACGTTGGTCCCATAACGAACGTGACGCTGCAATCGGCTCGTTGTCAGTGGCGAGTTGCCAATACCAGCCGGAATACACCTCATTAAAACGTCTGTCTCCCAATGATTCAACCATACTTAAACCACCCTCCGGAGTCACGTGGAGCTCCGCTATCACCACATTCAGCAATGCCTGCAGGCGGGCGTCAAAGCTCTCGGTCACCGCTTTGGTGAAGGCAAGGTTGAGTAACCAGGCAAAGCTTGGCAGCACGAAGAGGATAAGAAACCCGCTGGTAATCACCGTACGGCGCTTAATGCTCATGGGTTACTGCTCATGGGTTACTGCTCATGGGTTAATCACTTGGGCGGGGCGCAACAAGTCGATACCCCTGACCGCGCTCAGTGACAATATAGTCGCCGCCCAACTTTTTACGTAGGCGTCCGATTTGCACGTCAATTACATTCGAATCCGGCTCTTTGTCGCGTTCATAGACGTGCTCAGCAAGTTCGGTGCGGCTAACAATGGCAGGTGCAGCATGCATAAGGTAACTCAGCAAACGTAGTTCCTGGGCTGTCAGTTTAAGCGCCAAGCCGTGCAGTAAAACTTGATTGAGGTGAGTATTGAGCTGCAACTCGCCAATTTGTAACTGCGGATGCGCATGCCCTTTGGCGCGACGAATCATAGCTTTTAGACGAAATAACAGCTCAGCTGGCTCAAAGGGTTTGGTTAAATAGTCGTCTGCCCCAGCATTAAAGCCTGCAGCTTTGTCGCTCCAGCTACTGCGGGCAGTCAGAATTAAGGTGACCAATTCGATGCCAGCATCACGCCATTGCTGTAAATAGTTCGCCCCTGAACCATCGGGCAAACCAAGGTCAAGCACTAAGGCGTCATAGCGCTCAGTTTGAATTAAGAAGTCTGCATCCGCACCTGTGTTGGCCACGTCGACGCGAAAGCCGTCGGCTTGCAGTAGTTCGCATAGTCGCTCCGCTAAGGTGCGGTCGTCCTCAACCACTAGCACTTTCATCGCAGCACCCTTTCCTGAATACGCATCTGCTGTAACCGCTTGCCTTTAACTGATATGAGCTCACCGGTGGCAGCATCAAACTCAAATTCAGCCTTTTGCCCCTGAGGCCCAATCATCTCAATTTCGTAAATATAAATTCCGTCGTCATATTCAAGATCAATATCAATAATTTCGCCACGGTAACTTTCCCGTAAGCGCTGCAGAATATCCTCAAGAGGTTTAATCTCCCCGCGCTGCACCAACTGGTAAGGGTTCGCCCCTGAAGCGAGTGCCACAGGCGAGGAAGGGATTAAATAGAGCGCGCATACGGCACTCAAAATGATGCTATAGATACGTGTTTTCATGGGGGTAGTATCCCACGGGAAAGATGAACCAAAGATGACAATCGTGTTCACGACCGTGACAGCTGCACTTGGTTATAGTGACTCTGCAATTTCGAGATATCGCATCCTTTGATGCCAATCATTTGATGCAAATAACTGTCACAAGATAAGGAGTCAATTATGACTATCAAACAATCTATGATCAACATCGCATTAGCCACTGGTGTATTTGGCGCGGCTGTCGCCTTCTCTGCACAGGCAAACATTACTGAAGCGTCATTACAAGGGCCACAAAACTTTGGCTTCACCCATATTGAAAAAATTGAGTATGAAGGTCGTGGCCGCATTGAAGTGGACGGCTGGGGTGAAGACGGCTGGTATTTAGAGGTCGAGTTCGATGGCAACGATGTGCTGGAAGAAAAGCGTCAACGCACGGTTGTGCAACCTTGGGGCTTAACCTTTGAGCAAGTCAATCAAATACTTGCCTTGGCTCAAGAAGAAGGCTTTGCCCGAGTTGATGAAATTGAAATCGAGCAAGATGGTCGCATCGAAGTCGAGGGTCGCGATGCGAATGACCGTAAAGTCGAAATTAACATCCGAGTTCAGAGCCTGAACTAAGATATAACGTCTCGACACAGCAGCAACCACAGCAAAGCTGGGCATCTAGGTGCCCAGCTTTTTTTATCGCTGGGCGTGCCCATTCAGCTTGCATTTTCGTATAGTAAAAGCAAATATATGCTTATTCTAATTTTGGAGAAACGATGATGCTCAGCGCATGGATAAGCACCATTCTAGCAGTTGCTGCACCCGCATCTGTGAGCGTCACCGATGCCTCGGGCGCACCTTTGGCCGATGCTGTGCTGGTTCGCTTTGAGCAAAACTTTACCCCGCCAGCTGCACCTCAGCAGTTTCAAATGCAGCAAAAGAATCACCAATTTTCGCCCCTGTTACTGGTCATACAGCAGGGCGACAAAATCGACTTCCCTAACAATGACGCTGTGCGCCATCATGTCTATTCGTTTTCAAGTCCACGCCCATTTGAATTCCAGTTGTATTCAACGGGTGAGAGCCGCACCATGGACTTTCCTGAGCAAGGCCTCGTGGTTGTCGGCTGCAATATTCATGACCAAATGGTCGGCTATATTCTTATCGGTGCCGACACCTATGCAGTGTCCGACGCGAATGGCGCGCTCAGCCTGCCAGCGAATTACACTGCAGACGGCAGTTGGCACGTGTGGCACCGCTGGATGCTGGAGCAAGGCATGCAACCACAACCTGTTACTTACACGCACGAAGCGCTTCAAACGGGTAGCTTCCAAGTGAACGTCAGGCAACCAGCGCCGACCACAGATTCCGAACTTGATTCCCGGTTTCGCCGGAGAACCCTAAACCGTGGCAATTAGCTTTCGCGCCAAACTACTCCTATCGTTAAGTGGTTTAGTCGCGCTCTCTCTGGGCGTGCTCATCGTGGCGATTTTTTTAGCCACCCAAGCCAGTGTGAGCCAAAATGTTGAGCGCCAACTTGAGGTCAGTGAGCGCGTCTTATTTCAGTTACTCGAACAACGGGAAAGTCAGCTAACGCAAGCCGCTGCGGTGCTTGCTGACGACTTTGGCTTTCGCCAAGCCGTGGCAAGCGGCGATGAAAACACCATTTTAAGTGCGCTGATTAACCATGGTCAGCGGATTGACGCTGAACTTATTACCTTAATTTCACCCGACAGCGAAGTACTGGTCAGTACCCATGATATTGACGACCCGGATGCTTTCCTGAGAGCAACCCAAAGTTCAGATGCTGGGTTTGGTTTTACCGTATTAGAAAGTGATTTATACCAATTGGTTGGGGTTCCCGTACGTGCGCCACATCTATTGGGGCATGTGGTGTTAGGTTTCATGATCAATGACGACTTAGCCTACGAATTACGCCAAATTACTAGTAACCACTTAAGCTTTATCCGGATTAATCCAACAAGTGCCAGCCTGCTAGCTTCCAGCTCACAGTTACTCAGTACCAGCGAGCTGGACTGGAGCTTACCGCAAGCAGAAGTCGACAGCTGGCTAAGCAATCAAGATCTTGCCGGCGACTGGTTTGTGCTGAGCGAAAATGCGTCGCAACAGGAATTGATCAAAGTGCTGATTAGTGCCTCGGTAGAAGACGCATCCAGACCCTTTGTGCCATTGCGCCAACAGTTATTGCTAGTCGCGTTAGTGACCTTGTTGGCCAGTATTCTGCTCGCCTTAGTCACTGGGCGTCAGATAGCCAATCCAGTTCGAATGATGGCAACTGCAGCCAATTACATCGCCAAAGGCCGCTATGATGCGACGATTCAATATAAGGCCAAAGACGAACTAGGTATGCTGGCTGACAGCTTCACCGCTATGCAGCATTCCATTGCCGAGCGTGAAACGCGTATCTACTTCCAATCAACACATGACTTGCTGACAGAGTTACCGAACCAGCGTTTTTTACATGACAAAGTCAATGCGCTGATTGAGCAGGACACTGAATTCTCCTTGATGGTGGTGAATTTTGACAATATTCGTCAGCTGAACGATATGTTCGGACAGTCGGTTAGCGACGAGGTACTGCGCGAGTTCGCGAATCGATTACGCCAGCAATTAAGCCCTAGCCAGTGGGCTGCTCGCTTGGCTGGCAACGAGTTTGTGGTTCTGGATATGCAAACAGGCACGCCGTCGGCCAGCAACTTCGCGACCTTACTTGAGCACGCGAGCAGTGCGCTAACGATTCAGCACGTCCAATATACGGTTAAATTGTCTGCCGGGGTTGCATTGCATCCGCATACTGCCAAGCGCCTTGATGAATTATTGCGCCAGGCGCAATTTGCACGCATGCAAGCCAAAGCCAACCAAGCTCAGTATGCAACCTTCCAAATAGGTGACGACAAACCGTATCAACGTAAGCTTCAGATCGCCGCCGCACTGCCCAATGCGATTGAGCAAGGGCAATTCTTTTTGGTCTATCAACCCCAGATAGCGCTGAGTACTGAGTCGGTGTACGGCGTTGAAGCGCTGATTCGGTGGATTCATCCCGAATTAGGCTTTATTAGCCCGATGGAGTTTATCCCACTAGCTGAACAATCTGGTGAAATCTTTAAGCTTACGCATTGGGTGGTTGATGAAGCCATTCGACAAGCCGCAGAGTGGCATCAACAAGGCCTGACGCTGCGTATGTCCGTCAACCTGTCTGCTGCCGATTTGTCTGATGAGGCGCTCGACAGCCGAATTCTGCACGCGATGTCCGCAGCACAGTTAAAACCCCAATTACTATTGGTTGAGGTCACTGAAAGTGCGGTGATGCAGGACCCTAAAACGGCCATTCAAACTTTACAGCGCTTGCGCAAAGCTGGGGTCGGAGTTGCCGTAGACGACTATGGCACCGGCTATTCGTCGCTAGAACAATTACGCCAATTGCCAGCAGACGAGCTGAAAATTGATCGCACATTTATTAAAGACTTACCCACCAGCACCGATGATCAAATTATTGTCGCCTCTACCATCAAGCTTGCCCATCGTTTGGGCTTAAGTGTGGTGGCTGAGGGCGTCGAAGACTATGCTGGGTTAGTAGAGCTGATTGAGCGCAAATGCGATATTATTCAGGGCTATTATTTTAGCAAACCACTAGCAGCAGCTGATTTAACCGCGTGGGTCGAACGTACCGATATTGGCGCGATGTTGCATAACAAGCCTCATTCAGGAGACACCCAGTGAATCTACGATACTCAACTTTAGCCATCGCGTCAGCGCTGTGCCTTGGGCTCAGCACGCAGGCCCATGCCGCCGGTGGTGGCTTATTAGCAACGGGTGGCGTCACCACGGTGGAAGGCAGCGCTGGTGGCGGTATTGTGCCTTGGGCCGTTATGTCCGGCTATGCGGAAGAAGGCGAATGGGGCGGCACTGTAAGTTTAAGCCGCGCATCCGTCGATGACTTTAACTTAAGCGTAACCGCAGCAAGCTTTAGTTTTGACAACCGCTTCGAGTTTTCCGTAGCGCGCCAAAGCTTTGATTTAAGCACCATTGGCGGTGAACTCAACCAAAACGTTATTGGCGCTAAGTATCGCCTGGCTGGTGATTTAATTTTCGACCGCTTACCGCAAATTAGTCTGGGTGTGCAGTACAAGCAAAACAACCGTTTCGGCTTGCCAGAGGCCGTAGGCGCACAGCGCGATTCTGATTGGGACGCATATATTGCCGTCAGTCGCGCTTGGCTGGCCGGCCCATTTGACCGCACTTGGTTAGCCAACGCGACCGTGCGTGCAACCCGTGCCAACCAAACCGGTTTGTTAGGCTTTGGCGGTGACGAGTCAGATAGCTACGAATTGGTCGCAGAAGCTGCGGTCGGGGTATTTTTACACCGTTCACTGGCGGTTGGTTTAGAGTATCGCCAAAAGCCTGACAACTTAAGTTTTGCCAAAGAAGACGATTGGATGACCGCATTTATCGCCTGGTTCCCGACCAAGTCGGTGTCAGTGACTGGCGCCTTCGTCGATTTGGGTGACATCGCAGGCTTAACCAGTCAGCAGGGTTATTATTTAAGCTTACAAGCTGCATTTTAAGGAGCAAACACCATGAACATCAAAGCTTTATTCAGTGCAGCGAGCGTGTTTTTCCTGCTCAGTTTTAGCGCCAGCACATCGGCGCAAAGCTTATACCAAGACTTGGGCGAGCTGGAGGGCATTGACCAACTCAACGAGCGCTTTGTGATTAATTTGGTAGAAGACCGTCGCATTAGCCATCACTTTGAACAAACCGATCTTGCGCGCTTGCACCAAATGCTCACAGAGCAGTTTTGTGAACTGGCGGGCGGCCCTTGTGTATATAGCGGTGATGACATGGTCACCTCGCACACAGGGCTCAACATTACCCGCTCGGATTTCAATGCGTTGGTGGAAGCGCTACAACTGGCGATGGACGATCAAGGTATCGCGATTGGCGCACAGAACCGTCTATTAGCATTGCTAGCCCCTATGCATCACGAAGTTGTGAACCGCTAATACCTCACGCTAAGTCACCAATAAACTGGCGAATTTCACTGAAATTTCGCAGTTTGCCCAACTCATACCGACCTAGTCTTCATTAAATCTATATTTATCAATTAGATAAAGATTGGCGCGTTGCTTGCTTACTCACTTGTTATCATACTGATAAAACCAAGTACGAAAGGTGAACGCCATGCCAGTCAAATTAGAAGACCGCCCTATTGAGCAGGTCCGTGAAGAGACCATCGATAAGCTTATTGTGAATTACAGCCACAGCGTCATTTCGGCGGAAGCGTTTGAAAGACGCCTCGACGAAGCGACCTACAGTGAATCACATCAGCACTTGGTCGATTTAGTCGCGGATTTACCGATGGAAGCCGACAGCCAGTACAGTCGGTATAAAGACACCCAGTTAGGCCCACAATACCAAGCGGTTGGCGAGCAAGATAGCGAGCGCTTAGTGTGTGTATTAAGTAGCGAAGAGCGCAAAGGCAAGTGGGTGGTGCCTCGCCACCTCACGGTTTACAACGTGTTAGGTTCCGTCGACCTCGACTTTAGCGAAGCGATTTTTACCCACCAACACGTCACCATTGAAATTAAAGGCGTACTCAATTCCACCGAAATCTGGGTTCCTGAAGGCGTTAACGTGTCGACACGAATGGCGGGCGTGCTAAGTTCAACGGACAACACAGCGCCCTCCGTAGGCGGCCGTCAAGCGCCTCACATTACCATTGAAGGAATGTCGATACTCGGCTCGTTAAGTATTCAAGAGCGCAAAACTTTGCGTGAAAAGTGGGTCGCTTTTGCCAACAAGATTAAGTCCGCACTGAGCGAGTAAATGCTTGCCCAGTGCAGATTCGTTTAAACCCGTGGTGCCAAGCTCTGAGTCAGGGCTTGGCGGTACGCCGCAACTGCCACAGTGAACGCCAGCAGTGTGATCACCACCACCTCAAGTTGAATCAGGCTAAATATATGCCAAGGTCGCGCCCCTGATGCCCGCAAAATCGCTATTTCGCGTTGGCGCTCTTTCATCGAAGCAAGCAACATAGTGACCAGCCCCGCGAAAGCAGAGAACAGAACTAAATAACTCACCAACGCCAGCAGGCGTTCGACAGTGCCAAGCATCTGCCATAATTCGCCCAAGGCCACACCCGGCAAAATTGCCGATAACGGCTCTTGACGGTATTGGTTAATTTGCCGCTGCACCATAAAACTAGCGACACGCGAGTCCATACCCACCGGTGTACCCGTTGGCTGCAAAATACCACTGACCCGAAACGGCAAGTCGGCATGATGCATAAAGCTGGTGGAGCCCATGCCATGGCTTAAGGTCAGCGAATCACCTAAGCGATAACCCAATTCACGCGCCACCTCAGCACCCAGCACGACGTCAAATAAGTCGTCAAACTCAACGCCCTCACGAAACTGTAACGCACGCCGGTCGGCGTATTTAAAATGCTCAAAATAATCGGTAGTGGTGCCGATGACGCGATAACCACGGTGAGAATCCCCCAAGGAAATCGGCACTGTCCAGGCAATGCGCACACCGCGCGCGCTGACCGATTTAACCGACTGTTATCACGCATAACGCCTCACCAACACACTCATGGAAACAGCTTTCACTGATTGCTTACACATGCAAACCGTCAAACAAGATACCGCCGCACTTTGGTTATCGGGGTTATGTATCGTGCATTGTATCGCCGCACCCGTGGTGTTCCTTTTAGCCGGCACGGGGCTGTTGACCACCGCGTTCACCAGTGAATGGGTACACGTACTGCTATTCGTGCCGATGTTAGTGCTGATTGGCAGCACGGTATTTAAATCCGCCAAGCGCTATCAATACCGCACCCCACTCAAACTCGCCGCTATCGGCATGCTGATTTTACTTGCCAGCCTAAGCGTGCATGGGCCAATTGAAAGTGTCATGGGCATTCTCGGAGGTAGCTTGGTGTTTATCGCGCATTGGAAAAACCGTCGCTTTCTAAAAGCGCAATTTCATGATTCCGCATTGTCCTGAGGTGTCTATGTCACTATCACTTGCAATCGAAACCGAGCACGCACAACCACCCAGCTTGGCGCATACACATTTTAGCTCGGACCCTTTAGCGTTGACGAAAATACTGGACCCTGCGATGACACTAGATTTCGCCACCTAGCTTGCGTCTCTCAGTGCAGTGCGTGTTCGCGGCGGCCATGAATCTGGCGGGCGGGTAAGGTTGCACCGATAATCGGCGCCAGCGCTTGTTGAACACGCGGCACCAAAGCTTGTAACCCAGCCAGCAGTTGCGCGTCGGATATGTACTCGTCAAACACCAAAGTGACTTGCAAGGTCGCAACTAGCTTTTGGTGGTTCGCTTCATGGGTCAACCACGCGAAGCCAAGGTGCTCGTTCTTGGCTTGTTCACACACCTCGGTTAACGCCCGAATGATGTCGTTGTCTCGTTTTTTATCTGTTTTGCGCATTTATAACTATACTTTAAGGACAGTGAATACTCGGTGCTGCGCTCATTGCGTCTGGTTTGTTCCGGTTCTGTGGCCTGTACCGCTTACTCGGCATCAACACCTGTAAAATCTAGGGTAAAACCTAAATAGCAGACACAAAAAAACGCACCTAGGTGCGTTTTTTGCGATTAAGCCGAAGCTTAATTGAATCTTTGCTTAGATAGCAACGATGTTTTCTGCTTGAGGACCTTTAGGACCTTGAGTCACAGAAAATTGCACCGCTTGGCCTTCAGCTAAGGTTTTGAAACCATTACCGCTGATAGCGCTAAAGTGAGCAAATACGTCTGCGCCACCTTGTTGCTCTAGAAAACCAAAACCTTTAGCTTCGTTAAACCACTTTACAGTACCAGTTACAGTATTAGACATAATAAATATCCTGAAATTAAAAAATGAGCTCAAAATTGAGTTACATTGGGTAAGGAAAATAACCAAGTATTAAAACGACAGGACGGAGATAATTACGAATAATTCTGCTACGAAGTGAAGATCTAAAACATATTTTGCTATCCAACGCCGACTACAATACGCTGATCTGACATATAGTCAACCATTATCTAAAAAATAACCAAGGAGCCCGCTGCATGCCAGTTCAACAAACCACCTTGAGCATTCGCCCCAAACCGCGCGGCTTTCACCTAATCACCCGCGACATTGAGCAGGCGTTGCAGCAATTTGGCAAGGTAGAGGCTGGTTTACTGCATGTTTTTATTCAGCACACGTCAGCGTCACTCACCATTAACGAAGATGCCGACCCCAGTGTACGACAAGATTTCGAGTCCCACTTCAACCATATGGTGCCTGAGAACGCGCCCTACTACCTGCACACAGACGAAGGCCCGGACGACATGCCTGCGCACTTAAAAGCCAGTTTACTTGGCAGCTCAGTTACCCTGCCGGTAACCGACGGCCGCTTAAATGTCGGCACCTGGCAAGGCGTGTATTTGTGTGAACACCGCAACAACGCAGGGGCACGACGCTTAGTGTTGACCTTAACAAGTTAACCGCACACTACTCGTCGTCGGTACGCACAATTAATTCAAAATCACCGTCAAACCCCTCGAGCACAGTAATTTCAATCGGCTGACAGCAAATTTGGCAATCCACAATTTGCTGCTGCCCTATATCGTTCATCGCATCAACTTCAATCGCGTTGTCTGCCATGCAATACGGGCAACTAAATAGTTGTTCATCGGTGAGCGACATCGGTTTTCTCCTGCGCTGGTTGAGTCTTGTCATGTTAATACGTCAGCAGCAAAACTAAGTTTAATTAAACCGAGAAATGCACCTAAGCCCGCGTTCGTTGCCTTGCCCAGATATATTTTCAACCGCTGTAATCCATTACTGAACTTCCAGCATATATTAGTCAATCGCCACGCTGGCGTGGTGTTACCCAATTGATATACCTGACTACAGGTTTGGAATACAAAGTATGAATAAGATAACTGGCTTTCTGCTCGCAACCCTCACTACCGCTATGTGTTTACAACCCGCGTTGGCCCAAGAAGAGCGCACCGCGCTGGTGCCATTGCCGTCGCTGGACGATTTTAGCCGTGGTAACGACGGCTGGAGCTTAGGCTTAGGCCTTGGCGTTGAATATGAAACCGCCTACGAAGGCTCAGACGAATTCGAATTTGAACTTGACCCAGCCGGTGCCCTGCAATGGCGCCGTGGCGATAATATCTTCTTCTTTGCCGGCGAAGCTCTGGGCTGGCGTGGTTTACGTAATGAAACCTGGCTATTGCAAGCCTTGGTCGGCTTTGACGAAGGTCGGGAAGAAAGTGATTCCAGCGACGGTCGTTTAGACGGCTTAGGTGACGGTGATGAAGGCATAGAAGTCGTGCTCGAAGCGCGCCGTGCATTTGCCAACGACTGGCGCACTTGGTTAGTCGGCCGCGTGGTTACCGGTGAAAACGGTAATTTAGGCCTATTTGGGGTTGGCCACCGCTTCGGTGACAAGTGGGACGGCTCCGGCCATGAATTCAACCTGGTCGCAGTATTTCACGACAGTGAATTCGCCAATAAAGACTTCGGTATTACCGCCGCGCAATCACTGGCTTCCGGTTTGGCGGAAACCAATATGAGCGGCGGTTTCCGCTCTATCGGCGCAAACTATAATTACCGACACATTATCAACCGTAATTGGCAAATATTCGGCGAAGCGTTATACGAGTATTACAGCAGTGACGTGCGCTCAAGCCCAATAGCACGCAGCAACTACGAAGCTGAAGTCGGTATCGGTTTTATCTACGTGTTCTAATTTGCCATACGGTGGATAACCGCTGCGAAGTCTTGCACCACCTCCAACTGGCGTTGGGCGAGCACTTTAAAGTGCTCGCTAATGCCTGGGTGTTGAACCACCTGCTGCCATAATTCAATGGCCATCGGGTACGCCAGCTCCCAGTGAACTTTGCTTACATGCGAGCACAGCCCAATGGCGCGAGTTTGCATTGGCAAGTCACCGGCAGAAGTCGGCGCAAAATGCATGGGTAGCATGTCGTAAATAGGTGCTAAGCGGTAAGGTCGCCCAACTTCATTGAGTACCGATAAATTACCCAAGTGCATGTCTGAATTAGCGATCAACTGGCCGAACGCCCAAACTATTTTGCTATGTACCAGCGCCAATTCAGTGACAACATTTGAGTTCGCCAGCGCCTGCATAATGACAGGCCAAGGTTGGTTTGCCTGGCCGACAAACTCAGCGTCTAAGCTACTAAGTGATATCACCCCAACTCGACCACCCGGAAGCGTCCTATCAAAGCGCCGAGACGCCATAAAGGTTCTACCGTTCTCGCGAAAACTACGGTTATCTGCGGCGATATCAGGTAGCGAGCGATTCAAAACCTTTGAGCTAAGCGCTTCCACCTGCAACAAATCCGCCCATCGGTTTGCCACTGTGTCCATCGCAGTGTGCTCAACGCGCCCTGAGAATTTAACAATACATTCTACTCCAGCACGACAGGCTGTGAACTTTGGTTGCTCTCCTTGCGCAGAGGAATTGAAATGCTCGCCGCGAGCAATAGACTCAGCTCGCTCTGCAGCTTCTGAATCACTCATCGGCAATGTTTCAGAGCGCAATAGCCATGCTTGGTAGGCTTGCTCACCGACAAGCAGATTGCCAATACTGTCTTGCGGGTAGGCAGCAAGCACCGACAGAACCTGGTCTTCGCTCCAGGTCCGCGGGTCAGCGTCAATTAACTCGCCCTTTGCACGCAATTGATTGGCGAATGAGCGCCCCAAGAACCCTTGTGGACGCATGTCAGTCAACCACCAAGGTAGCGACTCAAAATAAGTCCATTCCACAATCGTTTCTGGTTGTTGATCAGTGTTGCCTTCGCGAAAGTATTCGACAAGGTAACTCTCGGCTGGGTATACCGCATACAAATGGGCAATTTTGCTCACTGTTCCAGCTAAGTCCACTCGGTACACCGGCAGCATATGCAAACCTTGAGTTGCTGCCAACGGCCGCGGTAAATACCAACGCGTTGAACGCCCCGCCCCTGTTTTAATTACGCGCTGGCCTAAGCGGTTCAACTGCCGACTCACAGTCGTAGCATTAACCCGTAAGCCTGCCGCGATTTCCGCCGCAGACATAGGCCCCGCCCTTAATGTTAACAATATGTTTGCAGCGATGTCAGTCATCAGCATTCCCGCTACTCAATTAGCTTTTTTATATTTATATATGCAGGGTTTAACTAATTATAAAAACTAATTAAATACAGACATTTAACTAGAAATACCATACATACACGCATTGTTATTTGCATGTATAAAGTATCAGTGTTTAGATGTTATAGTAAAGAGCTTTAATTTACGGCTTGGCGAGCAAGTATTCCGCCAGCGCAAGGTAATCAGCGAAGAAGTCACTGCTGTTGCGAAACCCGCGGTTGTCCATCACATAGCGGCCATTCACCACGTAGGTTGGCGTGCCCGACACTTGGTATCTGCGTTCCGCTTGCGCCATACGGTTGCTTAAGCTACGAACCTGAAAGCTCGCCATGGTTTGTTCTAAACGCTCTGCACTAACGCCTAAATCTGCGAAAATAGCTTCCATAGCTGTGCTCGAAGCGACTTGGTCACGCGCGACGAAGTTGCGGTCGAATACAACTTGAGCAAATTCTTTATCGACTTCAAGCAACTGCGCAGCCGCCCAAGCGCGCTGCACTTCGGGGCCTAAATTGCGCGGCGCAAGAAAACTAACATGATACTTCGTCAACACCCCAGGCCAGCGCGCTTCCAGCATTTGGTTAAATGCTTGGTGGTGATAACAACTGGCACAATAAAACGAGAAAAACTCAGTAATCGACGGCGCATCGGTACGCGGCGTGTCGAGGGTTTGATAGTGTCGACCTTCGACAAATTCCATTGCTTTGACTGGCGTGCTAGCGAAAGCTAACAGAGCCGTGAGGGCAAACATCAATGTACGCATAGGGGTTCCTTGGTTATTTATGATGGGAGATCTTCATGCAAGTTAATGATGGATTTACAGCGTGGGTAAGCCGTACACCCGTAAAATTGACGACCTGCATAGTTGCCCCGCGTAGCAGTGCGCACCACCATCGGGCTTTGGCAATCAGGGCAGGTGATTTGAGGTAGTGAAGCGGCAGGTGTTGCTTGCACAGGTGAAACAGGCAAGTTGATATCGTGTGGCGGTTGTTCTGGACGAGTTTTCAACACATCTTGGCCGCGAACCAGCTTAATTTGCGTCGACTGGGCGAAACGCTCGGCCTCTTTAGTGAACGCACCGGACGCAACAAGGTAGCCGCCAGCGGCGCCTTTGGCCGCAATCACGCCAAACAGCTCTCGTACCATCTGCACAGGCACTTTACGGGCTCGCCAATGCTTACACTGCACGTAGAACACCTGCGTGCCTTTCAGGAGCTTCAAATCAACGCCACCATCCGCACCACCTTGGGTTTCAATCACGAAGTAATCTTTTTCACGAAAGTACGCCGCACATAGCTGCTCGAACTGACGCCATGAGATAGACGCGAAAGGGTCAGCCTCGCTCGGTGCATGTCGTGCACGCTTCAGCAGTGCGCCTTGCCTAAAACGGTCAATCACAGAAGCAAACGCGCCCAAGAGTAAAATTGCGGGAATTGTATATTGCAGAATCAGCGTTACAAAAATCTGGAAGCCATCGAAAAGCGCCTGAGTAAGCGGCTCATCGAAACCCGCAGAGAACGCGACATATAACCTAGGCACCGTAAAATAGAGCAACCCAGCCAGAACAACGCTAAACCACACCGGTATGCGCCGCGCGAGTTCAAAGGTATCGCCAAGAAGGTTCGAGCGAGCCATAGTAGTATCTTCCGTGAAAGTAACGCTTAAATAGTGCCCAGTTTGGTTTAGTTTGGCAAGTGGGTGTAAAGTTAGCTGCTCCAAGCCTATCAATGGTATAACTGAGCTGCAATATTGTGCTCATTTGAGCAACTTGCTGCTGAACCATACGTGCGCTGCACTATTAGATATAAAACTGCGAAGGGATGAACATGCAGGCCATCGACAACCGCACACTTGCATATTACGCCACCCACGCCGAAGCGATTTTTGAACGCTACGAGCAGGTAGCGCAGAGCGGCGTTGCCGCGCACTTTAGCAACGCGTTTTTACCAGGCAGTAAAGTGCTTGATGTGGGTGCAGGTTCCGGTCGTGACTTACGCGAACTACTCAACCACGGTTTTGACGCCTATGGCGCAGAGCCCGTCGCTGAATTGCGCGAGATTGCTATCGCCAAGCACCCCCATTTGCAAGGCCGCTTATTTGAAGGCAGTTTGCCGAGCGGTGTCACCAGCTATCAAAAATATGACGGCGTGCTATGTTCTGCGGTGCTGATGCACCTGCCACACAATCAATTGTTCGACGCTATATTGGCGCTGCGCGACCTATTGGTAGAACAAGGGCGCTTGCTGATATCAATACCCGCCGCGCGCCCCGACATTGATGAGCAACACCGCGACCCCGAAGGCCGCTTGTTCAACCCCATTACCCCAGAGCAATTGAAGCTATTATGCAAACGCTTGGCATTTGATTGCATTAGCGAGCATGTCAGCGATGATGCCTTAGGTCGCGCGGGTACCAGCTGGCATACACTACTGTTTGTTCGCCGCTCCGCGATTGGCAAACCGTTAGACCGTATCGAATCTGTGCTGCGTAACGACCGCAAAAGTGCCACCTACAAACTAGCGTTGCTACGTGCTTTTTGCGACGTGGCGGAACAAGACGACCACGCCGTCGATTGGAACCCTAACGGCACCATCGCCATTCCCGTGATGCGAATCGCCGAACTATGGTTAGCCTATTACTGGCCGCTTATCGCCACGCCAGAGCTGATACCCCAGAGCAACGCCGAAACCAAAGGCACTAGCTATATCAGTTTTCGCACGCATTTAAGCAGCTTAATTTCCGATGCCAGTGTGCACTTTGGTATTGCTGATCGTAGCGGCCAAGCGCTGTTTTCGGTGTTTATGCTGACATGGAAAGCAGGCAAGTTACCTAAACCAATCAGCCAGCAACTGCAGCGTACCCTAAAGAAAATTCGCCATGCGATCATTACCGGACCAGTCAAATTCGCCAGCGGCGGTGATATGTTTGCCCACGATAAAGCCAGCGACCGTATTGTCGTCGAAGCTGATTTGTGGCTGGAATTTTGCCTTACAGGCTACTGGGTGCGCGACTCTTTAATAATGCGCTGGGCCGAATTATGCCGCCAATTCGGGGCAACCCTGCCCCATGTCACCATAGGCCGCGTACTCGAACGTCTGCTAGTGAAGCCCGATGTCGCCCGCGAGCAAAGTATTGCGCGTAAAATATACCTGAATAGTCCCGATCTGCGCTGTGTATGGAGCGAAAAGGCATTAACTACCACGAATATGGACGTCGACCACGCGTTACCCTATAGCCTGTGGCAAAACAACGATTTATGGAACCTACTACCCAGCCACAAACGCATAAACAATCAAAAGCGTGACCAAATACCCAGTAATGCACTGCTACTCGACGCCATGGACCGCATTATCGACAACTGGCAATTCGTCCACAGCGCCGAACCAGAGCTATTCGAATTTGAAGTCACCCGCACCTTAGGCGAATTTTCGCCACGGTATTGGGAAAAACCGCTGTTTGACCATATGAAGCGAAAGGCCGAAGTCGCCGTGTTCCAGCGCGGGGCTGTGGTTTGGGGGTTTGGTTAGCTGGCTAGTCTAAATAAATAGAAATGTTCAAAATCAAAGCATGGGTTCAAGAATACCTAAATCCGGCTGGGGTTGGATCTTTCCTAGGTTACAAACTGGACAGGTTTCACCCACTGACCTCTCCCCCAAAAATAGAACCATGACATCGATGAGATTTCCATTAAAATGGGTCAAGTAGTATTGCCCACGGGTTTGTAGCTATTCCAGTACCGTTTCTCCGACTCTGATGATGTTAACCCACCGTTGTACGAGTGCGGTCTCAATCGACTGTAATAACCTAGAATATAATCGCTGATCCGTTGCTTAGCTTCAATAAAACTCCAATAGCCGGTAGCCGGCACCCATTCCGTTTTTAAGCTTCTAAAAAAGCGCTCCATGGGGCTATTGTCCCAACAATTTCCGCGTCGACTCATGCTTTGCGGCATTCGGTAACGCCATATTAATCGTCTAAATTTGCGTCTGGTATAGTGACAGCCTTGGCCCCTGCGCTCAAACGCCATTGTTAGCGCCTAACACGTTAAATTGCTGTCTGGAGAGTGGCTCATTGCCCAGCCAACAGGTTGTCGTGCGAACAAGTCAATGACAACGGCCAGGTAAGCCCAACGGTTATCTGTCCAGATAAAGCTGACATCGCCGCACCACACTTGATTGGGGGCGCTCACTGCAAATTGCCTGTCCAGTAAGTTTGGAATCGCAACATGCTCTTGTGCTGCTTTTTTGTATGCATGTTTCGGCAGCTACAACTAACTAGTTTTAGCTTTTTCATCAGGCGACTAGCACGATACCGGGACAGCGTAATGCTGTGCGTATCATCATTGGTGATCATGTCCGCAACCGTTCTTGCACCGGCTGAGCCGTTACTTAAGCGGTGCGCTTTGCGCACCAGGCTGCGTAGCTTAATCGCCTCCGGTGAGATACGTTTATCTCGCCGTTGCCAGTACTTATTCGTGCTGCCGTGGACATCCAGTACTTCGCACAAGTCTTTTACCGAATACCGGCGTGTATTGCTCTGACTCAGTCTCTCGATTAACGCAAGTGTTTCATGGAGTCCGACATCAACAGAGCTGAAGCCTTTTTTAATATGTCTTTTTCCAGTTCAAGGCGTTCGACGCGCTTCTTAAGTTCGCGAACTTCAACTTGCTCAGGCGTCATTGGGCTGGCTTTCGGGGATTTGCCAGCACGCTCTTCACGCAACTGTTTGACCCATTTAGTCAGCATGGAATACCCAACGCCCATGGCATCGGTGGCTTCCTTGTGAGAATACCCCTGGTTGACGACTAACTGTGCTGTTTCCAGTCTAAATTCTGGGCTGAAGCTAGGACGGTTTTTTTTGTCATTTTGTCAACTAATTTTGCTATGCTGCCATCATAACAGCTCTAATCAGGTGGCCAAATTAACTATGCCACTACACTGTGTATTGTGATTTGTGCATAGAGAACCTCTTTGCTTTAGCTTAGCGGAATTTTCTACTAACAACTGCTCCGGTTTTCCGGGGATTAAACCTTGGCGTTTAGTAAACCGATCGCTATTCATTTCACAGTTGATATAGGAGACTATTCGATCCACCTAACGTCAACAGATCATTGCCAAATCCGATCAAACTCGTCAAACTGGTCAAACTGGTCAAACTGGTCAAACTGGTCAAACTGGTCAAACTGGTCAAACTGGTCAAACTGGTCAAACTGGTCAAACAAAAATAACACGTTTACATGTAAACATAGATAAAGTATCGTTGACTTATAACCACTCCACATATTTCACTCGATAATAGCCATGAATCAGAGCCTTGTAGAACCTAAAGTAGAGAGAACCGCAGCCATCAGGAAATGTCAATCTGAACGCCGTAAACGACTCAAAACCTTGACGATAGAGGTGGATAAAGAAACACACGCTAAGATAAAAATGTTAGCAGAAATGAAGCAAACCACTTTACAAGCTTTAATCTCTAATAATCTTAAGTCAATGGTCGATGCTAGTAGCGACTTCCCCCCTCGTCCCTGGAGCGTATTTGATTCTTTGAGAGATGAAAGCGAATGCAAAAGAACGCATGTAAGCCTTTTCTCAGGCTGTGGCGGAGTGGATCTCGGATTCAGGCAGGCTGGATTCAGAACCGTTTTTTCAAACGATATAGACCCAGATGCATGTTCAACTTACCGTGCTAATCTAGGAGAAATAGTTAACGGCGACATTCATACCATCACGCCACCAAAGTTAACTGAAAAACTGGACGTCCTTACTGCAGGCTTCCCATGTCAACCGTTTTCAAATGCGGGCTCACGCAAAGGAACTAAAGATGAACGCGGCACCCTATATCAAACAGCTTTGAAATTTATTGAAGAGCTAAAGCCAAGAGCAGTCGTTTTCGAAAATGTTAGAGGGCTATTATCCTTTAAAACAGAAGAGAAACTTTTGATTGAAGAGATTTGCGAGCATCTAGATTCCTTGGGATACGATGTCGTATTTAGTCTAGTCGATGCTTCTAAGCACAATGTACCGCAAAAACGACTACGAGTATTCATAGTTGGGATTGAACGAAACGAGAATCGAGGGAAGTTCTCCTTTCCGGCAGCTGTGGAGAGAGACGATTTATCGCTTAAGCACACAATACTTGATTTAGAACCAAATGCGCTTAACCAATCGGAACTTATGCAATTAAATCCCCAAGCTATTAGTATTGGGTCAATGGTTCCGGAGGGAGGGTCCTGGAAGAGTATTCCCTACGAAAAGCTTCCAGAGAGACTAAAAAAAATAGCCGACAATATGAGAAAATACAGATGGCCAAATTTCTATCGCCGCTTTCACCGTGACGAAATAGCCGGAACAATAACGGCTGCATTTAAGCCAGAGAACGCAGGTGTATGGCATCCTATTGAACAGCGAGTATTTTCGGTTCGTGAGATAGCCCGGATACAAAGCTTTCCAGACTGGTTCGGGTTTGAAGGAAAAAGTATTAAGTCAAAGTATCAACAAATTGGTAATGCAGTACCACCAAGACTTGCATACGAACTAGCCTTACAAATTAACAAATGCTTGAGTGGTGAAGATATACAAAGTGAAACCGATTCTCTTACCTTTGAGCAATTCGTCAATACAGGAAAGCCCCTTAGAGCTTGTGATAGAGACGTAGTATTTTCACCGAAAAAAATTTAAATTATAAAAATAACGGTAATAGAGATTTCCTATGAGCTTATATTTCAGTCCCGAATTGGTTGAGCAGTCGTTTAATAGATTGACCCCGGTTTCTACTGCTGGGAAAAAGTCATTGGAACGAACGTCAGCTCTGATGTATTTTATAGCGTTTGCAGCAACTATAAGTAGGCTTGGCGTCTCATCCTTAGACATGAATCCTCGAACATTTGAGGGTAAAACTAATCGACAGGCGATGGAGCTAGAATATGTCAAGCTAGTTCAACTTAAATCATTTGATGATGGGGTCATACGTCACGTATCAGTTTTAGGAAAGATAGATATAGGTGGTAAGCATCCCGAGAAGAGAATTTCTTCAAATTTTTTTACTGTCCCTTTAACTAAAGCCTCAAAATCAACTACTGAGTATGACTACCCTAGCAGGCCAGCACCGATAATGAAAATGGGGTTATCAGCCACTCAGATTAAATGGGGTCTGAGTTATCATAGTGACAGGAAGAAGAACCTCCCTAAACTATTCACTGAATTTAAAAGTAATACACCATTTACGGATCTTGCAGTCTTTGTCTCCCGGTACGATTCTCTTCCAGAGAAGGTCGCCACAATACACGAAGCACTCACTTTTGTAATACGTGATCGGTTCGAGGAAGACTTTGCCAATTTTTGGTTAGCTCGTATAAATTCTGAAAAAATATTTTTTAGACCGATGGACCAACCTTTTAGCTCTACCTTTTCAGATGCACTGGTAACAGATAATAATTTTAGAACAAGTAGTAACACCGATGAAGAAGCACTTAGGGCTCTTGAAAAAGGCGTTCTCGAAAAACGAGTCATTTATTTAGAAAGCTTGCTCGATGCGCAGGATATTAAATACCAACCAATTATAGAAGAGTAGGTAGGAAACCGACATGGCTAAGCATCCTGATTTTTTATTATCTGATTCAAATGGTCCACAAATCCGTCAGCGTTTATTTAACGGAAGAAAATTGATGGTATGGGACGGAAAGGTAAAAATTTCTTCGATACAAGGTTGGGTTGATAATCCACGAATCCAGCTCGCAAAAAAGACAATGAAAGAGAAAGTTGGCGATCGGGCACTCTCTCAAGAAGAAGTTTTTGAACTAATGAAGAATGACTCGGAAGTTAAGTTGCGTCAGCTTCGCGATGACATTATAAAAAACGGGCTACGAGAACCGTTGACATTGTCATTCGACGGAAAACTGCTTGATGGTAACCGTCGCTTTTTTGCTATTAAATATGCATTAGAAAGCATACCTGCAACTGATCCTAACAAGCAAGATTTGGAGACTGTAGAAGCTCACGTTCTCGCCGAGAATGCCTCCAAAGAAGATGAACAAAATGTGTTAGTTGAGGAAAACTTCTCGGCTTCTTTGAAAATTGAGTGGCCGGAATACGTTAAAGCTCTGATGGTATTTGACGCTCACGAATCAGGTCTTGGAATTGATGATATATCAAAAAGATTTAGTTGGGCTAAATCAAAAATAAAACAAACTCTGAAAATCCACCAAATACTATCCGAGTACATTATTTTTGCCACCTCAGAATTAGATCCCGAGGATGAATATGGCGGTGGTTTCGGAATGACAGAACAAGACGCTGAGAACGAAGCGGCAAAAAATTATCAATTCTTTAATGAAGCTCAAAAGTCATTCTATGAACAACTGAACACAGATATTGATTTCAAGATACAATTCTTTAAATGGATACATGAAGGAAAATTCTCTAGTTTTCAAGAAGTTCGGGTTGCTTACAGAGCTTGGATACATCCGGAAGCCAAAGCTGCACTACTACAACCCGAACCGACTGCAGCCAAATCCGCGAAAGCAATCCTCGACTATAATGCCCGTGTTGTAAAAAGCCAGGATGAAGCAGTAGGCCGCATAGATAATTTTGCAAAATTTCTAAGAGAACTAACTGCCCAGCAGATCGAGGTTATCCCTAAATTGTCCATCGACAACTTAAAAGAATCTTTAGAGCTCGTCATTAAGATGGGCGAAGCTACGGCTGATAAATAATAGTATGAAAATTTCACTGGCCGATAACGAAGTACGTATAGAGTGCTCAGGCATTGAACAAATCAAACTCAAAGCCCGACTAAATAATAGGTTAGGTGGTGTTCTCAAAGCTGATAAATACACTCTAACTTTTCCAGTTAGCGCTCTGCCCCTTGTTCGAGATCTAATTGAAGATACTGAAAATACTAGTGAAATAAAAGATGCTTTCCGTAAGTTCGATTTACACGCTCAAGGTAGAAAAATGGCCTTAGAGATAATAGAAAACAACTACTCGGAAGGCCTCCCAATACATTGGGCTAGATTATTAGATCCAGCACAATCATGTGCAGTATCCGCTATGGCGGTACCCGATATTCTTGGACTTTGTCTTTTCGATGAGCAAGGCAGCGGAAAAACTGTGATGACAATTGCAGCCTTCGATATTCTCAAAGAAACAGATAAGATAGACTCAATGATTGTCGTTTGCCCTAAAACAATGATGAGTGAATGGCCAAAAGACATAGAAAAGTTTCTTCCAAGAAAATATAAAGTGTCTATAGCGGGCGGTGACCGACAAGAAAAATTTAAAACCGCACTCAAAGACTTTGACGTCTTAGTCACAAATTACGAGGGCGTCGAACACATGCAAGTTGCGCTTTCTGCAACGGCAGAACAAAAACGCTATCTTCTCGTTGTAGATGAGTCCTATTACGTGAAGAATGTCAGCTCTGCGAGAGCAGAGTCAGCTAAAAGACTTCGTGCATCCTGCGTTAGATGTTTTGTCTTATGTGGAACTCCTGCCCCAAACTCTCAATATGATCTAATAAATCAGTTTAACCTCGCCGATACCGGATACACCTTTGCAGGTTTCCGTAAGAGCGCAGAGCCCAGCGCTGATAGAGAAGTTATTTCTGATCTAATAGAAACACGTGGAACTATAATAAGGCGCTTAAAAACTCAAATATTACAACATGTTCCGGAGAAACACTTCCACGTGGTCAGTTTACCTTTAAAAGGGCGTCAAGCCCTACTTTATGAAAAGGCTCGTTTAGAATTGGAGCTTGAACTTCGTTCACTCGATAATAAGATGTTTAAACGTAATTTAGCAACTTACTTCCAGCGGCGAGCTGTGTTGCTTCAGATTTGCTCTAATCCCTCCACTGTTGACCCAACATATACGGACACCCCAGTCAAAAATGAGCACTTGGATACACTGATCGCCGATTTGATTCAAAAAGGACGCAAAGTCATACTTTGGTCATTTTATAAAAAGAACATTGATGATTTGATGGATCGGTATAAGTCCTACTATCCATTACGCATAGATGGGTCTGTCGGGAATGATCAACGGAGAGAAGCCGTTCGCTTATTTCAGGAATCTCCTGACAGAATGCTTTTCATTGGGAACCCAGCTGCAGCTGGTGCTGGAGTTACGCTGCATGCCTCGTACGATGCCGTTTATGTTTCTTATTCAAATCAAGCGGCGCATTACCTTCAGTCGCTTGACCGGATACATCGGCGTGGACAGATTTCGGAAGAAGTTAATTACTATCTTTTAGTCTGTAAGGGAACAATTGAAGAAACTGAAGTAATCAGACTTCGAGATAAGGAGCTTCAGCAGCATTCTTTGCTCGGCGATCATATATCATGGCCTGCTTCATTAGATGAGGCCCTTAAAGAGCTAATCCCTGATGAATAAAGACCATCTATGAGTAACTATATTTGGATACTTGACTCCTCATTAGCGCTTCCCCTCCGGGAAGAATCAGGCGTGTCCACATCATACGTTGTACCCAAATATTTTGTCCCAGAGCGTCCAGAGAATTTGGCAGGAGCCACAATTTGGATAGTGTTTAATAATCGAAAGGGGAGTTATCTATTTGGCAAAATTCATATAAATCTGGTCGAGCTTTTCGAGGATGGTATCAACGCCGGAGACGTCTGTCTCACAGTAGATTCATCACGGTCGCTCATATTTTCGCAAGCCATTGTCTCCTCATCCGATTCTTTCAAAGTAGATATTTCAGAAACACTTAATGTTGGCTTACATACTATAGAGGAAAGCATTGTCTCCAGTTTCATAAAAATCGTAATAAATAACGTTATGGTGAAACTGCATAGATTTCCGGAAGAAACTCTAAAAAAAATGGGGAGTGTCCCTTTAAGGGGAGATCCTTTATCAAAAGCCCGAGCACTGATTGCAGCCGCATCATCGGCATTTTGCCTCGATGAATTATGGGGCTCGCGTAGTAACGGAAAAATGCCTCCCTTCGCTAATTTAGCTTATCAATGGATTAGTGAGTATCATAAAAGTGAAGCAACGAAAGAACTAGCCTCGGCGCTTTCGGAAATTGACCCTACTAGGACCCTGTCGTTTAACAAACGGTCTTCTTCAAAGAAACGAAGCAACGATATTTCCGTTCCGAGAGTCGATACAAATCTCGCGTTGATAGACCCTGATAAAATTTTTGCACGGCGTTTTGTGGCGCAAGATTCTACCGGTTCTGACCATGTTGATGCAGTCGAGAAGACCGAGCGTGCTGAAAAACGCCACCAAGATATGCTAAGAGAAATCGCGTCGAGGTTCAGGCTTTTAGGTTTAAAACCTATGCAATCTTCGTCAATTGACCTCTTTATACCTTGCAGTGAAAGGAGTTTAGTTTGCGAACTTAAAACTGCGACAATCTACAACCTTATTAGTCAGAGTGCTAAGGGACTTTTTCAGCTCGGTTGCTATCAAGAAGCGATGCAAACGAGTGGTTACGGCAACACAGATCAGGTACTTATCATCGAGTCTACAAAGCAGACTGCTCTTAATGCATACGTTACAAAAATACTTACGAACTATGAGATCATCGTATTATTCTATCATGCTGAAAAACCATGGCCTGGAAAGGTGTCAAATGGCCAAGCTACACTAGAAAGCCTAGCTCTCTGATAGAATTAGAACTAGTTTTCCTTTTTAGGTTTAGTAAATTGATACACTCCCTTCATCCAGGGCGAGATCGTGAACGCTTTTTGACCAGTTAAACAGCTAAATAATCGATCGATTTGACGATCAGTTCTAGTCATGATCATATACTCTCTTTTACGGAGAGCCGCGATGAGCCTGACTTTGCTGACTGACCACTTTGCCGACATTGAAGACCCAAGGCAAGCATCAAAAGTAACCTATGAACTGTTTGATGTCCTGTTTTTAACGCTGACTGCGGTCATTTCCGGCGCAGAAGGCTGGGAAGAAATCGAAGATTTTGGCCACCCGGTGTTTTTCAAGCTAGTTGTCACCATCAGGCCGTTTAAGCAGCCTGCTTTTGTTCCTGTTTCACCTGCTCTTTTGCCGGGTTAAGGGTGGTTGGCCCAACCGGCGTGCAATTGCGAACCTGACGCTTACCCCAACGAACTGAGTGCTTTGCTTTCGCCGCTTCCATCACTGCTTTGCGATTCGCGAGTATCGCTTTATCTTGACCTGTGTGACGCTGCTCAGGCGTCACGAAGCGTAGCTTGCTGTGCTTGTGCTCGTAGTTATACCAGCGCGTGAACTTGAGTACCCAGTGCCTTGCGTCATCAAGGCTTTTAAAGCCTGCAGATGGCCACTCAGGGCGGTATTTGCAGGTCCTGAACAACGATTCAGCGAACGGGTTGTCATTGCTGACGCGCGGCCTGTTGTAGGATGTCGTCACACCCAGCTCATAGGCTTTTTCACGCATCGTTTGTGCCTTCATCGGCGCACCGTTGTCTGAGTGCAGAACTAAGCCACTGTGGGCGCATTGTTCGCGTAACAACGTACGCTGCAGCAGCTCCGCTGCTAGCTAGCTCGCCTGATTCCTCTGCGTAGACTTCCCAGCCAACGATTTTGCGGCTGTATAAGTCTTCCAGCATGTACAAGTAAAAGAACTGCCCCCGTACATTGCTGGGTAAATAGGTGATGTCCCAACAGAACACCTGACGAGGTGCTGTGGCCGTGAACGTCTGTGGCGCTTTTGATACCCGAGGTGCAATACTGCGTCCTCGGTGATTCAACTGCCCATATTGCTTTAACAGCCGGTAATACGTCGACTCAGAGCCATAATAAAGCCCATCATCCAGTAACGCCGGTACAATCTGCGTTGGCGGTAAACTGGCGAAGCGGCTTTCATTGCACACATCCAGAATAACCTGTTGCTCATGCTCGCTAAGCTTATTCAACGGCGCTGGACGTATTGCCTCAGGGCGTTTGTCGGCGGTAACCTTGCCGCCGCGATACCAGCGTTTGTACGTGCGTAAACTGATGCCAACTTCATCACAGGCAAGGCGTAATCGGGCACCTGCTTGATTCGCTTCACGTATCCACGACACGTATTGAATGCGCTGTGAGACCGAGGTCAATCGTCCTCGTCGTCGTTCTCCCAGAGCGCATCCAGCTTTTTTCGAAGCACCAGAAGCGCTGCCGTTTCAGCTAAGGCTTTTTCTTTTTCACGCAGCTCACGCTTAAGCTGTTTAATTTCTTTGCGGTCAGTCTTGCGCTGACGCTTGGCTTCGAGCTCTTGCTCGCGTGAGCTGGCAAAACCTTTGAGTGATTCGGCTTTCCAGGCTTTTACCTGTTCAACGTAAAGCCCTCGCTCACGGCAATACTCACTAAGTTCGGCTTCACTCATGGAGCCGGTTTCAATCACGGTCGCAAGCTTCGCTTCAGCAGACCACTGTTCGGGTGTTGATTTATTTCCTGGCACTGGACGACCCTGTTCTCTGGCTTTGTTACGCCAATTATAAAGGGTTTGTTCGCCAATGATCCGTACCACTAAAAGTGGACACTTTGCTAAGCACTATTTTTTAATTCAAAGTTCTCTGGGCTGAGATAGCCAATAGCACTATGCCTTCTTGTCTTGTTGTAATCAACTTCGATGTACTCAAAG
>NZ_PIPK01000044.1 GCF_003987335.1 Aliidiomarina maris | reverse complement strand
ACCTGCCGATAATCAAGATTATCACGTTTACCAGTAACCTTATGTTACGTGCTCTTTTACAACTTGGACAAGCTGATTGTAACAAACAAAGAGAAATCTCTTAGGTAACACTCTACAAGACACATTTGGTGTAGAGGCGTATCGTACTTATTGTCATAACTGTTACGACACACTGAACGATGTTCATCGAACATAATTCTTTGGGTTGTATGGTTAAGTGACTAAGCGTACACGGTGGATGCCTAGGCAGTTGGAGGCGATGAAGGACGTACTAACTTGCGATAAGCCATGATGAGCTAGTAAGAAGCATTTGAATCATGGATTTCCGAATGGGGAAACCCACTCTGTTTACAGAGTATCTTGCACTGAATACATAGGTGTAAGAAGCGAACCCGGAGAACTGAAACATCTAAGTACCCGGAGGAAAAGAAATCAATTGAGATTCCGTTAGTAGCGGCGAGCGAACGCGGATTAGCCCTTAAGTTTATTAAGGTTTAGTGGAAGGCTCTGGAAAGTGCCGCGATACAGGGTGATAGCCCCGTACACGAAAAACCTTAGTAAGTGAAAACGAGTAGGTCGGGACACGTGTTATCTTGACTGAATATGGGGGGACCATCCTCCAAGGCTAAATACTCCCAACTGACCGATAGTGAACCAGTACCGTGAGGGAAAGGCGAAAAGAACCCCTGTGAGGGGAGTGAAATAGAACCTGAAACCGTGTACGTACAAGCAGTAGGAGCACC
>NZ_PIPK01000043.1 GCF_003987335.1 Aliidiomarina maris | reverse complement strand
GTAGCCGTAGGGGAACCTGCGGCTGGATCACCTCCTTAACGATAGCTCATAATATGTGAGTGCTCACACAGATTGAATTGGCTTTGATAACAGTAAATAACGTGAATGTTTTTACGTAGGGCATGCTGCGCATGCCGTTCCGCATAGGCGGCTACGAAATGCATTCAGCACGGATACTGGGTCTGTAGCTCAGCTGGTTAGAGCGCACCCCTGATAAGGGTGAGGTCGGTAGTTCAAGTCTACTCAGACCCACCATTTCTTCGCGATGGCTGCGTTGGAAACCTCGTCGTGTATTAGCATACACGTCCTCGGCTCCCGCCTTGCCCTCCCTCGAAATTGAGGGCGCTAAGAAATAGCTGATACGGGAAAGGACGTAGGTCAGGCTTCGCCTGACGTTAAGTCACCCGCATCAACGAAGCCTGCAAATGTGTTCATCTGCAGACTTTAGCTAAATCATCGGGGCCATAGCTCAGCTGGGAGAGCGCCTGCCTTGCACGCAGGAGGTCAGCGGTTCGATCCCGCTTGGCTCCACCATTATCCTTTCTGCTGCGTTGGCTGCGTCGTTGCATACTACAGTATGCTTCCTCCTTGCCGCCTTGCATAAAGCATAATGGCTACAAGCAAATGGCCCTATATCCAATCGTTATTTACTGACGAACGCAAGGTTAGCGTTAAGCGTAGGGCAGGTTTTACCTGCCGATAATCAAGATTATCACGTTTACCAGTAACCTTATGTTACGTGCTCTTTTACAACTTGGACAAGCTGATTGTAACAAACAAAGAGAAATCTCTTAGGTAACACTCTACAAGACACATTT
>NZ_PIPK01000042.1 GCF_003987335.1 Aliidiomarina maris | reverse complement strand
CACCAAACGGCAAACGTGGCAGAGACCTGACATACAGCGACCAAGCTATCGTCACGTTCATGATGCTTCAGGCTGTGTATAAACTCAGCTTGCGCAGTACCGAAGGTTTCTTAAACTCCTTGTTTAAGTTGATGGATGTGCCGCTAAAAAGCCCTGATTACAGCAGTGTCAGCAAGCGGGCTCGCACGGTGAAGGTGAAAATACCACGCCCGTCAGGTCCTGTAGCACACGTGGTGTTTGATGCGACCGGACTAAAAGTATTCGGTGAAGGCGAATGGAAAGTGCGCAAGCATGGCCAAGAAAAGCGTCGTACTTGGCGTAAACTCCACCTGGGCGTAGACGTCGAAAGCCAACAAGTCGTGTGTGAAGAAGTCTCTCTGGTTAATGTCGGAGACAACGAAGTTCTCCCGACGATGCTAAAGAAAATGGGCCGCCGAAAAGTAGGCAAGGTAACCGGCGACGGAGCCTACGACACCAAAGAATGTTACCGGGAAATAGCCCGTAAAAACGCAACCCCCTGTATACCGCCGCGCAGCAACGCTAGATACTGGCGTGGCGACCACCCGCGAAACGACGCAGTTAAAGCCTTGAAGCAAGGCCAGTTAGCGCAATGGAAGCATGATACCGGTTACCACCAGCGTTCATTAGCGGAAACCGCGATGTGGCGGTTCAAAAGCCTGACCGGCGAGCGGTTGCGTTACCATAGTTACAACGCGCAGGTCGGAGAGGGTTATGTACGGGTCGCCGTACTTAATAAATTAACACGCCTTGGGATGCCTGTGAGCGAAATGGTGCGCTAACCCCAGGTGGGAAAGGGGCAATTTTACCCTCGGTACGGATTTGATCAACAAGGCC
>NZ_PIPK01000041.1 GCF_003987335.1 Aliidiomarina maris | reverse complement strand
GGGTTGGCATCAGGGCATGTATGGTCGCCACCGCTGCTAACTGATTTGCCATGGCTCGGCGGTGTGCCAAGGCGAAACTAAGCCACTCCTGTTGACTCGTAATAACGTCCGTAAAGCTGGCGCTTCCACTTTGATAATTGCTTAAACTGCTCGCCACCGCTTGTTCGGCACGACCAATTAAGACGTCACCATAAAGCACGCGATTGCGCTCAGCATCCTGCCACTCGTAAAGCGCCATACTAAGCTCAGCCTGAATCGCCAGCTCACTGGCCTCCAGCTCGTGCAGCCCTGAGGCTAAGTCAGCCTCTGCAGCCTCTCGTTGCGCGCGGTAATTTGCACGCCAAATAGGTAACGACACTGACAGCATGCCTGTCACCGTATCCGATGCCATATTGGTGTTCATGTATTCGGCCCCAATCATCAGACGGGGTAACCCAGATGTGTTAGCGATATCTTGCGCGACTACTAAACTCTTCACGTCCGCACGCAACGCCAATAAAGCCGGGTTGTTTTCTTTGAGCTGTTCGTACAATGTATCGGGCGCTGCGGGCAAGTGCGCAAACTCACGGTGCGAGGCCTCTAGGGCATAGTCGCCATGCAGCTCAGCTCGCGCGTCACGACCAAGCGCTGAATTCAGTCGAGCTCGTTGTGAAAACCGCATCGCTTGTAGGTTGTCATATTCGCTACGCGCTTCATCCAGCGCATTTTGCGCTCTCAATAGATCGCCCATAGCAGCATCACCCGCTGCATAGCGTTGCTCTGCGATGCTGGAAAACTGCTCAAGTAATTGTACTAGATCGCGCTGCAGCGCCTGGTTCTCCAACACATACAAATATTCACTGAAAGCCTGTACGACATTGGCTGCAATCTCTGCTCGGACTTGGGTTAAGCGAGCCTTAGCAGCAAGCTCGCTGCTTTTTGCTTGCTCAATGCTCATTCCCCGACGGTTAAAAATAGGGATTTCTTGTGAAA
>NZ_PIPK01000040.1 GCF_003987335.1 Aliidiomarina maris | reverse complement strand
GGGTTGGCATCAGGGCATGTATGGTCGCCACCGCTGCTAACTGATTTGCCATGGCTCGGCGGTGTGCCAAGGCGAAACTAAGCCACTCCTGTTGACTCGTAATAACGTCCGTAAAGCTGGCGCTTCCGCTTTGATAATTGCTTAAACTGCTAGCCACCGCTTGTTCGGCACGACCAATTAAGACGTCACCATAAAGCACGCGATTGCGCTCAGCATCCTGCCATTGGTAAAGCGCCATACTCAGCTCAGCCTGAATCGCCAGCTCACTGGCCTCCAGCTCGTGCAGCCCTGAGGCTAAGTCAGCCTCTGCAGCCTCTCGTTGCGCCCGGTAATTGGCACGCCAAATCGGTAGTGAAACCGACAGCATGCCTGCCACCGTATCCGAGGCCATGTCGGTATTCATATACTCGGCCCCAATCATCAGGCGTGGTAACCCAGATGTGTTAGCGATATCTTGCGCGACCACCAAACTCTTCACTTCCGCACGCAACGCCAATAAAGCAGGATTGTTTTCTTTGAGCTGTTCGTATAATTCATCGGGCGGCGCTGGTAAGTGCGCGAACTCTCGATGCGAGACCTCCAGCGCATAGTCACCGTGCAGCTCAGCTCGCGCGTCACGACCAAGCGCTGAATTCAGTCGAGCTCGTTGTGAAAACCGCATCGCTTGCAGGTTGTCGTATTCGCTACGCGCCTCATCCAGCGCGTTTTGCGCTCGCAATAGATCGGCCATAGCAACATCGCCAGCGGCATAGCTTTGCTCAGCGATGCTGGAGAACTGCTCCAGTAACTGCACTAGATCTCGCTGCAGAGCCTGGTTCTCCAACACATACAAATATTCACTGAACGCCTGTACGACATTGGCTGCAATCTCTGCTCGGACTTGGGTTAAGCGAGCCTTAGCAGCAAGCTCGCTGCTTTTTGCTTGCTCAATGCTCATTCCCCGACGGTTAAAAATAGGGATTTCTTGTGAAA
>NZ_PIPK01000004.1 GCF_003987335.1 Aliidiomarina maris | reverse complement strand
GAGCCTCGTTGTTTAAGGGCTTTGTTGTATTCAGACCAGTTTTTAACTCGGTATTTTGCTTTGCTCATTGCGGTGTCTAGTATCAGCGTGGTTTGGCGATCTGATCAACGCTAACTGAGAAAGTTCCGCTATTTATTCAACAAGGCCGGCTTTGAGCTTACTTATTTGGGTAAGCATTTTCCAGAGCGAGTCAACGGGCTCATCTATATCGACGCAGTGCAAGCGTATGAATATGAGCCTGAAGTAGGCGAGCATTGCCCTGATGTTGCGCAGGCAAGCATTGATTTATTTAAGTATAAAGAAAGCTTTTATAACACACAGCGGGTGCGTGATGACGAGGGGAACTACCTGCCGTTTGCCGACTTCAATACTTTGAATGAGCTTTTTGAATATGACAGAGTGACGCCCGACTATCGCGGTATCACGGCGCCTGCGATTGCAATCAATCATCTGCCGGAGCAGACAGAGGACTTACTGCTAGGCGCGGGAGAGCCTAGGCAGCCTTGTTTTGAAGCGTTGAATAAGATGAACTACTTGGGCGTTGCCAGATTCGTAAGCCAAATGGAGAACGCAGATGTGGCGGCGATACAGCGCAGCCAGCACACGATCCACATGGTGACTCCCTATAAGTTAGCAGCCATCATGAAAAACTGGATTCCGCGCGAAATAACAACCAGCCAATAATTTTAAAGAAGCGATTTGACTTATTCTATCTGTGTTGGAAAATGCTGGCTTAGGTGTTAGAAAAGTTATCCTGCTTTCACGCTTTGCAGTTGCGGGTAGATATTAAATTTAGTATTGTCGATAACATAATAATAACGTGAGCCAAGGATGTAAGGCGTAGCGATACAGTAAAACGAGCATGCTCAGTTTGTTTTCCTAGGGAAAGAGCCTCCTCATAACGTGCCCCTCGCTATATCAATCTTATGTCAACGACTCTTACTGGCTCGTTGGTTAGGCCACAACGGTCAATAGCCAATCTGGACGTGAGTCAACAGAGTAGCCCAAAAATTAGATACCGATTCTATCTACTAGTGGCGATTGTCCTCAATACAATAAAGACAGAAGGATTTACGATTATGGCTCGAGGTTTACTAAGCGAACTGAACCGAATTGCGAAGCGAGCCGCTCGTGAGGCGGAGCGCTCAAGAAAAACTGCTGATCGTCGTGCTCAACAGGCGACAAGAGAGGCGGAGAGAGAAAGGTTGGCCGCCGCGCGTCGGGCTCAGGAGGCAGCAAAAGCGAGTGAAAGAGCTCAAAAACAGCTAGCCAAAGCGCGAGCTCATGATCGAAAAATGCTAGAACAGAAGGCTAAAGAAGCACATATTGCAGCTCAGACAGCCTTGATCGAACAGAAAAATACAGAACTTGTTGAAATTTACGACGAGATTGATACCTTGCTCAAGGCTACCCTTGCCATCGATGATTTTGTTGATCTGGAAAGCCTCAAGGTAACGGTTAAACATATACCTTTCGACCGCCCTGATCTTGAAAAGCCAATCCCTGCACCAGTGCCATTAGCTGAACCACGAAAGCCGATTCTAGATAATCCATCGCCACCCACGGGAATTGCCGCATGGTTTGGGAAGAAAAAGCATGAGCGGGCAGTGGTTGCGGCAAATAACGCCCATGAAAAGGCTCTGACTGAGTGGCACGCAATAAAGTTGCAGCGGAAAGCTGACTACGAGAAAGAGATTGAAGAGCATCAACGAAGGGAAACCGAACGGCAGCAGACACTTGCCGCAGAAAAGCAGCGTTATGCAACTGAGTGCAATGACAGGGAAAAAAAAGTAATGGAGCTAAACGCCGAGGTCGATTCGCTCATTGCTAATTTAGGCTATGGTGTACCGGATGCTATAGAAGAATACATTTCAATAGTCTTTGAAAACTCTGTTTACCCAGAGCACTTTCCAGTGAGACATGAGTCTTCATTTGAAGCTGCTAATGCTGAACTGACACTTCGGATATTTGTTCCTTCTCCTAGCTCAATACCGACAATTAAGGCTTATAAATATACAAAAGCCAAAGATGAAATTAACCATACTAATCTTTCCCAAAAGGCGTGTAAGGATCGTTATGCCAATGCGGTTCATCAGGTTACGTTGCGAACTCTTCATGAGGTTTTTGAATCAGATCGACGGGGGCTTATTAAAACAATCTCATTGGAAGTTGGTACTGAAACTAGAGACCCAGCGACCGGTAATCAAACATTTATTCCTTTCGTAGCAACTGGGGCGGGGCGAGAGGTCTTTATGGAATTTGACCTTTCAGCTGTGCTACCAATAGCCACGTTAAAACATCTAGGCGCATCTGTTTCAAAAAATCCATATGGCCTTGAAGCAGCAGACACTTTTGGGATCCGGAAATCATGAACGACTCTGCGCTCGTCTTCAATCCTCCACCGGGCTGGCCCGAGCCGCCAGCTAACTGGATCCCGCCAAAGGGATGGGAACCAGATCCAACTTGGCCGGCTCCTCCTGATGGCTGGCAACTCTGGATTCCTAGAAGCAATCAAGACCAAGAAAAAGAGGTAAAGGCTCAGCTTTCTTGTGCAGAAGAGTCTTCTGAGGTTCAAGCGACCAATGTTGATGAAGCATCACGAGTTTATTTTTTAACGGCCGAGAATGCGGCCTTAAAGGCACAATTGAAAGCTTTCCAGACCTTAGACGATAGTAATACATTCAACGACGAATGGATTCTACAAGAGTCAGGAATTTACCGCTACCACCATCCTTTAGAGAACGCTGCTGCCTACCAAGGCCGTCTTCAGGAATTGAGTGCCCAGATTGCTGAAATAGTGAAATCGGGTAGAGCAATCGAGAAATCTGAAACATTTACTTTTGACAATTCTCTGGCGAAAGGGAGGAAGATGACAAACGACCTCGCTAAACTGATGCTAAGAGCCTACAACGCTGAAGCAGATAATAGTATCAGGGCGCTAAGAGCTGGAAACGTGCTGGCGGCCAAGAAGCGGATGGAACGCTCGAGAGAAGCTATCGCTAAATACGGCAACCTTATGCAGATGCACATAAGCGATGCTTTTCATATGCTTCGCCTGCAGGAAGTTGAGCTGACTGCGGATTTTCTTATGAAGAAGCAGGAAGAGAAAGAGGCAGCACGTGAAGAAAGAGAAAGACTCCGAGAGGAGAGAAAAGTTGCGGCAGAACTGGCTGCAGAACGACAGCGTCTGGATAAGGAACGTAACCATATCCTCAATGCGCTAGCAGCTTTGAGGGCGTGCGGAGGGCAGGATATAGAGTTAGAAAATAAACTCGCTCAGATTGATGAAGTAATTCAGCACAATGATTACCGGATTGCAAATATCAGAGCAGGTTATGTTTACGTCATTTCTAATCGTGGGGCTTTTGGTGAGGGCGTTGTCAAAATCGGTTTAACCAGAAGACTTGAGCCTCGCGACAGGGTAACAGAACTCGGTGGAGCTTCAGTGCCATTCAGGTTCGACATCCATGCACTTTTCTTCTCTGAAGATGCCGTTAGCCTAGAGGCTAATCTTCACACTCACTTTACAAGCAAGCGAGTAAATATGGTTAACGAACGAAAGGAGTTCTTTTTTGCGAGTCCAGCTGAGGTTCGTGAGGCTCTTCTTTCTAAGGTTGGGAATCTGTTGGAGTTTACTGAGAATAGCGAATCTGTGGAATTCCTTCAAAGTCGCCATTACTGGCCTGAAAGCTTAGTTGTTGGGCCTAGCTGAGTAAACTGTATTAGCTATGAGCAGGTATTGCAGTTAATAGTTCCTGAATTCAGATAATAACCGCAACACTCATGTAAGGGGATAGGTCGAAGGGAGGTCAGCTACCGACTTCATACGGAAGGCTTGCTTTTCAACCAAAAAACAGGTTTCAACATGAGTTATCGGCAGCTTACCGAGGGACAACGATACCAGATTTCGGCGTTCCTCCCACAGGAATTTTCACAACAACAAATTGCGAGAAGGCTGAATGTTGCACCTTCGACCAACCATGTGGAATTGCGACGTAATAAAGATAAAACGCAGTCGTATGAGCCTGGAGTGGCTCAGCAGCGCACGTTATCGCGCTGTTTAAAGCCAATGCTGAGGCGCATTTGTGACAACACCGTATGCGCGGTTGAGTTCATGCTCCAGCTCAATTGGAGCCCTGAGCAGATTTTAGCAATTTGCACCAGACTGGGTTACTCGGTCAGTCACGAATGGATTTATAACTATGTCCGGGCTGACTTTAATAATGGTGGCTCGTTGTTTGAACACCTAAGGCACAAGCTAAAGCGCTATAAACGCCGCTTTGATAAGCAACGTGGCCGCATACTGAATAGACGCTCTATTCACGACCGACCATCGATTATTGAGCAGCGTGGTCGTTACGGCGACTGGGAAATCGATACTATCATTGGTAAACAAGGCACAGGCGCGATGGTCACCTTGTTGGAGCGAAAAAGTAGCTTTTATCTTGTTAAAAAGGTGTCCAGTAAGCAGGCCGACGTCGTGGCAGACGCCACGATAGACATGGTGCAGCCGTTTAAATCGCTGGTACACAGCATTACGAGCGACAACGGTAAAGAATTCGCCGAGCATCAACGCATCGCTCGCGAGCTTGATACCGATGTCTACTTCGTTGACCCATATGCATCATATCAGCGGGGTGCCAACGAGAACGCAAATGGCTTGCTAAGGCAGTATGTGCCTAAAGGCACCGACTTGCGGACAGTAACGCACAGACAAATTGAGGCGTATAAAGCCCGGCTGAACGAAAGACCCAGATAAAAGCATGGGTACCTTCAGCCGGTGAATATTTCTACAGAGCAATTGCAATTAGCTATGAGCGGGTGTTGCAGTTAATAGTTGAATTCGGGCAATAAATTATGCATGTGATAGGATTGCTGTATTTTTTAAGAAAGTGGTCAGAAAATATAATTTTGTGGATAATAAGGATTTTCAATGAATAAGTATGAAAGCTTAGTAAATATACTGGATCGACTGAGATATGAAGCTCCTCTTGAGTTTAAGCGGTATAGACCAAGCGATTCAAGTGAAGAAGCTTTGAATCAAGCTAGATCAAGAACCCTCATTCACCTTTATTTAAAAGTGAACTTCGGGATATTGGATTTTAAATCACGAGAAAGATTGATAACTGATAAATCTCATGATGCAGGAATAGATGCGTATTATATTGACACTGAGAACAAGCGCGTTATTTTGCTTCAGGCAAAATTTAGGACGTCTCGTGAAAATTTTGAGAATAAAAATATTTCGTTCGATGAACTTCTTAAAATGGAAGTATCCAGAGTAATTGATGGAGAATCGAACGATGAGGAGGGCCAAGAGTACAATGGAAAAATAAAGCAGCTACAGCGTGAAATTAGTGAGTTGCCTGATGTTGGTCGGTATAAATATGAGGTTGTCATTCTTGCAAACGTTAAAGCTTTGAAACTAAGTCAGTTAACAAGACTTACAGGTGGCTTTCCAGCGGAAATATTTGATAATGAAAGAGTATATAAGGAACTCGTATTTCCCGTGGTTACAGGCACATTTTATAATAGTGCAGAGCTTTCAATCTCTCTTAATCTAGTAAATAAAAGTACCTCAGCTGCACGGATAAGTTACAGTGTGGAAACTGAATACGAAGATTGTGATATCACCGTGGTATTCGTCCCTACTGAAGAGATAGGGAGGATACTTCACACATATCAAAATTCTATCTTGAAATATAATCCAAGGTGTTATCTTGAAATGAAAACGAGCTCCGTTAACAAGGGTATTTATGACACAATTAAAACGAAAAAAACCAACGAATTTGCACTTTTTAATAACGGCTTAACTATGCTTTCTGATGACACTGCGTTTAACGAAAGAATAGGGCAAAAAGATCGAGCTCAAATAATAATTAATAACCCTCAGCTTATCAATGGTGGGCAAACGTCGTATACCCTGAGTCGTATTTTTTCAGAGTGTCTTGATAATACGGAGTGCAGCTCCGTTTTTCAGGGTAAGGAAGTTTTGCTGAAGATTGTCACTTTTGGGGAGTCGACTTCAGGTAATGAATCAAACAAAAGAAAACTCATTGAAGATATATCAAAAGCAACTAACCGTCAAAGTGTTGTATCTGATGCAGATAGACGCTCGAATGATAAAGTTCAAGTTGATCTTCAAGAAATTCTATTTGACGAATTTGGTTGCTATTATGAAAGAAAGAAAGGTGAATTTTCGAACGGAATAAGGGAAAAGTACATTAGCAGGAAACAAATTGTTGATAGAGATACAATACTAAGAGTAGCAGTATGTTTACACCTTCAACCTTCAATTACGAGAACTAGCATCAACAAGCTTTACACTGATGAGAATTTTTCAAAATATATGCCGAATGCTTCACGGTCGTCCGAATTATATTATGGATATTTGGTATTGGAAGGTGTTAGAGATATGCTAAAAAAAACAAATCAAGATAGTAACGATAGGCATGGTATTTCTTCTTATGGTTACGCACTCCGCTATGGACACTATTCTTTAGTTACGGTTTGTATAGCTAAATACTTTGAGGATAAAAATTCTATTCATCATGTTAGCGAGCATCTGAGAGAGGTTCTTGGAGTTTGGGCTAAATTTGAAGAAACGATTATGAAAAAGACGAGAAATAGTGCTTACTTTAGATATTACGAAGATCCGGAAACTCTAGAGAAGAGATCAGAAGTAAATTTCGAAGGATATTATAAGGGCAAGACATTAAATTCTGATTTAATTGAATACTTTAAATTAAACAAGACTTTTTAGTGGCGTATTACAATACTTACTTTCGACTTTCGATTTGAACAGGCACTCTTTATTTAAGCGATAGGTTTAAGCCTATTCTTAGTGAGTGCCCGTGGAGTGTTCGGGACTTTATTAGCTATACAAGTTGGTCTTTCTTGTATCACCCAACCAACCTAACCACCAACCCCTTCAAATACAACCCCTCAGGGTAGGGTAGTGACACAGGGTGGTCGGCGGCTTGGAATGTACGCTCGATGATTTGCATCTCGCGGCCTGCGTCCAACACGCCGTCGGCGACGACTTTCTGGAACAGTTCTGCGCTTAACAGACCTGAACACGAGAAGGTCATTAATATGCCGCCTGGATTGAGCAGTTTTGCGGCCAAGCGGTTAATGTCTTTATAGCCACGACATGCGCGGGTTAGGCTGGCTTTGGAGTCGACGAACTTGGGCGGGTCGAGCACGATGACGTCAAACTTTTCGCCGCTTTGGTAGTCGCGTAATAACTGAAACACGTCGCCTTGCACGTGCTCAACGTTGTCGCTGTTCAAACCATTGAGCTCAAGGTTGCGCGCTGCGATGTCCAGTGCCGGTTGTGACATATCCAAATTGCGTACAAAGCTTGCGCCTGCGCTGGCGGCATACAGACCAAAACCGCCGGTGTAACTAAAGCAGTTCAGTACGCGTTTGCCTTTGGCGTATTTCTTAATCGCCTGGCGTGCGTCGCGTTGGTCAAGGTAGTAACCGGTTTTGTGACCGGACACGATATCCACGTATAGCTTCAAACCGTTTTCTTCAATCACCAAATCTGCCGGTGGCTCAGTAGGGCCATGCAACACGCCGGTTACTTGCTCCAAACCTTCTTTTTTACGCACATCGACGTCTGAACGCTCGTATACATTGTGCTCTGGGAACACGCTGCGTAGGGCTTCAACAATTACACCACGTTGCAATTCGGCACCGGCAGACAATAGCTGGCACACAATCCAATTGGCATAGATGTCGATCGTAATGCCAGGTAAACCATCGGATTCACCGGCAATCAGGCGATAACCTGTGGTGCCTTCGGGCAACACCGCTTGGCGCATACGCAGGGCGCGTTCGAAGCGGCCTTGAAAGAATGCGAAGTCGATCTGTTCGTTGGCATCGAAGGTCCAAACCCGCGCGCATATTTGCGAGTGTGGCGAATAGGCGGCACGGCCTAGAAAGCTGCCGCGTGTGTCGAGCACGTCGACGGTATCACCCAAGCCTGGCTTGCCTTTAATTTTTGCCACAGCGCCGGTGAATACCCACGGGTGCTTTCGTAGCAGGGCTTTTTCTTTGCCCTGCTTAATGATGATTTGTCCGGCCATTAACTAACTCGCATGCCTGGCTCTGCGCCATCGTGTGGGTTCAAAATATAGATTTCTTTGCCACCTGGGCCTGCGGCCATCACCATGCCTTCTGACATGCCGAAGCGCATTTTGCGTGGCTTCAGGTTCGCGACCATTACGGTAAGCTGACCGATTAAATCGTCTGGGTTGTACGCAGATTTAATGCCGGCAAACACTTGGCGGGTTTCGCCGCCTAAGTCTAGGGTCAATTTAATTAGCTTATCGGCGCCTTCAACGTGTTCGGCGTTGGCAATTTTCGCCACGCGTAAGTCAATTTTGGCAAAGTCGTTAAACTCAATTTCTTCGCTAATTGGGTCGTTCGCCAAATGCGGGTTCGCAGGTGCTTGCTGTGCTTGCATTGCGTCTTTTGAGTCTTCGATCATCGCTTCAATGTTCTCCATAGGTACACGCTGTAACAGCGCTTTGAACTTGCTAATTTTGTGTCCGGTCAGCACTTGCTTGGCGCTGTCCCAGGTAAAGTCGTCGTTTAAGAATGCTTGAGCTTGTTTTGACAGCTCTGGCACCACTGGGGTGAGGTAAATCATCAGCGTGCGGAACATATGAATGCCCATTGAGCAGACGTCTTGCACGTCTTGTGCTTTGCTGTCGTCTTTGGCTAACTGCCACGGCTCTTTGACTGCGATATATTCGTTGGCGCGGTCGGCCAAGGTCATGATGTCGCGCATGGCACGGCTAAATTCACGCTTTTCAAACGCTTCAGCCATGGCATCAGCGGCGTCGGTAAATTGGGCTAACAACTCGGGTTCTGCCACGGTGTCAGACAATTGGCCGTCAAATTTCTTGGCGATAAAGCCTGCACAGCGGCTGGCAATATTCACTACCTTGCCGACTAAGTCCGAATTCACGCGCTGGGCGAAGTCGGTGAGGTTGAGGTCTAAATCGTCAATGCGCGAGGTTAACTTCGCCGCGAAGTAGTAACGCAGGTACTCAGGGTTAAGATGGTCTAAGTACGTGCGCGCCATAATGAAGGTGCCTTTTGACTTCGACATCTTGGTGCCATTGACGGTAATAAAACCGTGCGCCCACACGTTCGTTGGCTGGCGGAACTGCGCGCCTTTTAACATGGCAGGCCAAAATAGGCTGTGGAAGTAAATGATGTCTTTACCGATGAAGTGGTAGACCTCGGCTTCGCTATCAACTTTCCAGTAATCGTCGAAGTTCAGGCCGTTCTTCGCGCAGTACGCTTTAAAGCTACTCATGTAACCGATTGGCGCGTCGAGCCAAACATAGAAATACTTGCCCGGTGCGTCTGGAATTTCAAAGCCGAAGTAGGGCGCGTCACGGCTAATATCCCACTGCTGCAAACCTTGCTCGAACCATTCGTTGAGCTTGTTGGCCATTTCGTCTTGCAGTGAACCTGAGCGGGTCCATTCTTTGAGCATGTCGCCAAACGCAGGCAAATCAAAGAAGTAATGCTCTGATTCGCGCAATACAGGGGTAGCGCCTGAGACCGCAGATTTCGGGTTTTTCAAATCAGTCGGTGCATAGGTGGCGCCGCATACGTCGCAGTTGTCGCCATACTGATCTTCGGCACCGCAATCTGGGCAGGTGCCTTTAACGAAACGGTCAGGTAAGAACATTTCGCGTTCTGGGTCGAATAGCTGCTCGATGGTTTTGGTGTTAATAAAACCGCCGTCACGTAAGCGCGTGTAAATCAACGACGCTAACTCGCGGTTTTCTTCTGAATGGGTTGAGTGGTAGTGGTCGAAACGCACGCCAAAGTCGGCGAAGTCGGCCTGATGTTCCAGGCTCATTTGCGCTATCATGGCTTCAGGTGTCATGCCCAATTGCTGGGATTTCAGCATAATTGGCGTGCCGTGCGCATCGTCAGCACAGACAAAGTGACAATCGTGACCACGCATTTTTTGAAAGCGGACCCAGATATCGGCTTGAATATAGCCAAGCATGTGGCCGATATGGATAGGGCCATTGGCATAAGGAAGCGCATTGGTGACCAAAATTTGTCGTGTAGTTTGTGCCATAGGGTGTGCTCGTATTCTGGTTAACGATAAGTAATTTCGAATTGCGCACATAGTAGCGAAATTCATGCGGGGTTTCTATGTCTCATCCTCTGACAAATGCATTTAAAGCGCATTGTAGTGCGCTTCGTAGCGACATTTTTGACCAAGGCTTGTTGCCGCAATGGTTACAAGTGTCAGGGCCGAAGGTCACCCTAAGCTTGCCATTCGCGGCGGCGATTGAAGCGCGGCGTCTGATTGCCAGCGATCCGTTGCTCAAAGGCTACCAGTGGCAGATTGAACAGCGCATTGAGGCGCTGCCACGCAGCCAAGCGCTGCAAGTGCCTGCGGCGGCGCGTAATGTGATTGCGGTGGCGTCGGGTAAAGGCGGTGTGGGTAAATCGTCGGTGTGTGTCAATTTGGCATTGGGCTTGGCGGCGACGGGGGCGCGCGTGGGTATTTTAGATGCCGATATTTATGGCCCGTCGTTGCCGTTAATGCTGGGTAATGAAGGCGAAAAGCTGATCTTTGATGAGCAGCGCAACATGCAGCCGCTTAAGCAAAAAGGTTTGCAGGTCAATTCGTTAGGTTATTTGGTGGATAAAGACGACGCGACGGTGTGGCGCGGCCCGATGGCCAGTGGCGCGTTGCAGCAACTTTATAACGATACCTTGTGGCAAGATCTCGACTATCTGCTGATTGATATGCCGCCTGGCACCGGCGATATTCAGCTGACGTTGGCACAAAAGCTTCCATTAACCGGCGCGCTGATTGTTACTACGCCGCAAACCGTGGCTTTGCGCGACGCTCAGAAGGGCATTGCGATGTTTCGCAAAGTGAATGTACCTATTGTCGGTGTGCTGGAAAACATGAGTGGCTTTATGTGTAGTAATTGCGGCCACGAAGACGATATTTTTGGCCGCGATGGTGCGGTTGACGTGGCCGATAAACAGGCGGTGCCGCTGATTGGTCAATGGCCTTTGGCAACCGCATTGCGTGAAAGTATGGACGCTGGTGAGCCATTGGTGCACGCGCAGCCTGATCACCCGTATAGCAAACTAGTGCTTGAAAGTGCGCAGCTGTTGGCGATGAATGCCTGGGCGCTATTAACGGAATCGAGCACCGATTAAGCTGTTGCAGTGTAATTTCGCATTGCCTCAGGCGTTTGAGCCTGACAAACTAATGATATCCATGTAATTTCGTCGCTTGTAGACGTAATTTGAAAGCCTTATGACGGAGCACGCATGCGTTTAACCGATGCACAGATTGAAAAAGAACTAGCCGCTGGCACCATTGCCATTGAACCCGCGCCAGATACCAACAACATTAGCGGCGTGACGGTCGATATCCATTTGGGGCATTCGTTTCGAGTGTTGCAAGACCATGCTGCGGCCTACATTGATTTAAGCGGCACGCGGGATGAAATTAACCACGCCATTGCTCGCGTGACTGGCGATGAAATATTGCTGACCGAGAAAGACCAGTTTTTTATTCACCCAGGTGAGTTTGCCATTGCGGTTACCCATGAATCGGTGACATTGCCTGCTGACATGGTGGGTTGGTTAGACGGCCGTTCGTCACTGGCACGCTTGGGTTTGATGGTGCATGTGACGGCGCACCGGATTGATCCGGGTTGGTCTGGGCAAATTGTGCTGGAGCTGTTTAATAGCGGTAAATTACCGTTGGCATTGCGCCCATTGATGAAAATTGGTGCACTGAGCTTTGAAACCTTGAGCGAGCCATGCGCACGCCCATATAGCGCGCGTAAAGACGCCAAATACAAAGATCAGCGCGGCGCCGTCGCCAGCCGCATCAGCGCCGACGGTTCATAACCACCAGCGGTTGCACGCCGTGCGTTGGTTCGGCGTTGAATTTGGGGTTTGCGGTGCGGCATGCACGGCATGCCCTGTTAAATAATATTTAAGGGACTAATGATGAAAACATGGATTGTAGGATGCATAACTTTACTTGGTTTAATGGGTTGCGCGACAACCGCGCAGCAGCCTGCTGAAGAAATATACCAACATCGTGAAATCTTGCGGACAATGTGGCCAGGGTACGACCCAGTTGCGCGTGGCGTAGGTTTTTACAACAGCAGCGATGGTTACGTTACGATCGCGCTAGAAGCCGACACGCCGCCATCCCACTTTAGTCCACTTAGCCCCGGTGTGTGGCGCAGTCATGATGTGTTTCCACAGTTGCGTCAAAGTTTCTACATTAATACTTTTATACAAGACACTCGTGCAACCTTAGTTGCTTACCCTCTTTCAGACCCTGACCCGTTCACGCTGTTATTTCATGAAGACTTTCATGGCTATCAGTTGGACAGCTTTGCAACTCGAGAAGGCAACACTTTGGCACGCTTCGAAGCGGGTGAAATGCCTATCAATACTTTGGTGGCAGCCGTGCGCATGGAACGGTCACTACTTATCGCGGCGCTGGAAGCTGAAACTCAACAAAGTCGTGAGCAAGCACTACGCAATTATGCAGGATTACGCGTATGGCGAGAGGCACAGTTGCCAGCTAGTACAGTTATGATCGAGCGGAACAATGAAACCCATGAGGGGACGGCTAGCTGGATTGGACATCGAGCTGCAAAGTTGCTGTTAGGTCGAACCGAGGATGCTTTTTTGGAACAACGAAAAAGTGTATTGGAGTTTGATTATGAGGCTATGGAAGCAAGTACCTCAATCCGTTTGATGACTGCAAGGGTCTATAGCACGGGCGCTGCCTTAACCGAATTGTTGCCGCAAGTGACTAATTTGGAATGGCACACGCTTATAGAAGACCGTTCGACCACACTTTTCGAGATGTTGATACTCGCTTTTGATTGGTCATCAGACTTCTTGGAGGGAGTTGGACAGGAAATATCAAATTCACAAGAGTTTGCTCGTGCCATTAACACTGCATCGACATTAAGTTGGCCAGAGAGTGACGAGGCTGTATTGGCGCGAGTAGAAAGTGAGCACCGCTGGAAACTCAGTATCGATATGCCTGCTGGATCTGAAGGAGGGTTTAGCGCCGTGGGTGGAACGATTACGCAACTCACCGACCATGCGCTGTTATTGCACCCGGTGCAACAATACGATGTTGAAACGGACAACTTAAGTGTGGCGCTCAGAAACCGGTACATTGTGCTTAAAAATAGTGCGCACTTGCGCACCAGCGACAACGAAGAGAACGGTGAAGCAAGTGGTCGCGTCTTGACGCTGTATCTGAACGAAATGAATGATTCGTTGCGCTGTGCCGATGGCGAGACGGTTTGCGAAGGAAGCCTGACTGAGCTCACGCAGCGCGGTGTCGACATTCAAAGCGAAACCCAGTTGCCATATCGATTAGAGCGCATAAACCAATAGCCAACACCATCGGTGGGTATGTAAACAAGGGCAGGCTTTGCCTGCCGCGCCACATTATTGGTTGTAACGGTCGAACCAATCGACGATGCGATTAAGGCGTTCGACGAGGTTAATTGGACGGCCGCTGCGTGACAGGCCGTGGCCCTCTCCGCGAAACACCGCCATTTCGGTTTCGACGCTATTGGCTTTTAGGGCGTAAAACCATTCTTCACCCTGACCAATCGGGGTGATGTGGTCGTCGGTGCTGTGTATGATTAGCGTCGGGGTGGTGACTTGATCCGCATATTTGAGCGGCGAACGCCCCCAATAATAATCAAAGTTGTCCCAAATAGTGCCACCAAACTCTACGCGCATGGAAGCAGGCGGGAACGCTTGGGTGCCAGCTTCGCTAATCCAGTTACTGACACTGCGCTGGGTCACCGCTGCTCTGAACATATTTGTTTGGCTGGTAATCCAGTTGGTTAAGAAGCCACCATGGCTGCCACCGGTAATAAACAAACGGTCGCTGTCTATCCAGTCAAAGTTTTCCAGCACGTACTCCACCGCAAGCATGTTGTCTTGGTAATCAGCACCGCCGTAATCAAGGCGAACCTGGCTGCTAAAATCATGACCTGACCCTGAACTGCCGCGATAATTCACAAATACCACGGCGTAACCACGCGCCGACATCAATTGCATTTCCTGCATAAATTGATGCCCCCACATGCCACCTGGGCCACCCTTGATATTCAAAATGAGCGGGTAACTTTGACCGCGCTGACGATTCATCGGCTCCAGGAAAAAGCCATCGGTGGTATGTCCGCTGTCACCGCTAACGGTGAAGCGCTGATAGCGTTGCATGTCCAATGCATTCGCTAACCCACGGTTAAAATCGCTAATACGTAAAGGGCTCTCACCAAACGCATGAAAGTAAAGCTCTGGCATCATGGCTTCATGTTCACGGGTGGCAACAAAACCATGCTGATTGATATCGAGCTGGCCTAAACTATAGCCTTCGCCGTCAACACGGCTGATTTCAAGCGTATCCAGGTTCAAGCGTTGCAATGGGCGGCTGCCACGTTCATCAGCAACAAAGTACAAGGCACCATCGACCACATGAAGACCCGCTGGCTCTAATTCCATCTGGGCAATCAATTCTTCGGTATCACCCGAGTCAACATTCATACGCTGTAAGCTAGTCGGTGCGTAGGCTTCAGCCGTATGCAAATACACCACGCTGCTGTCATTCAGCCAACGCGCTTGGCTGGCACGGCCATCAGCGGTATCTAACGTAGTTTCATTGCCTTGCAAATCGACTACAAACAAACTTTGTGAATAAGCGCCTTCTAAAGCGTCAGGGTGACGATTACTGGCAAACAACACACGGCTGCCGTCTGGTGATATTTGTGCATCATTCGCGTCATAGCCGTCGCCGTGGGTGAGGGCACGTAACTCAGCGTTGGCAATGTCATACACCCACAAACTGCGTTCGCTGCTGTGGTCGATGTAGCGCCCTTGGGTTTTGTACACCGCGTGACGGGCTTCCATCACATCAGGCTCGTCGTCTTTGTCGTCAGCTTTCACCATCGGGTCTTCGACATCGGTGTCTAAGCTAATGGTGAGCAGCAAATGTTCGCCTGATGGAAGCCACTGGTAATCACTAATACTACCTTGCTCAAGTTTGAGTACCGGCTGGGCTTCGCCACCGCGCATGCGCAGCTGGTATAAACCGGAGCCGTCTCCGCGGCCGCTGTTAATTAATAAGCGGTCGCCATTTGGGCTCCATTTGGCTTGGTAGTCAGCGTTCGAATAGGTAAATTGGCGCAGTGAACTGGGGTCATTGACGTTCGCGACCCAAATATTGCTGTTGAATCCACGTTTGTCGTCTTTCACGCTGCGCTGAGTCAGTACCACGTAATCGCCATTTGGCGACAGTTGCGGGCTACTGATCTGCACCATCGCATAGTAGTCATTCGCCTCAATGCCGCGTGTATCTGAGGCATTGGTCGTAGCACAAGCGCTGGTAATCAGCGCCAAGCCAGTCAAGCTTAAGGTATACGGTGTTTTCATCGAATAGTCCTAATTCTTTGCTAATTAACGCACTGGTTGGGCTTGGGCTGCACCACGGAAAATCGCATTCATTAAGAACACGTGCATGCCATCCACATAGGCGCGATAGTTTGGCTCCTGGGTGAAGCTAATCACCATACCGCGACCTTGCGGTTGCACCATAACCAAAGGTTTGTAAGCGATTTGATGGCGGTTATCTTCCCACAGGTAGCCACTTGCTAATACTTCGTCGGCGGCGGCGAAGTTGGCGACGTTACGCCCGTGGTTAATCGTTAATGGGGTATAAATATCGCGGCCGATAAACATGCTATGCACACGCTCAGGAACCCCAGCGGTCAACCAATGTTCTTGATCAACATTCACGCGCGCAATCACGCCGCTCACCCAATCAGGGTCAGCACTCGCGTCCTGAATACGATGGTTGTACTGGGCATCCGACGTGATAATTTCAGCCACCGAGGTGTCACGCCCACTGACTTCAGACGGCTGCGCTTTGGGCTCTAAGCTTGATTGCAGCAGAGGTTGCTCACCTTCAACTACAAAGCGGGTAGCATTACCTAGGGTAATCAACACCCCACCGCGCTGTACCCATTGGCGCAAGTTTTCGCGGCCACTTTCGCCTAGCGCTTGGCTGTAACTGCCACCCGCAGTCGCAGGAAGTAACAACACTTGGTATTGGCTTAAGTCAGCACTGCGCAGCTGGGCAGGGCGGATTGCGGTCACTGGATAGTTCGCTTCGCGTTCAATCACGAAGCGCGTGCTTCCGGCGGCGAGTACGTTGGCAGGCTCGTCCCATAACATCGCAACATTCGGGCGATGCATGGTTTGCACGTTGGCTGAACCGACGTTCGGGCCGCTGCGCATCCAACTGGAGTCTACCCCTTGGACATGCGCGCCACTGGCTTCAGCAATACGCTGAACCTGTGCGGTTAAATCATCCGGGTTGCCAGCGCGGCTGACAATTAAGCTACCGGCTGGATACTGGATTTCATCGTCATGGGTAAATGGCAGATCACTGGAGCGTACATGTAAACCTGCTTGTAACGCGGCACTTAAGAAGCGCACGCCGGCCATGTCACCCCAAGGCACAATGTACCCGAAGCTAGCGTCAGGTGCTGCGACTGACCCTCGGGCAATGCGTTCACCTTCAAAGCGCTCAAGCGCCACGCGTGGTGCGCGATTACAGGTGTTCATATCGAGGTTAAACATTAATGGCAACGACCACGCGGTAACATCGTAGATTTGGTCCGGCAGGTTATTGGCGCGCAGACGTTCCTGTTCGGCAATAAAGTCATCGTCCATCGGTACATTGTCGTCTAACAAGGTGCGAATTAAATGGTAGGTCGGCTGCGCCGCATTGACTACAAACGCGCCTTCACTGTAGTCATTGCCACAGGCGCTAAAGTTGGCAGTGGCGCGGTGTACTTCAATGCCTTGTTCACTTAATACCGCGGCTAGCTTTTGGTGCCCAGCGGCGTCGCGTGTGGCAGGGAACAGATAGCTACGTACATCACCACGGCTGCCTTGTTCAACTGCATTCTTGCGATAGTCATAAAAACGCTGCTTTAATTCATTACCACGCTCAGCGGCCAGCTCAATGGTCGACATAAAGGCGACAAAGTTTTGCTGAACAGTGTCGGCATAGGTTAATACTTTGCCATCGCGGGTACGGAATTGGTGGCCTCGAGACGACCCCATTTCGTAGGTCATCGAAATCGAGCCATGGTACAGAGGCCAGCTTGCGCCATAACCTGGGTAGAAGGCATCGAATATTTCACGGGTAAAGTAGTCATAGCCGAAGCGGTCGAACCAACCGGCGTTATTACGTCCAACCCATTCCAAGACTTCGCGTTGCGGCTGGGTAATGTGCGGGTTAAACGGGTGTGCTTCGGGGCTAAAGTAATAAGGTAAATCGCCACCCATTTCGTGTGAATCGACGAAAATAAGCGGAAAGCTTTGTTGTAAGGCGGCAATGCGGCCGCGCGTTTCTGGTTGCGTCAACGCCAGCCAGTCACGGTTCATGTCGAACAAATAATGGTTGGTGCGCCCATTTGGCCATGGCTCGTTCTGCTCGGCTGATAAGCGATCTGCCGAGTGATCGAGGCCAACGGTCGCGTAATAGCGGCTGACGAAGCGCGCGCGGCCATCAGGGTTTTGTAGTGGGTCAATGTACACCACGGTATTTTCAAGCAACTGCTGAGTTTTGCTGCTGCGGTCAGCAAGTAAATGGTATGCCAACGCCATCGATGATTCTGCGGGGCTAATTTCATTGCCATGCACGCTATTGGCAATCCAGACACTGGCAGGGGTGTCGCGCATTAATTCGCGGGCACGGTTATCGTTAATCTCACGCGGATCGGCCAGCGCACGCATGTTGCTTTCAATGCTATCTAAGCGTGCCAAGTTTTGTGGGCTTGAAATCACCACATAATACAGTTCGCGACCTTGCCAGCTTTCGCCATATGGCACTAGGCGAATGGACTGCGAGTGGGCAGAGGCTAAGTAATCGTAATACCGGCGAATTTGCTCAGGGCTTGAAATACGCGTACCTAACGGATAACCAAGAATATCTTCGACACTTGCCACGCGGGCTTGATAATCGCTGTCAGGAAAGTCTGGCACTATTTGGTTGGCTGCCGCTGTGGTGCAAAGCGTGAGCGCAGCAGTGACTGCCACCCAAGCGGATGACTTACGAAAAACAGACTTACGTGAAAGGCGAGGTTGCATAACAGTGTCCTATGGTCGAGGTGCTATTTCTAATTGTTCGAGTGCCCGTTCAATGGCGTGCAGCAAACTATTACTCTCGTGTCGGTGTGGCATACCAGGTTCGGCGACCACACCACTAATCACTGGCAGTGGGCCGGTGTAAGCTTGTTTATCTGCGGTAATGACCAGATCAACAAGCTGGGTATTTAACTGCTTAGCCATCCAACTCAGCTTCTGCTCTACACTTAAGTTGCCTGCAGGGCTTTGTTCTTTCAGCAGATTATCGATAAAAATTACTTTTGCGGAGCTTTCCGCGATAGTTTGCGTGATTTCTGTGACCAAAAGCGGCGGCATGATTGAAGTGAGGAAGCTTCCTGGGCCAATAATGACCACGTCACTTTGACGAATATGGCGGATAGCCTCGGGTGTCGCTTTGACTGGCGGCGATAGCATCAAGCGTTTGGGCATGTTTGGCAGCTCATCGACACATAACTCACCTAAGCAATCAAAGGCTTCATTGCTGGCTCCAGCCAAGTCGGTTGGCGATTCACTCATGGGTAGCACCCGAGATTCGACTTTAAGTAAGCGACTTAGGAGTTGAATGCCGTCTATGGGGCGCGCGCTGAGCTCATCTAAAGTGTACAGCAGCAAATTGCCTAGGTTATGGCCATGCAGTGCAGAGTCGGAGTTGAACCTATAGTTCAACACCTCTTTCGCCAATGGTTGATTGGCAAGTTGTGACAGGCAATTGCGAATGTCGCCCCAAGCAATGCATTGGTGCGCGTCGCGTAACAGGCCAGTCGCGCCACCATTGTCGGTGGTCGCCACGATACCAATCAGGCGATGGCGTAAAAATGAGAGTGTCGCCATCAGGCGGCCAAGGCCGTGGCCCCCGCCAATCGCGGTCACTTTGCGTAATTGTTGTAGTTGCATGACCGCATTGTACGGTTTTAAACGTAGAATGCATAGAATTGCTGTGCGGCCTTTGGCATCATAGGCGCAGCAAGGTTTTAGCGGGCGCAGATACGTGCTGTGTGAAAACCAAAGTTCAGGAACAGGTGGTATTGGTGACGACAAGACATTTATCAGGCGGCTGGCTACGTGCGTTGTATAGCGCACTCATAACCTGTGCGGTGCCCTTTATATATGCCTATTTATGGTGGCATGGGCGCAACAACCAAGCTTACCGTAAGCGCTGGGCGGAGCGAGGCGCTTGGCAATCGGTGCCGGCCAATGTGCGCCGTTGTGTCGTTTTTCACTGTGTCTCAGTAGGTGAGTTGATGGCAGCAAGGCCATTGATTGAACAGTTTATTCAGCTAAACCCGCACCAACCAGTTGCCATCACCACAACCACGCCAACCGGCTCGGATTTAGTCCGCTCTATTTTTGGTGAACGGGTATACCATTGTTATCTGCCCTTTGACACGCCTTTAGCAGTGCGCCGGTTTATTAACCGTTTACGCCCGCGGGCGATCATTATTCTTGAAACTGAGTTGTGGCCCAACTTAATTAGCCAATGCTACCAAGCCAATATACGTTTGATGCTACTGAATGCCCGCATGTCGGAGCGCTCTGCACGCGGTTATCAACGTGCGCGGGCATTAATGCGCCCAATTTGGCAGGCGCTGGATGGTGTCGTAGCGCAAGATAATGCCAGTGCTGAACGCTTTATCCAGCTTGGGTGTCTGGCCGAGCGTGTGCATGTGCCGGGGAATATTAAGTTTGACGTGCAAGTGAATAGCAGCACAAAGCAAGCCATTGATGGCTTCAAGCCGCTGTTGAACGGTCGGCAGGTGATTACCTTTGGGAGCACCCACGAGGGTGAAGAAACCATTGCACTGGCAGCTTTTAAACAAGTACTGAAATCAAAACCACAAGCGTTGCTGATTTTGGTGCCTCGTCACCGCGAGCGTTTTGACAGTGTAGCTCTAATGGTCGAAGACTCGGGTTTGAGCATGGTACGGCGCAGTAGTGGTCGCCCCGTGACCCCTGACACACAAGTGCTGTTAGCCGATTCAATGGGTGAAATGTTGCTATGGTTTGGTGTCTCCACCCTTGCTACTATCGGGGGAAGCTTAATTGAGCGCGGTGGCCATAACCCACTGGAAGCGATGGCTTTTGGCCTGCCGATTGTGTCGGGCCGCCATGTGTTTAATTTTGAAGATGTCTACCGCCAGTTGGATGCACGCCAGGCGGTGCGCTGGGTCAGCAATGAAGACCAGCTGCGCGATACTTGGCTGGGTTTGTTGGTTGAAACTGGCACTGCACAGCGTATTGGTGCGCAGGCACAGCAACTATTTGCGCGCCATCGCGGCGCGACCCAACGTACCCTAACATTGATAGCTCAAACTATGGCCGCGGGGTCGTCTGGGCGTACACAAGGAGAGCTCGCAACGATGCGATTTGATCAAGCGCTGGTTACCCAGCAGCCACAGCAACAACACTTTAATGTCGAGTTTTGGCAGCGATTAGGCCAACAGCACGGGCATGCCGGTGGTCGTAACCTGGCTTATTTTATTCAGGCCGAGAATGCATTGAGCCCGCTGCCTATGGTACTGCGTCATTATTATCGTGGCGGTTTAGTGGGTAAAGTGAATCGCGATTGGTTTTTGCATGCCGGTTCAAAGCCCGCGCGTAGCATTGCTGAATTCGAGCTTTTGCAATGGATGTACCAGCAAGGCTTGCCAGTGCCGCGTCCGATTGCTGCGCGGGTACATAAGGTTGCGCTTTGGTACCGCGCTGATATTTTGATTGAGCGTTTGCCCTGTGACGACGACGTATTTGGGCGTTTGAAGCAAGCGCCATTGCAAGAGGCTGTGTGGTTTAAAATCGGCCAAACGATTCGCCAGATGCATGATCACGGGGTTTACCATTCGGATCTGAATTGCCACAACATTTTGGTGCGCGAAGCAACGCAGGACGTATGGCTGATAGATTTTGATAAATGCGAACGCCGTAATAAAGACCAAAGTGCAGGCGAATGGCAACAAAGTAACTTAGACAGGCTAAGACGTTCATTTGACAAAGAGTCAGGCTTGCACCAAGGTTTTCACTTTAGTGACCAAGATTGGAAGCAACTGATGCAAGGGTATCAGACGGGTAAAGCCAGCACATCGCAGCAACCGCCAATCCAGCCAGAAGGTAGCGCATGAAAACTATGGGTATCTTACCGTTTAAACTGACCGCATTAACAGTGGTTAGCCTGCTGATGGCAGGCTGTGCTCAGGTAACACCTGCCCAAGCAAGTGAGTTGCCAACTCAAGCCAACCTGTGTCTGGCGTCTGCGCCTGGTGCTGATGCTGTGGCGATGATTGATAGTGAACTGGCGTTAACTGATGAAACTCGGGCGCGCGGCTTAATGCATCGCCAGCATTTGGCGCCAGACGCGGGCATGCTGTTTTACTATCCAAACACCCATTATCGCAGTTTTTGGATGTTTAATACTTTGATACCGCTAGATATCGCTTACTTAAGTGATGAGGGCGAAATTACCCAAATTATTACCATGGAGCCTTGCTTGCATGACAACCCAGGGCGTTGCCAAAGCTATCCGTCTGATCGCCGTGCCCGCGCCGCGTTAGAGTTAAATGCCGGCGCATTTGAACAGCTCGGTGTGAGTATCGGTGACTATGTACTCGAGCAAAGTTGTCGCCAGGCACCTTGGGCAACTGGTTGGTAAACTGACGAAAGAGGGGGAATAAGATGGCTCTTCGAAGCGTTCGCTGTGCGGTTTGTCTGGGAGCGTGCATCCTGATACTTACCGGTTGCACCACAACAACGCGCAGCGTCAATGAATCGCCGCGCGACCCCCAAGCGCAGCGTACTACGTCATCGACTCCCTCAGCGCCACGCCAACGCAACACCAGTCGTACTAGTCCAGTGCAGGCGCTGACTGCAGCGCAAATGGACACGTTGAGCCAAGCCGATGTGGACAGTTTGCTGGTACGTGAACGTACCAGTAGCACCCAGGTGGCGCAAATATTCGGTCGCCCCCATTCCACAACACGCAGCGGCGACGAGTTATACTGGAATTATACCCATCAGTTTCGTGATGAGCGCCGTCGTGTCGGTGGGCTCAAGAGCCTCACTATCTTGTTTGACCGCGCCGGTCGCGTGCTCGATTACGACTTTCAGGACAATACTTTTGACCTTCCGTAAGGCTTAACTTGGAATACGCAGCGTATTTATTCGGCGCGTTAGCGCTTATCACCAATTTTATTGGCTATCGCCAAAACACGATTAATCGCTACCGTTTGGTCGCGGCGTTTGCATTGGCGTTTTTAAGTGTGCACTTTTTTATTCTTGGCGCGATGGCTGCGGGCATTAGTTTAGCGCTGGGCGCAGTGCGCAATATTGTTGCCATGCGCTATCGCCAACGCTGGATCTTGTACTTTTTTATCGCACTGAATATCGGTTTTTGCTTATTTGAATGGTTCGTGCTGCAAAACAGTGCGTGGCTGTTTGTCGCCTATACCTCTGCGCTTATTTTTACCGTCGGTTCGATTGTGCTGGAAAGCGCGCAAAGCATTCGCCGTTGGTTTATCGCTGCCGAATTGCTAGGTATGGTGTACGCATTAAGTGTTGGTAGCGTATTCGGCGTGCTATTTAACATCAGCAACCTGACCAGTATCGGCCTAAAACTTCTCAGTGAACGCCGCCGCGCTGCTGCGACGAAGAAGGGGCCAGTCGCCAGTGCTCAGGACTGGCAATGACGTTGGTCGCAACGAATAGGGGCATGGTCGTGGGTTAACTCGACATTGGTGGTTTTTAGTGGTTAAGTGTCCGCACTTATAAGCAAAAATAATCACAGGGGAAACCATGATCCGCACTTCACTTTTGGCAGTTAGCGTCGCGATGGCGCTGGGGACTGTCGCTTGTTCTGATTCCAATCAGTCATCTTCCGCACCATCCGCTGCATCAAATGAGCAAACTTCACAGCAACAATATGCCGTATCCGGTGTTGAAGTCGGCAACATGGACACCAGTGTGCGCCCGCAAGATAACTTTTTCCGTTATATGAATGGGCAATGGCTCGAGCGCACCGAAATTCCAGCAGACCGTGCGCGTTGGGGCAGCTTTGATGAATTGCGTGAGCGAGCTGAGCAACAAGTCTTAGATATCGTGCACGAGTTTGCGGCGAAAGACGCAGAAGCAGGTTCAGACGAGCAAAAAATTGGTGATTTATACCGTTCGTATATGGACGAAGACACCATTGAAGCGCGCGGATTAAGCCCATTAAATGAAGCCTTGGCGCAAATCGATGCCCTGCAAAGCCATGACCAATTGGCAAGTTTCTGGGGACAACAGCAGCGTCGCCGCGCAGGCGTGCCTGTCGGTATGTTTGTTGGCCAAGACCAAATGCAGTCTGACCAACATATTACCAGCATTAGCCAATCTGGCTTAGGCCTACCTGATCGTGATTACTATGTGAGTGATAGCGAGAGCAACCAAACCTTACGCCAGCAGTACAGCAGCTTTATTGAAGCACTGTATGACGCTGCCCAATGGGAAAATGGCGCTGAAGCGGCCGCCACGATTTTGGCGATTGAAACGCAATTGGCACAATCACAGTGGACACGCATTCAAAACCGCGACCGCCAGGCCAGCTACAACAAAATGAGCATCGACGAGTTATCTGAAGCAGCTGCTGGTTTTGACTGGCAAGCATTTTTTGTAAGCGCTGGTGTCGAGATTGACGACGTTGTCGTGCGCCAACCAAGTTATATGTCTGACTTTGCGGCGATGTATCAAGATATTAGTATCGAAGACTGGCAAACCTATTTGCGTTATCACACCTTGCGCCAAGCGGCGAACTACCTGCCTAGTGCGATTGCTGAAGTCAGCTTTGATTTTTACGGCCGCACGCTACAAGGTTTAGAGCAGCAGCGTGAACGTGAAAAACGCGCGGTATCAACGGTTGAAAGTGTGCTTGGTTTCATGGTTGGGCGTGAATATGTCAATCGTCATTATCAGCCTGAAGCAGCTGAGCGCATGGAAACCATGATCGACAACCTGATGGTGGCGTTCGAGGAAGCTATTGACGATTTAGAGTGGATGAGCGACGACACGAAGCAAGAAGCGCAGGCAAAGTTAGCCACCTTCACTACTAAAATTGGTTATCCAGCGGTTTGGCGTGATTATGATTGCGTCGAAATTGCGGCGGATGATTTGGCCGGTAACTTGGCACGTTCTGCGTCCTGCGAATATGACCGCATGATTGCGCGCTTAGGTGAAGAAGTCGATGCGGAAGATTGGGGCATGACACCGCAAACGGTGAATGCCTATTATCGTTCGACGATGAACGAAATCGTGTTCCCTGCAGCAATTTTGCAACCACCATTTTTCAACGTGGAAGCGGACGATGCGGTCAACTACGGTGCCATTGGTGGCGTAATTGGACATGAGATCACGCACGGCTTTGATGACCAAGGTCGCCGCTCTGACGGTGAAGGCAATTTGCGTGACTGGTGGACTGCAGAGGACGAAAGTCAGTTCCAGGAGCGTGCCCAGCGCATGATCGACCAGTTCAGCAGCTTTAACCCGATTGATGACTTGTACTTACAGGGCGCATTGGGCTTAGGCGAGAACATTGCGGATTTAGGTGGCCTAACGGTGTCTTACCGCGCGTACCAGAACTCATTGGGCGGTGAAGCTGCACCTGTGATGGATGGCATGACCGGTGAGCAGCGTTTCTTTGCCGGTTGGGGCCAGATTTGGCGGATTAAATTCCGTGATGAAGCCTTACGTCGCCAAGTGATCCAAGGGCCGCATTCGCCAGGTAAATACCGTGTGTTGGGCACTTTGTCGAATATGCCTGAATTCTATCAAGCATTTGATGTGGAACCAGGTGACGGCATGTATCGTGATGAAGACGTGCGAGTGAAAATCTGGTAAGCGGATTTAGCACACATGAAAAAGCCGGGCTCAAGCCCGGCTTTTTAAATCAACAACTTAGAATTTATCCGTTTTTGTGCTGACTGACTGAAAATGCAGCCCAAATCGCAGCGGGTGCCCAGCCAATTACGGTAAGCTGCAAAATAAGGCAAATGATGCCTGAAAATGGGCGTCCAATGGTAAAAAATGCAAGCCAAGGTAATAAAATCGCGATAAATAAGCGCATGCTTAGTCCTCTTAATCGTAGTCAGTGTATAACTACAAGATAGTACATATTGGCAAAACTGCATATTTACACCACTGTTTTAACGAAAGAATTACAAGGAGCTTACGTGGAAGTGATTGATTTTCGCTCAGACACCCTGACTAAACCGACCCCGGACATGCGCGCCGCTATGGCAAGTGCTGAGGTTGGCGACGACGTTTACGGGGAAGATCCGACAATTAACGCCCTCGAGCAACGGGTTGCGGCCATGCTGGGCAAGCCAGCTGCCTTGCTATGCACGAGTGGTACGCAAAGTAATTTACTAGGTATTTTGAGTCATTGTCAGCGCGGCGAAGAGTATATTGTGGGCGCGCCTTACCATACGTATAAGTATGAAGCGGGTGGGGCAGCCGTACTTGGTGGCGTGGTGCCGCATACGGTGTCCTTAGAAGCCGATGGTAGTGTTGCTGCGGCTACTTTGCGTGGCGCGGTGAAAGCTGATGACCCACATTTCCCGATTTCTCGTCTAATTGCATTAGAGAACACGCATTTAGGTCGCGTGATAAGCCAAGCACAGATGTGGCAGGCTCGTGAGGTCGCCGATGAATTCGGTTTGCGTTTGCACCTCGACGGCGCACGTTTAGCCAATGCCAGCGTGGCGACAGGCTTATCACTCGCAGAGCTCGCGCAACCTTTTGATTCAGTGTCTTTGTGTTGCTCAAAAGGCTTAGGTGCACCTGTAGGTTCGTTGCTGATTGGCTCAGAAGAACTGATTGGACGCGCCCGACGTTGGCGAAAAATGCTCGGTGGCGGTATGCGCCAAGCGGGTGTAATCGCAGCCGCGATTGATTATGCGCTGACCCACCATATGGCGAGATTAGCCGATGACCATACCCATGCAGAGGGTTTATCCCAGCAGTTGGGTACCAGGCTAGCGTCGTTGGCCGAACACGTGCAGGTTGCGCCGGCGCATACCAACATGGTGTATTTAAATTTTGCGGACCCGCAAGTGGCACAACAGGTAAGCACAGCTGCTCGTGAGGCCGGTATTTTGGTGCCAGCGAGTGCCGCCATGCGCTTAGTCACCCATCTTGACATAACTTCACAGATGATTGAAAAAACAGTAGATATACTGACTAAAGTGATAACTGAAACTGTCCAAGCGCGTTAAAGCTGCTAACCTTAAATGACTTAACTGACCAAGGATAGAACGTGACCGACCGCCCGACATTGCATATCGAACGACAAGCTGAGATGACACAAGTGCAATTGCAGGGCGATTGGACACTGGCTTTCTATCACGATGCAAAAGCTGCGTTGGCTGAGTTTGACCATGCGCCTGACGAGGTCACAGTGGATGCCAGTGGGCTAAGCCGCCTAGACAGTTCTGGTGCGTTCCTTCTGCACAAAAAGCTTGGCGCCAAAGCGCTCGATAACGACAGCTTTAGCGCCCAACAAAGTAAACTGATTCAACTAGTCACCCAAGCATGCGAACGTAAAGTCCCAGCGGCACCCAAATCTGCGCATGGGGTGACAGAAGTCGTGGCGCAAGTAGGGGCATTTTGTACCAATGCATGGCAGCAACAAAAGAAGCTATTAGGTTTTACCGGCCAGGTGCTACTTGAAATAGTCAAGGTTGGGGTGAATCCGCGGCGTTGGCGTTTTACTGCATTAACTGCGCAAGTCGAGCAAATAGGCTTAAACGCGATTCCAATTGTGGCTTTACTGACGTTTTTAGTCGGTGCGGTGGTTGCTTTTCTCGGTGCCACCGTGTTGGCAGAGTTTGGAGCTGACATATACACCGTTAATTTAGTCGGCTTTTCTTTCCTGCGAGAATTTGGCGTGCTGCTCGCGGCTATCTTATTGGCTGGGCGCACGGCATCCGCGTTTACTGCCCAACTTGGTTCAATGAAAGCCAACGAAGAAGTCGACGCGTTGCGCGCTCAAGGCCTTAACCCAATCGAGGTGCTGGTGGTGCCGCGCGTGGTTGCGATGGTGATTAGCTTACCCGCATTGACCATCTTAGCTATGGCATCGGGTGTGGCGGGCGGCCTCATGGTGTGCTGGCTCGCTCTGGATATTTCACCACAATTGTTTTTACACATTTTTACCCGCGACATTTCGATTACACATTTTTGGGTGGGGTTAATCAAAGCCCCTGTATTTGCCATCGTGATTGCGCTGATTGGGTGTTTGGAAGGTTTCAAAGTATCCGGAAGTGCGCAGTCAGTGGGTGAGCACACCACTTCAGCCGTGGTGCAGTCTATTTTTATGGTGATTTTGCTTGATGCATTGTTTGCCTTGTTCTTCATGGAGATTAACTGGTGAGCGAATGGATGATTGAAGTCAGTGCGTTGCGTAACCAGTTTGGCGACCATGTGGTACATCAAGACTTAGGCCTTAAAGTACGCAAAGGTGAAGTGCTTTGCGTTGTCGGCGGTTCAGGCTCTGGTAAGTCGGTACTGATGCGCAGCATTATTGGGCTGCACCGTCCCAGTGCTGGGCAAGTGACCATTGACGGGGTCGATCTATTGCATGCTGACGATACCACTCGCCAAAGTATTGAACGGCGGATGGGAGTTTTGTTTCAAAAGGGCGCGCTGTATTCGTCACTGAATGTGCTGGAAAACGTCATGTTCCCGCTAAAAGAGTACACCGACTTAAGCCAGGACGATATGACTGAGTTGGCGATGTCCAAATTAGCCTTGGTCGGGCTACAGCCGCAGGTAGCGTTTAATAGCGTGCAGTCGTTGTCAGGGGGAATGATTAAGCGCGTTGCGTTAGCCCGTGCTTTGGTGCTCGAACCCGAACTGCTGTTTTTAGATGAACCTACGGCGGGCTTAGACCCAGTTGGCGCTGATGATTTCGATGAACTGCTGCTGACTGTGCAGCAAGCCCTTGGGCTAACGGTGTTTTTGGTCACCCACGACCTTGATAGCCTGCATAAAATAAGCGACCGCATTGCGGTGCTGGCGCAAAAAAAAGTATTGGTGGTGGATACCCCGCAACGTGTTGCTGAGTATGACGACCCGTGGATTCAAGATTATTTCAATGGCCCGCGTGGGCGTGCAGCGCAAGCGACACAGCGTGAGCATATAACAGAGCGAGGTGAAGGCAATGGAAACTAAAGCCCATCATGTCATGGTTGGCACATTTGTACTCGCTGCGGTAGCAGTGCTGATTGGCGCCATTTTATGGCTAGGCCATGGTGCGGCCGACCGTGATATGCAATTTTATGAAATTGTATTTGACGATGAAGTCAGTGGTCTAACACCTGGCAGTCCGGTTGAATATAGCGGCATTACTGTGGGGGATGTGCAGAACCTGCGTTTAGATGAGAACGACCCGCGGGTGGTGCGCGTGCGGATTCGAGTCAATGCCGATACGCCAGTACGTGAAGATACCGGCGCGCGGCTTGGTCTTGCCAATATCACGGGGTCGTCATTAATTCGTTTGTATGGTGGTAGTCCCGACAGTCCTCGGCTTAGCAGTGACCCGAACGACCCCGCAGTGATTCGTGCTGATCGCAGCGGTATTAATCGCTTGTTAGCGAACAGTGAAAGCTTGTTGGGCGACGTGAATTCATTGGTGCAAAACATTAACAATTTGTTTTCCGATGAAAATACCACCCGAGTTGGCAACACCTTGGACAACGTTGAGCAAATCACCGCAATGTTGGCTGAGCAGCGCGATGATTTCGACCTGTTGGTCAAAGAGATGCGCGAAGGCTTACGTAGTTTTAGTCAGTTGGCAGAGCAAAGTGCGCGGCTGATAGAGCAAGAGGGTACGCAATCCCTGACGCAGGTGCGCCAAACCATGGCCGCGTTCGAGCAAACCAGTCGTGAGTTGACCGATATGCTGCGCACTAACGCACCTGCGATTGAACGTAGCGTAGAAGGATTGCAGGGCGTAGGGCCTGTGACTGATGAATTGCGCCTAACTTTGCAAACCATGCAGCGTTTAGCGCGTAAGTTAGAGCAAGATCCGCAAAGTTTATTTTTACGCCGTGAAAGCATTGAAGAGGTGAACCCAGAATGAGAATCCGTTATCAAATCAGTGTTATTGCGGCCGTGTTGTGGCTAAGTGCCTGCAATGTGATTCCTGAACCCGAACAAACACGGGTGTACCCATTACCGCAGGTGTTAGCGCCTATGCAGTTAGACACTTATGCTGGCACTTTGCGGGTTGCACAGCCAAGCGCGCTGCAGGCCCTTGACTTGCCTCGGGTGGCGGTGATTCAAAGTGACGGCCGTCAAGCTTACTGGCAAAGTCTGCGCTTACAAGATAGGTTACCGCTTGTGGTGCAGGATGCCTTGGTGCGGGGCATGCAAGATAGCCAAATCGCTACGCATGTGGTGCGGGATAGCTCAGCCAGTGCGTTTCACGTTGAGCTACAAACACACATTGAACAATTTGCGATTATCAATGCTTCGTCACCGCAAGCGCGTAGTGCTGCGGTAGTGATACGCGCGCAATTGCGCCGTGCCAATGATCGCCAAGTGATAGCGACGCAACGCTTTGAAGCACAATATGAAGGTCTAGGTAGCGGTGAGGCGGCTGCCTTGGCGGGGTTGGCCGAGGCGTTGGCCAAGGTGCAGCGCGATATGATGATGTGGGCGAACCTGGCATTGCAGGATAAATAATGGATGAGTAGTTGCGCGGCAAACGCCCCCGGGTGTACACCGCGCAATTTTACATGCACGCGTTGGTTTAAATCGCGTCTAACACCACTTGGTGGTGATCTTTGGTTTTGAACTTATCAAATACGTGGCTGATGGTGCCGTCTTGCTCAACTAGAAAACTAATCCGATGAATGCCGTCGTATTCACGGCCCATGAATTTCTTTAAGCCCCACACCCCAAACGCCTCGGCGACTTGATGGTCTTCATCACCCAATAAGATAAAGTTCAATTCGTCACGCTCTGTAAACTTGGCTAGACGCTTGGGCGCGTCGGGGCTAATGCCGACAGCGATTGTATTTTTGTCGGCGAGCGCTGCTTTATGATCACGCAGTTGTTGTGCCTGTACGGTACAGCCTGGCGTCATAGCTTTGGGATAAAAGTAAACTAGTACACGGTGCTTTTTCAGCAAATCCGCTAAAGCAACCGAGCTGCCGTTTTGGTCAGGTAAGGTAAAGTGCGGCGCTTTATCGCCAACTTGTAGGGTCTTCATACGAACTCCTCAATGAAATTTTCCAGCACGGGTGTTATCTAAACATAAGGTAAAGCGTTCTGCCAGTTTCCTTTGCAACCCTTGTGTTTAAGCGGCTTGCCAAGTAAGATTGAGCACTTAAAAAAAGCTGGGAGAGATTATGCTTACAGGTAGTATGGTTGCCTTGGTGACCCCATTCACCAAGCACGGTAACGTCGATTATAGTTTGCTCGCCGAATTGATTGAATTACACATCAAACAAGGCACCGATGCCATTGTTGCAGTTGGTACAACGGGCGAGTCACCTACTTTAAGCCATGATGAGCATGTTGATGTGGTGCGAGCCACCGTTGAAATTGCCAATAAACGTATCAAAGTTGTTGCCGGTAATGGTTCGAATGCAACGGCTGAATGCGTGCAATTGACAGAGCGCATGGCCAACTTGGGTGTTGACGGCTTTTTAAATGTTACGCCTTACTACAATAAGCCTAGCCGCGCTGGCTTAATTGCCCATTACACTGCCGCTGCTCAAGCCAGCGATGTGCCGCAAATCTTATACAATGTGCCAGGTCGCACATGCTGTGATTTGTCGACCGAGATGGTCGCAGAATTAGCTAAAATTCCCAACGTTGTCGGTATTAAAGAAGCTACGGGCGATGTGTCGCGGGTGAAAAAGCTGAAAGACGCTTGCGGCCCGGATTTCATTTTGCTCAGCGGTGATGACCCGACCGCGTGTGAGTTTTTACTCCAAGGCGGTGACGGTGTGATTAGCGTCACGGCTAACTTAGCCCCGAAAGCGATCAAAACGTTGGTCGATGTCGCGCGTCGCGGAGATCGTGAACAAGCTGAATCCATCGACGCGCCACTACGCGGTTTACATGACAAATTATTTATTGAAGCAAACCCAATTCCAGTCAAATGGGCAATGGCGCGTTTGGGCTGGATTAATGAATTTTATCGTTTACCGCTGACTTCTCCGGAACTTGCGAGTCAAAATGCCATCGAAACAGCGTTAAAGAATGCTGGATTATTAAAATAACGGAGTTTGCATGAAGTTTTGGCGAGGCTTTGCCATTGCGGCAACAGTAGCTGCAGTGGCTGGATGCGCATCACAGCGTGACCAAGCACAAGGTGGCTTTGATTACCTGGAAATTGACGAACGTCCACCTTTGTTGGTGCCTGAGGGGATGACTGCAGTTGCGCAGAACCCTAATTTTCGAATCCCAGAAGCGGCAAGAACCGATGGGCCTTTAGGTCCGTCAGCCACGATTCGGTCACCACGCCAAGTTATGCCGTTGGTGCCTGGTAGCCGGGTAGAAGAGGGTAGCCGTGCAGCCCGTATTTGGTTTGATGCGATAGAAGACATGAATAATGTCGCAGACTGGGTATGGGAAGAGCTGTTAGCCTTGGTAGAAGATCAAGGTTATGGCATCGAAGACATGCAAGAGAAAGATTACCTGCGCACGCAAATGATTGAGCGTGACCAAGGTTCACGTGCCAGAGCTGGGTTTTTCAACCGCTTACGCCGTGACCGCATTGATTTTAGTGCGGAATATAGTTTGTTTGTAAATATGCAAGCTCCAACCCATGGCCGCAGCGCTATGTTAGAAGTGGATGCGAGTAATATTCGCTATTTCGAAGACGGCAGTGAGCGCACCCTACCTATGTTTTTGCAACGCGAGCTTGAAGCGTCATTTTTAAATGATTTAAGCATTCGCATGCAACGTAACTTCGAGCGTCAACGCGTTGCTCAGGTGCGTTCAACTCGCGCATTGCGTCATGCTGAAAGCCCGCAAGGTGACCCAGCTTTCGCCCTTGATACAAGTTTTGAAGCGGGCTGGGTGATGATGCCTGGGGTGTTTGAATACCTTGGTTTTATTGTTGAAGACTTGAACCAAACTGACGGTGTTTACATGGTGAATTATCAGCCAGGTGGCCGTCGTGGTTTCTTCAGTCGTTTAGCATTTTGGCGTTCAAGTGACCGTGGTATGCTAGACCTGCCACGCGGTGATGATTACGAATTCCAGCTGGATGCGCGTGATGGCGTACTGTATGTCGTGATTCGTTATCGTGACGAGGTATTAGACGAAGAAACAATGGACCGTATATTCCCTGTGCTTGCTGAGGCTTTCAGCGAGTACGCTGACTAACCCAAGCAGTGAGACCAACGACGACCATGGAAAAACGTGAAGAGCTGTACCGCGGCAAAGCTAAAACTGTGTTCACCACTGACGATGCTGACCGCTTAATTTTGCAATTTCGCAACGACACTTCGGCCTTTGATGGTGAGAAAATCGACCAGCTTGAGCGTAAAGGGATGGTGAACAATAAGTTCAACCACTTCATTATGCAAAAACTCGAAGCCGCTGGGGTGCCGACGCAAGTTGACGCGTTGTTGTCTGACACCGAATCATTGGTGAAGAAGCTCGATATGATCCCGGTCGAATGTGTGGTGCGCAACCGTGCTGCAGGTTCGTTGGTTCGTCGCTTAGGGGTAAAAGAGGGCATTGAGCTTGACCCACCGACGTTTGAGTTCTTTTTAAAGAATGACGCGTTGCATGACCCTATGGTTAATGAATCCCATATCATTACCTTCGGTTGGGCCACGGAAGCGCAAATTGCACAAATGAAGCAATTAACTTTCAAGGTCAATCAGGTGCTAAAAGATGTGTTCGGCAATGCTGGTTTGGTGTTGGTGGATTACAAGTTGGAGTTTGGTGTATTTAATGGTGAAATCGTGCTGGGTGACGAATTTACGCCAGATGGATGCCGTCTATGGGACGCAGAAACCCTGACTAAGATGGATAAAGATCGTTTCCGTCAAGGTTTAGGTGGTGTAGTTGAAGCCTACGAAGAAGTAGCAAAACGCATTGGCGTTAGCTTGTAACCGAGCTATCACGACAAGACATCCAACAAAAAAGGTGACTCAGGTCACCTTTTTTTATGCTGCATACAATGGCTGACTAAGTCACTCGTTGCACATAGCGTTCAAGCAGCGAGTCAACATGTGTAACCAACCAGTCGTGGCGCGCAGGCGGCGATGCTTGCCACGCACCGAGCAAGACATCGCGATTCATTTGCGCTAAAAATGACTGCGCCAAAGGCCGGTAGCTTAAGTGCCAGGGTTCAACTGCAACCCCACCGAGATCACGCGCATATGGCCAGTCAAAACCAAAAGATTGCGCATGTTGCTGTAGCCACAGATAAAGGGGATGCATTGGCCCGTTAGCGGCATACTCCCATGGTTCTAATTGCAATGTGGCGTCACCTAATGCGCTGGGGTCGTATACATCCATGTCTGTGCCCCAGTGGTGACGGCTAGCCCCAGGCATCGCTGACCAACGCAAGATAGCGTGTAATGCGTCATCCAGCGCTTCACCAGCGAGTGTTTTAGTTGCTTCGCACTTACGCTGCCATATCGCCTGCTGGCGGGCATAGTCACGAAAGCCACTGGCAATCTTCAGATCAATCCCATCGTCAGCCGCTGCTTGTTGCATCGACATAAACGCGCCCAAGCACTGGGCATGAATGCGCGGTGCTTGGGGGTTTTCAACGTTAACCGGCAGCACATGCGTATCTGTCTGCCCAGTTAAAAACGCAGGGGTTAGGTCGTTTAGCAGTGGCTCATAAGTGCTCATGCACGGGTTACCAAGAGTTCAATCAAAGTTTGCTCGTACATATCGGTTAAGACAATTAAGTCGTCGTGGCTGACATGCTCGTTGACTTTATGAATAGATGCATTGACTGGCCCAAGCTCGATCACTTGGGCGCCTGTGGGCGCAATAAATCGGCCGTCTGATGTGCCACCAGCGGTCGACAGTACCGGCGCGTTGCCAACCACTCGAGTCACTGCGCTTTGCACGGCTTCCACCAAGCTACCGCTATCGGTTAAAAAAGGTTGGCCGTTGAAGGTCCAGTCAATCTTGTACTCAAGTTCGTGGCTATCTAATAATTGCGTAATCCGTTCAATCAGTGCTTGATCGGTGGTTTCGGTGCTAAAGCGCAGGTTAAATTGCACATTGAGTACGCCAGGAATGACGTTGCCCGCGCCGGTGCCTGCGTGAATATTCGAAATTTGAAAACTGGTGGGCGGAAAATAGTCATTACCTTGGTCCCATTGCGTTTGCGCAAGCTCGTGTAACGCAAGTGCAGCTTGATGCACAGGGTTGCGCGCCAAGTGGGGGTAGGCGACATGACCTTGAATACCTTCAACCACCAGATCACCAGTCAGGCTGCCGCGGCGACCGTTCTTAATAATATCGCCGCAATACTTGGTACTTGAAGGCTCACCAACGATGCACCAGGTAATTTTCTCGTTGCGTGCTTCAAGGGTATCAATGACTCGCGTGGTGCCATTAATAAAAGGTCCTTCTTCGTCACTGGTAATCAAAAAGCTGATACTCCCGGCATGCTCAGGGTACTGGGCAATGAAGCGTTCCGTGGCAACCACCATGGCCGCTAAGCTGCCTTTCATATCTGCTGCGCCACGACCGTATAACACACCGTCAATGTCTGTCGGCGTGAATGGCGGTGTCTGCCATTTGCTTAGGTCGCCAGCAGGCACCACATCCGTATGGCCCGCAAAACAGAATAAGCCGCCTGCTTGGCTATCACGACGCGCCCATAAATTGGTGGTGTCCTCAAATACCATGGATTCAAGGTTAAACCCTAAGGCACTGAGGCGCTCGCCAATCAGTTGCTGGCAACCTGCGTCTTCTGGCGTGACTGAAGGGCGTGCAATCAACTCACGGGTTAGCGCTATAGTTGGGTGATCAGACATTGAAAAGATCCTCATATACAGCAGGCTTAAACCCACAAGTCAAACGGCCGTCGTGCTTCAATAACGGGCGCTTAATTAATGTAGGTTGCTGCTCGATGAGCTCAACCCAAGTCTCAATATCTTGGGCTTGTTGTTGTTCTGGGGTAAGTTGACGAAAGGTGGTAGAGCGCTTATTGACCAAAGTGTCCAGGCCAACAATTTCAATCCAACTGTGAATGCGCTCGCGGTTTGGCTGCTCGTCACGAAAGTCTGAAAATTCGTAGGCAATATCATGTTGCTCTAACCAACGGCGCGCTTTTTTGACGCTGTCACAATTTTTTATCCCAAATACTACAGTGGTCATACTTCAATCCTGTTTCTACGGCAATAAGTATCTCTTGTGGCTTATCGCTCAAGGGGTTGATAGATTCGAATAATTCGGTCCTGGGCGGCGCTTAAATTGCCTATCATCGCACTCGCCGCATAACGCACAATGGCTTGCCCTGCAGCTTGCTCGACACAGGTCATCACGATGGGTTGTTGCCGCATAGCGCTGGTACTGATGCGCATCAGTTCAGTGCCGGCGTCAACGATATCGCCCGCACGTAGTGTCCAGCTAGCGCGCGGCAATGGGCTGTGAACATGAACAAATAGATGCATACGCAGATGTTTATTCAGTGCAAATTGCCAATGGCAGCCGTCCTCGCTGATAGCGATAATTTTGGCTCGAATAGGTGCCTGTACACGTTCCAAGCGCGGCGTTTGATATACACCCAGGCCATATAACTGCATGCGGTCAGTGGCGTTGGGACTGTCGGTAAGTGCACGCGCAATGCCGTGCACCGGTGCCATCAAGTCAAAGAGTGTGGTCGGCTGCACCTCAATTGGCACGGTTTCAAATGGCACTTGTAACCAATTGATAGTAGGCTGCTGCTGACGGCTGCTTTGATCTGTGGGTAACTCTGAATGCTGTGCCGATGTCTTAGCCAAAACCAACCTCATTAAGCCAAAGCCGCGATAATACGTGGGGTGTAGGACTTCGAGTGTGACAAAATTGAGATGATTTGGCAACTTTCCTCAATGTATTCAGGCTTGTCCCCAATTTCTGTGGATAACTTTGTTAATTAGCTGACCGCAAAAATGTAAGTTGATGTTTTTATTGGCTTTAATGGGGTGCGCGTTTAATCACCACTCGCTTGTACTTGGTGCCGTGCCCCGCGTACAATGAGGCGATGACAGCAGTAGGAGAACAACGTGGGTTTACTTCGCACATTCAAAGATGGCGCTCAATATTTAAAGCTGTGGCCGAATCATGCCGTGTTAGGTGGCCTACCGGAAGCGCAAGTGGTGCCGTTAACACGTTTGATTACCTGGGCATTACCGATTGCGGCAGTGGTGAATTTTGCAGTGCAGTGGACATGGCTTGGTAGCGAACACATGGCAAGTATTATTACCACGTCGTTATTTATCGCACTGTTACCACTGCAGGCCTACTACTGGCTAGGTAAACGCGCGATGAGTGAATTGCCGCTGAGTTTGCGGGCTTGGTACTTTGAATTACAGGGGAAACTATTGCAATCAGGTATGGATGTGCGTTTGCCGTCTCACCGCAAAGGCCCATGCTACATTGACTTAGCCGTAATGGTGCGTAAAGCCCTCAGCGTGTTACCGCCCGAGGACTACTAAGCGCAAACCCTTGGCTCAGGGCTTGCGCTCAGATAATACAAAGCCTTGGTCGCTATGCTTTCAAATCAAAAGTAGACCAAATAGGGGCGTGGTCAGAAGGTTTATCGATACCACGTAACTCGTAGTCGATACCACAATCGGTGCAATGTGGTGCCAACACTTTAGTGGCCAATACTAAATCAATGCGTAAGCCACGGTTGTCGTCAAAGCCGCGTGAACGGTAATCAAACCAGCTAAATTGATTGTCCACGTCAGGATTTGCCGCCCGGAAGGTGTCAGTAAAGCCCCAATCCATCAGCGTTTGCATCCATTCGCGCTCTTCAGGTAAGAAGCTGCATTTACCGGTACGTAGCCAGCGTTTAGCATTGGCCTCGCCAATACCGATGTCAGCGTCTGTACTGGAAATATTCATATCACCCATCAGAATAACCGGTTGCTCTGGGCTTAACTCGGTATTCAGGTAACTCATCAGGTCAGCATAGAACTTTTCTTTGGCCGGGAATTTGACCGGGTGGTCGCGGCTTTCACCTTGGGGAAAGTAACCGTTCATCACACGCACCAACTCGCCGTTGGCAGCAGTCACCGTGGCCATAATCATGCGACGCTGTGCGTCGTCATCGTCGCCAGGAAAGCCGTAGCTGACATCTTGCATCGGCAACTTGCTCATTAATGCCACGCCATAATGGCCTTTTTGGCCATGGAACACGACTTCGTAACCCATCGCTTCCACGTCGGCTAAAGGAAAGGCTTCGTCGTGAACTTTGGTTTCCTGCAGTCCAATGACGTCAGGTTGATGCTTATCAATCATTGCTTGTAACTGGTGAAGCCTGGCGCGCAAGCCGTTGATATTAAAACTTATAACTTTCATGCTGAGATCCGTTAATCATGCTGCTGGGAGCGCTGAACATTGAGCCCAAGGGCGCCTAATGAAAGGGGTATCATAGCATTGATAAATGCCCGAGGTTAACCCATAACGCCTAGTCGCAGCTGTTTAGCGCAGGTATACTGCGTTTTTTCCCCGTAACAAAGTTTGCTCAGCGGAGTTGGTTGATGTTTGAAAACTTTTTGATTCAGTCGAGCCAGTGGCTAAGACCGCATATCAGCACGATTGCGTTTATGTTGGTTGCGACCTTGTTGGTGTTGTATGGCAACAATATTAACGCTCTAGTGAAACGTAATATCGCCCATTTGCATGTGGTGGTGCGAGTCTGTATTTTCATTTTGCTATGCGCTTTCGGCTACGGCCTACTAACCAATCTCGCGACCCCTTTTGTGGCGTCCCAATTGGCAGGCCTTTCCAACCTTTACCTAGCCCCAGTGGTGGTGGTCGTTACCGTAACATTAGGTATTTTGGCCGAGCGTAAGCGCCAAGTATAAAACTAATAGGGACATTGCATGACAAAGTGGTTAGACATTAAGGCGGGTCAACAAGCGTATCTGCATATACAAGAGCAAGGCCTGCAGCAAGAAGATTTTAATTTGATGCTAGGTGCATCTGGCGGGCCGAAGTGGTTCGTGCTGCAAGGGCTTGATAACTATTTCTTTGGCGAATTTTTTAAGTCGCGTAAGACACCCTTGCAATTGCTCGGTACGTCGGCGGGGGCATGGCGCTTTGCTAGCTTGGGTCGACGTGAAGCGGCTGAAGCCAGTGCGCTATTTTGCCGTTTATACCAAGGCCAGGTGTATAGTGCGAAGCCCAGCGCCGCCGAAATATCTGCCAACGCCCGTGAATTGTTGGAAGCCTATGTCACCGAGGACGCGATTGACGAGATGTTGAGCCAGCGGATATTTCAGCACCACTTTATTGTTGCGCGGTGTCGTGGCTGGGCAGCGAAAGAGTCGCCGCGCCAACAAGCCATTGGCTTAGCACGTGCGGCCGCGGGCAATATCTTAAACCGACGTTCGTTGAAGTCCGCATTTGAGCGTGTGATTTTTCAACATCCTGCTGCTGGCGACGTATTGGGCGAGCATTGGGATGACTTACCCACCAGTCGAGTGGCATTAAGCCGCGATAATTTTCGCCAAGCTTTGCTTGCAACTGGTTCTATTCCCTTGGTGCTGGAAGGGGTGAGAGATATCCCCGGTGCGCCGCCTGGGGTATATCGCGATGGCGGTATTACTGATTATCACTTTGACGTCGATTTATCGCGCCAATCCGGGTTGGTACTGTACCCGCACTTTCATCATCAAGTGGTACCTGGTTGGTTCGATAAGCAATTAAAATGGCGTCGAACCACAGGCAAACACTGGCCTAACGTGGTGTTTATGCATCCGAGCCAAGCCTTCTTGGATGCACTGCCTTATGGCAAAATTCCCGACCGTAACGATTTTGCCAAACTCGATGTCGCAAGCCGCCAAGCTTACTGGAAAAAAGCGGTTGAACTAGGTTACCGAATGGCGGACCAATTTGCTGAGTGGCAGACCAAAGGTGAGCTTGGGCAGCATATCAGGCTGTGGAATGAGTAAGACGTTTCCACCCGACATACTGGCGTTATTTGGTGCCAGCGATGAAATCTGCCTGTTTGTTTGGGAGGTTGCCGAAGATTGGCCGGTGCGTGCCTGCACCAGTAACGTGCAAGCGCTGTTAGGTTACAGCAAGGAAGACTTTGAATCAGGTGCGGTTAAATTCCAACAGGTTTTGCACCCAGACGATGCAGAACGCGTTTCCAATGAGATTCTAAGCCAGCTTAGTGACATCAGTACACGCTCTGTGACCCATGAAGATTATCGCCTTATTACCCGCAGCGGTGATGTGATTTGGGTCGCAGACACCACCTTAATTGAGCGTCATGCCAACGGGCAAGTCTCGCAGCTTGTGGGTTACATGCAACATATCTCGGCGCGCAAGCATTTAGAATTGGCGCTACTTGCCGAACGCAGGCATTTGCAAATGGTGCTGGAAGGCACGCGCTTAGGAAGTTGGGATTGGCATCCGCAATCTGGCGTTTTAACCGTCAACTCGCGTTGGCTTAGTATGTACGGCTATGACGTCGAGCCAGTCGAAGTGTCAATGCGATTCTGGGAGTCGCTGATCCACCCTGATGACCGCCATGAATGGCATCAAGCGATTCAGGCACACCTATTTGCCAGCGTACCTTTTTACGAACATGTATATCGCATGCGCCATGCGCGTGGTCATTATGTACATACCCTCGACCGCGGCAAAGTGGTTGAATGGGACGATAACCAAAGCCCAGTGCGAATGACAGGGACCCATACGGACATTAGTAAGCAAAAACAGGCGGAACTGGAAGCCCGCGAAGCAGTTCGCACGCGTACAGTATTCTTAGCGAATATGTCCCATGAAATTCGCACGCCACTGCATGGTATTCTTGGCCTCGCTTCAGTGCTCGCGAACACGGAATTGAGCGCGGAGCAACGCGAATTGCTGCATACCATGCAAGAAAGCGGTGCACATTTACTGAATACATTGAACGATGCGATTGACATTAGTCGAGCTGACCAAGGCAAGCTTGAAATTAAAACCGCCAGTCACGAAACCGCAGCCTTGACCCGACATTTGCGTAGCTTATTTGTCGACCAAGCACGCCGACGCGGGATTGATTTTCAAGTCGCGACGGACGGGTCGCTGCCCACGTTCATTGAAATTGATAAATCACGCTTTCTGCAAATTGCCGTGAATTTAATCAATAACGCGTTTAAGTTTACCAAAATTGGTTATATTCGGGTCGGTTTAAGCTGGCAGCAGCAGCAACTAGTGCTGCAAGTGTCAGATTCTGGTGTCGGTATTGAAGACACGGAACGGGTTTGGCATGTGTTTGAGCAGGAAAGTGAAGGGTCGTTGTATCCGAAACCGGGTGGTGGTTTAGGCTTAGGTATCGTACGCAGTTTGGTTCAGCTTATGGGAGGCTACGCCACGGTAAAAAGCCAGGTTGGGCAGGGCAGTGTATTTAAAATCAGCTTACCCGCTGCTGCAGGGCATGCACCGGCGCCAAGTAACCATCACCCAATACGCTTGCCAATTTACCGTATCCTGGTGATAGACGATAATGACGTGAATCAGCTTATCCTGGGGGAAATGCTGAGCAAAATGGACCAAGTCTATGTGGCGACATCTTCCGCACATATGGGGCTGCAAGTATTACAGCAACAAGATTTCGACGTGGTGTTTATGGATGTCCATATGCCTGAATTCGACGGTATCGAAGCCACTCGGTTAATTCGGCAGCAAAGCTTACATCAGCCATTCATAATCGGCTTAACTGCGAATGCGATGCCAAGTATGCGCGACAAAGGGTTACAAGCTGGGATGAATGCCTTTCTTACCAAACCATTTCAGCTAAAAGACATTCAAATGGCGCTGCGTGAAGTTGAAGCGTTAAGTATTCGAAAAAACATTTAATTTGATTCGCTTTATTTAAGTCCTTGTTCTACGGTTAATAACGATAACTAAACAGGAGCTTTTTATGGATAAAGTCATCTCGATTGCAATTTTAGTGGTAGGCGTAATTTTACTGTATTTCGGCTATCAGGAATCTCAATCTGTCGCATCAGAAGTCAGTGAGGCTTTCACAGGTCAGCCAACGGATAATTCAATTTGGTTCTTGGTTGGCGGTGCGGTACTTGCGATTATCGGTTTAGGTGGTTTGGTCCGCGGCGCCACCCGCAAGTAAGCATTCAGATTTAAGGGGCATTTTGCCTCATATAAGAAACACCGACCTGTATGGCAGGCGGTGTTTTTTTTGCCATGTTTTCGTCCCGCCAGAGGTTTGGGGTTGGCGTAAGAAACGCGTATGATATTGCGAACAAAGCACGGGTTTGTGCTGTAACTAACCATTGAGGATTTTGACGTGGCAGTTTTTTCGAGTACTGATTCTTACATTGTGAGTGACGAGCTGGCTTTGGCAGTCAATGCGTGCGTTACGTTACAGAAGCCACTGTTGTTAAAAGGAGAACCAGGTACCGGTAAGACTCGCCTCGCCGAAGAGCTGGCTAGCGCTTTAGGTGCGCCGTTATTACAGTGGCAGATTAAATCCACCACCAAGGCGCAACAAGGGCTGTATGAGTATGATGCGGTGTCGCGATTACGTGATAGCCAGCTTGGTAGCGATAAAGTGCATGATATTGCCAATTATATTCGCCCCGGTAAGTTGTGGCAGGCATTTACCAGTGACACCCGGCCCGTGCTGCTGATTGATGAAATTGACAAAGCAGATATCGAGTTTCCGAATGACTTGCTGCATGAACTCGATCAGATGGCCTTTCATGTGTACGAAACTGGCGAGCAGATAAAAGCGATGCAGCGCCCGATCGTGATTATTACTTCAAATAATGAGAAAGAGCTGCCAGACGCTTTCTTGCGGCGCTGCTTTTTCCACTATATTCGCTTCCCAGATGAAGCGATGCTGCGTGATATCGTCAATGTTCATTTTCCTGCTATTCAGTCGCGTTTACTCACTACGGCATTAGAAGTATTTTTTGATGTGCGCGAGACCCCGAACTTGAAGAAAAAGCCGTCGACGTCGGAGTTGCTGGATTGGTTGAAGCTATTGCTAGCCGAAGACATGAGCGCTGAACAACTGCGCGACAGCCAACAAAAAGGTGGCTTGATGCCGATGTTTGGGGCGTTGCTCAAACATGAACAAGATATTGAGATGGTAGAAAAGCTGGCCTTTATGAGCCGTCGTCAGGGGCGCTAATGCTGGTTCAATTTTTTGAGTGCTTGCGCCGCTACGGGCTACCTTGTTCAATCACTGAGCTGCTGGATTTGAATGCAGCTTTAGAGCAGCAAGTGGTATTTGCCGATATCGATGCCTTCTATACTGTAGCCCGCATGATCATGGTAAAAGATGAGCGTCACTATGATAAATTCGACCGTGCGTTTGCGGATTATTTTGCCGGTGTCGAGCGCGTTGACATTGCGGATGCTATTCCTAAAGATTGGCTTGAAAATGCGCTAAAGCGAGACCTTAGCCAACAAGATCTGGAAGCGTTACAGGGCGAAGGTGACCTAGAGCGCCTGTTGGAAAAGTTCAAGGAACGCTTAGCTGAACAACAAAAGCGCCATCAAGGCGGTAATAAATGGATCGGCACTGGGGGCACATCACCCTTTGGCGCCTACGGTTATAATCCCGAGGGCATTCGCATTGGCCAAGAAGGGTCGCACGCCCGACGCGCGGTGAAAGTGTGGGATAAACGCGAGTTTAAAGACTTTGACGATGACGCCACCTTAGACAACCGCCATATGCAGCTGGCTTTGCGTAAGCTGCGTCGCTTTGCACGCTCTGGTGCTGCTTTAGAGCTGGATTTAGCCGGTACGATTCGTGAAACATCGCGTCAAGCGGGATTGCTTGACCTGCAATGGCAGGCTGAGCGTCATAACGCGGTTAAAGTGTTACTGTTCTTCGATGTTGGCGGCTCTATGGATGACTATATTATGGAGTGCCAGCAGTTATTCAGCGCCGCCCGCAGTGAGTTTAAGCACCTCGAGTTTTTCTACTTTCATAACTGCATCTATGAAGGGGTATGGCGAGATAATCGGCGCCGCTTTGACCAACAACTGCTATTGTTTGATCTACTACATACTTACGGTAGCGACTATAAGGTTATTATTGTCGGTGATGCCACTATGGGACCTTATGAGATTGCTTACCCTGGGGGTAGTGTCGAACATTGGAATGAAGAGCCAGGCGCGGTATGGCTGCAGCGGTTACTCGACCATTACCCAAAAGCGGTGTGGCTAAACCCGCAGCCTCGCGATAGATGGCGCTATTATCAGTCGATTCAGTTGATTAACGAAATCATGCAAGGGCGCATGTTTCGTTTAAGCCTCGATGGCGTGAGTGATGCCATAGCACACCTTTAGTCATTAGAGGCGCGTCGGTAACCCAGCCCATGTAAGGAATACAGCATGCGTTTAACTTTCTTAGGCGGCGCTGAGACCGTAACCGGCTCACGTTATTTACTTGAAACCGATACCACTCGGGTACTTATCGATTGCGGCTTGTTTCAAGGTTACAAATGGTTACGGCGACGCAACTGGCAGCCTATTGCATTGGGTATCGACGCGGTCGACGGCATCGTTCTGACCCACGCACACCTTGATCATTCCGGGTACGTTCCAGTGCTGTATAAGCATGGCTGCCGCGCCAAGGTATGGACGCATCCTGCCACAGCGGCATTGTGTTCGGTGTTGTGGCCTGATTCTGGCAGGATTCAAGAAGAGGACGCTAAGTATCTTAAAAAGCACCAAATGAGCCGACATGACAATCCTGAGCCGCTTTACGACGAGGAAACCGCTAAGAAAGCACTGCGACTGCTACAACCAGTAGAGTTCGAGCAGCGTTTCTCGATTGGTGATATTGAGTTTGAATTGCGCCCAGCAGGGCATATTTTAGGTGCCGCCAGTGTGATTGCCGAGCATGCAGGCAAGCGCATCGGTTTCTCTGGCGATGTCGGGCGGCCTGATGACACCTTGATGTATCCACCTAAACCGCTACCAGAGCTCGACTGTTTGTTGCTTGAATCCACCTATGGCGATCGACGCCATGCACAAACCGACCCATTCAACGATTTAGCCGATGTCGTCAATGACACCGCTAAAGCGGGCGGTGTTGTGTTGATCCCAAGCTTCGCAGTCGGACGTGCGCAGCTGATTCAGCATATGTTGGTTCGGTTAATGGACGCGGGGCGTATCCCCCGACTACCCATTTACTTAGATAGCCCGATGGCCATTCGGGTGTCGGATATGTATGCAGACTTTCATACCCAACACAAACTCAACGCCCAAGATTGCCAGCAGATGGAAGCTCGCATTACCTATACCCACAGCATCGAAGACTCAAAACAAATTGCCAATCAAGCAGGCCCGCATATCATCATCGCTGGCAGCGGCATGGCGACAGGCGGGCGTATTTTGCACCATTTTAAACATTGGCTGCGCGACCATCGCAGCACGGTACTGTTTACTGGTCATCAGGCGGGTGGCACGCGTGGCGCCAAAATGCTGCAAGGTGGCGAGCGCATCAAATTGCATGGAGAATGGGTCGATGTTCGTGCTAAGGTGCGTAATCTCGATGGTTTATCGGGTCACGCAGACTATCAGGAACTCACAGATTGGTTACAAGGCTCTGCCTTGAAAGCAGGAACGATGATACAATTAGTGCATGGCGAACCTGATGCACTTGAAGCATTGCGTGATCATTTATCCCAGCATACTCAGTATGTTGTCGATATTCCTGACCACATGAGCATTCTAAGGATATAAATTCATGGGTGTATTTATGCTTGTGGCTATTCCAGTCGCATTTATAGCGCTGTTAGCTGGCTTTCTAATTTGGACGATTCGCCAAGGCGAACAGGAGCGTAATAAGTAAGATGTGGCTCCGTCAATTTGGTTTGGTCGCACTCGTTTTTATTGGCGTAGTGGCGTGTTCCTCGTTACCCGATTTAAGTGCTCGCCACCCAAGTCAGGCATTAACGCCGCTCGCAACTGCAGACACCGCTTTAGGGCAGTTAATTACTCCTCTGACTGCTCATCACCCTGGAGACAGTGGAATCGTTACCTTAGCAGAGGCCAAAGATGCCTTTGCCGCGCGTATGATGCTGGCCAACGCGGCCGAGCAATCCCTCGATATTCAATACTACATATGGCGTGATGACAAAACTGGTCTGCTACTGATGCAGGCGCTTTATGATGCGGCGAACCGGGGCGTACGCGTACGTTTCTTAATGGACGATTTGAATACCGCGCCCATCGAGTCCAAGTTAATTGCATTGAATAAGCACCCAAATATCGAAGTTCGTTTATTTAACCCCTTCGTAATCCGTGGTCCACGCACCTTTGGTTTTATCACCGACTTCGGCCGTGCTAATCGCCGCATGCACAATAAATCGTTTACGGCTGACAACCAAGCCACCATTATTGGCGGGCGCAATGTAGGCGACGACTACTTTAGTGGTATGGACGGGGTTTTGTTTGCAGATTTGGATGCTCTCGCGATTGGTGAGGTTGTGGCAGATGTGTCCCGCGACTTTGATTTATTCTGGAATAGCGATTCATCATTTACCTTAGAAAGCTTAACCAGTGATATGGGTGAGGCGCGTCGACGCTCCACCATGGCGACTATCTTTGAAGAGCATGAAGCCACCGAATTGTTTATGCAAAGTGTGCAAGACAGAGAACTGGTGCGCGCTATGTTGACCGAAGAAGGTCCTTTACTGTGGGCACGCACGCGCATGGTCAGTGACCATCCGAGCAAAGGGTTAGGGTTAGCAGAGCCTGAACAGCTCATCACCCATGCGATACAAGAGGTGATTGGCCAGCCCGAACGTAGTTTGTATTTAGTATCGCCATACTTTGTACCGACCAAAGCGGGGGTGAGGGCGCTTGAAGCGATGGCAAATAGTGGTGTGGATATTCATATTCTAACCAACTCGTATGCCGCCACCGATGTAGCAATTGTGCATTCTGGCTACGCAAAATGGCGCAAGCGCTTGTTACGTGCGGGTATCCGTTTATATGAAATGCGTTCTAGCCCCGCTGACAGAATAGAGGTGGCGGATGACCAACTACCACGCTTTGCCAGTGCCGCTACCAGTTTGCATGCGAAAACCTTTGCGGTCGATGGTGAACGTGTATTTATTGGTTCGTTTAATTTTGACCCGCGTTCTGCGCAATTAAATACTGAATTAGGCTTTATTATCGAGAGCCCAGAATTGGCGCAGCAAACCGCCAGTATTTTTACTTATGATGTGCCATTCAACGCCTATGAACTGCGCTTATCACCGACAGGTCGTTTGTATTGGTTAGAGCGTAATGAAGGGCATTTTATTCGCCACGACACCGAGCCAAGAAGTCACTGGTGGCAACGAACTAAGGTTAGGTTTTTCTCACTACTACCGATTGATTGGTTACTGTAATGCCTTGCTATTGATGCATGTCATCTTTTTACTGGTAAATATTTGCTAAGCTAACTTAAAGCATTTTTTAGGGGCTCACCATGCGAGTATGTGGACCAGAACAGGCACTAGATATTCTACGAAACGATGACATTATCTGGTGTCATTCAATGGCTGCAACGCCTACTGTCCTTCTTGATGCGTTGCCCGACGTAGCGCTACAACGCAAAAACCTCACCTTATTGCAGCTTCATACTGAAGGGAGCGCGCATCTGGCTAACCCAAATTTAAGTGGGCATCTACGCCAGCGCGCATTTTTTATTGGCGGTACCACCCGCGACGCAGTGGCGAATGATCTAGCGGATTATGTGCCCATTTTCCTTTCTGAAATTCCCAAGTTAATGCGCGCTAGAGAACAACGCGTGGATGCGGTTCTAGTACAGGTCTCTGCTCCAGACGCCCATGGCTTCTGCAGCTTGGGTGTGTCAGTTGAGGCCACCAAAGCTGCACTGCAGGTGGCGCATCGAAAAATTGCTTGGGTTAACCCTTGTATGCCACGTACCCATGGCGATTCCTTTATTCATATTAGTGAATTTGATCGCTACTTTGAGCATGAGCAGCCAGTTTATCAACACGTGTTGGCGCCGCAAACCGAGGTCAGTGCAAGTATTGGGCGCCAGGTTGCGAACCTGATTGATGATGGTGATTGTCTTCAGCTCGGAATTGGAGCGATACCCGATGCGACATTAAGTTGCTTGCATAACCACCGTGAACTTGGTGTGCATACAGAGATGTTTTCTGACGGCATTTTACCTTTAATCGAATGTGGAGCAATTGATAATAGTCGCAAGCACCGACATCGAGGACGCACCGTAACCACCTTCGCGATGGGCAGTCAAAAGCTATACGATTTTATTGCTGATAATCCGAATGTCGCATTCTTGGATGTGGAGTATACGAATGATACCAGTGTGATCCGTAAAAATGAGCAAACGGTCGCAATTAATAGTGCATTACAAGTCGATTTGAGCGGTCAAGTGTGTGCGGATTCCGTAGGCACCGCGATTTACTCAGGCGTTGGTGGGCAAATGGATTTTGTGCGCGGCGCGGCATTAGCCAAAGGGGGTAAAGCCATCATTGCATTGCCGTCAACGGCGAGAGGTGGTTCGTTATCTCGCATCACAAGTCTGCTGGCACCGGGCGCTGGGGTAGTGACTACGCGTGCCCATGTTCACTATGTTGTGACCGAATATGGTGTGGCTAATTTACGGCTAAGAAGTATCAAAGAGCGCGCTCAAGCGCTGATTAATATTGCGCATCCGCGCTTTCAAGAGTCGCTCGCCCGTGATTTTTATAAGGATTGGGGGCTTAAGCTCTAAAAGGGACAGGTGATTACATGTCAGCAAAGTCGGTATCAGCACATGATGATAAACAGTTAGCGACTCCGCACGCACTGACGCCGATGGAGATTGCGGCAGCGCTTGGTAGTGATTGCGTCACTGGGTTATCCAACGAAGTAGCCGCTGAACGCTTGCAAATGGATGGTTTTAATCAATTACCTAGTAAAAAAATCGAGCCTGTGTGGGTGCGCTTTTTTAAGCAATTTAAAAATTTACTCATCATTATACTACTGATTGCTGCCGCCCTCGCTTTGGCCCTTCATGAATGGTTAGAGGCTGGTGTGATTATGGCAGTGGTGATGGTTAACGCCGTGATCGGCTTTTATCAAGAGGGTAAAGCCGAGCAAGCCTTACGCTCTATACAAAGCATGCTGGCTGAACACACTCGAGTTATTCGCAGTGGTCAGTTGAGCGAGCTTGAAAGCAAGCATGTGGTGAGGGGAGATTTAGTGAGTTTACAGGCAGGTGATCTTGTACCTGCCGACATCCGGCTCATTAAAGTGTCAAACTTCGCGGTTCAAGAAGCCGCATTAACGGGTGAATCTATTGCGGTAGACAAAACCGCATCAGCTTCAGCGACTAATGCCCCGCTTGCTGAACGCAAGGGGATGGCATTTGCAGGTACTTTGGTTACCCAAGGCCAAGCTCAGGGCATTGTCGTAGCAACCGCGAGCCAAACCGAGCTCGGCCGAGTGAATAGCTTACTGACCAATGTTGCGCAATTGACGACTCCGCTACTGCGTCAGATGGCGCAGTTTGCGAAGGCGTTAACGGTCGCCATTTTGATAGTAGCGGCGTTGGTGTTCATAGTTGGCCTAAGCCGTGGACATTCCATTGCTTATATGTTAATGGCAGTGGTGAGCTTAGTGGTTGCAGCAATACCTGAAGGGCTGCCAACTATATTGACCGTCGCACTGGCTATCGGCGTAACCCGCATGGCGTCTCGACATGCAATTATCAGACGGTTACCCGCGGTGGAAACCATTGGCGCTGTATCCGTTATTTGCTCGGATAAAACCGGCACTTTAACCCGCAATGAAATGACTGTGACGTCATTGGCGACCGCGGGGCAAGTATTCTCTGTTTCTGGAGACGGTTACGCACCGCAGGGTCATATCAATAGCTTTAATGAGTTAGGTTTCGAGCAGCTACGCACAGATATTGCCCGCGTTGCGTGTTTGTGTAATGAAAGTCGTCTAGTGAATGATAACGGGGACTATCGAGTTGAAGGCGACCCGATGGAAGGGGCCTTACTGACACTAGCCCATAAGACGGGCATCGATCTTGATGCTTTAGCTCAAGACTGGCCTCGCGTGAGCGAAATTCCGTTCGATAGTCGGTATAAATATATGGCGACCATGCATGCGTGTACCGAGCCTAAAAGTCCTGAACAACTTATTTTACTAAAAGGCGCGCCGGAAGCCATATTGGCACGCTGTGTTAGCGCCGCTAATTGCCAGGTATGGGACCCATCATTTTGGCTACAGCAGATCACCGACTTTGCACAGGGCGGCCATCGTGTACTGGCGTTAGCACACAAAAAGGTTGTCGTCAGTCAAGTAGAGCGCCAACCGCTAACTCACGACGATCTATATGATTTCGAACTTGTAGCGTTGCTTGCCATTATGGACCCACCTCGCGATGAAGCAATTGAGGCAATTGATGCCTGCCATCGTGCGGGCATCACAGTCAAAATGATTACTGGTGATCACGTACAGACCGCTCAAGCAATTGGTAAGTTGCTGCATCTACCGCAGACAGAGCAAGCGTTGACGGGTCAAGACGTTGACACACTTAGCGACACAGAACTAACCCACGCATTAGAAACTACCCATATTTTTGCACGCACCACACCCGAGCATAAGCTTCGTTTGGTTAGCCTGCTTCAGGCTCAGGGTAAAATAGTCGCAATGACTGGAGATGGTGTCAACGATGCGCCAGCGCTAAAGCGCGCAGACATTGGCATTGCGATGGGTAAGGGCGGTACTGCTGCGGCTCGCGAGGCGAGTGACATGGTATTAACCGATGACAATTTTGCGAGTATCGTTGACGCAGTCGGCGAAGGTCGAACTGTGTATGACAATTTGAAAAAGGCAATCACCTTCTTGCTGCCGGTGAATGGCGGGGAGTCCCTTGCTATTATGCTGGCCCTACTCATTGGCCTCGCTTTACCTATCATGCCACTGCAAATCTTATGGGTTAACATGGTGAGCTCAATAGCATTGGCATTAGCGCTAGCCTTCGAACCAAGTGAGTCGGACACCATGCAACGCCCGCCACGACGCGCAAATGAGCCCTGGATTACTCGCTTTGTGCTTTGGCGAATTATCTTTGTTTCCATACTGTTTACGGTGGGGATTTTTACTGCGTTTGAGTGGGCATTGGCCCAAGGCTATAGCGAAGAATATGCGCGAACCTTGGCGGTTAACGTGCTAGTCGCGATGGAAGTGTTTTACTTGTTCAGTGTCCGTTATTTACGCCGTAGTTCTTTATTTTTTAATGGATTAAAAGGCACACGGCATGTGTTACTGGCAGTTGGTTTAGTGTTTGGATTACAGCTACTATTCACCTACCAAGGTTGGCTGCAGGCATTATTTAACACAACGCCATTAAGTCTTACACATGGGCTGTTATGTGTGGTTGCTGGCTGCATTCTGTTTACAATTTTAGAGTTAGAGAAGTGGGCGCAACGCAGATGGCATCGTCACGCGCATTAACAGCCATGCCTGTTCAATGTGCAATATGCAGCAGCCAATTGCTGAGAGCGACGATAGGCAGCTCCAGCTCTTTATGCTTTGCAAAATAGCATTGTAAGCTGAGGCGGTGACGACTGCGAACTCGCGGGTTAGCATGATATGCCAGACCATTCGGTGTACCTTGAGCGATGAAGTCAGGCACCCAGGTGTAGCCATTCAGCCCTTGGGCTAATGCAAGTGCAGCTGACGTACTTTCGACATGGGTATAGTTAGCTGGCGCTTTGCTACCGATGCTCTCGAGGTCGTCACTGGGACTGACACGAATCAGCACGCCTTCAGGATTGCCGACTTGGCTGTAATATACTGGCCGCAAGTGCTGCGCTATTAGCTGCTTACCTTCCAGGTCGGCACAGGTTATCACCATATCCACATGATCGTGTAATAGCATGGTTCCGAGGCGCTGTTGAGTCTCACTGCCGCTATATTCTTCGCAGCTGCTAAACTCTATACGCAGGTGAGGGTACAGGGTATAGAATTCCTGAAGCCGCGGTGCAATGAAGTAGCTGAGTACCGCGTCCGGCAATGCGATGCGAAGTAGCCTGCGATCTGCCGCTTTGTTTTCAACTAAACTGCTGATAAGCTCATCTATCTGAGAAAAAATTCGATGCAATTCAGGTGCGAGCAGACTGCCTGCTGGGGTGAGATCGTGCATACGGTTGTCACGTTGGATAACGCGCATACCAAGCTGTTCTTCTAAGGTCTGTATTTGGCGACTGACCGCTGACTGAGTCACCCCGAGGCGTTGTGCCGCGAGCTTAAAACTTTGCGTTTGTGCGACAGTTGCCAGTACTCTAAGCGCGTTGAGTGAAACCCCTTTAGGCATGACTTTTTCTCAATTTAAAATAATTATTTATCAATACTAGGTTGTTTTCCTCAGGGGCTCAAGGTCGTTGTTATGTATTTTGCTGAATTTTTCACCATCGCTGTTGCGCACCTTTTAGCCGTCATGAGCCCCGGTCCCGACTTTGCGGTCACCAGCCGCTACGCGGTGCGCTTCGGTGCGCGTTTAGGCTGTTTTATTGCGATTGGTATCGGCACCGGCATATTAGTGCATATTACGTATTCGTTGCTTGGCGTCGCGCTGATTATTCATCGTACCGAATGGCTTTACCAAACCTTATTAGTGCTAGCCAGCCTATACTTTATTTGGCTTGGCTGGCAAGCAATGCGCTCGCCAGCAGTGGCTCAGCGTATTGACCTACAAGCAGTCACACAAACTTCGGTATCAAATCGCAAAGCATTCGTGATTGGGTTTATGACCAATGCGCTGAACCCGAAAGCCACGCTCTTTTTTCTAGCGTTGTTCACCACGATTATCGCACCGCAGACACCTACCTGGGTGAAAGGCATCTATGGCGTCTATATGGCGCTTGCGACCGCAGCTTGGTTTTGTTTGCTGGCATGGTTACTTGGTAATCCAGTTGTGCGCCAATGGCTGCTGGCAAAAGGGTATTGGTTTGATCGTGTCATGGGCGGTTTTTTGTGGCTACTGGCAGCGCACTTGCTGTGGCAATGGTGGCAGCGCTAAGAATCCTATATACTAAGCGCTTTCATCACTATTCATTATTGACCTCTCATTAAGGACTGCTCGCGGCATGCAATTATTCGTAAATGATCTCACGGTAATCGACTTCTCCTATTTGTGCCCGCAGCGCGGAGTAGTGGGTGAAAGCTGGATCGTTGATATCACTTTGGACGGCACCTTAAATGACCAATCTATGGTGCTCGACTTTGGTCGCGTGAAAAAGCAAATCAAGGCGATTATTGATAATTCCGTGGACCATAAGCTCGCGGTACCGGCTGAGCATCCTTATACCCATGTGACACGCCGTGATGACGATAGTGGCTATTGGGTCGACTTTATGCGCCCCGACGCACGCTCTATTCATTTGTTTTGTCCAGCGGATGCGTTTGCGTTTATCGATGCCGATGTGGTCGATATTGACAGCGTGAAAGCGTACCTGCATGCAGTGATTAAGCGCGAACTGCCGACTAATGTGGCAGGTCTTGAACTGACGTTGCGTGCAGAAGACATTAATGGTTTTTACTACCATTACACCCATGGCTTGAAAAAGCACGATGGTAATTGTCAGCGCATTGCCCACGGCCACCGTTCAGCCATTCAAATTTACCACAACGGTATGCGCACACCACGACTGGAAAAGCTTTGGGCAACCCGCTGGCAGGACATTTACGTAGGTTCCCAGGAAGACGTTGTGAGCGCTGAGCAAATGCAACTCTCAAGCCTTGCTCGCGAGGCGATAGCCGCTTCACCGGACGCTTATATTTGCTATAGTTACCAAGCCGATCAGGGGTTATTTGAATTAGCGTTGTCTGTTCAAGAAAACACAGTGATAGAGACCGACTCAACCGTCGAATGCATTAGCGAATACCTGGCTCAACGCATCAAGCAAGAAGAGGGTGCAGGGGACGTTAAAGTGATTGCATTTGAAGGTGTGGGCAAAGGAGCAATCGGGTATGCGTAAATTGACCGTTGCAGCATATGCTGCGTTGAGTTTAGCCTTGGGTGTCAGTGCCACGAGCACTATGGCACATGCAGCACAGCAAGTGAGTGTTGAGCATCAGCATGTCACTTTACATGGTGAGTTAGTGCAAGGGGCACTGGTAGTTGGAAAAACCTCGGCGGATAACCAAGTTAAGTTAAACGGTGAGTCTTTGACGGTGGGTGAATCGGGGTATTTTGTGATGGGTTTTGCCCGCGAAGCCGAGCCAAATCACGAATTAGAAATTGTCACCGCGAATGGTCAAGCGCATAAGATTCCTTTGACCGTTGCAAGTCGAGAGTTTGATATTCAGCGTATCGATGGTTTGCCGCAACAAACCGTCAGCCCGGATCCAGTGGCACAAGAGCGCATCCGCCGTGAAAATCGGCAAATAGCGCAAGCACGCCAAGTGCGCAGTGACATGACGTATTTTACTGGGCCCTATATTTGGCCAGCTGAAGGTCGAATTTCTGGAGTTTATGGCTCGCAGCGCATCTTAAATGGTGAACCTCGCGCGCCGCACTGGGGTATTGATATCGCCGCACCGACAGGCACCCCGGTCTATGCACCGATTGGTGGCATTGTCGTGTTAGCCCACAACGATATGTTGATGTCCGGAGGCACCTTAATTGTGGACCACGGTCATGGCGTATTCTCAAGCTTCTTGCATTTACACCGGATTGACGTTGCAGTGGGTGATGTAATTAGTCAGGGCGATAAAATCGCTGAGATAGGTGCGACAGGGCGGGCAACAGGCCCGCATTTAGACTGGCGCATGAATTGGGAAGCGTTGCGTGTTGACCCGCAGTTACTGTTGCCACCACGCTAGCACCTTCATTGTGGTTGAGCCTAAGTAGGGCTCAACCACCGTTTTGCTTGTTCACTATCGATCTCTTCCAGCACCCAATTGTAAGGCTCTGGCGCTTGCCATGTCAGGGTGCGAGCATGCAGCTCGTCACGCCGAAATGCATGCACTTGCATGCTATCTCCAGGCTGTAATCGGCTCATTGTTAATCCCAGATTTTGACTTGTGACTTGCAAATTATCCAGCGCTATCAGGCGGTCGCCTGCTGATAAACCCGCATGGTAAGCACTGCCGTCTTCGTACACCTGTACCAATTCCAACCCACCTAAGGGTGATTCCTTAAACTTAGCGCCGAGTGCCACCGCTAAGCGCACCATCGGTGCCTTACCAAAAGGTCCATTGTCACTTTGGGCAACCGTGAGCTGTGCATTGATACCGAAATCTGCCAGCAGTGCAGCGACGTCTAACGGTTCCGTGGTCATTAATGCACGATGTAGAAACGCTCTGATTTCGTCTTCACCTTCGGTACCACAAAGCTCAATGATGGTATCGAGTAAGCAATCCATTGTCGTGCCGCGCTCATCACGACCATAGCTAACCCATAATTGACGCATCACGTCATCCAGACCGCATTGTCCGCGGCTGTATTTGCGTAAAATTAGGTCGATACCCAGTGCAGTAACCGCACCTTTGCTGTAATAACTGGATATTGCGTTGACCGCATTTTCGTTTTGCTGATAAAACGTGGTCCACGCCAGCTTACTGGACAGGGTTAACGGTTGACGTTGTGGGCCTTTCCCCATAAGCGCTCGGGTCAAAGTGCTACCCAATACCTCTAAATACTGATTGCGCGAAGAAAGCCCAGTGCGATGCACGATGAGGTCGTCATAGTAGGACGTTACGCCTTCATAAAACCACAGTTGCTCGGTGTATTGCTCGCTTTGCAGATTGAACGGAATAAACTCCCGTGGGCGTAAACGTTTCACATTCCAGCTGTGAAAGTATTCGTGAGAACACAAACTTAAAAATGTACGATAGCCTTCATTGGAGCCCGAGTGCGACGCGTGAACGAGATCGTTACGCCCACACACGAGTGCGGTTGAATTTCGGTGCTCTAAGCCACCGAAGCCATCGCCAGTCACCATCACCATAAAGGTATAATCGTCAAAGGGGGCGTCATCATCAAACAGGGTAATTTGCGCCGCACAGATCTTGGCTAGGTCTGCACAGATACGTTCCATATCTGCATAGTGACGGCCAGCCACTGCAAGGCGGTGGCGAGTGCCGTGGACAATAAAATCTTCAACACTCAGGTCGCCCATCAGCACTGGAAAATCTATCAGTTGCTGGTAGTTGTCAGCGCTAAATACATGCGCTTTGGGCTCGCTGCCTTGTAATCGCGGCATACCGGTCACTAGCTGCCAATCTGGCTTGTGTTCGGGCAGGGTAATCGACACACTACATGGGCATTCGTCCTGCTCCATCACTTCCAGGCACAGCGCACTGTGGTTATAGAAACCAAATTGGTCGTCCAAATAGGCCGTTCTGACAGAAAGATCTTTAGCATACACGCGATACGCTATGGTGATCGGGCCATCGCTAGCCTGAATCTGCCATGTTTGCTTGTCGAGTTGCATGACCGCCAGGTGTTGGTCGTTGTGCCATGCTTTGAAGCTCACGATATGTTTGGCGAAATCGCGAATCATATAGCTGCCTGGTAACCAAGCGGGTAGGCGAAGGTGCTGGCCTTGGAGGTCTGGCTCCGCAATGCGCAAAGTGACGTCAAAATAATGACCGTTGCAATCGACGGCACTAATGTCATAGTGAATGGTATGAACTGAATCAGGCAATGCGGCCATAACTGGCATAGTGACTCCTTTGACGATGCTTGCAGCGCAAGCTTTAACAGGTGTTTTAGGCTGTCAGTGTAGCGAATGCGACAGAGAGCGACAATCACGAGATGAAGAGGCTCGGCTCTGGCGCGGAAGTTCGATATACTTTGTTAAATTTTTGTGTTGTTGTGTTAACTATTGAACTGGCGTCAACTTTTCGAAGATAGAAATCGCTTCTTTTGGGTGCTGCAGCTAACCGGCTGGATTGGCTATGCGCTCATTCAGTATATTGCGTCGCTGACTCAAGAAACCCGTGACATCTATGTCATTATAGTGGCATTAGGTGCTTATGCAGGTTTCTTGCTGACTATTCCTCTTAGATACTTATATCAACGCATCTGGAATGTTCGGCCGTGGTGGCTTGCCATTATCGTGTTGTTCGCTTCCTTATGTGTAGCCGCGCTTTGGGCAGTGATTGATAACGCGACGAATTGGGAGATATACCAATTTGGCTATCGTCCGATAAACCCCTTTATGTATTTCAACCATACTGTCGCCAAGTTATACATTATTCTGAGCTGGAGTGGCCTGTACTTTGTGATTAAATATTATCAAATGCTACAGGATGAAAAACAAAAGGCATTGACCGCCGTGTCGATGGCGCACCAGTCGCAACTGAAAATGCTGCGTTATCAGCTCAACCCGCACTTTTTATTTAATACCTTGAATGCAATTTCTACGCTGATATTGGTCGAGGAAAGTAAAGCTGCCAATAAGATGATGTCACGGCTCAGCGACTTCTTACGTTTTTCCCTCGACAATGAGCCGATTAAACGCATTACCTTAGCGCGTGAAATAGAAGTACTCATGTTGTACTTAGATATTGAAAAGGTGCGTTTTGAAGAGCGCTTACAGGTGCGTACCGACATTAGCGATGATGCGGCGAAAGCTCTCGTACCTAGCATGTTTTTGCAACCCATTATCGAAAATTCAATAAAATACGCGATAGCGAAGCTAGAAAGCCAAGGCATTATTGAGATTAAAGCTTGGGTTGCCAATGAGACGCTACATGTGCAAATTAGTGATAATGGACCGGAGGTATATACACCCGAAACCGAAACCAAAAGCGTACAACGTCAAAGTGGTGGGGTGGGCCTGAGTAATACCAAAGAACGATTAAAAGCCTTGTATGGTAAGCAGTACTATTTTAATCTGTCTGCTAATAACCCAACGGGCTGTATCGTTGACATTCAAATTCCTTGGCAAGTTGTATAGTGGCATGAGTGAAATAATTCGAACAATAGTAGTGGATGACGAGCCGTTAGCACGACGCGGATTATTAGTGAGACTGGCTCAGTTTGAGCATATTGAGGTGATTGCAGAATGTGCCAATGGCCGTGACGCCCTCGATGTCATTGTTGCGCAAAAGCCAGATCTGGTTTTTCTTGATATTCAAATGCCAGGCCTAAATGGCTTTGATGTACTACGCAAAGTTAGCCAAAGTGTTGAACAGATGCCTGTAGTGGTTTTTGTGACGGCGTATGATCAGTATGCGATTCGTGCGTTTGAAGTGCGTGCCCTTGATTACCTGTTAAAGCCAGTGGACGAAGACCGCTTGGCGCAGGCTTTAGAACGTATCAGCCAAGCCTTAACTGAGCAACGTGATAAACAACAGCAGTCAAAGCTTGTTGATTTAGTCGCTGAAATGACCGGCGAAGACTGCGAGGATATTTTAAAGCGGCTGGCAGAAGGGCAATCGTTGACCAGTGATCATTACCCTGAGCATATCGCGATTAAAGAAAGCGGTGAAATTACCCGTGTTGCGATTAGTGCGATTGAGTGGGTTGATGCTGCTGGGGATTACATGTGCATCCATGCGGGCAATGAAACCCATATTTTGCGCCGCACCATGAAAGAACTTGAAAAAGAATTGAACCCAAAGAACTTTCAGCGTATTCATCGTTCTGCAATCGTCAATATTAACCAAGTCGAAAAATTATGTAGCCGACAAAATGGTGAGTATCATTTGATTTTGCAAAACGGTGCTGAACTTAAAGTCAGCCGCAGTTACAAAGATAAGATTAAACAACTCATTTTAGGGCGCTAAAAGCACAGCGGCACCCATCCATTCGCTGCTTGCGCCCGTATTCAATGGGCGCCAACTGCCGCGTTGGCAATTTATTCAGGGGTGTCAGTATGTCGTTTCCACGTATAGGGCTGTGGGTTAAGTCCAGCGTTATCATTGTTCTTGTATTCGCACTAAGTAGCTGTAGCCGTAGCTTTGGATATCGATTTGCCGACACCTATGCTATGCGGCAGGTACGTGGCTACGTTTCTCTTGATCGCGAGCAACGCCGAGACTTGCGTGCTGAAATCAATGCGCTGCTGCAGTGGCATGCAGAACAAGAGATGCCGGAGTACCATGCCTTGCTTGCACAACTGCGCGATGACATCACTCACCAGCGCATCGAGACCGACGTTTATCAATCCTACCAAATCGCTGTCGACCAACGCTGGTCAGCAGTGCGACAGCAGTTGATGGCACCTGCACTCGGTTTATTACCTCGCCTGTCGGACGCTCAGGCCGATGAACTGGTTGCCAGTATTCGTGAACGAATTAGCGAACAAGAACAAGAGTCGTTAGATAAGAGCGCTGAGCAGCGCGCTCAAGATAATGCCGATAGTTTAGCCAAACAAGCTGAGCGCTGGCTCGGGCGTTTAAGTGATGAGCAACGCCAGCTGCTACAAGATTGGACCGCAGACGCGCCGTCAATGGCTTCTTATTGGTTTGAGTATCGCCGCCGATGGGCAGATGAATTCGCAGCCGCTTTAAGTTTGCGCAACAACCCAGCTGAATTCGAAGATACACTGCAAGTGTTAATTGTGAACCCTGAGCAATTACGCCCGCAGGCGTTAAACGATTTGCTTGAAGAGAGTGATGCGTTTAACCGCAATTATATGTTTGCTCTGGCCGATACATTATCAGCCCAGCAACGCGACCATTTGGTGCGCGCGCTGGGTGATATACAAACCGACTTGACGCGCATGGCGCGTACTCGTGGCGTAACGCTGGACTAAGACACCTGCATAACTTTAACGGTATTACTGGAACCAATCATGCCCATTAAATCGCCGTAGGTGACAATCACGTAGTCGCCTTTTTGTAAGTGACCACGTTGTTTCACGACATCAATGGCATCGGCAATCAAAGTGTCTAAACCACTTTCGCGGGTATCAAAGAAGACTGGATAAACGCCGCGATAAAGTGCGGCTTTTGCCAAGCTGGTCTGATGGCGAGATAACGCAAAAATCGGCAGCGCTGTAGTAATACGCGACATCAACTTCGCGGTATGCCCTGATTCGGTCAGTGCAATAATCGCTGTGACGCCTTCAAGGTGGTTGGCTGCATACATAGCAGACATCGCGGTTGATTCTGCAATCGTGTTAAATGTCTGGTCGAGGCGGTGATACGAAAAAGTGACGCTTGGATGCGTTTCAGCCCCTTTGCAAATCTCAGCCATTGCGGTCACTGTTTCTACAGGAAATTTACCCGCCGCGGTTTCCGCTGACAGCATGACCGCATCCGTACCATCTAGCACAGCATTGGCAACGTCCATGACTTCTGCGCGCGTTGGCATTGAATTGTCGATCATCGATTCCATCATTTGGGTCGCAGTAATAACAACTTTGTTTAAGCTGCGCGAGCGGTTAATGATAGTTTTTTGTTTACCGACTAATTGTGCATCACCAATTTCAACACCGAGATCGCCACGCGCGACCATCACAATGTCTGAAGCCTGAATAATGTCATCTAAAGCTGTGTCAGTGGCAACGGCTTCTGCACGTTCTATTTTTGCGCAAATGCCGCCTTGACCGCCTGCTTCGCGCAGTAAAGTGCGGGCACGGTTAATGTCATCACTGGAGCGTGGGAATGACACTGCGAGGTAATCAACACCAATCTCAGCGGCAGTTTTAATGTCACGTAAGTCTTTTTCGGTTAAGGCAGGGGCGCTTAAACCACCGCCTAAACGGTTAATACCTTTATTATTACTTAACTTACCACCAACCAACACCCGGGTGTGGACTTTGCTACCCTCAACACGGTTGACCTCAAGACGTAAGCGACCGTCGTCCAGTAACAGAATATCGCCTGAGGCGACATCTTTGGGTAGGGCATCATAGTCAATACCAACGATATCGCTATTGCCTGCTTGCTTATCATGCTCCGCATCTAGCACAAAACTATCGCCCGTACGCAGCACAACTGCTCCGTCGGTGAAGCGCGATACGCGAATTTTAGGCCCTTGCAAATCGCCTAAAATAGCAACATAACGGCCCTGTTTAGCCGCAAGTTCGCGCACTAAGTTGGCACGGTCAATGTGATCTTGCGCCACGCCATGGGAAAAATTTAAACGAACGGTGTTAGCACCCGCGGCGATTAAAGCGGATAAAACCTCTGGATTATCCGTTGCCGGACCTAAAGTTGTAACTATTTTGGTGCGTCGCAGCATGCGTTGAAGCTCCTTCAGTGGCTTGCTTGGTAGTTACTTAATGCTAACATACCTAGACGGATAACAGGTATGACAATGCTGTGAATGAGTCAGAAAGTTGTACCAAAATGTGTGGCAAATGAACGAGGTAGCTATGAGCGATGATATCTGGCGTGAGAAATTAAGTCCTGAGGCATATCGTGTGTTACGTCAAAAAGGCACTGAGCGGCCATTTTCTGGCGCACTGCTGGATGAAAATCGTGCCGGTATGTACCTGTGTGCGGGCTGCGGTGCTGAGCTGTTTTCCGCGGAAACTAAATTCGATGCCGGCTGTGGATGGCCAAGTTTTTACGCCTCGTTACCAGATACCATTGATTATAAAGAAGATACTAGTCATGGTATGCAGCGTGTTGAAATCCTCTGCAAACAGTGCGGAGGGCATTTAGGCCATGTATTTCCGGACGGGCCTGCGCCAACTGGTCAGCGCTATTGTGTAAATTCGGTGTCCATGCAATTTAAAGCGGCTAAAGACTGACAATAGCAGTAGAGCCAAAGCGTCAAATTAAGTACAATATGCAGCGATTTTTTCAACTCAAAGGGTTTTTGGAATGACTGAAGCGCATAACGACAGTACTTTGTCCAGCTGGGAAGAGCGTCAGGAATACGCTGAAATGATGCAGCCACTGATTGGCCGTCTATACCGCACCAAAGGTGTTGAGATTGTAGTGTACGGCCGCTCGCTGCTAAACGGTTCGACCATTGATATTATCAAGACTCACCGCTTAGTGCGTCAGCACGAAGGCAAGAAACTGCGTTTACGTGAAAGTTACCCTTTGCTAAAAGCGATGTCTGAAATGGAGTTGGCGCCTGCGCGTATCGACTTGGGCAAATTAGCTTTTAACTACCTGTTTAAAAACACCAACGATGACCAAAGCGTCGAAGAGTTCTTGCAGGCTGAACTTACCGATATCGTTGGTAAGCCAGATGACATCGAGCCACAAGACGTGGTGTTGTATGGTTTTGGTCGCATCGGTCGCTTACTTGCGCGCCTGATGATTGAGAAAAACGGAAAGAATAATAAACTGCGTTTACGTGCAATTGTAGTGCGCGGTGGCCGTGAGGGTGACCTTGAGAAACGCGCTAGCTTGTTACGTCGCGACTCAGTACATGGTCCGTTTAATGGTTCAATCACCGTGGACCATGAAGCACAGGCTATCAAAGCCAACGGTACCAAGATTCAAGTCATTTATTCTGATGGTCCAGACCAGGTGGATTACACCCAGTACGGTATTAAAGACGCCATCGTGGTAGATAACACAGGTATTTGGAAAGACGAAGATGGACTTGGTTTGCACCTTAAATCGAAAGGTGTGAAGAAAGTTCTATTGACCGCACCGGCCAAGGGCGACATTAAGAATATTGTGCACGGTGTCAACGACGCCGATATTCAGCCTGACGACCTCATCCTGTCGGCGGCAAGCTGCACAACCAATGCGATTACGCCGGTATTGAAAGCCGTACACGATAAGTACGAAATTCAAAGTGGTCATGTGGAAACTGTCCACGCTTACACCAATGACCAAAACCTAATTGATAACTATCACAAAGCCGACCGCCGTGGCCGCTCAGCGCCGTTAAACATGGTGTTAACCGAAACCGGTGCTGCTAAAGCTGTGGCGAAAGCCTTCCCTCAGTTGAAAGGTAAATTAACCGGCAATGCGATACGTGTACCTACGCCAAACGTGTCGATGGCAATCATGAACTTGAACATGGCACAGCCTTCGAGCAAAGAAGACATGAATAACTACTTGCGTGAAGTTGCGTTATTCTCGAATTTGCAAAACCAAGTCGACTACACAGCTTCAACTGAAATTGTGTCGTCTGACTTAGTCGGCAGCCGCTATGCCGGTATCGTTGATTCACAAGCTACTATTGTTGATGGCAACCGTGCGGTTCTGTACGTGTGGTATGACAATGAGTTTGGTTATAGCTGCCAGGTATTGCGTGTCGTTCAAGACATGGCAGGGCAAAAGCTAATCAGCTTGCCACAGTAAATACTGGTCTATGCAAAGCGCCCTGAATAGGGCGCTTTGTTGTTTTAGAGATTGCAATTCATAACATCGAATTGATGACAACAAAAAGGTATTCATATGTTTATTAGTAGTCATTTTGACAGCGGTAATATTGAAGTAGTGCGTGCTGAACAAGCTGATGATATCCGTTTGCGCATTCGTAAAGACAATCAATCAGATTTCTTCCAGTGGTTTCATTTTAAGTTGTTTTCGCAAGCTGATGTGACGCATCGCCTGATTATTGAAGGTGCGAATACAGCGGCCTACCCAGACGGCTGGAAAGGCTACCAAGCCATGGCAAGCTATGATCGTGAACATTGGTTTCGTGTCGATACCAGCTACGATGGCGAGAACCTTACGATTGAACATACCCTTGAGCAAGAAACTATCTACTTCGCGTATTTCGTACCGTACAGCTATGAGCGCCATTTAGATTTATTGCAAGCTGCGCAGCAATCAAGCTGGGTTGAGCAGGAAGTGTTAGGCCAGACCTTGGATGGTCGTGATATCACGGTATTGCGTGTGGGTGAGCCTGCTGAAGGCAAGAAAGTCATCTGGTTAACCGCGCGTCAGCACCCAGGCGAGAGTATGGCTGAATGGTTTATTGAAGGCGCTTTGCATCGTCTGCTCGATGACGATGACGGTGTTGCGCGCTTACTTCTCAATAAAGCCGTGTTCTATGTCGTGCCGAACATGAACCCAGACGGTAGCGTGCGCGGGCATTTACGTACCAATGCCGCAGGTGTGAACTTAAATCGTGAGTGGCAAACACCCAGCGTAGAGCAAAGCCCTGAAGTCTACTACGTGCGTGCCAAGATGCAGCAAACTGGCGTTGATATGTATTTAGATATACATGGCGACGAAGCGATTCCATACAACTTCGTAGCAGGCTGTGAAGGTAACCCTTCGTATTCAAAGCGGATTGAAACACTGGAAAATGCGTTTAAAACTGCTTTATTACAAGCCACACCTGAATTTCAAACCGAGTTTGGTTATGAATTAGACGCACCGGGCGAAGCAAATTTAACCGTGGCGTCTGCAAATGTAGGTGAGACCTTCGACTGCCTGGCGTTCACTGTTGAAATGCCGTTCAAAGATAACGATGGAATCGCACACCCTGAAACTGGTTGGTCAGACGTTCGCAGCCAGCAATTTGGCTACGATACGTTAGCTGCAATTCTCGCGGTGGTAGACAACTTGCGCTAGCATGTCAGCGCACTGCGCGGTATGCTCAACAACAAGTGCATTGAAATGCACAATTTAATAACAATTTATAATCATAAAAATCCAGGGGGCTACCTTGAACATCATCAATAACATGCTGGACTGGCTGGACAGTATACTGGGCGGAGCGTTTTACTTTCCGTTCTTGTTACTCGGCGTTGGTCTGTTTTTCACCATTTACCTGAAGTTTCCACAAATCCGATTTTTCGCCCATGGCTGGCGTGTTGTCACCGGGAAATTCGACCGCAGTCGTGACCCTGGTGATACCACCCACTTCCAAGCGCTGACGACAGCTCTGTCGGGTACTGTGGGTACAGGTAATATCGGTGGTGTTGCATTAGCATTGTTCTTAGGTGGCCCTGCAGCTTTATTCTGGATGTGGGCAACCGCGTTTTTCGGGATGACGACGAAGTTTGTCGAAGTCACGCTGTCACACAAATACCGGGTTAAAACCGAAGACGGCACCATGGCCGGTGGTCCGATGTACTATATGTCGCGCGGACTAAACATGAAGTGGTTGGCGGTTATTTTCGCACTTGCTACCGTTTTAAGTTCGTTTGGTACCGGTAACATGCCGCAAAGTAACAATATCGCGCAGGCGATGGAAGCGACATTCGGTATCCCTGGTATTTGGGTGGGTGGCATTTTAGCGATTTTGCTTGCCTTAGTTATTTTGGGCGGTATTCGTCGTATCGCGGCTGTAACGTCTAAGATTGTCCCACTGATGTCTGTGTTGTATGTATTAGGCGCGTTTGCGGTTATTTTCTACAACATTGAAAATATTATCCCTTCATTTGTCGCTATCTTTGCTGATGCATTTACTGGCACCGCAGCAGTGGGCGGTTTCGTCGGCGCAAGCTTTGCTTATGCATTTAACATGGGTGTTGCCCGTGGCTTATATTCGAACGAAGCAGGTCAAGGTTCGGCGGCAATTGCTCACGCATCGGCACGTACTAAAGAGCCAGCGGAAGAGGGCATGGTGTCGATTCTTGAACCATTTATCGACACCATTATTATCTGTACACTGACGGGTTTGGTTATTTTGGCGTCAGGCGTATGGTATGAGAAACATGAAAACCGTTTTGAGCGCGCTGATATGCGTATCATTTCTGGTATTTACGATGACCAAATTGACGCTGATCGCGCCGCATTGTCGCGCTACTTGAACAACCAGCGCAATGACATCGAAATATTTAGCGGTGAAATTACGGTGGTAAATGGTGCACCGGAGCCGGGCGATTACACTATCTTAAACGCACGTTCAGTAGCTGAAAATGTGCGCATTATGATTGGTGGCGATACCCCATATTCAGGCACGCTGGCGGTGCAAAATGGTCGCTTCACCCGCGACAACATTCAAGTATTTGGCGACTCATTGATTCACTCAGCGGCGCTAACTACGGTTGCGTTTACGCGCGGGTTCTTCGGTGACTTCGGCCAGTATATTGTTGCCGTTGGTTTGTTGATGTTCGCATTCTCAACCGCAATTGCATGGTCTTACTACGGTGACCGCGCGATGATGTACCTGGCAGGACCGCGTTCGGTGATGCCGTATCGGGTGTTGTACGTGGCTGGTTTCTTCGTGGCTGCCATTGCGGATACCACTTTGATTTGGAAGATTGCGGCTGTGGCTATCGTACTGATGACCTTACCAAACCTGCTTGGTATTATGTTGATGCGTAAAGAAATGAAAGAAACGGTCAACACTTACTGGGCGGAGAATCAGCACAAATTGCCAGATAGTAAAACGGACGATAAAAGCTAAGCAAACGTAAAGAAGCTTAAAATGTGCCACACTCTACCTTGAAAAAGCCTAGTGTGGCACAATATCGTTTTACTTAAGTGTGTGATGTATAGGTAAGTGAATGGCCATAGTAAGTTGTCCTAAATGCAACAAGAAAATGTCCGATAAAGCTGCGGTGTGTGCTCATTGCGGGTTTGTCGTAGATAGTCTTGATGCTGAGTCCTTAGAACGTAAAAGACGGCGCCGTAAAGCGGATCATATTCACAAACTTACCACGCATAGCATGCTCGCCATGTTAGTATTTGTGGCGGGTATTGCAGGCATATTTTTTTATCGTGATGAAGCGAGTGTGGACCCAAGCTGGCAATCTCAGGTGGCACTGGTTGTCACTGTGTTAGGTTTCGTTTGGTATATTATTAATCGTATGCGCATGATTGCCGCACGCCGCAAGTAGGCCGATTTACGCTAACATGTCATTCATTAGGTAGCAAAAGTAGTGATGCAAGCTGAACAACTCGTGCAGAATATGGATGAAGCTTTATATCTTCGTCTCAAGGATGCCGTTGAAACTGGGCGTTGGCCAGATGGTCAACCGTTAAGTGCGGAACAAAAAGAGCATAGTTTCACCCTGGTGATGCTCTATCAAGCTCGTAAGCTTGACCAAGACCAGCCATTCTCAATTGCCAAAGACGGTCAGTTTATTGTGAAAAGTAAAGCTGAACTGCGTCAGCAAAAATCCGCTTTGCGCGAGTCTCGCCGTGAGCAACAAATTCCAACCAAGGATATTTCATCTGATGAATAGTGATGATTTTGCGCGTGCAGCTGGTACGCCTACCGACTACGCGCTAATGAGCCAACAAGCCGAAGCCATCACCGCTGGCGAACCCAATTTGTATGCGAACTTGGCCAACCTATCAGCGCTGTTAAATGAGCATTTAGACCATATTAACTGGGTCGGATTTTATTTAACGACTGGCAACGACAATAACGAACTAGTGTTAGGTCCGTTCCAAGGCAAAGTTGCCTGCGTCCGAATTCCATTTGGCCGTGGTGTCTGTGGCACCGCCGCAAGCAGCCAACAAACGCAGTTAGTTGCCGATGTTCATGCATTCCCAGGCCACATTGCCTGCGACTCTGCAAGCAATAGTGAAATTGTGATTCCAATTGTAGTGAATGACCAAGTCGTCGCTGTGCTTGATATTGATAGCCCACAGCACAATCGTTTCAGCGAGCAAGACCAACAAGGGCTTGAGCGCCTTCTTCCGATGTTGCAGCAGCTGGGTTGGTCGTATGGAAAGTAATTTTCAAATTCACCCATATTTAGTCTCAGTCGCAGATATGGAAGAATTTGAGGACGAGGCTGAGTTGGCGGCAGATCAGCTCAACCTGATGCTTCACAATGCAGCAGAGCAAGCCTCAGCGCAGGATTGGTCTGAAGATCACATTGTGGAATTAATCGAAGAACTCTGTTTTATCTGGTTTCGGGAGCCATCATTAACTGAACTGGATAGTGACGAAATAGAAGATTATGTGTCGAGTGTCGTGCGGCGGATGGAGCAGCAGCGCGATGACGAGAACGACAACTTAAACGACGAGTAACAAGGTTTAGTCAATGGAAAACCAGCAAAATATCGAAAAATTGTCCACCAGCAAAGCGGTTATCGCTTACTTAGCTGAACAATTCCCAGCATGTTTCAGCGTTGAAGGTGAAGCGAAACCCTTGAAAATCGGCATTTTCGACGATTTGGCAAGCCGGTTAGCAGACGACCCTCAGGTCAGCAAAACACGCCTTCGCGGTGCTTTACGTCAGTACACTAATTCATGGCGCTACTTACGCTGTGTGACGCTCGGCGCACACCGCGTTGATCTAGACGGTGCTGAAGCCGGTATCGTAGAAGAGGACCATGCTCAGCACGCTGCAGAAACTTTGGCAGAATCGAAAGCCAAAGCCAATGAAAAGCGTAAGCTGCAAGCGAAAGATAAGCCTAAGCAGCAAGACAAAGCTGAGCGCCCACGCCGCTCAAACGCTAAAGCGAATGCCTCGGCAAAACGCAACCAAGCGCAACGTGTCGGCAAATCGACTGCGACGAAGGCACCAAAAGCTGAGGCCAAACCTGAGCTTAAGTTGGAACAATTAAGCAATTCAGGCGTCGAAGTAGGGCAGTCAGTTCATGTGAAGCTTGGTCAATCACCCGTTGCAGGTACTGTAACCGCGGTTGAGAAAGCTGACATTCAGGTGCAACTTGTATCAGGAATTACTGTGAAAGTGAAAGCCGAGAACTTATATACCGAAGCCTAGGAGTTATGCATGAGAAAGCCGTTATTAACTAGTTTGATTCTCAGTGCGCTATTCGTTGCCCCGATAAGTTCGGCGATTAGTCCAAATTATAGTCTGGAAGACCTGCCTAAGTTGGCTGCTGAGTCTCAACATGTAACGGCCAGTAAGCGTATCGCGTCTTATTTTACCCGCTACCATTATTCGCGGGTAGAATTGGACGAGGCGATGAGCGAGCAAATTTTTGACCGCTATTTCCAGCAACTCGACTACAACCGCATGTTTATGCTGCAGTCGGATGTCGACGAGTTTACCCAGTACAATCAACAGTTTCATACCTTTTTACTCGAAGGTAAGCTTGACGTAGCTTACGCCATCTATCAGCGCAGTCTTGAGCGTCGCTATCAGCGTTACGCCCATGCCTTAGCCTTGTTAGACGACGCAGAGTTTGATTTCGAGGTTGAAGGCGAACGCTTTTATTATGATCGCAGTGAAGAAGACTGGGCGACCTCGGAACAAGAGCTGGACGCCATGTGGGAACAGCGTATTAAGCATGACGCGCTGAATCTAGCATTAGCAGGTCGCGAGCAAGATGAGATTATCGAAAACCTTGAGCGCCGGTATCAAAGTGCGATTCAACGTTTGACCCAGTCGCAAAGTGAAGACGCGTTTGCCACCGTGATGAACGCGTTTGCTCGCAGTGTCGAAGCACATACCAGCTACTTGTCACCGCGTAATGCAGAGCGTTTTCAGCAAAACATGAACCTTCAACTCGAAGGCATTGGTGCGGTTTTGCAAGCGGAATATGACTATACCGTGATTCGCTCGCTTGTGCCGGGTGGGCCTGCTGATCAAAGTGGTCGCTTAGCGCCTGACGATCGCATTATTGCCGTTGCCCAGGGCGATAAAGAGTTTGTCGATGTGATAGGTTGGCGTCTTGACGACGTGGTCGACCTAATTACCGGCCCGAAGGGTAGTACCGTGCGCTTGCAAGTGTTGAAGGAAAGCCAAGGCTCAGGTGGCACGCCGGAAACCGTTGAGATTGTGCGCGATAAAGTTCGTCTTGAAGATCGTGAAGCTCGCGCAGAAGTCAAAGTACCGGATGAAGGTGCGTACGCAGGGCATCGAGTCGGTGTGATTGAGATCCCTGGTTTTTACAATAATCTGACTGCGGATGTGTTAAAGCTCGTTAATGAGTTAAAAGAAGACAACATTGAAGCATTGATCATTGATTTACGCGGCAATGGTGGCGGCTCATTAAGTGAATCTATCTATTTAACAGGTTTATTTATTGAAGAAGGTCCGGTCGTTCAAGTTCGTGACAGCAGCGGCCGTGTTGAAGTCAATCGCGACAGTGATGGGCGTGTATTTTATGAGGGTCCATTAACTGTGTTGGTTGATCGTTTCAGCGCTTCCGCCTCAGAGATTTTTGCAGCTGCGATTCAGGACTACAACCGCGGTATCGTGCTGGGCGAACAAACCTTTGGTAAAGGTACTGTGCAGCAGCACCGTGGTTTACAACGTCGCTTTGATTTCTACTCCAACCCATTGGGTAGCATCCAGTATACGATTGCGAAATTCTATCGTATCGACGGTGGTAGTACCCAGCACCGGGGTGTAGTACCGGACATTCTGTTCCCGTCAGCATTGGAGCCAGACGAATTTGGTGAAGCGCGCGCTGAAAATGCGTTACCTTGGGATCAAATCGATGCTGTGGAATATGAACGTTTTGAATGGCTTGGTGAAGATTTGCTGTCAACCTTGACAGAGCGCCACACTGTACGAATTGCTGATGACCCAGAGTTCGCATATGTGTATCAGGATATTGAGCGTTTCCGTGAGCGTCGTGACCGCAACTATGTGTCATTGGTGCAAAGTGAGCGTGAAGCTGAGTCTGACGCAGATACCGAACGTCGCTTACGTCGTATCAATGAGCGCTTGGCACGGGCGGGTAAGGAGCCGGTCGAAGCTGCGGAAGATGCCGATGAACGCTATCGTGAACCAGACCCGTACTTAGACGAAGCGTTGCGAATCACGTTGGATTTTGTCGCTGCACGTCAACAAGACTAGCGAAATACAGTAGTTCAATCATCAGGCCGACATATATTATGTCGGCCTTTTTTATAGGCTTTCGGCGTGAAATATGCTTTTATACTCTCTTTATTAAATACAGAGCGTCGCTGAACGTCCACGCCTCGAAATTAATCATAATAAGATATCACTATGACCTCACATACTGCGATTAGCAGCCGCTGGAGTACCCGTTTATCATTCATGCTAGCCGCGACAGGTGCCGCTGTTGGCCTCGGTAACATATGGAAATTTCCGTATATTATGGGCGAGAACGGTGGCGCAGCTTTCATTGTTATTTATCTGCTGTGTATCGTCGCCCTCGGCATTCCTATCTTTATCGCTGAGTTGCTGATTGGACGTCGCGGGCGTCACTCACCTGGCTATGCAGCGCGTCAACTTGCGGTTGAATCAAAACGTCACCCTGCATGGCAGCTAACGGGTTGGGTCACGATGTTTACCGGCTTCATGATCTTAACCTTTTACGTGGTGATTGCTGGCTGGGCCATGTCTTACGTATTTAAAAGTGCGCAAGGGATGTTTATTGATGCCAATCAGGCTGCGATTACCCAGTTGTATCGTGGCATGGCATCGTCATGGACCGAAATGATCATTTTTACCGCCTTTATTGTGTTAGCCACGGCTATAGTAGTGGGGAATGGGTTCAAGCAGGGGCTTGAGCGCACCGTTCGTTTTGCGATGCCCGTGATGCTACTTTTGCTAGTGGGCTTAGCGTTCTATTCGTCGGCAGTTGGCGATTTTGCACAAGCGGCGGACTTTATGTTTCGTCCTGATTTTAGCGAAGTGACCGCCACTACGGTACTAGTTGCCTTAGGCCATGCGTTCTTCACCCTCAGCTTAGCGTCCGGGGTCATGATGATGTACGGTGCATACCTTCCCGCCAGTACGTCCATTTTAAGTACCTCTGTATGGATAGCGATTGCTGATACCCTAGTGGCATTAATTGCTGGCTTGGTGATATTCCCGCTTGTGTTTGCTTATGGTTTAACCCCAGCAGAGGGACCTGGCCTGATTTTTCAAACTTTACCGTTAGCCTTTGCTAGCATGCCTTTAGGCGTGTTTATTGGTACTGTTTTTTTCATCATGCTATTGTTGGCGGCCTTCACGTCGGCGATTTCAATGGTGGAATCAATCGCTACCTTCGTGGTTGAACGCTTTGATATCAGCCGCTGGGCAGCAGCGCTTAGCACATGCGCAGTATTGTTTAGCTTAAGCTTGCTAACGGTGTTCTCGTTTGCGCAAGCGCCTTGGGCACAATTAGACGTTTATTTATTTGGTAAGCAATTGGATAATTGGTTTGATGTCATTGAGCACATCACATCCAACGTGTTGTTACCACTTGGGGGACTTGCCATCGCCCTGTTTGCGGGCTGGGCAGTGAAGACCCAGTTCATGCAGGCTGAACTTAACACCAGCGCACGAGCATTCAAAGTGTGGCAGTTTTTAGTGCGCTTTGTGGCCCCCGTCGCCATCACTCTGGTGTTTTTACAGTTAACCGGAATGCTTAGATTATAATTTAGGAATATTGCAACATGTCTAACACCACGAAAAGACCGTCATATTTACAGGCGGCGACACCCTTACTGGCATTGATTGTCATGCTGGCCAGTTCAGTCTACATTTTTGGCGCTGATTCGTCGTACGGCCCTAACCAAATCGCGCTGCTGATTGCCGCCGGTATTGCCACTATTATTGCCTTTGTGAATGGCTATCGTTGGGAAGAAGTCGAGGAGGGCATTACCAAAGGTATATCTGTAGCCCTTGGCGCAATTCTCATTATTTTGATGGTAGGTTCCTTAATTGGTACCTGGCTACTGTCCGGTATCGTGCCTACGCTAATTTATTTCGGTTTAGAGATTCTCAGCCCAACCTGGTTCTACGCTGCGAGTTGTTTAATTTGTGCCATTGTCGCGATTTCCATTGGCAGCTCTTGGACAACCGCAGCCACTATTGGTGTGGCATTGATTGGTGTGGCGACAGGGATGGAGCTTTCCCTTGCCATTACCGCCGGGGCCGTGGTATCTGGCGCTTATTTTGGTGACAAGATGTCGCCACTATCTGACACCACCAACTTAGCACCGGCAGTTTCCGGTACTGAGCTGTTTTCCCACATTCGTTACATGACGCTAACCGCCGTACCAGCCTTTGTCATTGCCCTGATTCTGTTCACGATTATTGGTTTTAGTAGCAGTAGTGCGGCGAACTTAGATAGCTTGCAGGTGATGCAGGACGAGCTGCAATCTATTTTCAATATTAATGTCTTCATGTTGATACCTTTGGCTGTGCTTTTCACCATGGCGGTGATGAAAAAGCCAGCATTACCGACGATTTTTGTCGGTGCGCTGTTAGGTGGCGCTTGGGCTTTAATTTTTCAGCCGGATGTCGTCGCGACGCTGGTACCTGAGCGTGCTGCGGGTAACTGGTTTGGACCAATCGCAGCGGTTTGGGTGGCACTCTTTGATGGCACCGTCGTTGCGACCGAAAACGCGGATCTTGAATCCTTACTTAGTGGCGGTGGTATGGTGTCGATGTTGAACACCGTATGGCTCATTGTGTCAGCGATGACATTTGGTGCAGTCATGGAGTGCACCGGACTGTTAAAGCAGCTATTGCGTGGGATGCTGAAGGTTATTCATTCAACCGGTCAGTTGATTACCGCAACCTTATTTACCTGTTTTGGCGTTAACGTGCTAACCGCCGACCAATATATGGCGATTGTTTTACCAGGCCGGATGTTTCGCGAAGAATACGCAAATAGAGACTTAGACCCTCGCGTGTTGTCGCGTACGTTAGAAGACAGCGGCACCATAACGTCCGCACTTATTCCTTGGAACACCTGTGGTGCCTACATGTTTGCGGTACTTGGCGTATTCCCGCTGACTTATGCACCGTTTGCATTCTTCCTGTATCTCACGCCACTCATTGCAATGATATACGCATTCACAAACTTTAAGATATTGCGATTAAGTGACAACCAAGACCGTAACGAGGCTTATTCATAATATGGCATTACCGCAAGCAAAGTACCGTAAAGACTATCAGCCGCCGGCATTTACCATCAGTCATGTCAGCCTTGATGTTGACTTAGATGACCATGCGACTCGGGTGGAAAGCGAGCTGCGCATCCAGCGCCAAGGGCAGCACAATCCGCCTTTGGAGCTTGACGGTGAGGGTCTCACGTTACTTAGCATTGCTTTAGATGGCCGCACTTTAGCAAGCGATGAATATCAGCTTGAAGGCGGTACATTGCGTATAGCAGATGTGCCTGAGCAATTTACATTGCAGATTGTCACCCAGATAGACCCAGCCAATAACAGTGCGCTGGAAGGGTTATATAAATCTGGTGGTGCGTATTGCACCCAGTGCGAAGCCGAGGGCTTCCGGCGCATCACTTACTATTTAGATCGCCCGGACGTGCTGGCGGTATTTACTACGACCGTGCGTGCACCGAAGCAAGGGTTCCCGCATTTGTTGTCGAACGGCAACCCGCAGCAGCGTGGTGATCTTGACGGCAACCGTCACTTTGTCACTTGGCACGATCCGCACCCGAAGCCGGCGTATTTGTTTGCACTCGTTGCAGGCGACTTTGACGTACTTGAAGATTCCTTTCAAACCAGTGAAGGGCGCGACGTTGCCCTGCAATTATTTGTTGATAAAGGCAACCTATCGCGCGCTGAATTTGCCATGCAAGCGCTGAAAGACTCAATGCGATGGGACGAAACACGATTTGGCTTGAGTTACGATTTAGATATTTACATGATCGTCGCCGTCGACTTTTTTAATATGGGTGCGATGGAGAACAAAGGGCTCAACATATTTAATGCCAAGTATGTATTGGCGGATGCCCGCACCGCGACGGACCAAGACTTCTTAGCGGTTGAATCTGTGATCGGTCACGAATATTTTCATAACTGGACGGGCAATCGGATTACGTGTCGAGACTGGTTCCAACTAAGCCTGAAAGAGGGGCTTACCGTATTTCGTGATCAGGAATTTAGTGGCGACATGTCGATGCGAGCAGTGCATCGAATTAATGATGTGCGGATTATGCGCACTCACCAGTTTGCCGAAGACGCAAGCCCGATGGCACACCCCATTCGCCCGGACAAAGTTATTGAAATGAATAACTTCTATACGGTGACTGTGTATAACAAAGGCGCCGAGGTGATTCGGATGCTGCATACACTACTCGGCGAGGAAGGTTTCCAACGTGGAATGCGCTTGTATGTTGAGCGTCATGACGGCCAAGCTGTCACTTGCGAAGACTTCGTTGCCGCGATGGAAGCGGCGAATGATACCGATTTAAGTCAGTTCCGCCGCTGGTATGAACAAGCAGGGACACCACGTGTGACGGTTAGTGACAGTTATGATGTTGAACGTCAGGAATATCGTTTACATTGTCAGCAACACACGCCTAAAACGCCGGGGCAGGCAGTGAAGAAGCCGTTTGTTATCCCCATGCGCAGCTTCTTTTATGATGCCCAAGGTGAGGTGATGACACTGCACAGTGATAGTTTGCAAAATGATGTACTGCAAATCACTCAGAACGAGCAAGAATTCGTGTTTTCTGGGGTCAGCGAGCGGCCAATTCCAGCACTTTTTGTAGGATTTTCCGCGCCGGTACGCATTGACTACCCATATACCGAAACTCAGCGCCTGCATTTATTGGCCCATAGTAGCGATGCGTTTATTGCTTGGGACAGCGCGCAACAGCTGTATGTAAAGGTAATTCAAGAAGCCATTAGTCAGCAGCGACCTGTCCAAATAAGTGATGCGTTTATTAGTGCACTGACCACACAGTTGCAAGATCATGAGACTGACCCAGCGCTACGCGCGCTGTTACTGCAATTACCAAGTGCTGAAGCAGTCGCTGGTGAGTATGAGCAAGTGGATATCGATGCCGTCGCGCAGGCGTGCGAGCAACTTAAACAGTTGCTCGCGTCACGCTTAGCACAGGTGTTAACTTTGTTATGGCAGGCAAATAAGTCGAATGGCGCGTATCAGTTTAATGCGCAGCATATTGCCCAACGCATGCTGGCCAATACGTGTTTAAATTACTTGGCATTGACCCCTAACGCCGAGTTAGATGCAGACTTAATGGCGCACTTTGGCGCTGATAATTTAACCGACCAACTTGCCGCGCTGCAGGCAGCTGTGCACTGCCAGCACCCGCTGGCTGACACCTTGATTGAACAGTTTAGCCAACAGTGGCAAGCACAGCCTTTAGTCATGGATAAATGGTTGGCAGTGCAGGCCAGTGCGCCAAGCGCGGACACACTTGATCGCGTGCAGGCACTGACTCAGCATCCAGCGTTCAATTACGCCAATCCAAATCGGGTGTATTCGTTGATAGCCACGTTCACACATAACTTAGCCGCCTTACACCGTAGTGATGGCGCAGGCTATCGCTGGCTGGCGGATGTGATTCAACAACTGAATCAAAGTAATCCGCAGGTAGCTTCACGCCTGTTGTCGTCGCTGCTGCAATGGAAGCGCCTGGATATTGACCGCCAAGTGTTGGTGAAAGCGCAGCTCGAGCGGTTACGTCAGACCCCGAAACTAGCCGCTGACTTGTTTGAAAAAGTGGAAAGTAGTTTGGCGGTCGAGAACGACTAACATGCGTCAACACAAATTCGCGTTGATTTTCAGTCCTGCCGAGCTTGAGCGGCATTATTATCGCGAAGGATTAAGCAATATTATGGTCACCACAGAGCAGGGCCTTCGAATTCAGTTGGCTCTGCGTCATTTCACTCCATTTATTTCCGACTGGGGTATTCGCGGTTATTTCCTGTTAACACTTGATGAACATAACCGCTTTATTTCTATGCAAAAAATTGCCGATATTTAAGCTTGCGTAAAAAGCTGTATAAGACTCGTCGCACCAGCTAATAAAGCATTGCAATTATGGGCATAACGTCCCAGAATACTTAAATATTGTACCTCCGTGACAAGTTAATTGGGTATGTGGAAATTTGTCACGGCTTTCACTCTCTGCTAGCTCACAAGGAAATTAGCATCATGGCGTTGGTCGACGGTCAACCTCCGGTACTCCTTGAAAAAGTCTCTGAAATTATTCGCAATAAAATGCCAGCTGAAACGGCAGACATCGTTGATATGTTTGCCAAACGGCTCTACCGCACTATCTCACCTGATGATTTAAAAAACCGTGATGAAAGTAATATGTACGGGGCTGTTGTCGGACTGTGGCATAGTTTTGCGAAGTATGTGTCCAATTCAAAAGCAACGATTAAGGTGTATAACCCTGAAGTCAGTAAGCATGGCTGGGAATCACCACACACCATCGTTGAAATAATCCAGACGGATATGCCGTTTATGGTGGATTCAGTGCGTATGGCCCTGAATCGTCATCACATCACCTCGCATTTATTACTGCACACGCCGCTAGCGCATAAGCGTGACAAGTCTGGGCGTGTGACTGAAATTCTGCCAGCAGGTAAAAGTGCCAAGAATACTCAAGTCGATACCGTGTTTTTGATTGAAATCGATCGCCAGAATAGCGAAAAGGAACTTACCAGCCTGAAACAAGAGCTTGTTTCGGTCATGGAAGAAGTGACTTTGGCAGTGTCCGATTGGCAACCTATGCGCACCAAACTTGAGCAGATTGCTGATGACTTAGAGTCACGCAATTACCCGGGTAGCAAAGCCGCGCTGGACGAGTCAAAACGCTTCTTAACCTGGTTAGCGCAAGATAACTTCACCTTGATGGGGTATCGCAGCTACCATGTTGAGCCAGTTAAAGGCGATTACCAACTGGTTCAAGAGAAGGGTACTAGCTTAGGTTTAATGAAAAATACTGAGGGCAAAGCGGCTCTTAAGTTTTCACATATGTCTGAAGATGCCCGCCGTATCGCCCTTGGTGCTGACGATTTACTGTTATTGACGAAAACCAATTCGCGTTCACGCGTGCACCGTCCTGCGCACTGCGACTATATTGGTATTAAGCGCTTTGACCAAGACGGCAATGTGATCGGTGAAGACCGTTTTGTTGGGCTTTACTCTGCGAGCTTCTACAACGACAGCGCGATGGATATTCCGTTGGTGAAGGACAAAATTCAGCGGGTATTGAAGAACTCCAAGTTCGCACCGGGTTCCCATGCTGCGAAAGCGTTGTTGAATATCATGCAAACATATCCGCGTGATGAGATTTTGCAAACCAGCGATAAAGACTTACTCAATATCGGCATGGGTGTACTGCAAATACAAGAGCGCGACATGACCCGTGCGTTCTTGCGTCGCGATATTTTTGGTCGTTTTATTACCGTTATGGTGTACGTCACGCGCGAGCGTTACAACACGCAATTGCGGGTCAAAACACAGTCTATCCTTGCCAAAACCTTAGGCAGTGACGAAGAAGTCGATTTTACCACTTTCTTTTCAGAATCTGCTTTGGCGCGTACCCAATACACGGTACGAGTGAAAGACAGCGAACAAGAAATTAACGTACAAGCATTAGAGGACAACTTAGTGGAAGCAGCTCGCTCCTGGGAAGATAACTTAGAGCGCGTTTTGATTAGCGCGCATGGTGAATCAAAAGCTCGTGAACTAACTCGCCGTTACGCCCAAGGCTTCCCACGCTCATATAAGGAAGAGGTGCTGCCTTCAGTCGCACTGGCGGACATTGCTCAGCTAGAACGTTTAGACGACGAACACAAACTGGGCATGCTGTTTTATCGCGCCCAAGAGGTTCAAGACGACTCCAACCACGTTAAACTTAAGCTCTTCCATAAAGACGAGCCGATCCATTTGTCTGACGTGTTACCGATGTTGGAAAACTTTGGCCTGCGCATTATTAACGAAAGCCCATATCAGATTAAGACCAACGACGGTCATGTGTTCTGGGTACTCGACTTCTTTATGCTGCATACCGCTGGCAAGCTTGATCTAGAGAAAAGTCGCGACAACTTCCAGGACGCATTCGCTAAAGTTTGGGACAGCCACTATGAAGACGACGGCTTTAACCGTCTCATTCTTGGCGCTGGCATGACCGGACGTGATGTCACTATTTTGCGTATGTTCGCCAAATACATGCGTCAAATCGGCGTGACGTTTAGCCAAGCATATATTGAAAGTACGTTCGCGCGTTACCCGGACATCGGTAAGTTACTGGTTAAAATGTTCTGCACTAAATTTGATCCGAAGATCAAATTCACTCAGAAGAAGCTGGATAACGTGGTCACTAAGATCCAAGCTGGTTTAGAAGATGTCAGCAGCTTAGATGACGACCGGATTATTTCACGTTACATGGATTTGATTGGTGCCGCACTGCGAACCAACTTCTTCCAAGTCAATGCTTTAGGTTTGGAGAAAGAATACATCTCAGTCAAGTTCATGCCTGAGAATATTCCAGATATGCCATTACCACTGCCGAAGTACGAAATTTTCGTCTATTCTCCACGCGTTGAAGGTGTTCACTTGCGCGGTGGCAAAGTGGCACGTGGTGGCTTGCGCTGGTCAGATCGCCGTGAAGATTTCCGTACCGAAGTGTTAGGGCTAGTTAAAGCGCAGCAAGTGAAGAACACTGTGATTGTGCCTGTCGGAGCCAAAGGCGGTTTCGTGTGTAAACAGTTACCGGAAGAACGTGAAGCATTCTTCGAAGAAGGTAAGAGCTGCTACCGTACTTTCATTCGCGCGCTGTTAGATATTACCGATAACATCATTGAGGGTGAAATTGTCCACCCAGAGAATGTGGTGCGTCACGACGACGACGACCCCTATTTGGTTGTTGCGGCAGACAAAGGCACAGCAACCTTCTCAGACATCGCCAACGGTATTGCGGCTGAATATAAGCACTGGCTGGGTGATGCATTCGCATCAGGTGGTTCAGTGGGCTATGACCACAAGAAAATGGGTATCACCGCACGTGGTGGTTGGGAATCAGTCAAGCGTCATTTCCGCGAAATGGGTGTTGACTGCCAGACCACTGACTTTACCTGCGTCGGTATCGGCGATATGGGTGGTGACGTATTTGGTAACGGCATGCTGTTGTCAAAGCACACCAAGCTGGTGGGTGCATTTAACCACATGCATATCTTTATTGACCCAGATCCAGATGCCGCTAAGTCATGGAAAGAGCGCGAGCGTTTATTCAACTTGCCACGTTCAAGTTGGGAAGATTACGATGCGAGCTTAATTAGCCAAGGCGGCGGTGTTTTCAAACGCTCCGCGAAGTCGATTGAACTTAGCCCAGAAATGAAGAAGCTGCTGGGTACACAGAAGAAATCTATGGCGCCGAACGACTTAATTAAGGCGCTATTGACCGCTGAAGTCGACCTGGTTTGGAACGGCGGTATCGGAACCTATGTAAAAGGTGCTAAAGAAACCGACACTGAAGTTGGTGACCGTGCGAATGACGCATTACGAGTCAATGGCCGTGACTTGCGCTGTAAGATCATTGGCGAGGGCGGTAACTTAGGTTTCACTCAGTTAGGCCGTATTGAGTACGCCAACAATAGTGGCCGCGTCAACACTGACTTTATTGATAACGTCGGTGGGGTAGATTGCTCGGACAACGAAGTTAACATTAAGATTTTGCTTAACGGGTTGATGAACCAAGGCAAGTTAACACGCGAACAACGTGATAAGTTGTTGTACCAAATGACCGATGAAGTGGCTGAGCTGGTTTTACACGACTGTAAGCGTCAAACCCAGTCAATTTCAATCACGGCATTACGTGGCCCAGATCAAATCAAGGAAATGCAGCGCTTTATTCACCAACTCGAGCGTGATGGCTTGTTGGACCGTGCCCTAGAGTTCTTGCCAGATGACGACGAGTTGGCTGAGCGTGTTGCATCAGGCAAGGGTTTAACACGCCCAGAGCTGGCTGTGCTGACTGCTTACGGCAAGATGGTGCTGAAAGAAGAGCTGTTGACTGACGAGATCACCGAAGACGAATTCCACGGCAAAGAGCTGTACAAGTCGTTCCCGCAGGTGTTACGTGATAAGTTCTCAGCGGATATGAAAGAGCATCCATTACGTGGCCAAATTATCGCAACCAAGCTAGCCAACAATATCGTTAACGATATGGGGCCAAACTTTGTCAGCCGTAAGATGGAAGCGACTGGTGCGACTGTCGCAGAAGTTGCTAACGCCTATGTGGTTGCGCGCGAAGTATTTGGTTGTGAGCGCATTTGGGCTCAAATCGAAGCACTGAATAACAAGGTACCAGCGAAAGTACAGAACGATGTATTGTTCCAAGTACGCCGTATGGTGCGCCGCGCGACGCGTTGGGTCCTGCGTCACCGTCGTCCGGAATTAAGCTCGATTCAGGCGCATATTGATTTTTACATGCCTGCGTTTGATGACTTACGCGCTAATGCATTGAGCTACATGAATGCGAAAGAAGCGGAAAATATTCAAAAGAATATTGATAAGCTAATCGAACAAGGTCTGCCGAAAGAACTAGCTCGCGAAGTTGGTACCTTAAGCACAGCATTCTCGGCACTTGATATTGCTGATGTGGCTGCTGAGCACAAAGGTCACGATGTCGCGCTGGTTGCGCAAATTTATTTCCGTCTGGGCGCGGGTATCGAGTTGCATTGGTTCTTAGACCAGGTCAACAGCCAGCCTGTTGCCAACCATTGGCAAGCACTGGCACGTGCGGCTTTCCGTGAAGAATTGGATTGGCAGCAACGTGCGTTGACGCAGACTGTGATTAAAATCAACGAAGACGGCAAAGATGCAGATGAATTATTGGCGCAATGGATGGAAGCCAATAGCCATGCTATCGACCGCTGGAAAGGCATCTTGGCAGACTTCCGTACGACGAAGAGCCATGAGTTTGCGAAGTTCTCAGTCGCGTTGCGTGAATTGATGCTGCTAAGTCACATTAGCGGTGCGCAAAAGTAATGGATTGGTATCCATGGGTTCGGCGTCAGCTGTTTAAGCTTGACGCCGAAGCGTCTCACGATTGGGCGCTGAAATGGTTAGCACGCATCGGGCACAGCCCGTTGCGTGCTTTTTTACATCAATCTGTCGCGGCTAAGCCAGTACAATGCATGGGATTGGAGTTTCCAAACCCTGTCGGATTAGCGGCTGGCTTAGATAAGAATGCAACCTGCATTGACGCATTTGCGCAAATGGGTTTTGGTTTTATTGAAGTCGGTACAGTGACGCCGAAAGCGCAGCCCGGCAACCCCAAGCCGCGAATGTTCCGTTTACCAGAACATCGGGCCATTATTAACCGCATGGGTTTTAATAATGACGGTGTAGATGGTTTAGTGGCGCGGGTTAAAGCCGCTAAATACCGAGGCATTCTCGGTATTAATTTAGGTAAGAACAAAGACACCCCTGAAACGGATGCGGTAAATGATTACCTCATCGGCATGGACAAAGTGTACGAAGTTGCCAGCTATATTACGATAAACATTTCATCACCAAACACACCTGGGCTGCGCAACTTACAGCATGGTGAGCATCTGGATGCATTGCTAAATGCGCTGAAACAGCGTCAGCAAGAATTGGCTGCGCGCTATGGTCGCTATGTACCTATCGCCGTCAAGATTGCACCAGACCTAAGTGCGCAAGAGGTGAACGACCTCGCAACGGCTTTTAATCGCCATGCCATAGATGGCGTCATCGCAACTAACACAACGTTGAGCCGTGATGCTGTCAACGGCCATGCCTGCGCTGATGAAGCAGGGGGGTTGAGTGGGGCGCCGGTAGCGCCTTTGAGTGTGAAAACCGTAGCAGCCCTGCGTCACGTATTAGCGCCTGAAATACCTATTATTGGTGTTGGCGGCATTGATAACGCAGCGCAAGCCCGTGCATTAGTTGAAGCAGGGGCGTCGTTAGTGCAAATTTACACAGGTTTTATATACCAAGGCCCGAAATTGGTGCGTGAAGTTGTTGACGCCTTGTAAGCTTTTGACCTAGGCTAAGGTATACTTTTTCATCAATATTAAGCAGGTTAGACAGGATGTCAGTCATTCATTGGGAGTGGCTATTCGATACTTCACGCCAGACTTTGCAAATCGCAATGGATGGCGTGCTATTGGATATCAGCTATCCCCGCCGCGCTCTGCAGCAGAATTTGCCGGCGCAAGCCGCATTTGATCTCGAAGACGCCAATCTATTTCAGCGCACTCGAGACTATTTGGAAGAACACTCTCCGCTCGGCGTCAACCAGCAATTGCAAGCTGCCATTCATATCACAGCGGCGGCGCGTTTCCTTAAGCCTAGCATGCCACAAAGCTGGCATTTTCGTTTTGGTGACGTTTTTGAGCCTTGGCCTCATACGCACATGCTGTGTAAGCTTGATTCAGGTTTAGCAGCCGGTGATTTTCTGATTGTTGAACAAAACGAACGCTCTTCGCTCTGCATGTTGCTAGACGACAACTTACGTTTGGCGCCCACCAAGGAGCTGAAGCGCTTCGAATGTATTCGGGTGATTAACGACCGTTCACAGCCCAGCCCACATCACCCCTTGCCTCAGCGTTGGCAGTCCGACTGGTCATCTTTGGCCTAAACCCAAGTTACAGCAGTGGGCTTAAGAAAAATACCAGACGCTCACGCAAACGCGCCAGTATCGAGCGTTTGTGCCAGCGCTCCGCGCAAATTGATTCACTTTGCTTTGAGTAACCGGCGACTAAATCACAGACTGCTCGGCAGCTTTGTGGATGAAATAGCGCTAAGCTGATTTCAAAGTTTAACTGCAAACTACGCGCGTCTAAGTTGACGCTGCCAAACAAAGCGAGTTGTTCATCAATAATAATCGCTTTGGTGTGTAGCAAGCCGCCGTTGTACATACGAATGTCTGCACCATGTTGCAGCAAGTCCTCATAGAAAGCTCGACTTGCCCAACTTACCAAGCGTGAATCATTGCGCCGTGGCACCACGATAGTCACTTTGACACCGCGACCAAGTGCCTGTAACAGCGCTTCGAAAATTGGCTCAGGCGGCACAAAGTAGGGCGTGCAGATAACAATCTCTTTGTCTGCCCGATAAATCGATACCAGCATGACTTCAGTAATGACTTCATGTCCTAAGCCTGGCCCTGATGGAATACTTGCCAGCCATTGTTGGTTGGGATGCTTATCTGTGTGTAGCCGCGTGGTATAGTGTTGCTCGGTTTCAACCTCCCAGTCCCATGCGAACACTTTGGCTAACCCAAGTGCAGCGGCGCCACGAAACCTAACCATTGCATCAATCCATTCACCAACATTGGCTTTACGATTGAAAAACTTGGGGTCCGCCATATTCATCGACCCGGTGTAGGCTATCTCATCGTCAATCACTACGACTTTTCGATGTAAACGAAGATCAGCGCGGCGCAAGGCTAAGCGCCAAGGCGACACGGGTAATGCATCAACAACTTCGATACCGGCTGCACGCAGCTGTTTATAACCTTGGCTGAAGAAGAAGCCCCAAGACCCTGCATCGTCAGCAAGGATCTTGATCGTCACGCCACGCTCTGCAGCGGCCACAAGTGCTTGTTCAACTTCATTCACTCGCCCCTGAGAATGCCAGATGTAGAACTCCATTAAGATAGTGCGCCGGGCATTGCGTATGTCCGCGATAATGGCATCAAAAATGTCGTCGGAGTCTTCGATTAACGTGAAGTCATAATAATTTAGAACCCCAATACCAAGTCGTGTATGCAACAACTGTTGAATAGCGACGGCTAATGGGGAGTCGGGTAGGGTGTCATTTTCGTTTTGTAGTGACTCGGTAAGACGTTTTAGATCACGCATATAAGGTTCGCGCATTGACTCTGATTTTTCTGCGCGTCGGTGACCGAGCTGAATTTCACCGAAAATAAAGTAGAGTAGAGCACCTAGCAGCGGCACCACGTAAATAATCAGTAGCCAAGCCAGCGTTGCACTTAAACTTTGACGCTTAAAAATGATCCTCAAGGTCACGCCGACAACGAATACCAGGTAAATGACAAATAATATATTGGATGAAATCATCTTAATTTGGGTCTACTTCTCTTATTGTTGCTTTGATTTTAGTCGCTTTGCTGGGAAAATCATCACTTAAACAGTATTTTAGCAAGTTTTCGTATTTAGGGCTTGCGCTTCATCAAGGGCATCAGTATAGTTCACGCCATCGGACGCGGGGTGGAGCAGTCTGGTAGCTCGTCGGGCTCATAACCCGAAGGTCGTAGGTTCGAATCCTGCCCCCGCAACCAATTCTTTTCTCTTTCCCGGTAAACTTCTTTCCCATGGTTCGCTATAATCGGCGCATCATTTCAAATCAAGAATCTACATGCTGAATTATTTCGCTACCTGCGCTAAAGGTTTAGAGTCTTTGCTATTCGAAGAACTGCAAAGTCTGGGTGCCAGTGACGTTAAACAAACGCTGGCAGGGTGCTATTTTCGTGGTGAACAACAAGTTGGCTATCGTGTCTGCTTGTGGTCAAGACTCGCAAGCCGCGTACTTCTGCAAATTGATAAACAACCAGTGCAAACCCGTGAAGAGTTGTTACAAGCTGCCACTGATATCGATTGGCCTAGCTTGTTTAGTGACCGCGCCACCTTTGCTGTGGACTTTCGTGGCACGAACCAATCCCTGAAGCACACTCAGTTTTCTGCCCGCGTGGTAAAAGATGGGGTGGTTGATCGCTTTCGCGAAGACCAACACGGTCGCCCAAATGTCGACCCAGACCAGCCCGACGTACGCATTAATGTCCGCCTTGCCAAAGATCATGCGTCATTCTACCTCGACTTAAGTGGTGAGAGCCTGCACAAACGTGGATACCGCGCGGAAAAAGGCGCGGCACCGTTGCGTGAAACCCTAGCTGCAGCAGTGGTGGAACGTAGTGGCATTGCCCAGTTGCTCGCAACAACAACGGACGAGCATAAAACCTTACTCGATTTATTTGCCGGTTCAGGTACTTTGCTGCTTGAAGCCGCTTTAGTGCTGACTGATAGAGCGCCCGGCTTAGCGCGTGAGCGTTGGGGTTTTGAAGGCTGGCGAGGACACCGTGAGAAAGTTTGGCAAGCCCTTAAGCAAGAAGCTATTGAACGCTTCGAGCATGGCCGTCAAAACTGTCAGGTTCGCTTAGTTGCCGTGGATATGGACGCGTCAGTGCTTCAAGCCGCGAAACACAACGCCAGCGTGTTGGAAGTTGAGCACTTATTCGAGTTTCACTGTGCCGACGCATTAGCGTTTGATGCCAGTGAGCTGCCGTCCGGGCTTATCATCAGTAACCCACCATATGGCGAACGCCTTGGGGACGAGCTAGGTGTATTATTAATGTTCCGCCAACTTGGCCAACGTTTACGCACCCATTACCAAGGCTGGCGGGTTGGTTTGTTGGCACCAGAAGAGGTGCTGCTTAAACGCCTTAAATTAACTAGCGATAAGAAATACAAACTGTTTAACGGTGCTATACCGGTGACGTTAGCCTTGTTTGATATTAACGAATCTCAAGTTGAGTTTACAAAAACTCATGATGATGCCGTGGCTAACCGTTTACGTAAAAACGCCCAGAAGCTTGGTAAATGGGCGCGCAAAGAAGGTGTCTCTTGTTACCGTTTATATGACGCTGATATTCCAGAGTACAATGCCGCGATTGATGTTTACGCCGACTATTTGGTCGTGCAAGAGTATGCTGCACCTAGCAACATTCCAGGTGGTGTGGCCGATGACCGCTTCTGGCATATTCTCGAGACCATTCCTGCAGTGTTACCCTTCGATGAACAGCATATGGTAGTCAAACAGCGTAAACGCCAGCAAGGTAAAGAGCAGTATGAAAAGCAAGATAACGAGCAAACCATAGAGTTTGAAGTCAGCGAATATAACGCCAAGTTCAAAGTTAACTTGTCGGACTATTTAGATACGGGCTTGTTTTTAGACCATCGTATCGTGCGCAAACATATTCAAAGCATCGCCGCTGGTAAACGCGTGCTGAATTTATTTGCTTATACAGGCACGGCGTCAGTGCATGCCGGGCTAGGTGGTGCAAGCCATATCACGACCGTCGATTTATCGCGCACCTACCTGAATTGGGCAAAAGATAACTTCCGCCTGAATCATTTAACTATCACCAAACATGACTTTATTCAGGCGGATTGCTTGAATTGGCTAGCTGATATGGCTGCCAGTCAAGCTGAGCAATGGGACTTGATATTCCTTGACCCACCAACGTTCTCTAATTCAAAGCGCATGGAGCAAAGCTTCGATGTGCAGCGTGATCACTTAACATTACTGCAGGATGCCGCCAGCTTGTTGGCACCGGGCGGCACTTTGGTATTTTCGACCAATAAACGCAAGTTTAAGATTGACCAGGCTGGCCTTACTGCTGCGGGATTAGTGGCCGAGGATAAAAGCGCGTGGTCGATTCCTGAAGATTTTAAGCGTAATAAGCATATTCATCAGTGTTGGTTTATTTCCCATGGCTGATTTTTACCTGTTAACGCGGCATCCATGTCCTTTATGTCAGCAAGCACTGGTGATGATTCATCAATGTGAACTGGAAGAGCCGATTAACTTGCATATGGTCGATATTGATGAGCAGCCATCGCTGCAGCAAGAATATGGTTGGCTGATACCCGTGTTGGTCCGAGACAAGGACGATGCTGAGTTGAAATGGCCGTTTGAACAAGCGACTTTGCTGGAGTTTTTACAAGCATGAGCACCTTATTGCAGTTAAAAGATGCGCAGTTAAGTTTTGGGTCTGACCCGATTTTAGACCACGCCGATTTCGCCATTGAAGATGGCGAGCGGGTGTGTATTGTCGGGCGTAACGGTGCTGGCAAATCGAGCTTAATGAAAGTGATCGATAAAGAAGTACTGCTCGATGGTGGTACTTTGAATATGAGCGGCATACGCGTTGCGCGTTTGCCGCAAGATCCGCCCGCTCAAGCCGATGTCAGCGTATACGATTATGTTGCTGAAGGATTGGCAGAAACCGGTGCGCTGCTCAAACGCTTTCATCAGTTAAGCCATCTTTTAGCGCAAGGTGACGAGTCGGTACTCAACGAATTTGGTACCGTACAGCAAGCCATTGATGCGCGTGACGGTTGGCAATTAAGCACCGCCATTGACCAAGTGTTGACGCGCTTAAAGCTAGACCCAGAAGCGACCTTAGCACAGCTGTCTGGCGGTTGGTTGCGTCGTGTTGCACTAGCGCGTGCGCTCGTTGTGCAGCCCCACGTATTATTGTTGGACGAGCCAACCAACCACTTGGACATCGACATGGTAGAGTGGCTTGAGCAGCAGCTACTTGATTTCCAAGGTGCGATAATTTTTATCAGTCACGACAGGGCGTTTATTCGTCATTTGGCGACCCGAATTGTTGACCTTGATCGCGGCAAGCTTGCCAGTTTTCCTGGTGACTACGATGCTTACTTGAGCCAGAAAGCCCATTTGCTGGAAGTTGAAGCGACGCAACGTGCGGAATTTGACAAGAAGTTAGCCCAAGAAGAAGCCTGGATTCGTCAAGGCGTCAAAGCCCGGCGCACACGCAATGAGGGACGCGTTCGCGCACTCGAGGATTTGCGTAAACAACGCGCAGCGCGACGTGAGTTACTTGGCAGCGCCAAACTCAACATTAGTGAAGGCAGTCGTTCTGGCAAAATTGTGTTTGCTGGAGAACAGGTCAATCTGAGCTTTGGTGACAAAGCGATTATTCGTAATTTAGACCTGACCATTCAGCGCGGCGATAAAATTGCATTGGTAGGGCCGAATGGCTGTGGTAAAAGTACGCTGATTAAGGTTATTTTACATCAGCTTGACCCCGATTCCGGCAAGGTGAAATATGGCACCAATATTAAAGTTGCCTATTTTGACCAGCATCGCGCAGCATTAGACCCTGAAAAATCAATCGCTGAGAACGTGGGTGATGGTAAGCAAGACGTTGTTCATCAAGGACGCCCGCGCCATATTCTGAGTTACTTGCAAGATTTTCTATTTTCACCACGCCAATCGCAAACCCCGGTGAAAGCCTTGTCCGGTGGAGAACGCAACCGCGCGTTATTGGCGAAATTATTCTTGCCAGAAAGTAATGTGCTGATTCTGGATGAGCCTACCAACGATCTCGATGTCGATACCTTAGAGCTGCTTGAACAGATAGTCAGTGACTACCAAGGCACAGTACTGTTGGTGAGCCACGACCGAGAATTTGTGGACAACACCGCCAGCAGTATTTTATTGTTCGAAGGTGATGGCGTAGTGAGCGAAATTGTCGGTGGATACGCCGATGTACAACACTATCTAAAGCATAGAAGCGCACAAGCGTCGGCCGCGATAAAAAAGCCTACGCCGGCAGGAACCAATTCAGGCGATCAGAAGTCTGAGCCCAAAGGTTCAGCCCAGCGTCCGAAAAAGTTATCATATAAACTGCAACGGGAGCTTGAGCAGCTGCCTAAAGATATTGAGTCGATGGAGGCTGAACTAGCGACATTACAGGTGCAAGTAAACAGCGCCGAGTTTTTTGCTAAGCCCCATGAACATACAGAACCAGTGTTAACCCGAGTGGCCGAACTTGAAGAAGCGCTCATGCTCGCACTTGAGCGTTGGGACGAACTGGAACAACAACAAGGTAATTGATCCGCATGCTAAAGAAGTATTCTGTAAGCGTACTAGCAGCTGCAGTGGCAGCATCTGTCAGTGTCACTGCAAATGCCAATGACGCACTTGAAGTGGTCGATTTAGGCACAGCACCTGGCGCCTATGTCACTTTCCCAGGCGGTATGAACGAACTTGGCGAAGCGGTCGTTGTGAACCGCGAGCTTTGGCAACAAAATATCCGCTATGACTTGTTAACCCAAGAAGTATTCGGTGAACTCGATTTTGACAACTTGACGGACGCGCAATACCGTTCGGTGCGTAACTTGTTGAATAACCCTCAGGGTTTTGCAGGTAATCCGGAGGTTCAAAAGTTAGCGACTCAAGTGAGTCATATCTTTGATGGCTCAGCTCGTTTTTTACTTGGTTTTGATGAGTTAGATGCAGAAACCAATGAATTTACGGATTCCGTCAATGTAGTCGCCAATGCGATTAACGATGCTGGATTCATTGTTGGCTCTGCGGGCGAAGCCTATCAACGCCGCGATACCACAGACCGCGAAGGCGAACCTGTGCGTTATTTCATGCGTGATAGTTACCCACGTGCTTTTGTATATCGTGAAGGCGAAGTCACGTTTTTACCTTCTGATCCCCTCGAAGGTGAAGAGGTATTCCAAGGCGGGACTGGTTCAGCATTTGCGATTAACCAAAACAATCAAATTGTCGGCCGCGCAGCTGTGGCAAATTCAGTTAACTTGAATGCTCGGTTAGTGATTTGCCAAACACCACCGGAAGAAGAGGGTGCCGCCAGCGCCGCCAATGAAGAACTTAATGTTTGCGTATGGCGTTTTTGGAACACCAATGAAGTGCTTAGCGTTGCCCAAGGCTCAAACCGCGCGCCTATCTTTATTGAACAAGCCCATCTTTGGCAATTAAATGATGATGCATCGGTTGAAGCTGTACGTTTAGGCGGTTTTGAACGCTTAACCACGATTACTAACCCTGAAGATGAAGACGATGTAACAGAGCAGCTCATTCCTCTACCGAGTCGTGCACTTGATATTAATAATCAAGGCATTGCGGTGGGTACTGCCCAGCGCGTGGTAGACTTTACCAATGCTAATGGTCAGGTATTTCCAAATATCACTGTGACCAGCTCAGTGGCTTTTCGCGATGGTGACATCATTCCGTTGCAGCAAGAGTTTCGTGCTCAAACCAGTGAAGCTACAGCGATTAACGACAATAACATTGCCGTGGGATACAGTATCCTGCCAGCCGGCTCAGCGTCTCGCTCACGCGCATATTGGGTTGATTTGAACAGTGACTCGCCGGAGATGGTATATCCAACCGGATTCTTTAATACCTCATCTTGGCGTCCAAGAGCAGTCAATAATCAAAATGTAATGGTTGGTCAGGCAGAAGTAACCGCTGAAATCGCACAACAACGTCGTACAGTCGGTTTCATGTATGATATTGATAGTAACGCAATCACTGACCTTAATACTTTACTGCCATGTAACAGCGGCTATCGGATTGTGGATGCGTATGACATCAATGACCGTGGCGAGATCCTCGCGCTTGCAACCACGAGCGTTGCAATACCGGTAGATGGTGAGGATGATGTGGCTGCACGCCTTCGCGCAGTGCGTTTGCAAGCAGGCTCTGGCTCTGCGTGTGGTGAAGGCGCCGGTGAAGACGTTGTGGAACGCAAGGGCGCGAGCGTGCACCCAATCGTCGCTGGTGTTATGGCGCTGTTTGCATTACTTATTACCAGACGTCGTATGAAACGCGCTTAATACGCCTATTTCGTCTATAAAAAAGGACGCCCAAATCAGACGCTTACGACAGCGCACCTGATTTGGGCGTTTTTTTTATTGAACTTTCATCTAAATGTCATTATCAATACATTATGACCTGCTGAGAAGCGCTCATTTTCAATTCGAAAATATGTTGCTAAAAAAAGAGGAAGTGACCATGAAAAGACAGAAAAGAGACCGTCTAGAAAGAGCACACTCACAAGGTTATAAAGCGGGGATTGGAGGGCGCTCAAAAGAGTATTGCCCGTATGCCCAAAGCGACGCACGGTCTCAGTGGCTCGGCGGTTGGCGCGATGCGATGGAAGCGCGCAACGAAGGTCTTTTTCGCTAGGTTAAATTCACCCGTGTTGGCCTGCTAGTAGAGCTGGTCACACCGTAAGTATCTAGCTAACTACTTATCAATTTCTTATAAAGACAAGCCCCACATCATGTGGGGCTTGTTGGTTGTAACTCTGGATATTACCAATTGGGTTTAAAACTTGCTGGTATCCGTAAAGAGGCCTACTTTGAGGTCTTTCGCAGTGTAAATAGTGCGGCCATCAACACGCACTTCACCGTCACCCATACCCATATATAAAGAACGTTTAATCACACGCTTCATATGAATATGGTAGGTAACTTTCTTGGCTGTTGGTAAAATCTGGCCGGTAAATTTCACTTCACCCACACCAAGTGCACGGCCACGACCTGGGCCACCCGAGCAAGCAAGGAAAAAGCCGAGTAACTGCCACATGGCATCTAAGCCCAAACAACCAGGCATCACTGGGTCGCCAGGGAAATGGCAATCAAAGAACCACAAATCTGAATGAATATCCAACTCAGCTTCGACGTAGCCTTTGCCATAGTCGCCCCCATCGTCGTCCATATGGGTTACACGATCCATCATTAGCATATTAGGTGCGGGTAGTTGCGAGTTACCTGGACCAAACATGTCACCACGACTACAAGCTAAAAGCTCCTCTTTTGTATAACTAGACTGTTTCATTCAGCACCAAAGGTTAAGAAAACTGGCGCTAACTTAGCGTACATGTGTACGCCTGACAACTCCGAACAGTTAACTTTTGCGCCAGAACTGCCACCAGGGTGTGCTGTCCTCATCGTCTTGAGCGAACCGAATACGGCGTTGAATACGCCCAAACAGCGTATTTTTATCAAAGCTTTCGACTTCGCCACATGGTGTATCCATCAGTAACTCAAAGGCCTCTTTCACGTGTTTGACGGTATAAATTTGAAATACACCAGCAGCAACCGCCTCAATCAACTCATTGGAAAGGTGTAAATTACATTGGTTCGAGTAGGGGATAATCACTCCTTGGCCGGGCTGAAAGCCGCGATGTTTACACAGCCGGAAAAAACCCTCGATTTTCTCATTAACGCCACCAATGGCTTGCACATTGCCAAATTGATCAATCGCGCCTGTCACCGCTAGGCTTTGATTAATAGGGCTACCCGATAATGCTGACACTAAACAGCACAGCTCAGCCATTGACGCAGAATCCCCGTCAACCTCATGATATGATTGCTCAAACACCAAAGTCGCCGATAGCGGCATTGGGTCTTTACCCGCAAACAAGTTAGCTAAATAAGCCATTAAGATCATCACACCTTTGGTGTGAATATTGCCGCTGAGCTCCGATTTGCGTTCAATATCGATAATATCGCCGTCACCATAGTGTACCGTCGCAGTTATTCTGGATGGCTCACCAAACTCACTTCCGCCCATAGTCACCACCGTTAAACCATTGATTTGACCAACGACTTCACCATGGGTATCAATTTTAACCTGTTCTTCAAGAATACCTTGGCGGCTTAGCTCAGCAAGGTAATGCTCGCGGCGGTGGTAGGCTTGGATAGCACTTTCAATATCAGACACCTCGATACGCTGATTGCGTGCTTGGGCGGCTATTGAGTCGGCTTCTTGCAACAGTTGCTGTAAACGAATGGTATCTAAACTTAGCTCATCTTGGTGCTCAGTGAAGCTTGACGAAATAGCCAATAACGCTTGCAACGCTTGCTCACTCAACGGGCGGTGCTCAGCGCGCTGCTGCAAGTATGCTAAGTATTTGAAATAGGCTGCGACAGAATGCTGCTTGGTGGAGAAGTGATCAGTGAAATCAGCCAAGTACGGAAATAAATTAGCAAAGTCAGCGTCCAAATCGCGTAACTGCGAGAGTAGGGCGCGGCTACCGGCTAAAATAACTTTGAGTTTAATCGGCACCGGTTGCGGTTGGTAGAACGTTGCTTGCTCGGGTACCGACCAGACAAACTCGCCGCGTTTTAAAATGTGCTTGAGTCGTTGCCAGTATTCACCTTGACGCAATAACTGTTCAGCATCAATGACTAAAGTGCCGCCATTGGCTTTTAATAACGCGCCTGGTTGAATCAGGTGAAGCTCACTGCTCACGGTACCGGCAATAGTTTGCACCCGGATTTGCCCAAATAGATCAACTTCAGATACGCGTGCGCAGTACCGCCATGCCACAGCGGGGGATTGTGTCACCACAATGTTTGCAAGTTCGTCACCAGGCAGCTCTGCAAATGGAATATCGCGAATGCGCTCTAAGTATCGTGTCAACGGGGGCCAGTTAAACTGCTCTTGTAGACTGTTTAAAAGTGGCGCACGATCGGCAGGTTCGGTATCCAGTAAGGCCCATAAACGCTCGATGATGGCTTTACTGCTGCCCGCTGGAAGGTGCATGCAAATGGGCTGAGCACCATCGTCAGGGTTCACTAAATACACCCAGTCATGCAAATCAGTGGTGTGCCATTGTTGGCGCTCGGCTATTACACTGAACACTTGCTCAACGTCCATACCGCTTGGCGTGACGGCAAATACGTGGGCATGGTGGCCACCAATATGTTGCACACGTGCTATGGCATCCAACGCCCGCTGTTGACCGACGAGAGGGTCACTCACATTGCTTGGTTGACGTTGTGCTAACCAGCTTGCAGCAGGGCTGCTTAATTGCTCAGGTAACAGACGTTGGGCGCCTTCCAAAACGGCAGGGTGATTCAGCATAGATGGGTGTTGGCTCACTGCGGATCCTTATCAATATCAAGTCAATGTATGATACGGCAAATTCGCAATCAGCTCCAAACCTTGCGCGCTTAAAATGACGATAAACAATTTGTGGTCTTTCTGCGTATCTACTATGTGTTACATCGCAGTAAGGTTTTGCTTAACAGACAGGGATTTAGCTACATGACGTATTCAGGTATTAAAACACTCACTCAGCGTTTGGTGTGCATCGGTGGATTATCATTGTTCGCTACCACGGCACATGCTGAATGGAGCTTAGGTGTTGCAGGTATTAGTTCCGACGGTAGTTTCCGCGGTATTGACCGCGACACCTTCGCTGTCCCCTTAATTGGCTACGAAGGCGAGCGCGTTTACTTTCGTGGCCTCGAAGCGGGCTATCGATTGAACCCACAGCCACGCAACACGCCGCCTGCGCAGCGTTCTCCCCATGAATGGGCGATTGTGGTTACCGCTGCGCCATTTCGATTCAGACCTAGTGACAGTGACGACGCGCAAATGCAATTGCTGGATAGCCGCAGCTTTAGCGCTGAATTAGCCATCGATTATAAATACAGAACGCCATTTGGTGTGGCTGATTTACGTGCTGGCCAAGATATTCGCGGCAACGGCCATAGGTTGTCGGGTAGCTATGCGTACCCGATATCAACTGACTTTCGGCGCTGGCAAGTAAGCCCAGCTGTTGGTGTCACGTACATTAGCAGCGGTTACACCGATTATTATTATGGTGTCAGTGCGCAAGAATCAATTCTAAGCGGCTTACCTGAATACAGCAGCCAAGATGCGTTCAATCCATTTGCGCGGGTTAGCGGTTATTATCGATTTAACGAGTCCTGGAGCATGTTCGGCGCGTTCACAGGCTCACGCTTATCCAGCAAGATAGCCAACAGCCCAATGGCGGAAGGACGCTATATAAATTCCGTAATATTGGCGGTGTCTTACACCTTCTAATATACATTCTGCGGTTTCGCATAATGCATATTATGTTAAATATGTTATATGTTTGGTTAAGCACCTTTGTTCAGGTTTACGTAAAGGTTTAATCACAATCAAGAAAAGTGACGTAGTCTTTAAATAATTAAAGAATTATAAGGAGCTGTTTTTTGAAACTGCTAACTACACTCGTCGTTGTGATAAGCCCAAGCCTATCCGCATCAGCAATTGCTGAAGTGTCTGATGATACGTTGTCTCAAGGTGTCGACCGCCTTGAACGCTTGCATAACATCGTGATCCTGCATCAAGGTGCCGTCGCTTTCGAATACCACAATCGCGGGCCTGCGCCTACGGAAGCTGCCAACATTAAGTCTGTGTCTAAATCTGTCATTTCACTCATAACCGGCATCGCGATTGATAAAGGTTATTTAAGTGGCTTAGACCAACCCATTAGTGACGTGCTCGGCGAGCACATGCCTGGCAATCCACCCGCTGATTTAAGCCAAATTACCATTGAACACTTACTGTCGATGCAGTCGGGCTTGCAGCGTACTTCAGGCCAGCATTATGGCACTTGGGTCAATAGCCCAAATTGGACTGAATACGCCCTCACCCGGCCAATGGTTGATGAGCCAGGTGGTGACATGCTGTATTCAACGGGTAACAGCCACATTCTCTCAGCCATATTGCAGGAACAAACCGGTAAGAACTTGTTTGAGTTAACCCGTGATTGGTTGGGCACGCCGCTGAATGTCAGAATTTATCCGTGGCAACAGGCGCCTGAAGGTGTCACCTTTGGTGGCAATGACATGATGATGTCAACGCATGCGTTAGCTTGGTTTGGTCAGTTGTATTTGGATAAAGGTATCGCCAACGGGCAGCGTGTGGTCAGTGAAAGCTGGATAGATGAAAGTTTTCGCCCGAGAACACAATCAGTATACACGGACGATCCGTACGGTTTAGGCTGGTTTTCCTACCAATTTGGCGATATTCAAGCATTTTATGGCAGAGGATACGGTGGACAGCTGATCTATGTTATCCCGCAATTGGATTTGAGCATAGCGATGACATCAAGCCCATACCCACCGTCAAATGGCCGTTATTTACAACGCCAACACCGCTATATAGAGGATACCGTATTGCCCTACTTCGCCGGAGCCACCAACTAGCCCCAGCGATACAGTAGGTTCTGTTACAGGTGGAATACACCGTCCAGGTAACTTTTTTCACCTTGCGCATCGCTGACGCATAATTTTGCGGTGGCAGGATGAATATGGCTGACGCCTTCAGTTGGCAAAGCCATTGGGCGCTTAAACATTACGTCCATCTGTTGCACTGGTTTGCCATAATGACGCTCAATATCGGCTTGGATGCGAGCAACAGAATACATGCCATGTATAATTGGCTGACTAAAGCCGAACCAGCGTGATAGCCACGGATGTAAGTGAATCGGGTTGTAATCACCAGATAAACGCGCATATCGACGCCCGCTAGCAGCATCTAAATGCCAGATATCCAATTGCTCCCATGCAGACAAATCAAGTTGTTCCTGAGCCAAACGTCGATTAGTCGGCGATTTACCACCACTACCAACTTGATAGGTACTTTCACAACGCAAAATACTATGGTCATTTTGCAAAAACTCCACCACGTACAATAAGCGCACACGCTTACGAGTACCAGCACGAGGTGGAATTTGAATGTCGACTTTGAGTGTTAGCGGCAATTCTGCCTGATACGGCATGATCCATTGCATTTTGTTGGCGACATGCACCATACCCAAAATCGGCCACGGAAAGCGTTTGTCTAACATCATGGCCAAATGAGCTCGCTGTGCAATCAGGTAGAAAAAGGTTAACGGATATTCGCTAACTAAACCTACAAATTGCTGTTTATAAGCGCGAAGTACATCAACGTCGATGGATTCAACCGCAAAATGACCTTGAATATTTTCCAGCGCGTCATCCACTTTGCCGTTACGGGCAACAGTAGGGACGGCTTTTGCCAACATACCAGGTAAGGCGGGCAACAAGGAAGGCTGAGACACCATGATGTCCTCGGAATGCTGCATGAACTGAACTCCTTTCAATATAGACTGCTTTTCGCGCCGCCGCTATATTACCAAATTGGCTAGCGCATAGCTTATTATTTTGTACTGGTATGTGCTCTGAGGATACAATCGAGTAGGAGGAGGCCTCACGGCCTCCGTCCTCTCACACCACCGGGCATACGTGTATGGACTCCTCCTCTATTGCAAGCACTTTGTTTGATCGAAGCAAAGGTACGACTGCCTACGTGTATCCGGTCTCATTAATGATGCCGTTGCAAGGCATCGGACCCTGATGGGCTATTCGCGCACTGGCTCCCAATTGGCTCCACGAGCTCAAGGCTCTCCGCATGCAAAGGGTTTTTCCAGTGCCGGTTCGACCTGTTCGCCATCAATCAAAGTGCCACGCAATCGTGGTGAGTTATGACTCCTGTTTAACGCTTTGTTTTGTTGCTATCTACAATCGAACACTCAAGCCGCTGCCAGAGCTTCGTCATAATCAACTTTCTTGTAAATTAAAGCCCAAGCAATACGAGCTGTTTTGTTGGCTAAAGCGACCACCGCCACATTGGTGTGTTTCCTGGAAGCTAGGCCTTTTAACCAGCGACTCAGGCCATCTTCTTTGTTGGTCGCATGTCGCAATACTGCTCTTGCCCCATGCACCAGTAATTTGCGTAAATAGCTGTCACCCCGTTTGCTAATGCCCAATAGTCGATCGCTGCCACCAGTACTATGTTGTCTGGGCGTCAATCCCAGAGAGGCTGCAAAATCACGGCCTTTTTTAAAGGCTTTTCCATCGCCAAGTGCTCCTGAAAGGGCGCTGGCAATTAAGGGACCAACACCGCGCAGTGTCATTAAACGCTTAGCAACCGGATCACATTGAACGCTCTCACGGATTTGTTCATCCAGCTTTTGAACACGACCATCAAGATAGCGAAGGTCTTCTGCGAGATCGCTCAGCAATTGCCGGAAAGGATAAGTGAGACCATTTTCTGCATCTTCTAACCAGTTGGGCAGGGCAAGTCTCAGCTGATGAATGCCAATAGGAGCAATAATGCCGTATTCACCGACCAATCCACGAATTTGGTTAGCCTTGGCCGTGCGCTGAGCAACCAGTTCTTCCCGAATGCGATGCATGGCCTGGATATCCTGCTGCTCAACCGATTTTGGGGTGACAAAGCGCATGTTGGGGCGACTCATGGCTTCACAGATGGCCTCAGCATCAACACGGTCATTCTTGTTACTTTTGACATAGGGTTTAACAAATTGAGCGGCAATCAACCGAACCCGATAACCACGCTTTTGCAACTCACGCGCCCAGTGATGAGAAGAGGCACAGGCCTCCATGCCGATTTCAGCACCGGCAGGTGCTTTATTACTGATAGCATCCAGCCATTTGCTGCGTGAATATTTTCCTTGCCAGCAGGTTTTACCCTGACGATCTGCGCCATGAACATGAAAGACAGACTTTGCAATATCAACACCGACACGGATAATGGTCATCTGGACTTCTCCTCATAGTTGTGATGGTTTTTAACCTACTCACCATTTTGGCACATCGATGCCGGTTAGGTGAGGAAGAGTCCATCCCATTGGTTCCGTACCACGGCGGTTCATAGGTTACATTTGAGCTGATGGTAGCTGTCCATCAGCGATATCAAGCCCAGTCTATCAAACAACTTCTTCGGTAATGCCTGATTCATGTGCGACGCACCTGCGTTCCACCATGAGCCGCGCCCATTGGTGGTACTCAGGACTGCACGTTTCTCGGCAATACCGAGCCGCATCAACATCCGCGCACGAGTTAATCCCCGTTTCCATTGTCGCCAGAGTATCTTCCTTAAATGGCGACGAAGCCAGCCATCCAGTTCATTGAAGATGCCTTTGGCGTCTGCGTGGTGGAAGTAGTTTATCCAGCCACGCAGTTTGGGTGCGAGTTCGTTCACCGTTCTGCGGATGCTCCAGCCTTTAGCCATTCGCAGTAGCGCTTTGATGTTGCCTTTAAGGCGTTTCACGCTCTTATCAGCAACTTTGAGTCGGATGTTATAGTTCCGACTACACACCGTGTAGCCAAGGAAGCTGCGCTTCCAAGGCCTGTCGGCCGCACTCTTTTCACGATTGACCTGAAGCTTCAGGCGCTGTACGCATGGGATGCCCAGCATCCGCATGCCTCCGCCGGGCTTGGGTATCTCTACCTTACGCACCGGTTGTGGTCGATAGCTGCCCTCCAGCAGTTGTTGTTTGATATGCTGCCAGTGGGTTTGCAGATAGCCTTTCAACGCATCTGTGGTCACACCGTCTACCCCCGGTGCGCCTTTGTTCCGGCCCACTCGTTGATAAGCTTGCAGCATATTTGACCGTTCAGTTATCGCTGACATTACGTCCATATCAGCCCCGCTCGGAGTTGCTCTTGTTGATGCCGTGAAGCACTGCACAACCTGACCGTCCCGCGCAGGCTTCTGGCCTTGCGGTTTGGGTCGGGTGAGCATATCGCTCTTGCTGTGGTATGTAACATCATCGAATCAACAGGCTCCGATTCATAACCTATGTTCAGCCCTTCAGCTAGCGGTGACCAGCCTACTACGGCCTCGGCTGACTTCTGCTGCTCCATCCTGATACCTCACAGCATCAGTAGCTTTAAGCAAAGCAACAGACCTCCCAGGGTAATGCGCGTGACCTTCCCACTTATGCCTGGCGCACAAATAAAAAGCCAGCTTGCGCTGGCTTTAGTTAGAATTTACGCGATGAAGCAAGTGCTTAACGTGCTGAGTAATCCGTTGGGATAATCACTGTGTCGATTGCGTGAATCACGCCATTGCTCGCTTCGATATCTGCATACGTGACCGTGGCTGTATCAACCATCACAGTACCGTAGCTTGCCACGACACGAACTGGCCCACCTAAGGTGTCAATCGTGGTTTCATCTGACGGTACGTCTTCCGCCATGATTTTGTCACCTACCACGTGATAGCTTAACACTGCACGCAACTGATCGGTGTCATCTAAAAGCGCTTCGAGTGCGCCTTCAGGTAACGCGTCAAACGCATCGTTAGTAGGTGCAAATACGGTATATTCACCGTCTTTGTCCAATGCATCCTGCATACCGGCGGCTTCCAATGCCGTGACTAACGTAGAAAAACGATCATCTTCTTTCGCCAAACTAACAATGTCTTTCTTGTCATTATCATAACCGCCGCCGTGGTTGTGTGCTAATGCTGAGAAAGACACTGAAGCTGCGACTAATGCTGCAATACTTGAAATACCTAATGTACGTTTGTTTAACATGGTAATACCCTCTCATCGTTGATTCACCATGTTATACGCTAGGCGCTTTCAAAACGGATGCGGCCTTTACACCTTACTTACATTCACCTACAAGCCGTCTATCTCGGTGCGGCCTGTAATAAGATATCGGCAACGCCGTCACCTAAGTGCGTGCGCAGGTGTTGTTCATATCGTGACGTGGTGAGGTAACCACTCTCAGCTGCAAAAAAGGCGGTCATCAGTGTGCCCCAATCATTGGTGTGCGGCATAATAATACCAAACTGCTCGCCGTCTAAGTTAAATTCTGGATGATGCTTAATGGCCGTGCCCTGCTCTACTGCGCGGTAATAATTATACGCGTCAATGTAGCTGTAATGCCCACTTACCACACCATCAATCACGGCTTGATTGGTGTTCACCCGTGCAAGTTGACGATTTGGCTGATGGGTATCACGCAACTCGCGAATTCTTACTTCATGTAAGGTGCCGGCGAATGCTAACGGCTCTAAAGCTTCTGCCACACTGGCAAACATCTCAGGTGACGTGATCGTCTCGATGTCATTTGGGGTAATTAAAACCGCCACATTGTATAAATAAGGCGGTGAAAACTGCAGTTCGCTGCGACGCTCTTGGGTAATAGTTACATTACCCAAACCAAACACACCACCTTGCGCATGACTGACACGGGCGTACATGTTTGACCAATCCTCATCGGCGACAAAATTTAAGTTCATTTGAATGCCATGATGGCGCTCAAACCAAGCTTCAAAATCACGCATGATTTCAACCGCTACACCCGTCAGTTCCTCGTTCTCATTCAGGTAGGCAAATCCTGGAGCTGGTACATAAATCACTTTTAAGTCCGCAACGAGCTCACTTTGCGCTTGCGCGAACGTGGTTGCGGCATCAACGTCAGGGGTATCGTGCGCTGCACCCTCATCGGAGCATGCACTCAAGGAAATGGCGGCGCAGCCGATAGCGATAAGATATTGTATATTTTTTGTTTGCATTCTGTGTTCCTGACAATAAAGTAAATGAGACGACACTATCCGAGCCGTTACCTGCGAGCATGAACGAGGACAATAACGGTAGTGGCCACCTAATGCACACTAGACTAACAAAAATATCTGTCTGCCGGTAAACAAACTAGCTACCGTAGAATAATTAGGAGAATAGTATATGGCATGGTTAGCAAAAATGACGATTAGCCAACGATTACTGACACTACTTGCGATTGCGGCTGGAGGAACCGCGTTAATGGTTCTATTTATGTTGGTGAGTTTACGCAGCATGATTATTGATGCTGAACGCGCCAAGCTCGATGCACTCAACGATTCTGCAATTACCATCGTTGCGGATTACTACCAGCGCTTTCGTAGTGGGCAAATGAGTGAAGAAGCCGCACAACAAGGTGCCATAGCTCGCCTGGATGGCATTCGCTATGAAGGCAATGAATATATGTTCACCTTAAATCGCGACGGTGTGCTGATTCAACATCCATTCTCTGGCCAGCGCGGACGCAATGTGGTCGGTTTTACAGATCCTCAAGGCACCCCCTTATTTCAGCTCATGTTAGAGCGCACCGAATCTGACACCCGGGCAACCGTTGAGTATATGTGGGAGCTGCCCGGTAGTAGTGAACTAGTGCCCAAGATTACCCGTGTCATTCGCTTTGATAACTGGAACTGGGTGATTGGCAGTGGCGTCTATTTGAATGATGTCTCCAGTCAATTGCTCACCCAGTTTTGGCGCTTAGCGCTGTTTGCTACCGCACTGTCAATTCCGCTTCTTATTGTATTTGTGGTCATTATCCGCTCAATCGTACGACCGCTTAGGCACACCATCGCCGCATTACATGACATTGCGGAAGGCGAAGGCGACCTCACCCATCGTTTAGACGCTACTGGGCGCGATGAAATATCCCAGTTAGGTGCCAGCTTTAACAATTTTGTCAGCAAAATTAGAAAGCTCGTCATTGCGGTGCAGGAAAGCGCCCAGCACGAACAAGAAGCAGCCCAGCGTCTAAACCAGCTGACCGACACCAGTGCAGGGCTCAGCGGGCAACTACAGACGCAAACCAATTCGGTGGCGACGGCCATTACCGAACTTTCCGCCTCGGCATCGGAAGTGGCAAACCATGCCCGCGACGCAGCAGATTCAGCCAATCAAGCGGACGAAGAAGCTAAACGCTCAGCGACCATTGTGCACCAGACAGTGGCTCACGTAGAAGACTTAACCAAGCAACTGGAGCGTGCTTCACAGCAAGCCCAAAACTTGCAACAAGGCTCAGACAAAATTGGTAACATTTTGAATGTTATCGTGACGATTGCAGAGCAAACCAACCTACTGGCGTTAAATGCCGCGATTGAAGCGGCGCGTGCTGGTGAGGCGGGCCGCGGTTTTGCCGTTGTTGCTGACGAAGTGCGCACATTAGCCACACGCACGCAAGATTCAACCAAAGAAATAAGTCAGTTGGTGGAAAGCATTCAGCAGGCGATTAGCCAAGTATCCGCGGTGATTTATAGTGTGCAAGAAGCCTCAACAACCACCCGCGACGAAACCGTACAGGCCGAATCTGCGATTGCCAACATACGTAACTCGGTTGCAGATATTTCAGCGATGAATTTGCAGATTGCCAATGCCACAGACGAACAAAGTCGCGTCACCATGGAGGTCAACGAGAGCGTCTCTGACATTAGTGATTTGACCAATGATAATGAGCGCAATAATGGCTCACTCATTGAGTTAAGCCGCGCATTGAGTGAGAGTAGTCAAGATTTGGCGAAGCTGGTTAGTCAATTTAAAACCGATTAATTATTGGGAATATACGACTGGAACAAAATGTCTTTTTGCTCCAGCTGTTCGCTATCAGCCCCATGAATGCTGAGGCGTAACTGCCAAATCATATATGGGTCGGTACAGGCCCCTAACATAATCTGAGTGCGCCAGGTCGTTGCATCTACTTGGCGCCACTGAACGGGTAAACGGCCCATGTACATGCTTACCCCTCGAATTTCAGCCGATAATTGTTCAATTTCCTGATCACTTTGCAGAAAAACTTCAACGCCACGCTCAATCGGCATCTCTGGGTCGCTCGCTGAGAGCCAAAATGTCTGTTCACCCAGAGTAAAGCTACAGTACTCATTATTTTTTTGCGGATGTTGGCAGATAGGATTTTTGCTAAAATCGCCAACGTCAGGATGGCAGGCTGAAATAATTATGATGAACGGGCACAGCAATAGCGCACGAGAAATCGCTATACATGCGACTCGAACATGGTGCTGAAACATATTTGCAACGCTATTGTTCATATACTGTCCCGCTTATTGATGGAAATCATTATTTCGGCTCCTTGCGCTATATTTTCGCACATAAAAACCGTAATATGGTGCTGTTTTTCAACGGTATCGGACTATTAAGTGATGAGCCAGACTATTCCACAACATAACGACTACAATTTAAAGGTGGTTAAACAGTTCGCTGTGATGACCATTATTTGGGGGATTGTAGGCATGGCCGTAGGTGTGCTGATTGCAGCACAGTTAGTATGGCCTGCCCTCAATTTTGACATTCCTTATCTGACGTACTCGCGCTTACGGCCACTGCACACTAACGCAGTGATCTTTGCGTTTGGTACCAGCGCCCTGTTCGCAACTGCGTACTACGTAGTACAGAAAACCTGTCAAGTCCGTCTATTCTCGGACAAACTTGCCGCGTTTACGTTCTGGGGTTGGCAAACGGTTATCGTCTTAGCGGTGATAACGCTGCCGTTAGGTATGACAACCAGCAAAGAATACGCAGAGCTCGAGTGGCCAATTTCGATTCTTATCGCAATTGTTTGGATCGCGTTCATTATCGTATTTTTCGGTACGTTAGCCATCCGACGCACTTCGCACATTTACGTAGCGAACTGGTTTTATGGTGCCTTTATTATTGCCGTAGCCATGCTGCATATCGGTAATAACTTAGCGGTGCCAGTGTCGTTCACTAAATCATACTCAATTTACTCTGGTGCCGTCGATGCCATGATGCAATGGTGGTATGGACACAATGCGGTCGGCTTCTTATTGACCGCGGGCTTCCTGGGTATGATGTATTATTTCGTACCAAAACAAGCTGAGCGCCCGGTATATTCGTATCGCTTGTCGGTGGTCCACTTCTGGGCATTGATTTCAATCTACATCTGGGCGGGCCCGCATCACCTTCACTACACAGCATTACCTGACTGGGCACAGTCTGTCGGCATGGTGATGTCAGTGGTTCTGTTCGTACCTTCCTGGGGCGGCATGATCAACGGTATTATGACCTTGTCAGGTGCTTGGCATAAATTACGCACCGACCCTGTGTTGCGCTTCCTGATCGTGTCTTTGTCATTCTATGGCATGTCGACGTTCGAAGGCCCAATGATGGCGATCAAGTCGGTCAACGCATTGTCTCACTACACTGACTGGACTATCGGCCACGTTCACTCTGGTGCACTGGGTTGGGTCGCAATGATCAGTATCGGCGCTATCTATCATTTGATTCCGGTGTTGTTCGAACGCGAGCGTATGTACAGTATTAAGCTGATTAACACCCACTTCTGGTTACACACAATTGGTGTGGTGTTGTATATCGTAGCGATGTGGATTTCAGGCGTAACTCAAGGTTTGATGTGGCGCGCGGTCAACGCTGACGGCACACTTACCTATAGCTTTGTTGAAAGCTTAGAGGCCTCGTATCCGTTCTACTTCGTGCGCTTCGTAGGTGGGTTGTTTGTAGTCGCAGGTATGCTGCTTATGGCTTACAACACCTATAAAACTATTCGCAGTGATAAAGTTCGCCCAAGCGAGCCACTGCCAGCGGCGCAATCAGTTTAAGGAGTCACTGAGTCATGAAGAAAAATAGACATGAGTTAGTTGAGAAGCACGTTGGTTGGTTCGCGGTGCTGTCAATCATCGCGATTTCTATCGGTGGCTTGGTTGAGATCACTCCCCTGCTGTTCCAACAGCAGGTGAATGAGCCGGTCAAAAACTTGCGTCCGTATACCGCATTAGAGCTCGAAGGTCGTGATATCTACATTCGCGAAGGTTGCGTTGGTTGTCATAGTCAGATGATCCGCCCTTTCCGGGCTGAAACAGAGCGCTATGGTCACTATTCGGTAGCCGGTGAATCAGTTTGGGAACACCCATTTTTATGGGGCTCTAAGCGGACTGGTCCTGACTTGGCTCGCGTGGGTGGTCGTTATTCCGATGAGTGGCACTACGTTCACTTAATGGACCCACGTGCGGTAGTACCAGAATCGAATATGCCGGCCTACCCTTGGTTAGCTGAGCGTACATTAGACGGTCGTTTAACTGCGCGTAAAATGGAAACCTTCCGTCGATTTGGCGTGCCTTACACCGACGAAGACATTGCCAATGCACAAGAAGACGTAGCTGGACGGACTGAAATGGAAGCGTTAATTGCTTACTTACAATCACTTGGCCATGCTTTGAGGTAGTGACTATGGATGGAGCAACGTTTAACGCATATTACACGCTGTTAGTGTTCGCAGTAATCATCATCGTGATTATCTGGGCATACAGCGGCCGCAATAAAGCTAAGTTTGATCATGACGCCAACTCGATTTTCGAGGAAGACAAACAAGTAAAAGGCAAAGATCAAGACCAGAAACGGGAGTCAAAGAGCGATGAGTAGCTTCTGGAGTGGATGGATAATTGTTCTAACCTTGGGCCATTTAATAGCACTGATTGTGTTACTCAAGTGGAACATGAAGAACTACACCGATGTAGAAGAAGGCGAGAGCATGGGCCATGAGTTCGACGGTATTACCGAACTCAACCACCCACTACCGAAATGGTGGACGTACTTATTCTGGATCTGTCTTGGTTGGGCATTCTTGTACTTAGCCTTCTACCCGGGTTTGGGTAATTTTCAGGGGCTACTTGGTTGGTCGAGTTCAAACCAGCATGTGCTCTCGCTGGAAGACTCGGAGCGTCAGACCCAACAAGCTTTGGAAGAAGGCCGTTTAGTCCAGTATGTGCGTGAACGCGCTCGTGCTGACGAAGTGTATGGCCCACTATTTGCCAGTTATGCAAACCAAACCATTGAAGAAATTGCCCAGGACAGCGATGCATTACGAGTTGGCCAACGCCTGTTTTTACAAAACTGTGCGCAATGCCATGGTTCGGATGCACGCGGCGGTATCGGCTTCCCGAATCTGACCGACGGTGTCTTCAACTGGGGCGGCAGCCCAGCAGATATTAAGCACACACTGATGCAAGGTCGCGTTGCTGAAATGCCAGCGTTTGCAGACCAATTAGGTGAGCAAGGTATTCGTGAAATGGCGGCTTATGTGTTGAGTCTAAGTGGTCGTAATGTCGATCGCGACTTAGCTCGCGCTGGCGAAGCAAACTTTGTCACCTGTGCCGCATGCCATGGTATGAATGGTAAAGGTAACCCTGCTTTGGGTGCTCCTGACTTGACCAATAACGTTTGGCTGTACGGTGGCTCGCAACGTGCTATCGAAGAAACCTTGCGGCATGGTCGTAACGGTGTGATGCCACGTTGGGATAGCATTTTAGGTGAAGACAAGGTGCAGATTTTGTCTGGCTATATATATAGCTTAAACAACTAGTTAAGTACCTAACTTACATGGAAGTTAAGTCAACAGGGCCCCTTTTGGGGCCTTGTGTTCATCAAGAAGCCAAGTGTGCTAAAGGTTTAGCCTTTGTTTCACTATGGTTGTAGTCAAAAGAGGTAGTCGTAGATGCAAGCTCAAGTTCAAGATAACGCCCCATGGTATAAGCACTTCTGGGTTTGGTGGCTGATTGGTGCCAAAGTAGCGGTTATTTCTGCGTGTGTCGCAACTGCGATCCTGATCTATAACAACCCAACTTCTATGGTGGTTGATGACTACTACAACGAAGGGCGTGCAATTAACCTGCAGCTCAATCGTGAAGCCAGAGCGATAGAATTAGGCATTGCGTTTGAAGCCTTTTTTAATGGCGATGAGCTGGCGTTTCGATTTACTGAGTTTGAGCCTGAACAACGCACAGCACTGCATGTCGTGCTGTACCACCCCACCCTGGACGCCAAAGATATCGACTTACGTGTACCCCACGCCGGCGATGGTTGGTATCGCACCACGTTACCGCGTGAAATAAGTGGTCATTGGCGTATTATTATCGAACCTTACGACCAAACTTGGCGCGTTGCGCATAATTTTCAGTTGCCGCACGTCGATGCGCTGCTGCTAGAGCCAGTGAACTACGGAATATAGTTCACTTATGGCGAGTTCAGCGATACGCTCAGTGGCTCCCGAAGCCTGTTTTCATTGCCATCAGCCAATTCCGCGCGGTATTAACCTCCACGTTGATGTCGAGGGCGAGTCTCAGCCGATGTGTTGCTACGGTTGTCAAACTGTGGCACAAACCATTGTTGAACAAGGCCTTACCCACTTTTATCGTTTTCGTCAGGTCGATGCGGACGGCGTGCCGCAAGCTTTGGTGCCTGATGCCTTGCAAACGCTCAACGAGCAAGTTAAGAGCTACGACGACCCTGATATTCAGCGTGAATTTGTGCGCAGTGATGACAATGCAAACCGCAAAGAAGTCACTCTGGCGGTTGATGGCATGACGTGCGCGGCTTGTGCCTGGCTCATTGAACGCCAATTACTCGGGCTGACTGGCGTGCAGCATGTAGTGGTCAATGCCACCACTGATCGGGTGAATGTTAAATGGCAGCCCAGCGCGCTGAAGCTGAGCGACATCATTGCTGCGATTCATCAAATTGGTTATCGCGCCCTTCCCTTTCAGCAAGCTGACCTTGAGCAAACTTTCGAAAAGAAGCGCCGCAGTTATATTTTACGCTTAGGCATTGCGGGGCTGGCCTCAATGCAGACCATGATGGTCGCATTTGGGCTGTATTATGACGACATTGATGACATGCATCGGCTGTACTTTTGGTGGGTATCGTTATTATTCACCGCGCCGGTGATCGTGTATAGCTGTCAGCCATTTTTTGCTAATGCTATCCGTGCGTTACGAGCACGAACCGTGAACATGGACGTGCCCGTTTCTCTCGCCATGTTACTCGCTTTTGTTGCGAGTTTTTACGCGACTATTTTTGATACCGGCGAAATCTACTATGAATGTGTCTCCATGTTTGCATTCTTACTACTCTGCGGCCGCTATTTAGAGTTGCTAGCAAAGCATCGTGCGATTGCCAATGCAGCCAACTTAATGAAACTAATTCCCGCCATTGCAGAACGTCGCAATATAGATGACGATAACAGCGATTCCGATACTTGGCAGCAAGTCATGGTTAAGTATTTGCAGGTAGATGATGTCATTCGGGTTAAGCCCGGCGACCCAATTCCCGTTGATGGCGTACTGCTCAGTGCCAAGGCGTGGGCAGATGAAGCTTTGTTAACAGGTGAAAGTCGCCCTGTAGCTAAAGCTGAAGGCGACGAGGTGTACGCTGGTACAATTAACCAAGAATCCCCGATTGAATTACGCGTAACAGGCACCCATCAAGACACCTTGCTATCCAGCATTGTCTCATTGCAAGACACCGCCATGGAGCAAAAACCAAAATTTGCGCGCTTAGCCGATATCGTTGGGCGTTACTTTGTGGTTGGCACCCTGCTAGTTGCGAGCATCACTTTTACGAGTTGGATGTTTTTGTCGCCAGAGGACGCATTTTGGATAACCCTTGCGGTACTTGTCGCCACATGTCCTTGTGCACTCGGACTAGCGGCGCCAACGGCCATGTCAGGTGCAATCAACCGCTTAAATCGTGGCGGCATTTTACTGAAAAACGCGGCTATTTTAGAGCTGCTGCCCAACATAAAAACACTGTGCTTGGATAAAACTGGGACGCTCACCCAAGGTCGTTTTAATATAGTCAATCACTGGTTTAGTGAGGGTACCTCAGCGCACTTAAACGCCGAGCAAGTGATGCAATTGGCAGCCAGTATTGAGCAGTATTCCGAGCATCCCCTGGCCCGCCCATTTCAGCAACAGTCGGCGGCAACCCTGCCGGTGACTCAGGTTGATAATCAGCCAGGCGCAGGTTTGACGGCTTTTTACCAAGAACAAGATTACCGTATCGGTAGTCTCGATTTTATCCGTCAGTGGCATCCAGGCGCAGACTCACCATTACCCCACGCGAATGTGTTTTTGGCTGACCGTGGCGGTATTATCGCGGCTTTTCAGGTGGATGACGAGCTGCGCGCTGACGCTCAAGCCATGGTGGACTGGTTTAAACGTCAGAATATTGATGTCGTCATGCTGACCGGTGACAACCACGCACGCGCTCAAGCACTTGCTAACACTTTGGGTATTGAGCATGTGCATGCTCAACTGAAACCGGCGGATAAGTTGGAGATTGTCCAGCAACTGCAGCAGCACGCGCCTGTGATGATGGTGGGTGACGGCATTAATGACGCGCCAGTGCTTGCTCAAGCCGACGCGTCACTTACGTTCGCTTCAGGGACTGAGCTAGCGCAAGCCGGGAGTGATGGCGTGATACTGAATGGACGCTTGAATGCACTGCAGCGTTTATTCGATGCAGGTCATTTAACCCGCCGTATTATTCGTCAGAACTTCACTTGGGCGTTAGGTTACAATGCGGTTATCTTGCCTATGGCTGTGACCGGTCACGTCGGCCCGTTATGGGCTATGCTTGGCATGTCAGCCAGCTCGCTGATTGTGGTGAGCAACTCACTGCGTTTATTACGCAAGCCACGCGGAGGCTAATATGGAGATTTTGCATATCGCGGTTCCCGCAGCCATTTTATTAGTCGCATTTGCGATTGCGATATTTTGGTGGGCGGTAAAGCACGGTCAGTTTGATGACCTTGAACGTCAAGGTATGAACATTTTACTCGACGAAGAACCACGTAAAAAGAAATCCCAGCACGCTAAAGACGTCGATAAAGACGAAGCTGATAAAGCGAATACGCCTGATGCATAACCTTGACTGGCTGGCGGCGCTGGTTATGGGGCTAGCTGGCAGCGGTCATTGCTTAGCCATGTGCGGTGGGCTCGCTGGGGCGATGGGATACAGTCAGAACGGTTGGCGTTTACTGATGTATAATCTTGGCCGCCTGACGTCCTATACCATAGCGGGAGGTATCGTTGGCGCCGCAGTGCTCGCAACTACAACTATCCACCAAGATGGCTTAATTTGGTTACGTCTTGTCGCTGGTATCATGATGGTATTACTCGGGCTGTATATTACCCGAGTTTGGATGGTATTAACGTTTCTTGAACGCATTGGCGCCATTCTGTGGCGCCGCTTGCAACCGCTCACCCGCCATTTTCCACCCAATGCGTCCACGCACAAACTATTTATTGCAGGCATGTTGTGGGGCTGGTTACCTTGCGGCCTGGTGTATAGCGCGCTGGCTTGGGCCGCATTGAGCGGTTCTCCACTTAGCGGCGCCGCCACCATGTTGGCATTTGGCGTAGGCACCCTGCCCTCGATGTTGATCTTAGGCTTGTTTAGCCGCAAACTAAGCCAATTCGTGCGCACTTCTGGTTTTCGTTGGGTCGCAGGAATACTCATGATAGGCTACGGAATAGTGACCGCAGCTATCGCCGTTCAGCAATTATGAACATGAATGCTGCTGGATACGCCTTTACCCCAATAAAACTTGCTTAAATTACTTGTTGTCGCTGAAGGAACGGATATGTCAGAACGTGCATGGAATAATAATATTAATTGCCAAAACTGTAGCATTAGCCAATTATGCTTGCCGTATACGTTAGACAATTTATCACTTGATAAATTAGATGACATTATCGAGCGCAAGCGACCCTATCGTAAAGGCGAGCAACTATTTCAAGCGGGTCAGCCTCTTAAAGCCTTATATGCGGTGCGCTCTGGTAGCTTTAAAAGCTTTACTGTCAGTAATGACGGTGACGCTCAAATTACCGCGTTTCACCTGCCTGGTGATTTAATTGGCTTTGATTCTATCCATAGTCCAACCTACACCTCGTTCGCGGAGTCGTTGGAAACCTCCATGGTCTGTGAGATTCCTTTTCAAAGTTTAGAAAAGTTAAGCGACCAATTGCCATTATTGAGACGTCAGGTAATGCGCTTAATGAGCTCAGAAATCAGTGCCGACAAGCAAATGCTGTCATTGCTAAACAACAAAAATGCCGAGCAGCGCTTAGCGACCTTCCTGTTAGATTTTTCTGAACGCTTTAAAAGCCGCGGTCTGTCTAGCAAAGAATTTCGCCTCAGTATGACCCGCGCTGAAGTCGGTAACTTTTTAGGGCTGACCGTTGAAACCGTCAGTCGATTACTGAGTAAACTGCACAAATCAGGTGTTATCCAAGTAGATGGTAAATTTATTCTGCTGCAGCAAATCGATGCACTACAACAGCTAGCCGGCGTGCAATTACGTAGCTGTTTAACTCCCTAGCAAACTGGCTGCAGCTACACTATGCTTATAACGAGTTATATACCGTCGGAGGCATTATGTATCAGCGCTTATTGGTTGTTTTAGACCCGCATCAAGAACAGCAAAATGCGTTGGCGCGCGCTATACGCTTAGCCAGAATGGAGCAAGCCTCGCTCACCTTGTTCGTGTCTATCTATGATTTTTCTTACGAAATGACCACCATGTTATCGGGTCAGGAGCGTGAGAATATGCGCGCCGCGTTAGTTGAAGAGCGTAAAGCTTGGGTTGATGAATTACTGACCCAGTATGATACCCGCCACTTAAGCATCGATATCCAAGTGGTCTGGCATCACCGCCCGTTTGAAGCCATCATCAAATGCTGCATTCAAGGTCAGCATGATTTGCTTATCAAAGGCACGCGGCGTCACGATAAATTGCAAAGCGTATTATTTACACCCACCGATTGGCATTTATTGCGCAAAGCGCCTTGCCCAGTGCTTTTAGTCAAAGAACATGAATGGCCACCCAACGGTCAAATCATTGCGGCGGTTAATGCCGGTGCCGAAGACAGTGCGCACCAGTCCCTCAACCAACGTATCCTAACCGCAGCTGACCATATGGCGCAGCAGCTTACCGCTGAACTGCATGTCATCAATTGCTACCCAAGTGCACCACTCAATATGGCGATTGAAATTCCTGAATTCGATACCAGTGACTACCAAGCTAACGTTCGCACGTACCATGCTGAATCGCTTTCGAAGCTTGCCAATGAGAGGAATCTGTCCCACCACCACCTGCATGTCAAAGAAGGTCTAGCCGAGGATCAGATTCCAGCGCTTGCCCAAGACATTGACGCTGAGCTCGTGGTAATAGGCACTATTGGCCGAACCGGGTTTACTGCAGCGCTGCTTGGCAATACGGCTGAGCATGTCATTGAGCAACTTAACTGTGACGTGTTAGCAATTAAGCCGGAAGGATTTACTTCACCAGTAAATTAATCACGGATACAGGGTGAGTAAATTGTCAGTGGCACTTGAGCTAGGTATACTAGCGCCCATTTTGAGTTAACGCAGGCATTGGGTGCACCATGTCCACTGAAGCAAAGCAGCAATATAGTATCAACAAACTGGAAAAGCGGATTCGCCGCCAGACCGGTCAAGCAGTCGGCGACTTCGGTATGATTGAAGACGGCGATAAGGTGATGGTGTGCTTGTCAGGTGGTAAGGACAGCTACACCCTGTTAACTACTTTGCAGTATTTGCAGAAAGTGGCGCCTATTCAATTCTCTATTGTGGCAGTCAACCTCGATCAAAAGCAACCTGGCTTTCCAGAGCACGTGCTGCCTGAGTATCTGGATAAGCTTGGCGTTGACTATAAAATAGTTGAAGAAAATACCTACGCAATTGTGAAAGAAAAAGTGCCAGAAGGTAAAACAACCTGCGCACTATGCTCGCGCTTACGTCGTGGTATTTTATATCGCACGGCCAAAGAGCTGGGGGCGACGAAAATTGCTCTTGGGCATCATCGTGATGATATGCTGGAAACTCTGTTTTTAAATATGTTTCATGGCGGTTCGCTGAAATCTATGCCGCCTAAGTTGGTCAGCGATAACGGCGAGCATGTGGTGATTCGCCCACTTGCGTATGTCAAAGAAAAAGACATTGAGCGTTACGCTCAAGCCCAAGGCTACCCTATCATTCCGTGCAATTTATGCGGCTCGCAGGAAAACCTGCAGCGTAAGCAAATTAAAGAAATGCTGCGTCAGTGGGATAGACAATATCCAGGCCGAATTGAGAGCATGTTTAAAGCCTTAACGAACGTGGTGCCATCGCATTTGGCGGACCCAACATTATTCGACTTCGCTCAAGCCAGCGCAACCGCCCAAACGCATGGCGACACCGCGTTTGACCAGCCTACTTTGCCAGGGTCGCACTCGTTTCAAACTGAAGACGAAGACGCTGAGCAAATTCAGGTGATTCAGGTAGCGAATGCGTGATAACTGGCGCTGCCTGATCAAAAAAGCCGACTCTCAGAGTCGGCTTTTTTGCTATTCAGTGCAGGCTAGGTAGACTTAAATACCGACATCTAACCAAGCACTCTGTACTTCTTCAATAATCGGCTGGTTGATGCGGATCATTTGGTTCAGCTCGTCGATATAATCCTGACCACGCTCTGAATAACTCATTAAGCCCGCAGTAATGGTGTCTGAACTCACGCGATCATCCATTTGGCGCTCTTCTAATCGCATGGCCCGTAGTTCTTGATAAGCAAAGTGGGTATTTAAATTACGCACAAACGCAACCACCGACGCTTCCATACTCTCAAAGCGGCGGACTTCGTAAACTTGGCCGTCTGGGCGTGCTGCAGGCACGATTCCACAGCCTTCGGTCCAACACCATTGGCCAAAGAAATTCAGGCCTTCACGTGCAAAACGCGATGTCCCCCAACCTGACTCATTCGCAGCCTGAATCAGAACCACGGTTTCTGGCACGATATCGACACGGCGCGCTAACACTTGAAAGCGCTGTTGCATGGAATCGGCATCGACACGGTAATAGTCGGCCAAGCGCGAAATCCAATCCCGCTCTTCACGCGATAAAGTCTCGCCAGCACGGTATTTGTCATGCAAGGTAGCCAACATCTCGCGCTGGGCTAAAATGCGTTGATTGGTTTCTTCAATTGCTGGTAGCAAGTACGCGAAAAATTCACGCTTGCGTTCGTTGACGTCATAGATCTCAGCAAAATCAGGTACGTCCTGAGTTCGGGTTGATAACCTGCGATAAATAGCGGGCAAATCTTGCTGCTGTTGACGGCTGTTTTTCTTTAAAGCAACGGCCTTACCGCGCTCACTGGTGTAGCCAGTAGCGGCATCGTATGCTTCGAATTGTACGAATGGCACAGCCAGAGCTGCTGCCACTGCGATAGCTGAAAGACTTCTGACAACTAACTTCATGCACTATCCTCGTTGGATTAATCACCGTTAGTATACCCTAGTTTGCTTTACAATTCACCTATCGCAATTTATCGACCATTCAGCGCGCTTTATGCGTCCCAGCGACCATTGTCATCCGGCTTTTGTGCTTGAGGCTGATGAGTTGATTCACTATTGATTTGCATGTCGTCCGCGTCGCTATCAATGGCGATACCAAATACATCGCGATACATGATGCCCTTGACGTTATAGAACATCGGCACGATAAAAATCCATGCTAAACCGAAGGTAAACAGGCCCAGTAAAAATAGCGCAAACATAATCGCATAGACCAACAAGAATGAAGCAAAACGTTTGATCACAGCGATAAACGAGCAGCGAATCGCTTCTATCGGAGATAACCGATATTCGGCAGCCAAAGGTACTGCCATCGACAAGGTAACTGCAACGAACCCAAGCACCGCTAAACTCAGTATGGTAGGCAGTACGCCAGCTACCAACTGATTGATTATCTGTGTGATAAGCGCGATAAGAATAAAATTGAATGGTTGGCGAACAAAACGAAACACATCGGATACCTGAGTACGCTTACCCACGGCATGCATCATGCCCATGACATGAACCGCTGCAAAAAGTGGTGGCACCACCAAGGTTTGTACCAGCATCACCACCATCACAGTGCGCGAGTCTTCGATATCGGGGGCGCCGACAAATAGTTGCAATGCCAGCAGCAGCACCACAAAAAATACCGCAAGGGCCAGCACCACGGCGCCAACGATTGAAGCAAAGGTTGATTTCGTGGTGTTGAATGCTTCTTTCAAAACGTCTACAGGATTGAACTGATGATTGTCTTGAAGTGCTCGCTCAAGACTTCCACCCACGCGCTGCTGCTCTTTCATGTATACTTACCACCTAAATGTCATTCAGCCTCAATGTTTGCGTGTATAGTAACTCAGACACGCACATTAATGCTACGTCCGAGGCGTTTAGCCAATCGAACCGAGAGAATGTTTACCCGATGAAAACCACTCGCACAGCACGCCGTTCGCAGCAGCCGAGCAAATCCATGCGCCGCCCTCGCCCAAGTCAGCCACGGCTCATTGCATTTAATAAGCCGTTTAATGTGCTGAGCCAATTCAGTGGTGAAGTAAATGATCGCACATTGAAAGATTACATTGATGTGCCCGACGTTTACCCCGCTGGTCGCTTAGATAAAGACAGCGAGGGGCTACTACTGCTGACCAACGACGGGCGTTTGCAGGCGAAGATTGCAGACCCTGCGCACAAAATGCCAAAGACTTACTTTGTGTTGGTAGAGCGCGAACCTGATGAAGCCGCGCTCAATGCTTTGCGCCGAGGCGTGACTTTAAAAGATGGACCAACGCGACCAGCCTTGGTCGAACAAGTCGAACCACCAGACTGGTTGTGGCCACGCGAACCTGCCGTGCGAGTGCGTAAGCATATTACCGATGTCTGGCTGAAACTGACCATTACCGAAGGCCGAAATCGACAAGTACGCCGAATGACAGCGCACGTTGGCCACCCTACTTTACGTTTAATTCGCTATCAAATTGGCGATATTTGTTTGCATAACTTGGCGCCTGGTCATTATCAGGATGTGAAGTTCAACGTCGCTAAGTAAGTGCAGTGCTTGCCTTGAAACGTGGCAAGCCTAAGCTAAAAGTGATAGAATCCGCGCGGTATATTTAAGGGCTATTGCATCGGTAAGTGTGCAACAAAAAGGTGGTTACGAACGTGCAAGAACATCGAGATCCTTCCCAAATTAAAGTCATCGTTGGTATGTCCGGCGGTGTTGACTCGTCTGTATCGGCGTATTTGCTGCAGCAGCAGGGTTATCAGGTCGAAGGCCTGTTTATGAAAAACTGGGAAGAAGACGACACTGATGAATATTGCGCCGCTGCAACTGACCTAGCGGATGCCGAAGCGGTATGCAAAAAATTAGGTATTGAGTTGCACACCGTCAACTTCGCCGCTGAATACTGGGACAATGTGTTTGAATACTTTTTGCAAGAGTATAAAGCTGGGCGCACCCCGAACCCAGATATCATGTGTAACAAAGAAATTAAGTTTAAAGCGTTTCTAGAATTCGCTGCTGAGGCATTAGGCGCAGATTACATAGCGACTGGGCATTATTGCCAGCGCCGTTTTAATGGCAGCACGTGGGAGCTTATTCGCGGTTTAGACGATAACAAAGACCAAAGTTATTTTTTATATACCCTTTCCCATGAGCATATTGCGCAAACGTTATTTCCTGTTGGCCATTTACCGAAGCCTGAAGTGCGTAAAATCGCCGAAGCGCAGGATCTTGTCACCCATGACAAAAAAGATTCCACCGGTATTTGCTTTATTGGCGAGCGCAAATTCAAAGACTTTTTACAGCAATACTTACCCGCCCAGCCAGGCGACATCGTGAGTGTGGATGGCACCGTGTTAGGTAGCCATCAAGGCTTGATGTATCACACATTAGGGCAACGCAAAGGCCTGCACATTGGCGGGCTTGCTGATGCCAGCGAAGATCCTTGGTACGTGGTAGACAAAGACGTTGCCGCCAACCAGTTGGTCGTCGCGCAAGGCAAAAACCATCCACGCTTGTTTTCACGGGGCTTAATTGCCAAGCAACTACATTGGGTTGCACGCGAAGCATTGCACGAAGGTCTCGCATGTACAGTGAAAACCCGTTATCGCCAACAAGATATCCCGTGCCAAATCAAAGTGATTGATCAAGACACCATTGAAGTAATGTTCGATGCGCCAGTGGCTGCGGTTACCCCAGGCCAGTCGGCGGTATTTTATAGCGGCGACGTATGTTTAGGTGGTGGTATTATTGACGCGCGTATTACTGATCACGAGGTCGCATTATGAGCCAAGTGGCAGTCAACCTTTGGCACCAACGCATGCTGGCATTTGCCGGCATGTGTTTAGCGTCGGTCTGTGCCCAGCAATTGGCCCGCCGTGGTCAAGTCACCCCGCATGACGCCAGCGATGTACTATTTGATTCTCTACTTATTCTAGACGCAGCTCAAACCGAAGATATTTATCAGCCGCTTTCTGCACTAGTGCCTGGGCTCAAGGTTTTACTGCGTCAATTAGATGCACCCGGTGACAAGGACGTCGAGCAAACCCGTTACGTGATTGGCATGCTGCAACTTGAGCGCCGCCTAGCCAAACAACCTCAGGCAATGCAGCGCCTGGGCGAGGCAATGAATCAAATTAAACGTCAACGCGACGAGTTCAATTTCACGGCCAGTGATGTTATTGCCAATATGGCTGGCGTGTACTCCGACATTATTAGTCCGCTAGGGCCGCGCATACAAATCCAAGGCAATCCTGAACACTTACGTCAAACCAGCGTGCAAAATCGGATTCGCGCGGTGCTATTGGCAGGTATTCGAAGTGCGGTGCTATGGCGCCAGTTAGGCGGTAAACGCCGCCAAGTGATTTTTAACCGCCGCCAGATGCTACTTGCGACCAAGGAATTACTCCACGCGATCGGCCAGTTACCTGAACCCAATGAATCGACCGACGCATAACACGAATAACTTTTGATTATCCTTTAACCATGGAGCCCTGCTCATGCAACTTTCTGCGCTTACAGCGATTTCCCCCGTTGACGGCCGTTATGGCAGCAAAACCGATGCCTTACGCCCTATTTTTAGCGAATTTGGCTTAATTAAGTATCGCGTTGAAGTTGAGGTACGTTGGTTGCAAATGCTGGCGAATGTCGAAGGCATTCAAGAAGTACCTGCATTGAGCGATCAAGCCAATCAGCGTTTAGACGCGATTGTGGCAGATTTTGATGAGCAGCATGCTGCGCGCATTAAAGAGATTGAGCGCACCACCAACCACGACGTGAAAGCTGTTGAATACTTTTTGAAAGAGCAAATTGCTGACAACGCTGAGCTGCATCAGGTCACTGAATTTATTCACTTCGCGTGTACCTCAGAAGATATCAATAACCTGTCACACGCACTCATGCTGCGCGCGGCGCGCGATGAAGCCGTGCTGCCTTTGCTCAATGAATTGCTGGATAAAGTGACAGCCTTGGCGAAGTCACATAAAGATGTCGCGATGATGGCGCGCACTCACGGCCAACCAGCTACGCCGACCACAATGGGCAAAGAATTTGCGAATGTCGCGATTCGTCTCAAGCGCCAAATCAACCAGCTACAAGCCGTGCCTTTACTGGGTAAATTGAATGGTGCTGTGGGTAACTATAACGCTCACTTAGCGGCCTACCCTCAAGTTGATTGGCATCAGATATCTCAGCAATTCGTCGAATCACTTGGGTTGACTTGGAACGCGTACACCACGCAGATTGAGCCCCATGACTACATCGCAGAATGGTTTGACGCATTAGCGCGCTTTAACACCATTGTGATTGATTTAGACCGTGATTTATGGAGCTACATTGCGCTTAACCACTTCAAACAAAAAACCGTAGCTGGGGAAATTGGTTCCTCGACCATGCCACACAAGGTAAACCCAATCGATTTTGAAAATTCAGAGGGTAACTTGGGCATCGCCAATGCGATTATGGCGCATTTAGCGCAGAAGCTGCCGGTCTCACGCTGGCAGCGTGATTTAACGGACTCTACGGTATTGCGTAACTTAGGTGTTGGCATTGCACATGCGGTGATAGCGTACCAAGCTACCCTGAAAGGCTTGAACAAACTGGAAGTGAATCGCAGTAGCTTACTGAATGAATTAGACCAGAACTGGGAACTACTCGCTGAACCGATTCAAACCGTAATGCGTCGCTATGGCATTGAAAAGCCGTACGAAAAGCTAAAGGAACTGACGCGCGGTAAGCGTGTTAACCAAGCAGCAATGGCCGAGTTTATCGATTCGCTTAGCTTGCCTGCTGAGGTTAAGGCCGAACTTAAACAATGGTCACCTGCCAGCTACATTGGTCGTGCGGAAGCCTTTGTTGACGAGCTCGACACCGCGCTCGCTAACCTCGTATAGGGCTTGTAAACATGGCATTTGAATTTGACCGTGCAGTATTCGACGCCAAGAAGTTTCTGGCGCATGATTGGCAACGACAACCCCGCGTTTTTCGCCGAGTATTTGCAGACTTCGCCGACCCGATTAGCGCCGACGAATTAGCAGGCATCGGCTTAGAACCAGGAGTCGACTCACGCTTAGTTTCAAATGCCGACGACCAATGGCAATTAACCCACGGACCTATTGAAGATTTTAGTGCCGTGGGTGACAGTCACTGGTCCCTATTAGTGCAAGCGGTCAATGAACATTTCCCGCCAGCGCAAGCGCTGCTTGAACCGTTTAGATTTATTCCCGACTGGCGCATTGACGACTTAATGGTGTCATACTCAACGCCTGGTGGTGGAGTGGGCGCTCATCTGGACCAGTACGACGTATTTATTATTCAAGGCCAAGGTCAGCGTCGCTGGCAGGTGGGTGCTCGTGGCAATTACAAAGTACATACGCCCCACCCTGAGCTCAAGCAAATTGAAGGTTTTGTGGCTGACATCGATGTCGTGCTAAACCCGGGCGATATGATTTACATCCCAGCCGGTTTTCCCCACGCTGGTGAAAGCATCACTGAATGCTTGAACTACTCCGTCGGTTTTCGTGCACCCAGCCAAGCAGAAATGCTGTCGGCTCTCGCAGACCATGCACTCGATCAAGAGCTTTTAGCAACGCGCTACCAGGATGCTAACGACATCCTCGACTCAGACCAGCCTAGCTGGCATTTGAGTGACAAACAGATGGCGCATTTTCGCCAGTTCATTCGTTCTGGATTGGAAGATGATCAATTACTTAATACGGTGATTGCTAATATGTTGTCGCAAAATCCTCGTCCGCCGCTCTTGATTTGGCCGCAACGAGAGGTTACTGAATCTGGTTTAATCCGCTACTTGCAGCAATACGCCACCCTTCAGCGTGCGGTAGGCTTGCGAATGATTACTGCAAAATTGGATGGGCAACTAACCGGCTTAGTACAAGCTCAGCAATGGCCGCTTGATGAAAGCAGTCAGCTACTTTTTGAAACTCTGGTGAATACGCCTCTGGAAATAAGCTGCCAGACGCTACTACCACTGCTCAAAAGTGGTAGTGCGCGACAGCTTATGCTTGATTTACTCAATGAGGGCTTCTGGTTCGTCGGTGACGACGACGCATAGCTAGGACGGTAGTAGGCGTGGTATTACGCCTGCTGCCATAATTTTTCGTTATCTGACAACTGATATAGAGCTTCCGCATTACGCACTAACAAAGTCGCCATTTGGCGCTGTGTGGTATCGGCTGCGTCACCCAACGCCGCAATATTCTCGGCTTTCAGTTGCCATTGAAAACTAAAATAACGTACCGCCTCTCGTGCTGTCTTGGCCGCTTCAGCGCTGACATGGTCGGTGGTGACGCGGCCATTAATGACCCACACCCGCTTACCGTTTTGCAGTTTAAATTTCCACACTGCGATGTCTGGCACTAAATAACGCGACTCCTTGGTAAGAATCGTCTCGCTTAGCAAGCCACGTTCGGCCAAATAGCGATTAGCATTTTGAAATTGTGTACGTACCCACTCTTGGCGTTGTTCTTCAGTCATTGCAGCAGGCTGTTGATTTTGTTGTTGTGTTGTTTGCTTTTCGCTCATGATTCTACTTCTTTTTTACATCCTGAAAATTGAATCCTACCAACTTACGTTCTTAGTTGGAAGCCTACAGGCGTTATTTTATCTAGCCTAGCGCGGTGTAAACTCTAGTTGCTAAACGAGTGTTCGAATTTTATCTAATTTGCATCGTTGAAACTGGAGTTGCTTGCATTTAAGTGGTAGCTTACGCGCATTTTCATAGGCCACTCGGATATTGTGGTCTTATATAACAACACAATGAGGTCAACGGAACTTATGTCAGTATTTGATCATGCAGAATTTGATAACCACGAAGAGGTCGTGTTTTGTCACGATGAAGCTACCGGTTTGAAAGCTATTATTGCTGTACACGACACCACCATGGGCCCCTCTTTGGGCGGTACTAGGATGTGGAATTATGCAAGTTCTGAAGAAGCATTGACTGACGTATTGCGTCTTTCACGCGGGATGACCTACAAGAGTGCGTTGGCCGGCCTGCCTTTAGGCGGCGGTAAAGCAGTTATTATTGGTAATGCAAAAACTGATAAGTCGCCTGAGCTATTCAAAGCTTACGGCCGCTTTGTTGATTCACTGGGCGGTAAATACATTACTGCTGAAGACGTCAACATTCGCACCAGCGACATTGAGTTAGTCGCTACTCAAACTCGCTTCGTTGCTGGCACCGAAGGTAAAGCTGGCGATCCGTCGCCGCATACTGCATTAGGTACGTATCTTGGCGTTAAAGCAGCTGCCAAACACGCCTTTGGTAGCGACGACTTAAAAGGCCTGAAGGTTGCGGTGCAAGGCATTGGCGCGGTCGGCTATGACTTCGCGGCCTACCTGGCGAAAGAAGGCGCTATTTTAACCGTCTGTGATGTCAACCAAGACGCCGTGGATAAAGCAGTCAAAGAGCTTGGTGCCACAGCGGTCAGCATCGATGACGTTTATGATGTCGACATGGATATCTTTGCCCCCTGTGCCCTTGGCGCCACAGTCAATGATGCCACCTTACAACGTATTGGCGCTAAGGTTATTGCTGGTTCGGCGAATAATCAATTAGCCACGCCTGCGCATGATAAGATCGTGCAAGATATGGGTATTCTGTACGCACCTGATTACGTTATCAACGCAGGTGGCGTGATCCACGTCTGTTCAGAAGCCTCAGCAATGAGCACTGAGGAAACTGCGGCACGTGTGCGCGCTATTTACGACACCCTTGACCGTATCTTTACCCGTGCTAAAGCAGAAAACCGCCCTACCGGTGAAATTGCAGATGAAATGGCACGTGAAATCTTAGCCGCTAAAGCAGCGTCTCGCGGTTAACTGCTTACCACGCAAACTTTGCGAATTTAACCAACAGCCCGGCATTGCCGGGCTGTTTTGTTTTAACATAGCGCGTCTAACAAGTGTTGCAGCGGATGTTTTAACGGCTGCTGGGCAAAACGTTTGCTTTGGCAGCGGCAACTAAAACCACTTGCTAATGGTTGCGTGCTCTTACCAAGTTGCACCTGCCAACTCATCGCAAACAGTGCTCGGCTTTTGCTTTGATGCTCACTTTCATGACCATAAGTCCCCGCCATACCACAACAACCCACGGCTGGGATTTCACAAGGCACACCGACTTTAGCAAACACTTGTTGCCAAGCCGCACCGCTACCGGCTGCATTGGTTTGCTCCGTGCAGTGTAACAAGAGTTGCACGGGGGCACTGGCTTCATTCTGGGTTGGCTGCACATGCACGAAATCACGTAACACACTTGGGTCGATATCTTGTAGCAACCAATCCTGCACCAGTTTGACCTCAAAATTACCGCGCGCCTCGCCTAACACCTGGCGATACTCATCGGCGTAGCACAGCACGGTCGATGCATCGAGACCAACTAGGGGTAAGTTTAATGCGTCAGCACGGTTAAGTTGCTTTGCCTGGCGTGCTGCAATGTCGCGAAACTCGGATAAAAACCCTTTCACGTGGGCCGCTTTACCATTTGGCTGATAAGGCAATATCACCGCCTGAATCCCAAGCCGACCACATAATTTGATAAAATCTTCAACCAAGTCCGCTTCATAAAACGAGGTAAATGGGTCTTGTACCAAACCAACGTAATGACGTCTTTCTTCGTCCCCTAATGGTCCTTTCAAATGCTGGCTAAATTGCTCCAGCGTCATGGCCCGCGCGAACAAGTCGCGCTTGGCTAATGCGGGCACGGATAAGCTTGGCATATCCTCGTAGCCGAGCCATTTGCGGGTTAGCTTTTGAGTCACGCTAGCTTGAGTGATACGGTTAACCCAAGTCGCGTGCTTGGCCATACGTGGGAGCCAAGTTTCAATGTTCTTGACCACATAATCTTTCAACGGCCGTGGATATCGGCTGTGGTAATGGGCTAAGAAATTGGCACGGTGCGTTGGAATATCTACCTTGACCGGACACTGTGATGTACAGGCCTTACACGCTAAACATTCATCCATGCTGGCTTTGACTTCGTGATTGAAGTCCTGCGTTCGCGCCTTAGCTTTCCGTTTACCCCACCAAGACAAGCTCGCCTTCGGCGGATGCGACACGTCATAGCCTAAGCCCTCTTGGCGGCGCAGCCACTCGCGAATTAAACTTGCACGGCCTTTGGGTGAATAGCGGCGATCTCCCGTGACCCGAAACGAAGGACACATCGGGCTACTGGCTTCGAAGTTAAAGCATAAACCATTACCGTTACAGTCCATGGCGCTTTGAAAGCGTTGCTGGGTGGCAATTGGTATTTGGCGATCGAACCAACCGCGCTTACGATCGTCAACCCGAACCAGCCCTTCAACTGGATCGGAGTCTGCATAAGGCGTGCAAATTTTACCCGGGTTCAGCCTATTTAACGGGTCAAACGTCGCTTTGACTTTGCGCAGTTCTTCAAACAACTGTGGTCCGAAGAGCTCAGGCCCGTATTCAGAGCGAAAGCCTTTACCGTGTTCGCCCCACATTAACCCACCGTATTTGGCGGTTAGTTGCACCACCTGGTCACTGACTTGGCGCACCAAGCGCTCATCGGCTTCATCTTGCATATTTAACGCAGGGCGCACATGTAAAACACCTGCATCGACGTGCCCAAACATGCCGTAATGCAAATTATGGGCATCCAACAACGCACGGAACTCAGTGATATAGTCCGCCAGTGCGTGTGGCGGCACGGCGGTGTCTTCAACAAAGGCAATCGGCTTACGCGCGCCTTGAGTGGCGCCTAATAGCCCAACCGCTTTTTTACGCATGGCGTAAATGCGCTGAATGCTATTCGCATCGTCACACACTTGAAAACCAAGCACGCCTTTACCTGCTTGCATGTCGTCTTCTAACGTAGCCACTAAGGCTGCTACTTTTTGCTCAACCGCGTACTTTGAAGTCGCGGTAAATTCGACCATGTTAATGCCATCCATTGGCTGATCTGGCAGTTCCTGCAACAAGTCTTTCACACCGTTCCAAATGATGTCCTGGCGCGCTAAATTAAGAACCTTACTATCAATCGTTTCAACTGACGTGGCTTGTGCACGGACTAAATCTGGTGCATGGCGCAGTGCAGATTGAAAGTCGCTATATTTCACATTGACTAGCACTTTCGCTTTCGGCAAGCGAGTCATGTTCAATTTCGCTTCAGTCACCACCGCCAATGTCCCTTCGGAGCCAGCGATTAAGCGACTAAGGTCAATCTGCTGGGTATCAGCATCATAGCAATGCTTTAAGTCATAGCCGGTTAAAAAGCGGTTGAGTGCAGGAAATTTATCCACCACCGCGCCGCGCAAATCCACACAGCTCTTGATAGCTTGGCGATACAATGGTGCTTCGAAGGTGTCCAGTTCAGCTAGTTGCCGCGCATTTGCCAGTGGCACAGGAAAAGTGTCTAACCGTTCGCCCGACACCACATAACTGCCAAGGGCAAGAATATGGTCGCTGGTTTTACCGTAGACCAAAGAGCCTTGCCCGGACGCATCGGTGTTGATCATGCCGCCTATGGTGCAACGATTGCTGGTCGAGGTATCTGGGGCAAAGAAAAAGCCATATGGCGCAAGCGCCTGGTTCAGAGCATCTTTAACGATACCAGTTTCCACTCGAACCCAACCTTCGTCGGCGTTTATTTCAAGTACGCGGGTTAAGTAACGACTTAAATCCAGTACCAACCAATGGGTAAGCGACTGACCATTGGTGCCTGTGCCACCCCCGCGTGGCGAAAAGCGCACACTTTGATGCTCAGGACGCGCCGCCAAGCTAAGCAGAATACCAACATCGTCCTGGCTTTTCGGGTAGATAACTGCCTGTGGCATTTGCTGGTAAATACTGTTATCTGTCGCTGCGACCAACCGCCCCGCGTAGCTGGTATCAATGTCGCCCGCAAAGCGCCCTGCTTGCTTGAGCGTCTGTAATGCGCGAATAAATGCTTGATAATTTGCATCCAAGGCAGCTTCTTGCTGTTCTTGAATAACCGGCAAAACCTTATGCTGTGACAAGTAGCTACCTCATTTAAATAAATAGGGCATGCGATGCATGCCCTGTCTATGCCTCGCACTCAATGCAAACTGCGCATTGTGTGCCTTATGCATGAAAGGGCCGAACGTCGACCCGATTGCATTAGCCCAGTTCTTTACCTAAATATAGCCAAGTATCCAGCACTGTGTCAGGGTTTAACGACACAGAATCGATGCCTTGGTCTACCAGCCACTTTGCAAAGTCGGGATGATCAGACGGGCCTTGACCGCAAATACCCACATACTTGCCGCGTGTCTTGGCCGTTTGAATAGCCATAGATAACAACGCCTTAACTGCTTCGTCACGCTCTTCAAACAAGTGCGCAATCAGGCCAGAGTCCCGGTCTAAGCCTAGGGTTAACTGAGTTAAATCGTTCGAGCCAATGGAGAAACCATCAAAAATATCCAGGAATTTATCGGCTAACAGCGCATTGGACGGCAATTCACACATCATAATTACGCGTAAACCGTTCTCGCCTTGCACCAAGCCATGCTCTGCAAGTATTTCGATCACTTGACGGCCTTCGTCCAAAGTACGCACAAACGGGATCATAATTTCTACGTTAGTTAGACCCATTTGGTTGCGCACGCGCTTAATAGCTTCGCATTCAAGGGCAAAACAATCGCGGAAATATTCAGAGATATAGCGTGACGCCCCTCTGAAACCAAGCATCGGGTTCTCTTCCTCTGGCTCGTACTGGCGCCCGCCCACCAAGTTAGCGTATTCGTTCGATTTGAAATCAGACATGCGCACAATCACGCGCTCAGGCGAAAACGATGCTGCAATGGTAGAAATACCTTCAACTAAACGCTGAATGTAGAACTCTACAGGGTTTGCATAGCCTGCCATCATACGCTGAATTTCTTCTTTCAATTCTGCACTTTGCTGGTCAAAGTTAAGCAGCGCTTTTGGGTGAACCCCTATCATTCGGTTAATAATAAATTCTAAACGTGCCAAGCCCACACCCGCATGCGGCAAACGCGCGAATTCAAAGGCGCGGTCAGGGTTACCCACGTTCATCATAATTTTTAACGGCAGCGCCGGCATAGCGCCCACTTCAGATTGGGTCACTTCAAAATCGAGTTCGCCACGATAAATTAAGCCGGTGTCACCTTCTGCACATGAGACGGTGACCAATTCGCCGTCACTGATCAAGTCAGTCGCATTGCCACAGCCAACTACTGCAGGTATGCCCAATTCACGGGCAATGATGGCAGCATGACAGGTTCGCCCGCCGCGGTTAGTGACGATGGCGCTTGCGCGCTTCATGATAGGTTCCCAATCTGGGTCTGTCATATCGGTGACTAACACGTCGCCAGGTTGTACTTGGTCCATTTGCGCAATTGAGCTGAGTAAACGCGCGCGGCCTTTACCAATTTTCTGCCCAATGGCACGCCCAGAGGCGATCACATCCGACGTTTGTTGTAAGGTGAAACGCTCAATTGCCTGACCTTGCTCATTTGAGCGCACCGTTTCAGGGCGCGCTTGCACGATATACAGCTTGCCGTCATGCCCGTCTTTCGCCCACTCAATATCCATCGGACGACCATAATGCTTTTCAATCGTCACGGCTTGACGTGCGAGCTCTGCGATTTCATCGTCTGAAAGCGCGAAACGCTGGCTGCGCTCGCTGTCAATGTCTTGAATCTGCACTTGCTTACCGTGACTGGTATCATCGGAATAGACCATTTCAACCAATTTACTGCCCATAGTGCGGCGTACAACGGCTGGGCGGCCCGCGGCTAAGGTTGGCTTATGTACAAAAAATTCGTCTGGGTTCACCGCACCCTGCACCACCATCTCGCCTAAACCATAAGACGCAGTAATAAATACCACTTGGTCAAAGCCTGATTCGGTATCAATAGAGAACATCACGCCCGATGACGCTAAATCACTACGTACCATGCGCTGAATACCAGCCGATAAGGCCACACCACGGTGGTCGTAGCCTTGGTGCACACGATATGAAATAGCACGGTCATTAAACAGTGACGCGAACACGTGTTTAATCGCTTCCATCACGGCATCGATACCTTTTACATTCAAAAAGGTTTCTTGCTGTCCAGCGAATGACGCATCTGGCATGTCTTCTGCGGTGGCTGAGCTGCGTACCGCAAAGCTTGCATCTGGATTGCCTTGGCTAAGTTCTTGGTAAGCTTGGTGGATGGCGTGGTTGAGATTATCTTGGAAGGGAGTGTCGATTATCCATTGGCGGATAGTTTTGCCGGCTTCGGCGAGGGCTTTAACATCATCTACATTCAGGTTATCAAGCAGTTGGTAGATTTTTTCGTTAATCCCGCTTTGCTCTAGAAACTCGTTAAAAGCGTCGGCAGTGGTGGCAAACCCGCCGGGGACTGTCACCCCTGCACCTGCCAAGTTACTAATCATTTCACCGAGGGACGCATTCTTTCCCCCCACTCGGCCGACATCGTTCATACCTAGTTGCTGATACCAAAGCACGTATTCTTGCACAATAAAGTCCTTCCTAAGATTCAATCTATGCGTGGTGAGAAGCCACTATTTTACACATTGTTGCCCAACAAGTTAATATCTGTGTCACATTGAACTAAGGATTGCTGCCCATGCGTACCGCATTTTATATTTCCGATGGCACTGCGTTAACCTCCGAAGCATTTGGCCACGCCATGCTGTCACTGTTTCCAATGAAATTTAAGCATCGCACATTGCCGTTTATCGACAGCCTTGAGAAGGCTCAGCGCTGCGCCCATCAAATCAACTTAGCTGCCGCTGAAGACGACGAGAAGCCCTTGGTATTCCACACGTTTGTAAATACTGAGATTAAACGGCTGGTGACCCAAAGTGACGCCATTCATTATGACTTTCTAGATCACTTTGTCGGGCGTATGGAAGCCGAGCTTGGGGTTAAAGCTCAGCCCAAAACCAACCGTACCCACGGTATTCACCAAGACTATAATTTTCGCATTGATGCGGTCGATTACACCTTAGCCAATGACGATGGCGTTAGCACGCGAGAATATGACCAGGCCGACATTATCCTTATCGGCGCATCGCGCACCGGTAAAACACCGACCTGCCTGTATCTTGCTCTGCAATACGGCATCAAAGCCGCCAATTACCCGATTACCGAAGATGATATGGACAACCTGCAGTTAAGTTACGACTTGAAGATGCACCGGCATAAACTGTTCGGGCTCACCATCGACGTCGAACGCCTGCAACACATTCGTGAGGCGCGTAGAGCCAACAGCCGCTATGCGTCGCTTGAGCAGTGCCAACGTGAAATTGATAAAATTGAGAATCTGTATCGCCAGGAGGCTATTCCATTTTTGAACTCGACTCATGCATCGGTAGAAGAATTGGCAGCCAAGATCATGGATGAAGCTAAACTCGAACGCCATCGTTACTAACGATAAGGCATCAATTTGGCCCCAAAAAAAAGCCCACGCAAGCGTGGGCTGTGATACACAATAATTGACCTAGCCTTTGGCATTCGTGCTTTCAAAGATTTTGTCGGCTGACGCCGCAACAAAACCAGTGTAAAGCTCGCCGTCAGGCATATTGTAGCGCTTAGCAAATTCGTAAAAACAGCTTGGAATTTGTGCTGACTGGTCAGCAAATGCCACATCAATGCGATCCGCCATGGTGGATGACTGTTCTAAGAATACGTCTGGGTTGCCCTTTACTTCACCGCCAGCACTATTTAAAACAAAGCCTTCATCTTTGAGTTTTTGATTGACCTGCTCAACAGAATCGTAGCCCGGTAAACGATTCACGCTCACGGTAAAGTGGTTGGCGCAAAAGCCAAACGCGCTCATCCATGCAGCGTATTCGCTTTCCTCAAGTAAGCGGTCGTACTGCGCCTTAGTAACTTGCCAGTGCGTGCCTGAATATAAAAACTCAGCTTGCTCAACGGCTTTCGGGTCTATTGACGCAACCATGTCGACAATAATCTGTTGCACGTCATCAGGGAATTCTTCCACTAATAGCTCAGAGATAAAGATTTTTGGCAAATCTTTGTTGTCGTGCTCATAGTGTTTGGCGCGCAATTTTTTGGCTTCGAAATGGTAATCACCATTTGCGAAATACCCCATGTTTTCAAATAACTCAGCCAGCTTCTCAAGTTTGACTGGAGCAATATTGAAGGTTCGGAAAGCCACGTGATCGTTAATGATCTCGGCACCGCCTCCTAGCACTTGATGTACTTTGCCCGCAGATGGTGTTTTTTGCAGGTAATCTTGCCAAAGGTGCTCGAAAAATTGCTCTACTTGTTGCGACATGCCTATAAATCCTCGTTTAAATTAGTTGCCGTAGGAATTAACCACGGCCGTTACGCGCTTCGCGTAGGGTTTCGGCGATTAGAAACGCTAATTCTAGCACTTGATCAGCGTTCAAGCGCGGATCACATTGGGTCTGGTAGCGTTTTGCCAAATCTGACTCGCTAATTTGATACGCGCCGCCAGTGCACTCGGTCACGTCCTGCCCCGTCATCTCTAAATGTATACCACCTGCGTAACTATTTTCGCTTTGATGTACCGCAAAGAACTGTTTTAACTCGCGAATAATGGCATTGAAATTACGTGTTTTAAAGCCGTTGTCAGCTTTCACTGTATTGCCGTGCATTGGATCGCTCGACCAAACGACTTGGCGCCCCTCACGTTGCACGCGACGGATTAATGTTGGTAACTTTTCAGCTAACGCATCAGAACCCATGCGGGTAATCAATGTCAGGCGCCCAGCGGTGTTAGCAGGGTTCAGTGCATCCAGCAAACGCATGAGCTCATCCTCGTGCATTGACGGGCCGATTTTTACCCCAACCGGGTTATGAATACCTCGGAAAAACTCAACGTGCGCATGGTCGAGCTGACGGGTGCGCTCGCCTATCCATAACATGTGCGCTGAGCAATCATATGGCAGCCCAGTCAATGTATCCACTCGAGTCAGCGCCTCTTCATAAGGCAAAAGTAACGCCTCATGGGAGGTAAACAACTCTGTTTCATGAATGGTTGGATGGCTCTGGGCATTAATACCCAAGACTTCCATGAAGCGAAGCGATTCTTCAATTTGCTCGGCTACACGCTGATACTTGTCTTTCAATGGGTTAGCCGCCACAAAGCTCATGTTCCACTTATTCACTTTGTGTAAATCAGCTAAACCGCCCTGGGCAAATGCGCGCAACAAATTCAAAGTTGCCGCGCTTTGGTGGTAAGCCGTTAACATCCGCTCTGGCTGCGGTATGCGGGCCTGTTCCGTGAAATCGATGCCATTAATGATATCACCACGGTAGCTCGGTAAGCTTACCCCGTCGATAGTTTCAAGATCGCTCGAGCGCGGTTTAGCATACTGCCCTGCCATGCGCGCCACTTTGGTCACAGGGCAAGAACCCGCGAAGGTTAGTACGACTGCCATTTGCAGCATGACTTTAAAGGTATCGCGGATTTTTGGTGCATTGAAATCGTTAAACGATTCGGCGCAATCACCACCCTGGAGTAAAAATCCATGGCCATGACATACATCGGCCAAATGATGCTGCAAACGCCGTGCTTCCTCTGCAAACACTAAAGGTGGATAGCTACGAAGCTGGTCCTCAACATACTTAACTTGCGCGCTATCGGCATAAGTTGGTTGCTGTTGAATCGGTTTACTGCGCCAGCTATTTGCTTTCCATGAGGTCATCTTACTACACCTACCTTTAGTTATTAAAAATACCGTTGTTATATAAATTTCAATGTATTAAGAAGTGTTGTTAAAAGCAATCCTTAAAACATCGATTGCGATAATTTATTTAGGTCGTGCAATTTCAAACGGGGCGTCAATCCCAGCGTACTGTGCTCCGCCTAAACGCGCTAACGGGTTTAGCTTGCGGGCATCCACCATTAAACGCTCACTGGTATCACCATTGGGTTTGCGCACCGTATTGAATTGCGCGACCTCCGGGCTGATATAAATTTGCTCAATATGCGCGAAAACCAGGCTTTGGGGTGCCCCTTTTATCCCTTGTATATCGTGCAAGCGGCAACCATACGCCACGCTGCAGTTGGCCAAGCGTGGCATGTCGAAACCTTCGAACGGCACGGTTTCAAGGCCCGCGTGAACCAACTCAGATTCTTCTGCCGCCAGGGGTGCGGCAGTCTCTGTGACCGCTGCAGCGTCACCTAACGATGGAATATGAATGGTAAAATACGGATGTGATGTAATGTTAACTTTGGTGTCCTTCCCTTCGCCCGGTGCTTTATCACCGACCGAAAAAACCAGTAAGGGAGGATCACTGGATACCGCAGTGAAATAGGAGAACGGCGCAAGATTAAAATGACCGCTTGAGTGCTTTGTCAGCACCCAAGCGATAGGTCTGGGTAATAAGGTTTGCGTCGTCGCATGGTAAATTTGCTGCGCACTCATCTTCGCCGTTTCGAAAATCAAAACCGTCCCTCCTGCAGCGCAGCAATGCGTTTTTCAATCGGTGGATGGCTTAAAAACAATTCGCTTTTCGCCCGTTTGCCTTTGATACCAAAAGCCGCCATGGTGGAATCTAACTGCGAATCTCGACCGGCATTCAGGCGTTGTAACGCGCTAATCATCTTGTGCGGGCCGACCAATTTAGCCGCCCCTGCATCCGCACGGTATTCACGTTGCCGCGAAAAGTACATCACGATAATCGAAGCCAAAATGCCAAATACAATCTCCAGCACAATTACAATGCCATAATAGGCAAAGCCACCACCGATAGTGTTGCCGCCGCCCTGCTGATTGCCGCGCATCGCATTATTAATAAAGCCAGCAACAACGCGGGCAAGGAAAATAACGAAGGTATTCACCACACCTTGAATTAAAGTGAGCGTTACCATGTCGCCATTCGCAACGTGACTCACCTCGTGAGCCAGCACCGCTTCAACTTCATCTTTATTCATTGCGTGCATCAGGCCTGTGGATACTGCCACCAACGAGTCGTTTTTACTCGGCCCAGTGGCAAATGCATTGGGCTCTGGGGATTGGTAAATCGCCACCTCTGGCATCTTGATCCCCGCTTGCTTTGCCTGACGAGCGACGGTTTCAACCAACCAACGCTCAGTCTCATTGCGCGGTCGCTCGATGACCTGTGCACCAGTCGACCGTTTTGCCATCCATTTCGACATCATTAAAGAAATAAACGCACCACCAAAACCAAAGATAGCGGCAAATACCAGCAGCCCTTGATAGCTACCAAAATCAAGGCCAAACATCGCCATCAGCACGTTCATGACAATGCTTAGTACCACAATGACCGCTAAATTCGTACCGATTAATAATGCAACTCGTTTCATATTGGTTTAGTTCCTTCATATCGCCAAATGGCGGTTTAACTTGCTACTAAGCAGTAATATGGGGGCGATAGCCAAGCCGATCAATCACTAACTACGATATTGTATGGAACTATAAGGTTCAGTTACCCTTACGCCTTTGTTTCCTTCAAAGGTGTTCACACATGTCTTCAGGATCTTCCCGCTTACTCTTGATCAGCGCCTCTAAAGCTGATGACACAGGTTATCTAACCCATGCCAAAGCTTGGCTTGAGGATCATATCGATGGCGCTGAGCTCTTGTTCATACCCTACGCAGGGGTAACCATTTCTCACCAAGATTACACCGCCAAAGTCCAACACGCGCTCGCAGATACATCGATTAAAGTGCGTGGTATCGAAAGTTTTGCATGCCCCAAACAAGCCATTCGCGACGCCAAAGCGATTGCAGTGGGTGGCGGCAATACTTTCGTGCTGCTGAATACCTTGTATCAGCTCGGGCTGCTCGATTTAATTCGCCGCAAAGTACAGCAAGGAACGCCTTATGCGGGCTGGAGTGCAGGCTCTAATATCGCGGGGCTTAGCATTCGCACCACCAACGATATGCCAATCGTCCAGCCGCCCTCGTTTAGTGCGCTTAAGTTGGTACCATTTCAGCTCAACCCGCATTACACAGATTTTGTGCCTGCAGGATTCCATGGCGAGACACGCGATCAGCGCCTCGCTGAGTTCAATCAGTTTGACCCGCACACACCTGTGTTAGCCATTCAAGAAGGGACCGCGCTCAAGATTGAAGGCAAGCGCATGCAGTTGCTCGGTCACAAACCCGGTTATGTATTTACCCGCGAGCGCAAACTTAAGCTGACGCCTCAGCGCGATTGCAGCCAATGGCTTTAATTAAACGCTGACGGGCTGGAGCAGGCCAAGCGGAGGTATCGTCAGGGCTATAGCCAAGGGTCACTAAGCGCTCTACCGGCATATGGGCCTCAAGATAGGCTAATGTCTCCGCTTGGCGGCTCATTGGCTGCGCTGAGACTTGGTTCGCTACCCAACCAACCAGCGGCGCGCCCGATGCCAACACAGCTTGCGCGGTCAACAATGCATGGTTGATACAACCTAGCTTAAGACCAACCACAATGATCACCGGCATGTTATGTGCTACCGCCCAATCGGCAATGGTTTCACGAGGATTCAGGGGAACACACCAGCCACCCGCACCCTCAACTACCACCACATCAGGTTGAGCGCTTTGTTTACCGTTATGGATTGGCGTTTTCAAAGCGTGTGTGTGACGCAGTCGCTCAAAGGCAGCATCAAACTCAGTATGCGACACTTCGATACCAGCTTCCAAAGCTGCAACATGGGGCGCAATCGCGGGCTCTAAACAGTATGGGTTTAGCGTCGCGTAAGGAATGTTTAATTGACTTGCATTGGAAAGACGCACCGCATCTTCATTCACCATATCACCGAGCGCCACTGCATGTAGTGACTGTACATCGGCTTTAGACGCCGCACGTGCACCACTTGCAATGGGCTTAAACCCGCATGTTAGTAGACACTCTTCCTGCAGGCTTTTAATAATCGACACTACTACATGGGTTTTACCACAGTCAGTATCAGTACCGGTTACAAATACACATTTCATCATGATTTTTTATCATCACCAAGGTTAACAGCTGACTGCTTTGTTAATATAAATACATAGCACTTCATAGTGTAATGGCAGTCCAGATGGTTCACGAAAATCTTCGTAATGCTGCATGAGTTGCCTATATAGGCGGGGTGTCAGCGCACGTGCTTGGTGGGTTTGGACATTGGCGCCTACACCTCGAATATCGCCTAGTAATTGGCGTAGCGTGGGGCTATAAACCGTCACTCGAGATGGCACCCATTGCACGTCAACCGTTGCACTATTGGGTAACATCTGTTGCCATTGCTGCAAGTCCAATTGTGAGTTAACTTGCTGTTTGCCATCGATACTGGCACGTAAGTCAGCCAGCGGTTGCATACCGCCGCTGATTAATGTGCTAATGAACGCATGACCGCCGGGGCGCAGACAATCGACCAAACGCTGTAGTAATGGTTTTGGCTGGCTACTCCACTGCACGGCTAAATTTGAAAATATAATATCGAGACTTGCCGGCGCTATTGGTAATGCATCCATATCCGCCTGCACCCAACGACAGCTAGCGCGCGTATCACCGGTTTCGATTGCCATCAGCTTAGCATCCTGCAAGCGTTGGCTTTGACGCAACATCTCAGCGCTTAAGTCTAAACCGATATACTGTGCACAGTAAGTCGACAAAACATCTAAGTTAACCCCAGGGCCGCAGCCTAAATCGAGTAAGCACGAAGCTTTCGGCTGCGCCTCATACACCCGAGCCATGCGTTGCAATAGCATGTTGCTGACCTGGCGCTGTAAATGCCCATGCTCACTATAGGTTTGGCTGGCACGGTCAAAACTGCGCGCGACCGATAGCTTTAACTGGTCATTCACTGCCTAAAGTTCCCATTGCTGAGGTGTGCCTAAGGTGTCAAGAAACCTATCTAGATCACCGCGACTATGTCGCGCGGATAAGGTCACGCGCAAACCCGTTTGAGTGGCCGGTACTGTGGGTGGGCGAATCGGCACACAGCGGATCTGAGCATTGGCTAACTGCATGCTAATACGCTGTGTTGTAGCAATGTCGCCAATCTGAATCGGCTGAATCGCATGATTCAAACCTGCATTTTCACTACTTGAGCGCCAACCGAGCTGTAACAGGCCTTGTTTGAAGTAATCAATATTTAGCTTTAATTGTCTGCGCCATTCAGGCTCATCACGAATCACTTGCATGGCCTGCTCGATCGCGCAGGCTTGTGCAGGCCCAAAGCCGGTGCTGTAAATAAAATGTCTGGCATGCTGCCAGCATGATGCGATCAGTTCATGGCTACCCACAACCATGGCGCCATGCAAACCAAACGCCTTACCGAAGGTCGCAGTGACGACTTCAACCTGCTGCGCATTGAATTGACCACACACCCCTGCACCATCATCGCCCATCACACCTAAACCGTGGGCATCATCGACCCACAGCAAGGCGTTGGCTTGGGTTTGTTTCAGTGCCACTAAATCACGCATTGGTGCAACGTCACCGTCCATGCTGAACACTCCCTCCGATGCAATCACCGTAGCTGACGCCAGCGGTGCTGCAAGGGTTTGCTGCTGACGCGCGAGCTGCTGGGTTAAGTGTGCAGTATCGTTGTGGCGAAAGCGCGCCAAGCGCTGGTTGGCGCCACTATCATGCTTAACTGCGTCATACATCGACGCATGGTTGCGCTTATCAAACCAATAATGGGGTGATAATGACGATAACCCCGCTGCCACCGCATAGTTGGCCGCATAGCCACTAGTGGTAAGTAACACTGCGTCTCGCCCTAACCAATCAGCCAAGCGCTCACTAAGGCGCTGGTGCGGCGTGTGAAACCCACTAATCAGCGGGCTGCCACCGCTACCACAACCATATGCCGCCAACCCAGTTTGGTACGCCGACACGACCTTGGGGTGCTGACTTAACCCTAAGTAATCGTTGCTACAGAAGTTAAGCTCGTGTGCTTGCAATGCTAACGGCTGACGCCAAAGCCCTTGAGCTTTGCGTTGTTCATGAAGCGCAGACAGTGTTGCTTGCCAATTTGGCTTAGTGCTCACTAAAGGTCTCTCTTACCGCATTACGATGCGCGTTTTACGCTCGTGTTGGTTGTGTGCTTAGCTGGGTAAAACAGCTCTGGCTCAGCACTTTGCTGGCTTGCTGCGACGGCTTCCATCGCCACCGCGGTGTGAACCTCATCGTCATAACCAGCAACGGCTTCTGGTTCGATACCCAAGCGCGCAAACAACAATTGGTCACGTTCAGCGTCAGGGTTTCCTGTGGTGAGTAACTTTTCCCCATAAAAAATTGAATTCGCACCCGCCATAAAACAAAGTGCCTGCATCTGCTCGTTCATCGCCTCGCGGCCAGCCGACAAACGCACATGAGAGTTAGGCATTAGAATACGGGCTACCGCGATACAACGAATGAAATCAAACGGGTCGAGATCTTCAACGTCAGCCATTGGTGTGCCGGGCACTTTGACCAACATATTGATCGGCACACTTTCAGGGGGCTGTTCAAGGTTTGCCAACGCGAGCAATAATCCAACACGGTCTTGGGCTTCTTCGCCCATACCAACGATGCCACCTGAACACACTTTCATTCCAGCACCACGCACATTGTCGAGGGTGTTGATGCGGTCAGCATAGGTACGAGTGGTGATAATCTGCTCGTAATACGACTCTGAAGTATCCAGATTATGGTTGTAGTAATCTAAGCCCGCTTGTTTTAAAACCATCGCTTGTTCGCGCGTTAACATACCCAAGGTCATGCAAGTTTCCATGCCTAGTTCACGCACCCCTTCAATCATTTTGATAATATAAGGCATGTCACGGTCTTTAGGGTTACGCCACGCAGCCCCCATACAAAACCGCGTCGAACCTATGTCTTTGGCTCGTTTGGCGGCCTCAAGTACCTTCTCGACTTCCATCAAACGCTCTTTTTCCAAACCCGTGTCATAACGCGCACTTTGTGGACAATATTTGCAATCTTCCGGGCATGCCCCCGTCTTAATCGACAACAATGTGCTCACCTGCACTTGATTCGGCTTAAAGTGCGCACGATGCACTTGTTGTGCGTCAAAAATAAGGTCCATAAATGGCTTGGCAAACAAGCCTTCAACTTGGCTGCGAGTCCAGCGCGGTGCGTTATCAGTCATAAAGATCACTTGTTGTTGTGCGTGTATGTATCGACATAGCTTAAGCACCGAGGGTACACTGTCAACTATTTACAACCAAATAAGTTAACTTATGGATGAATTTTGCACACCCGCTGATTTAGACTTCGACCAGCAACACTTATGGCACCCCTACACCTCGCTGCTTAACCCGTTGCCATGCTATGCGGTCGAGCGCGCCGAAGGTGTGACCCTTGAGTTAACCGACGGGCGTCAGCTGATTGATGGCATGTCGTCATGGTGGGCGGCCATTCATGGCTACAACCACCCTACACTCAACCAAGCTTTACTAACCCAAAGCCAGCGTATGAGCCACGTCATGTTCGGTGGCATTACCCATAAAAGCGCTATTGAATTAGGTCGGCGCTTAGTCGCGATGACCCCAGACAACCTTGATGCGGTATTCCTGGCTGATTCCGGTTCAGTCAGTGTGGAAGTAGCGATAAAAATGGCGCTGCAGTATCAGGTAAGTCGCGACCAAGCACATAAGAACCAATTGCTGACCATCCGTGGCGGCTACCATGGTGATACCTTTGCCGCTATGTCGGTATGCGACCCAGTTAACGGCATGCACGGCTTGTTCCAAGGCGTACTGCCTAAACATTGGTTTGCCGAACCACCACAATTGACCCCCAACGACCCTTGGGACCCAAGTGATATCGCTGATTTTCGAACGCTAATTGAGAGTAAGCATCAGAGTTTGGCGGCCGTTATTTTGGAACCCATTGTTCAGGGCGCAGGTGGTATGCGGTTTTATCATCCGCAATACCTTACTGAAGTCCGCGCGCTATGTGACCGCTTTGATGTGCTTTTAATCTGCGATGAAATTGCCACAGGTTTTGGCCGTACCGGTGCTTTGTTTGCCTGCGAACATGCAGGTATCAAGCCCGACATTATGTGTGTCGGTAAAGCATTGAGTGGTGGTTATATGACCTTGGCAGCGACTCTGGCCACGCGCCAAATTGCCAACACCATTGGCCAAGGCCTTGGCGGAGGTGCATTAATGCATGGCCCCACGTTCATGGGGAATCCGCTTGCATGCGCGGTGGCGTGTGCCAGTTTAGATATTGTCGCAACGGGTGCATGGCAAGCCCAAGTCGCGAGCATCTCAGCCCAGCTTGAAGTTGAACTAGCCCCGTGCAGGGACTTATCTAGTGTGGCAGACGTACGGGTATTCGGTGCGATTGGCGTGGTTGAAATGAAACAAGCATTGAACGTTGCAAACGCGCAGAAGTTGTTAGTCGAACGCGGCGTTTGGATCCGGCCATTTGGCAAGCTTCTGTATGTAATGCCACCTTACATCATCAGCGCTCAGCAACTCAGTCAGCTTACCGCCGCGATGTTCGAATTAGCTAGTTCCGAAGTTTAGGCAGCGGCGGTAATTGGCTAGCTGCTATAGGCACGAATAAAGTAACCTAAAATACCAGCACCGGTCGCCAGCAATAACATTAAATTGACCCAAATATGAGTGCGTTTAGCACGATACAGATAAATGTTCAGCGCCAGCGCGACTAAGCTCACCAATATGCCGACGCTCATGAAGAATATAAACATATCCGCATAGGTTGCGTCCCATGATGCGTTGGGGCGTGTATCTAAAATAGTGTCGTAGAAATTATCGGGGTCTGGGGTAGCGTAGTGGAACATGTACAACGCAATAATAAAAAATACCCAGCCGATTAAGCTTAATACCCCGAGCGTCTTGTTAAGAATGATGAGGCGCATGACGGTACTTGGCGCGACAGCATTTTTAGCACGGGTGCGTCGACTCGATCGCGAGCTCTTAGGTTGCCCTCGCTGCGGTGTTCTTGTAGTAGCCATGCCTACGATTCCTTGAAGTAATTACACCTTCAGATACTAGTTTTTGTTAATTTTGCTCGCTTTTACTGCTTTATCCACTTGAGTCTAGCGTAAAGCGCGGTAACATAGCAGCCCAAAGACTTAAAACTAGTAATCTTTACCATTGGAGTAACCTTTTAATGCAATACGCTGCTGTTAAGGATGTTCTTGCTGGCCAATACAGTGCGGGCGAAACCGTTACTGTGCGCGGCTGGGTGCGGACTCGTCGCGATTCCAAAGCGGGCATTTCATTTGTAAACGTACATGACGGATCATGTTTTGATGCCATCCAAGCCGTGGTACCGAGCGACTTAGATAATTACAGCAGTGAAGTGCAGAAACTGACGACAGGCTGTTCAGTGGCAGTTACCGGTACTGTTGCTGCTTCAGCGGGCCAAGGCCAGGACTTTGAGCTCCAAGCCAGTTCTGTACACGTGTACGGCTGGGTTGAAGATCCTGACACCTACCCGATGGCACCTAAGCGTCATAGCATGGAATACCTACGTGAATTCGCACACTTACGTCCGCGCACCAACGTTGCAGGTGCGGTGACTCGCGTACGCCATTGTCTAGCCCAAGCCGTGCACCGCTTCTTCCACCAGCATGGTTACTATTGGATTAGCACGCCAATCATTACCACGAGTGATGCCGAAGGTGCCGGCGAGCTATTCCGTGTATCCACACTGGACATGCAAAACCTACCGAAAGATGACAAAGGCCAAGTCGACTATAGCCAAGACTTTTTTGGTAAAGAGGCGTTCTTGACGGTGTCCGGTCAACTTAATGTTGAAGCATTTGCATCATCGCTATCCAAGGTTTATACCTTTGGTCCTACATTCCGTGCCGAGAATTCTAACACCAGCCGCCACTTAGCTGAGTTTTGGATGATCGAGCCTGAAGTCGCTTTTGCCGATTTGAATGATGTCGCCAAGTTGGCGGAAGACATGCTCAAATTTGTTTTCAAAGCGGTACTCGACGAACGTGCCGATGACATGGCGTTTTTTGCTGAGCGCATCGACAAGCAAGCCATTAGCCGTTTGCAACACGTGATCGACAATGATTTCGTGCATATGGATTACACCGATGCCATTGAAGTGCTGCAGAACTGCGGCAAACAGTTTGACTACCCAGTGGCTTGGGGGGTTGACTTGCAATCGGAGCATGAACGCTATTTGGCTGAAGAACACGTCGGTGCACCGGTGATCTTGAAGAATTACCCACGTGACATTAAAGCGTTTTATATGCGTCAAAACGATGATGGCAAAACCGTCGCAGCAATGGACGTGTTAGCCCCAGGCATTGGTGAAATCATTGGTGGCAGCGCCCGTGAAGAACGTCTGGATCTACTTGATAAGCGCTTACGCGAGATGGATTTACCTGCAGAGGAATATAGCTGGTATCGCGATTTACGTCGTTACGGTAGTGTGCCGCATGCTGGGTTCGGCTTGGGCTTTGAACGCCTGGTCGCGTATGTCACCGGCATGACCAATATTCGCGACGTTATTCCATACCCACGTTCACCTAAAAATGCTGACTTTTAACGCGGCTATTTATAAAAATACCGGCTGTGAATATACTCACAGCCGGTTTCTCTCTCTCGAACTTCTCACCAATATTTAGCGGACTTTTGGCACCACTTCCTGTGGCGTAATCCAAAACTCCAAACCAAATTCATCACAGTTATGCCGCCGTGGACATAATTCACAGTCTTTCATCACTTTTTCAGGCCAGCGTGATTTGTCTGCGTCTTTAAACCCAAGGCGACGGAAAAACTCAGCCGCACGAGTCAGTACTATCACACGTTTAATGTGCAGCTCGCGGGCTTGCCCCATCAAAAAATGCACCAGCGCTGCACCCAGCCCCTGCCCTTCGAGCCCGGGCTTTAAGCCCAATGAGCGGATTTCAGCGAGGCCTGTGCCATAGACATAGAGTGCGCTACAACCGACGACCTTCTGATCCTGCTCAACCACTGCAAATGTATGAATCGCCTGCATGATATCAGCTTTCGGGCGCGGTAAATGCTCGCCTTTACCGGTCCAATAGGTGATCAATTCATGAATCGCATCTACGTCGGATAAACGTGCTTGACGTACCTGCTTGAGTTCGGCTTTTTGCGCATTAAATTGCAACATTGCACGTTTCAAAGCAGCATCAACCTGGGCACGCGAGGTGCCGCCAAGGGCGCCACGTGCCTGCAAACCTGCTTCAAGCTCTAATACCGCATATACGTCGTCTTGAATATCTGGGTTAATCCGCTGCATCTCAGCTAATTCAAGCTGTCCTAGGGCACAGCCTTTATCAATGGCCTGCAACACCAATTGACCACTTTGTTCGTGGGCATCACGAAATGGCACGCCAAGGCGAACCAGATAATCTGCCAAGTCCGTCGCGTTGCTGTAACCAAGTTCAGCGGCATCACGGCCCGCTTGCTGGTCAACTTCAATATGCCCAAGACTGTAAGTAATAATACTTAACGCGTCGTGCCATTGGGTCATCGCGTCAAACAAGCATTCTTTATCTTCCTGTAAGTCTTTATTGTACGCCAGGGGCAAGCCTTTTAGCGTCATCAACATCGCTTGCAGGTGACCGGCAACACGTCCGGTCTTGCCACGCACCAGCTCGAATACATCCGGGTTTTTCTTTTGCGGCATCAAAGAAGAGCCACTGCTAATCGCATCGCCAAGTTTAAAGAAGCCAGCTTCGCCGGAGCAATAGAACACCACGTCTTCACACAAGCGTGATAAATGCACCATCGACAAGCTGGCAAGCGCCAGCGCCTCAACAACGAAATCACGATCGGATACCGCATCCAGGCTATTTTCACTCGCGCTATCAAAACCTAGTTGCTGCGCCAAGGCTTCACGGTCAATATTTAACCCCGTTCCTGCCAATGCCCCACACCCCAGTGGTGATTGGTTCATATGCTTCAAACAGGCTTGTAAACGCATGTGATCGCGTTCCAGCATTTCTACATAAGCCAACGCCCAATGCGCCACTAACACCGGCTGAGCACGCTGCAAATGGGTGTAGCCTGGAATTACTGCTTGTTGATGCAGCTGCGCGAACTTCAACAGGCCTTGAATACAACCGAGTAGCGACTCTTGAATATGACCTAAGCGTGCTTTGAGCCACAATTTTAAGTCCGTCGCGACCAAATCGTTGCGGCTACGCCCCGTGTGAAGCTTTTTACCCACCGCACCAAGGGTATCTTGCAACTTAGCTTCTATCCAGCTGTGGATGTCTTCCGCCCGATCACGCACGGGTAAATCAGGTGTTTGCGCCAACTCGTCGGCTAGTTGTTCCAAGCCACCTATCAGTGCTTCACATTCCTCAGCGCTCACAATACCAGCGCCTTGCAGTGCCTTGGCCCATGCTTTGGATGCTTCAACCTCAAACGGCGCTAACACATAATCGAATGGCAGCGAGTCGTTGAAGCGCTTGAATATGTCTGCTGTGGGCGCCGCGAAGCGCCCTCCCCACATACTCATATTCCCTCCTTGCTCGGGTTACGCTGCTGATCATGCAAAGCGCGAATCCGGCTCGCTAAGCTATGTAAGCGAATAAACCCAGCCGCGTCTTTCTGGTTGTAGACATCGTCGTCTTCGAATGTCGCGAACGCTTCTGAGTAAAGGCTTTGTGGAGACCGACGTTGGCTGACCACAGCTTGGCCTTTGTATAAGGTCAGTACCACTTCGCCAGTCAGAACTTTAGCTAAATCTTGCGCTGCTGCACATAACGCCGTGCGCACTGGAGTGAACCATTGCCCGTCGTACAACAGGTGGGCTAACTGCTGAGACAGGTAGCGCCGTAGCTGGATACTCGGGCGATCCATGGTCAATTGCTCGAGCCCTTGCAGGCCAACGTACCAAAGGGTTCCGCCCGGCGTTTCATAGCAACCACGGGATTTCATGCCAACTAAACGGTTTTCGACAATATCAATCCGCCCAACACCGTGGCGCCCACCGAGTTGGTTAAGCTCTTCCAGCATTGAAGTCAACGTACCGTGACGGCCATTAACCGCGCTCAAGCTACCTTGGACAAACTTCAAGCTGACTTGCTCAGCGGTATCTGGTGCTTGCTGTGGGCTTTGGCTTAACGTCCAAACTTTGTCTGTAGGTGCTTGCCATGGGTCTTCTAATTCCCCCCCTTCGTGGGAAATATGCCAAAGGTTGGCATCGCGGCTATACATCTTGTCTTTGCTCGCGGCACAAGGAATATTGCGCTCAGCAAGGAAGTTTAATAAGTCCTCGCGCGATTTGTACGGCCACTCACGCCACGGTGCAATGACTTTCAATTGCGGCGCTAATGCAGCATAGGCACCTTCAAAGCGCACCTGATCGTTACCTTTGCCCGTACAACCATGGGATACTGCATCCGCGCCAATCTCAAGGGCCAATTCAACCTGTGCTTGGGCAATAATTGGCCGCGCTAATGCGGTACCCAACAGGTAGTCACCTTCATAGTGCGCACCGGCTTGCATCGCTGGCACCACGACATCAGCTAACATCTTTTCTTTTAAATCGACGATATAACAAGCCGATGCGCCTGATTGCTTGGCTTTTTGCTCAATGCCTTCAAGTTCTTGGGCACCCTGGCCGACATCAGCCACAAAGGCGATGACTTCACAGGCATAGGTTTCTTTCAACCAAGGCACGATGGCAGAGGTATCCAGGCCACCAGAGTAGGCTAAAACGACTTTTTCAATCTTGCTATGTTGACTCTGGCTCATACCATGTCTCCTTGTAGAATTAATGCTAATAAGGCTTTTTGCGCGTGCATACGGTTTTCGGCTTGGCGCAATACCACGTCTAACTGGTTGTCTAACAAACTACTTTCAATTTCTTCATCGCGGTGTGCAGGTAAACAATGCATCACATGCTCGGCGCCCGTTTGCTGCATTAATACATGGGTCAATGCGTAGGGTTGAAATTGCGCCTTTTTCTCATCCGCGCCTTGCCCCTCCTGGCCCATGGATATCCAAGTGTCGGTGTACAGCACATCACAGCCATCTAAGTCCGCGAGCGCATGGCTGACTTGCACATTGTGATCTGGATAGTGCTGTGCCAACTGGTTAGCAAATTCAGAGGTGGGTGCAAAACCTTGTGGCGTCACAACCCGCATCTTGAGCCCCAACGCGGCAGCGCCCAGCATCAGCGACTGACACACGTTATTGCCATCACCGACGTACCCTAATTGCACCTGGCTCAAGTCATCGCCATACAGTTCCTGCAGCGTCATCAAATCGGCCAAGGTTTGACATGGGTGATGCTCGTCACATAGCGCATTGACCACAGGCACCCGACCTTGGGCCAATTGTTGCAAAGTAGTGTGTTGATACACACGTGCTACGATAGCCTGGGTCCAGCAGGCTAAGTTATTAGCAATATCTGTAACCGTTTCACGCGAACCTGGACCCACTTGCTTGCTATCTAAGTAAACTGCGTGGCCACCTAATTGCTGAATACCCACATCGAAGCTTACCCGAGTGCGCAAGCTCGGCTTTTCAAACAGCAGCGCCACCGACTTACCTGCCAGGCATTGACGGTAATTCGCAGGGTTCGCTTTCATTTCATGGGCCAGCGCTAAAGTTTGCTTAATTTGCACAGCGCTTAAGTCAAACAAGGATACACACTGCGTGATCGCCGCATTCGGCGTGTTCACAGGTTGAGTTGTTGATGTTGCTTTCATGATGCTTCCTCACAACGCCCTCGCAGCATGGCTTACAGCAGCTCGGTGAAGGCGGTTATCATTACAATCAGTTGTGGTGGGCGTGTTACGCCCTTATCTTGCAGAACCTTACGCGTCGCTTTGAACGCCAAGAATTCGAGTGGCCAGCGCATGGCCGGTGAAATGTGCGGCTAGCTCAGCTTGGCTATACCAAGCAGCAACCGCGGTGGTTCGTCGCGACAAGGTTGAAGCGGCGAGCGCAGCTTCAAGTTTGACTTTCATGCCGCCCACAACAACGCCAGAGGCTATTAAGACCTGTGCCTGACCCTGGTTTATTGTATCCAGCACAGTGCCGGAGGCATCTAAAATTGCGTCGACATCCGTCAGCAGCAACAAGTCAGCGTCAAGCACTGCGGCGACTGCAGCGGCTGCTAAATCTGCGTTGACGTTTGCTAATCTACCGTTAGCGAAAACACCCACGGAGTTCACTACTGGCAAATAGCCGCCTGCAAGTAGATGCACTAAATATTGAGCTGCGCTTTGCTCGACAAGCGGTATGCCAACCTGCCCACGTAGCGTGTCTTGAGTTAAATGACACCATGCGTCATCAGCCAACGACACCCCCACGGCATGCGCTTGATTTGGGTGTAATTGGTTAAGTTGCGCAACTAACTGGGTATTCAATGCACCCGCTAATGCACCTGCGATAATCGGCATTTCTGCCTGCTGAGTGACACGCAAGCCGTCTTGCTTAACCACTTGATGGCCAAATTGTTGTAACCAAGTATCAATTAATGCGCCCCCCCCGTGGACCAGAACACATCCACGCTCCGACTTCGCATTGACTAGTTTCTGCAATAGTGGCGTTAACTGTTCAGGATGGTCTAAACCGCGTCCGCCAACTTTTACCACCAAGGGGCGATGTGAGGATGCCGAGGCCGATACTGTCATAGTAGCGCCTCCATTTGTGGCCAACCGAATTTAACATTACACGCCTCAATAGCTTGAGATGCCGCGCCTTTCAGTAGGTTATCAATGGCACTTATCACCACCACGTGCTGGCCTTGTACTTTAATAAACAGATCACAAAACGGCGTATGAGCCACATCATCCGCTTGCGGCGGCTGATTGCGCAAACGAATACTGGGGTTGTTTTGATAAGCGCTTTCGAACGCTGCTTGCACCTGGGCTGGACTCACGCCTGCTTGCACACGCGCTGCACAGGTCGCCACAATACCGCGCTTAAAGTTACCTAGTTGCGGAATAAACATGACTTCGAGCCCCAAATTCTGGGCTATTTCACATTGGTGACGGTGCTCAAGCACACCATACGGACGTAAGCTTACTTCACAAAAACTTGTCGCTAAACTGGCTTTGCGCCCTGCCCCAGACACCCCACTCACAGCAGAAATAACTGGGGTTTGCGTGGTATCTAAAAGCTTATTTAATAGCAACGGCGCTAACGCCAAGCTGGCTGCCGTCGGGTAACAACCCGGCATGCTCAGCAATTGGTGTGCCTGAATCGCAGCAATGGCCTGTTCTTTTTTATCATGCTTTGGAACTGGTAGCGCGTGAGGTAGTGCATAACTGCGTTGTTGCAGCCACTCTGGATGGGTGTGAGTAAACCCATAAAAAGTTGGATAATTATTCAAATCGCGCAGGCGGAAAGCGGCGGATAAGTCGACCACACAGCAGCCAGCAGCTAAGAATTTCGGCGCTAGCTCCAAACTTGCTTCATGTGGCAGTGCCAAGAATACAATATCCACTCCGGCAGCTTCATCAAGGACTTCGTCCTGCCACTGCTGCAACTGAATATCAACCTGCATAGAGAGGTGAGGAAACAATTCGGGCAAAGGCATAGCATTTTGAGCGCTAAAGGCAAAAGCGCGGGCTAATTGCATGTGCGGGTGACGGCTTACTAAACGACAAAGCTCAGCGCCGCTATAGCCACTCGCTCCTAAAATCCAAACTGTTTTTTCGGCTTTCATCTTGGCTCACCACTACGTCTACCAACTGATAGGCGCATGGTAACCAAGGCAAAAACCGATGTAAAGAATTATTATGCAGAAATTATGAATTTATATCTATTTTTGCCATTCGGAAAATTGTATTTTCTTTTGCCGGCTTAATTGGCGTCGGCACTGCTGGCGTACCAACATATAAGAAACCAACAATATCGTCGTGATCAGCAATGCCCAATCCTGCTTTAACTGTGGCTGAGTGCGTATAAGGGCCACTACGCCAAATGGCCCCAAGGCCCTGCGCAAAACACGCCTGTTGCATCGCCATGGTGGCACATGCAGCGGTCGCAAACTGTTCAGTTTTGGGGACTTTATCGTGATCTTGATACGCAGTGCTGACAACAATCAGCATGGGGGCGCGCAGTGGCAACTGTGCCGCTCGGTCAACATCTTGGGAATTAAAACCCGCTTCGGTGCGGGCCGCTTTTTCAAACAACTGCCCCAAGGCAATTAAACTATCGCCTTGCACGATATCGCAGCGCACTGGCATCAATGCCATGTGATCAGGCACCCGTAGTGCGGCTTGCTGGATTAGCGCTAGACTATGCGCATCCGGGGCGGGTGCAATTAAGCGCGGCATTGACGAACGTGTCGTAAGTAATTCGATAGCATCCATAGTCAGTTGCATACCTCTGAAAGGTCATAGATTCGGCGGGCACCATAGCATATCTGTAGACTTTTGTTACAAAGTGATAGGTGTTTGTTCGCTGCTTTTTAGCTACTATAGCTTTTTATAATCTTAACTGTGCTTGCAGCTCTATGGGTATCAATTTATGAAGTTCTTACGTCAGCTTTTTGCCAAAATATGGCGGGTGCTTAATTCCATCCGTATCATATTGTTAAATGTGATTTTTTTCTCGTTACTGATTATTATCATCGCGGCCATGAGCAGTGGCGAAGATATCCCTGAGGTGCCGCAAGACGGCTTACTCGTGCTTAACTTATCTGGCTTCCTGGTGGAAGAAGAAACCTATGTCGACCCGTTTGAGCAAATTATTCAAGAGTCATTCAGTGGCGGCAGCATTATCCCTGAAATTAATTTGTATCACTTATTAGCGACTATCGAGGAAGCGACCAACGATGAACGTATCGGTGGCATCGTGCTCGATTTACGTTACTTCTTAGGTGGTGGACTGAATAAAATGACCTTGGTTGGTGAGCAGCTCAATGCATTCAAGGCAACTGATCGCCCGGTGATCGCAGTCGGCGATTACTACACTCAGAATCAGTACTTCTTAGCCAGCCACGCAGACACTATCTACCTGAACCCAATGGGCGCAGTCGCACTTGATGGTTTGCATTACTATCAAATGTACTATCGTCAGTTGCTGGAAAACTTGAAAATTACCCCGCACATTTTCCAAGTTGGTCAGTATAAATCGGCGGTTGAACCATTCATGCGCGACGATATGTCTGCAGAAGCGCGCGAAGCGAACGAAGCTTGGTTGAACGAGCAATGGACGATGTTCCTTAACGGCATCGCGTTGAACCGTGACCTTGACCCTCAAATCACTTCTGGTCAGTTAGATGATTTTATGGCGTTAATGGAACGCGCAAGCAATAACCAAGCACGCTTAGCGATTGAAGCCAACTTGGTCGATGAATTGCGTTCACGCCAGCAAATGCGTGAAGCATTAATTGACTTAGCGGGTCTTGATACAGATAACCACAGCTATCGCCATATTACCTACGACGACTACCGTCGTGTCATTCAATCACAAACCAGCCCGGCAGAAGCGATGCTGGACAACCGCCCTAAAGTGCAAGTGATTGTTGGTCGTGGTGTGATTATGGATGGTAGCCGCCAGGCCGGAGAAATTGGTGGTGATACCATGGCAGCGCAGTTACGCGAAGCACGCAATGACGATGACGTCAAAGCAGTGGTACTGCGCATTGATAGCCCAGGCGGAAGTGCTTTCGCATCGGAACTGATTCGTCAGGAAGTATTAGAGTTACGCAAAGCTGGTAAACCTGTAATTGCGTCAATGAGCTCAACTGCTGCCTCAGGCGGTTACTGGATTGCTGCAGGTGCGGATGAAATCATCGCTGCACCCACTACGATTACAGGCTCAATTGGGGTCTTCGGTTTATTAATGACGTTTGAAGATAGCTTGGATTACATCGGTATCAATACCGATGGCATTTCAACCACCGAATTACCGTACTTGAATTTAGGTAAGCGTCTGGACCCAGCAGCTGAGCATATGATTCAAGCTTCAGTTGAGCAGGTTTACACTGACTTTTTAACGATTGTGGCTGAGGCACGTAACATGAGCGTGGCTGACGTGCACGAAGTAGCGCAAGGCCGTGTGTGGACAGGTCAAGCCGCATTGAGCTTAGGCTTGGTAGATGCCCTTGGCGAAACCGACCTTGCCATTGCACGCGCTGCCGAGCTGGCGCAACTTGAAGCCGATTCGTTTAGAGTGGCATGGCCAGAGCGCAAGATGTCACCTTTTGAAACCTTCATGGCGGATATTTTTGGCACCACCGTGGCTTGGTTACCGCAGCGTGAGAATGACACAGCCTATGGTTTGGCCGAAAAAGCTTTGATGCAAGTATGGCAAGATGTGAAAATTCTAAATGAATTTAACGCTCAAGATGGGGTTTACACCCGTTGCTTGCAATGTAAGGTTGATTAAGATTGACACAAAATAGCCGTAAACGCGTGTATGTAGCTTATACAGGCGGCACCATAGGCATGAAAAAATCGGCGCAGGGTTATGTCCCTGCGCCGGGTTTTTTAACCGAAACGGTGCATAAACTACCCGAATTTACCCGCCCTGAAATGCCTGAGTTCGTGATCAACGAGTATCAGCCATTAATGGATTCATCTGATATGTCGCCAGCAGACTGGCAGCGCATAGCGGACGACATTCAACGTAACTATAAAGCTTACGACGCCTTCGTGATTCTGCATGGTACAGATACCATGGCGTACACCGCGTCGGCGTTGTCATTTATGTTTGAAGACTTAGATAAACCCGTCATTATCACTGGCTCGCAAATACCTTTAGCGGCGCTGCGTTCAGACGGCCAGATCAACTTACTCAATGCGTTGTATATTGCGGCCTACTACCCGATACATGAAGTGACCCTATTCTTTAACAACCGTTTGTTCCGTGGGAATCGCGCGACCAAATCGGACGCCGATGGGTTTGATGCATTTAGCTCTCCCAACCATCCAGCGCTGTTAAAGGCAGGCATTGAAATTGAATTGCTGAACGGTGAAATTGGCCTCAACGTCAACCAAAGTCTGCACGTTCAAGCGGTCATTCCGCAAGACATTGGCGTGGTCACGCTCTACCCCGGTATGAGCAGCGCGATTATTGACAGCCTTGTGCAGCAACCGGTAAAAGCGCTGATATTACAAAGCTATGGTGTAGGCAATGCTCCGCAAAATAGTGCCCTTCTCGGCAGCTTGCAGCGCGCGATTGAGGCCGGCGTCACGGTAGTCAATTGTACCCAATGTTATAAAGGCACGGTCAACATGCACGGGTATGCAACTGGCAACGCGCTAGCCGACATTGGCGTCGTCAGCGGCCAGGATATGACGGTCGAAGCGGCTTTAACCAAACTGCATTACTTACTCAGCCGTGGCGACACAGGGCGTGATTTGCAAAATGCATTAGAACGCTCGTTGCGAGGTGAGCTGTCTATCAACAAACGCAGCCGTATTGAGCGCCTGCGCAAAGATCATTAAACATCGTTGGTTAGTAGGCTGGCGTTGGGGCTGAATTAAGCGAGCACCCAACGACTGCCTCCTGCCCTCTTCGCCTCATAGGCGGCATGGTCGGCACGGGTTAAAAGTTCTGCATAATTATCGTCGCTTGCTAAACGCTGACAGATACCTACACTTAACTTTACATTTTGTGCTTCTTGATTCCGTTCACCTAATTTCGCCACTGCGCGGATCAAGCCATCCGCCACTTGCTGCGCACGCTCTAAGGTACAGCCGGGTAACATCACCACAAATTCGTCACCGCCTAAACGCCCAATCACGTCACTTTCTCGGGTGAAGCTTCGCATCACCTGTGCCACATCACTCAGTACTCGGTCGCCAAAGGCGTGACCATGGGTGTCATTGACCTGTTTAAAGTTATCCAGGTCAATCATCACTAATACCAAGGGTTGTTGGTTCTCGACACTGTGCTGAAACGATTCATGCATGGCTTTTTCTAAACCCCGGCGATTAAGCAAGCCTGTTAAGGTGTCTTGCAAAGCGGCGTGACGTAACGCATCAATCTTTTCCCGCTCGCTGGTGATATCAGTCACCGTACCCACGTGCCCCACACATTGTTTATTTAATAATACCGGCGATGTCTCTATACGTAACCATACCAACTTGCCATCGTTATGGCGCAACTGAACCTCAACCGAAGCCGTGGCTACATCGTCAATGGCCTGTTTAACTTTGCTGGTGAAATGCGCGCGATGTTGTTCATTGAGCTGTTTGACAAAGCCGTTTTTAATTAAGTCTTTGGTATCGTAGCCTGTCATATCCACCATACGCTGATTCACATATTCAATCTGGCCTTTGCGATTGGCCATGAACAAACCAGCGGACGAGGTTGCCAGGATTTGGTCTAAGTAGGCTTGGCGACGTTGCAGGCTTTGCTGTGAAGCCGCATTTTGCGCCAATAGATTATTAAAACGGTACACTAAATTGCGCAGTTCTAGAATGCCAGGTTCCGTCAGATGTTCTTGATGCCCGCGTTGCACCGCAGCGACTTCGTCCTGCAAACGAGTTAACGGCCTTAAATAAGCGTGGATAATGACTGACAATAAACCGAGGGTTACCACTAATGCGACAAAGCCTAAGACCCACTGCACATTACGCACAAACCGAACTGGACGCATCGCTTCACGCAAACTTACTTGCGCAACCACGATCCATTTACCAGCCGCTACTGGTTTTACGGCTTGTAAAATCTCCTCACCGTTAATCCCAACGGTTTGTTCGACGCCCTGCCAGCCCGACTGAATTGCGCTGAAAACCAGCGGCGCCTGGCTCGCACTTAATTGCGAGCCCAATAACAAACGATCCGGATGCCCAACCACATACCCCTCGTGGTCGACGATCGCGACATGCCCACTGTCGCCAATACGAGTTGTTACTATTCGATTTAACACCTCATTATTGCGCAGTGAAAAGACGCCGACGACCGCGCCTAAGAATGAGCCGTCGCTATCAAACACTGGCACACTGGCATGTACGACCATTTCATTGTTGTAATAAGAGGGCTGCGGCGCAGTTAAAATGAAGTTATTTCCATCGAGCAAACTCTGAAACATAGAGTTTTGTGACAAGTTAAGACGTTCCTGAGCAGCACCAATACGAGGCCATTCATCGATAACCACACCAGCGCGATTCACTACCCAAACGTGATCAAACAATTGACGTAATCCAGCTTCATCCGCAAGGCCTGGGTGGTCCTCACCCCAGCGTTGCAGGTTATCCGCTAAATTCACTAAACCTTGCTGGCGGGTATTCAGTATCACATCAAGATTAGTCTGGAAGGCGCTTGCTACGCGGTCTAGATTCTGCTCTGCCTCGTCTATTAGCGTACGCTGCTGGATGTTGACAGACACCATAATCAGACTCAAGGTTGCGATGGTAAAGCATAAGCTAACAACCAAGTATAACTGTATGGATAACCTACGAAAAAAAGTCCCCAAACTGACCTCAAAAACTACTTTTGCTAATTTTATGTAAACAACTGACGAAAAAACTAGCAATTAAAATGGCTTGTTCTACAATGAAAATATGTAATGAATTTGCCAGTTAGCGCACGGCTCAATCCCATTGAGCCATTCCCCTGAGCTCGGGGTCCTAGTGACCTCGAGCCTTTTTTTATTCTGTAATATTTGGCCGCTTCGCCAGTGCAAATAAGCGATAAAAGTTATCTCGCGTTACTTGTGCAACCTCTTCAATACTGACACCTTTTAGTTTTGCTACAAACGCTGCCACGTCTTTCACATAGGCTGGCTGGTTTTCCTTACCACGATGCGGCACAGGTGCTAGCCAGGGTGAGTCGGTTTCGATGAGCAATCGCTCAAGTGGAACCTGGCGCACAACCTCGCGTAATTCATCCGCGCTATTGAAAGTAACAATGCCTGAGATTGAAATATAAAAACCAAGATCTAAGGCTTGCTCAGCCATCCACTGATTCTCGGTAAAACAATGCAGTACCCCGCCACACTGCTGCGCTTGTCCAGCTTTTAGCATTGCAATGGTGTCTTCTCTTGCATCCCGGGTATGAATAATCAGTGGCTTTTGCAAGCTATTAGCAAGCTCAATATGATATTCAAAGCTTTGCTGTTGACGCGTGTGATGGTCTTTATCATAGAAGTAATCCAAGCCCGTCTCCCCCACGGCGACCACATCTGGGCGGCTACAAATCTGCTTAAGCTCTTCAAAATCGATGCGATTCTCGACCACATAGAGGGGGTGCAAACCGCATGACATGCTCACGTTATCGGCGCCCTCAACCAATTTAGCCATTGGATAGAAGTCGTCTAACGTGACGCCAACACACAGCATATGCTCAACGCGCTCGGCTTTTGCATGCCGCAGCACCGAATCTAAACCTTGTTGCTGGACTTGCTTGATTTTGTCTAAATGACAGTGAGAATCGACAAACATACTACCTTCCTATTCTCGCTTATGCTGGTTGCACGGCGGTGCGCATTTGAATGAGTAACTCTTGTAATGCTAACTGAACGTTCAGCCCTTTCGGGCCTTGTAACATGCGCCGGGCCTGTTGGCAGGCGCGCTGCGCATTCATTAGTTCGCGGCGTTTAAAATGGCTTGGCGGCCATTGACGAATTGCTAATGTATCACAAAGTTCAGGCAGTCGGCAGCCTGCAAGGGCCCCCCCCTGTGCTAACCAGCCAATATCGCGTAGTAATGACTCCATATGGCTAATCAGGAACAAGCCTTGCTCGGGCGTCGCTAAACTTTTATCGACGCTGGCATGACTGAGCAGCGTATGCAAATGCGCTTGGCTGAGGTGCTCTGCACCTGCTGCCTGATTATCCTGCGCTGTGGAAAAGTGGCTTAGCGCTAACAGCGGCTTTGCACACCATGGGCGCAACGATTCCTGAGCAGCAACTGGCGTATGGGCATACTGGCTTAACCATTGGGCAAGGCCCTCAATATCCGGCGCGTATATCGGATAATACTGCAGCCGACTGCGTATTGTTGGCAGCAAGCTTTGCCAGCGAGCCGGCGCGATAATGATAAGGACATCACCAGGCGGCTCTTCCAAAGTTTTTAGTAACGCATTCGAAGCCGCGACCGTCAGCATATGCGCATTCGCGAGTACCGCAACTTTACGTCCGCCTTGGTGAGAGGATTGTTGCAGCTTTTGCTGCAAGTGCCGCACGTCGTCGACACCAATGGAATCACTGGCTTGCTCACCAAACCGAATGAAATCAGGATGGTGACCAGAGGCGAGCAACGTACAGCTTTTGCAGTGTCCGCACGCCTGCATACTATGCTCACGCTGCTGACATAGCGCCCAATGGCTCAATTGCGTGATTAATTTGTCGCTGCCCAGTTCTGGCTGCCACGGCAAGGCGATACCATGGGCTAAACGCTGTTGCTGCGCGCTTTGCATGATCTGCTGCCAACACTGGCGTAACCATGGCATTTTCATCTTGCAAGACTCAAGTGTCGCTGCATCACCGTGCGAATATCCTGTTGCACTTGTGCTAGCGGCTGCTCGGCATTCACGATATGGGTATTGGGATTTTGCTCGGCGAGCTCAAGGTAGCGCGCGCGCGTGCGCTCAAAAAAATCTAAGTTTTCCAACTCGATCCGGTCTAGCTCACCGCGGCCACGCGCTCGTTGCAGGCCTACAGCTGGGTCAATATCCAGATAAATAGTCAAGTTAGGTACGAAGTCACCCAGCGTCATTTGCTTCAGTTGGGCTAACATCTGCTGACTTAATTGACGTCCGCCACCCTGGTAGGCTTGTGACGACATATCATGACGATCGCCAATCACCCACTCGCCGCGCGCCAGTGCAGGCTGAATCACATTGCGGACTAGTTGCACCCGAGCGGCATACATCACCAGTAACTCGGCTTCAGCACTGACATGCTCCTGCCAAGACTGCTTGATTAGATTTCGCAACGCTTCAGCTAACGGCGTGCCTCCGGGCTCACGTACTTGAGTATGCGGCAGCCCTGCTTTTTCAATACAGGCTCTAATAACATCCACCGCGCTACTTTTGCCTGCGCCTTCCAGACCCTCAATGACAATAAAATGACCGCTCATCGATTCCTCTGGTATTTATACACTGCCCGATTATGCTCTTCTAATGTACGGGAAAACACATGTTGTCCGTCGTTACTGCTGACAAAGTAAAAGTAGTCTGATTCATCCGGCTGCAGTGTGGCGCGGATGGCATCATAGCCAGGCATCGCAATTGGCGTTGGCGGTAAACCATTAATTCGATACGTGTTATATGGGGTGTATTGATTAATATCCGACCGATAAATAACGCCACGGTAGTTATCACCCAAACCATAAATAATGGTCGGATCTGACTGCAGGCGCATCCCCGTATGCAAGCGATTTACAAATACCGATGCCACTAAACCTCGCTCATGCGCTGCGCCGGTCTCTTTTTCAACAATAGAGGCCAAAATAAGGGTCTGATAAGGAGAGCTAATTGGCAAATTATCGTGTCTTTGTGGCCATAGTTCATCTAACGTACGCTGCATGCGCTGATAGGCTTGGCGTAATAGCTGTAGGTCTGTGGTACCAGCAGTAAACCGATACGTGTCTGGAAAGAATAACCCCTCGGGGTGTTCCCAGTCACTGTCTGGAGCTACTCGCTGCATAATCTCCGCATCACTTAAATCGTCAAGTACCGAGGTCAGGTAGGTTTGGTTACTCAACTGCTCGCGCCATTGGCGAAACTCACTCCCTTCAATGAAGGTAATTTGAAACTGGTGCTGTTGCCCTGCAGAAATACGTTCCCAAATACTGCGTGGACTATCGGCGGGGTGAATCGCATACACGCCGGCCCGGATCTGATGGGCATCTAAAAACAACCGCGCGGCCCAAAAGTTAAGCGTCGGATGATCGATATAACCTTGCTCCGCCAGCATCTCAGTTAAGCGACGAGCATGGGTACCGCGGGGCACTTCAAACAGCACAGGTGCAAACATGTCTGCTTCTTGCATGGTCACTTTAGGTTGCTGGAACCACCAATACAATGCACCTAGCGCTGTTCCGAACAACAAGGCGCTGAGCATCAGCAATGCAACGACATATTTTAAAATACGAATCATGTTACGGCTCTTCTTGGCACATGTGAGTGGTTAATTGCTGCGTAAAGTCTGATATTACCGAAAATTGCGTTGATCTTGTAGCGTGTTGACGAATCTCTCCTACGCTCACAAACCCCATTAAGGCATTGCAGATGATAACGTGCTCTGCTTGGATTAAAGCGTCTAACGACCACGCACCAAATTCGACCTTATGCTGGCGCGCGAAAAACTCGGTTGCTGTTCCCTTAATGCCACCAAACGCCAGATCTGGTGCATACCATTGCCCTGCTCGCGACCAAATGATATTTGCCATACTCGTCGCGGTTACCTGCTCACGCGTATTTAGCAGCAACACATCATCTGCGTCAGGATAATCAGCCAGCTCTTGCTTCGCTAGCACCTGTTCTAATCGATTGAGGGTCTTGAGCCCATTTAAACTGGGTTGGTGCCCAACTTGTTGGCGCGCGAGGTGCAAGCAAACGCCCTGGGACTGCCAGTTAGCATAATGACTTGGGTAATCGCTCGCAGCAACGATAACCTGCAGCGTTGCGTCCTGCGGCGGTGCATAACCACGCCCGCCTACGCCCCGAGTCACGGTAATGCGGACCACAGCTTCAGACGCCCCATCGATTGCACGCAAACACTGTGCGTACAAAGTATCAGGCTGCAATTGCGGATCATGCTGATTAAAGCCTAGGCGCTGAGCGCAAGTTTGTAACCTAGCCATATGCGCAGGCCATTGCACCAAACGCCCGGCTGCCACCCGCAGCGTAGTGAAAAAACCATCACCATACTGCAGGCCGCGGTCATTAACCGCAACATAATGACTCGCTTGGCCATTGATTAAGGTAACGCCGGTCAATGCAAAAATACCCCTGTATGATCGCCCGTTTGCTAAATAGCATAAAACAAAAAGCGGCATGACTGTATAGTATGCCGCTTAACCTTAGCGCGCTCAATCACAGGCGAGCATTTCTACCTGTCACAGCTGAATTTAATTGCCTTTCAGGCGACTAAATAGCAATGAACCGTTGGTACCGCCAAACCCAAAGGAATTACATAAACTCATATCAAACGCTAAATCGCGCGCGGTATGTGGCACATAATCAAGGTCACAGCCTGGTGCTGGGTTATCTAGGTTAATGGTCGGCGGTATTTTTTGATCAAACAATGCCTGGATACTGAAAATCGCTTCAATCGCACCCGCTGCGCCCAATAGATGCCCAGTCATCGACTTGGTCGAGCTCACAGGCACCTGATAGGCATCATCACCAAACACAGCTTTAATCGCTTGGGTTTCGGCAATGTCGCCGGCACCAGTTGAAGTGCCATGGGCATTGATATAACCGACTTGCTGAGGATTTACGCCCGCGTCATTCAAAGCGTTGCGCATCGCAGCCGCAGCGCCGCGTCCATCTTCCGGCGGCAATGTCATGTGATAGGCATCTGAACTCATGCCAAAACCACTTAGCTCCGCATAAATACGCGCGCCACGGCGCTTGGCTTGTTCATACTCTTCCAGCACCACGACCCCTGCACCGTCACCTAAGACAAAGCCATCACGGTCTGTGTCCCATGGGCGGCTGGCCGCTTGTGGGTCGTCGTTGCGTGTTGACAGCGCACGGGCTGCATTAAAACCTGCGATGCCAAGCTCGGTGGACGCTTTTTCTGCGCCACCAGCCAGCATGGTGTCTGCGTCACCATAGGCAATCATGCGCGCTGCTTGTCCGATATTATGGACACCAGACGTACAGGCCGTGACTATCGCTAATGTGGGACCCGTGATGCCATAATGCATAGAAAGCTGACCAGACAGCATATTGGTAATCGACGCTGGGACAAAGAACGGTGACACTCGACGCGGCCCACTATTCATTAGCTTGGTGTGATTTTCTTCAATGCCGAGAATACCGCCAATCCCAGAGCTGACCATCACCCCAATACGATGGCGATTGCTGTCGTTAATGTCCAACCCCGCATCAGCGACTGCCTCCATGCCTGCCACGACACCGTATTGAATAAAGATGTCCATTTTTTTGGCATCTTTCGCCGACATATACCGGCTAACATCGAAATCTTTCACCTGACAGGCAAACTTAGTGGCAAAGTCACTGGTATCAAAATGGGTAATCGGGCCTGCACCAGAACGGCCGTCAAGTAATGCCGACCAAGTATCTGCTGCGGTTAGGCCCAAAGGCGTTACCATGCCAATACCTGTTACTACTACGCGTCGCTTTGTCATCGTGGTGTCCTCACATTATGATTCTTGCTTTACAGACACAAAAAAAGGCGGAATGGTCCATTCCGCCCTCTTTCTTAGTACTTGCTTACTCTTCAGAGTGAGCAGTTACGTAATCGATTGCTGCCTGAACGGTACGGATTTTTTCCGCTTCTTCGTCAGGAATTTCAGTTTCGAATTCTTCTTCCAGCGCCATCACCAGCTCAACTGTATCCAGAGAGTCAGCGCCTAGGTCGTTTTCAAATGAAGCTTCTGGCTTCACTTCTTCTTCTTTAACACCTAGTTGCTCAACGATGATTTTTTTTACGCGTTCTTCGATAGTGCTCATTATTATTCCTCAAAAATAGGTATAGCTCGTCTTCATTTGCGAGTAGTGTAGTAAATCGGCGCAGCAGTTAAAAGGAAAAATTTAGCTTAACCTGCGAGGTCTTACCTCGCAAGCGCAGAAATCACCCTAAAATGGCACCTAAATCTTGTTCTTGATCCATAACCAGCGGCTTTATACCGGTTTAGACCATGCTCATGCCGCCATTGACATGAATGGTCTCACCCGTGATGTAAGCTGCTGCCGGCGACGCTAAAAATACCACCGCAGCGGCGATTTCTTCCGGCTTGCCTAAGCGCGCCGCAGGAATACCGCTAAAAATGCTCTCTTTTTGCTCATCCGTCAAGGCTTGGGTCATATCTGTGTCAATAAAACCAGGCGCAACTGCATTCACGGTAACACCGCGGGCCGCTATCTCTTTGGCCAATGACTTAGTAAATCCGATCAAACCAGCTTTGGCTGCGCAGTAATTGGTTTGCCCCGGGTTACCCGTGGTGCCAACGACTGACCCAATATTAATGATGCGGCCATGGCGTTTTTTCATCATGCCGCGCATGACTGCTTTCGAGGTGCGGAATACCGACGTCAGATTTGTGCTCATGACGTCATTCCATTCCTCATCTTTCATGCGCATCAATAAGTTATCTTTAGTGATACCCGCGTTATTGACTAAGATATCAATGCCGCCATGGGTCTTCTGGATGTCACTGATAACTTGATTAACCGACTCTGCATCGGTCACGTTCAGCACCATACCAGCCCCTTGGTCGCCCAAATACGCACTAATGGCGTCGGCACCTGAGGCTGAAGTGGCGGTACCAATCACAAATGCCCCTTGCGCTGCCAGACTTTCAGCGATAGCACGTCCAATACCACGACTTGCGCCTGTCACTAATGCAACTTGTTCATTCAATGAAAACATTATTTTGCCTGCTCCTTGATTATCATTTGCACCGACTCCGGATCGTTGACGGCTTGCGTGTCGAGTGCTTTATCAATACGTTTACTTAAGCCCGTTAACACTTTGCCTGGACCTATTTCATAAACCTTAGTAATCCCATCGGCAGCCATTCGCTGCATCGTTTGCGTCCAAAGTACCGGTGAGTGCAATTGCGCCACGAGATTTGCTGCGATGGTGGATGCGTTCGCCTCACTGACATCGACGTTATGCAACACAGTCATGTCCGGGGCCTGAATTGAGACTTGCGTCAACGCATCTGCAAGTACCTCTGCGGCTGGGCGCATCAATTCACAATGCGAAGGGACACTGACAGGTAACGGCAGCACACGTTTGGCACCTGCCGCTTTACATGCGTCGCCTGCGCGCGCAACTGCATCTTTCTGGCCCGCGATGACAACTTGGCCAGGCGAATTGTAATTCACCGGCGCAACCACCTCGCCTTGAGCCGACTGCTCACACGCGATGGCAATTGCCTCGTCGTCCAAACCAATGACCGCCGCCATCGCACCCGTACCCTCTGGCACTGCTTGCTGCATAGCTTGACCGCGCAATTGCACCAGTTTGATAGCGGACGCAAAGTCTAATGCGCCACTGCACACCAGCGCTGAATATTCACCCAAGCTATGACCTGCCATCAATACAGGCTGACCAATATGCGGCGCCACGCAGCGATAAATGGCGACACTTGCCGCGAGCAATGCCGGTTGCGTGTATTCAGTTTGGTTAAGCTTGTCGTCTGGGTTGCTTTGCACCAAGTCCCATAAGTCATACCCCAGAACCTCAGACGCTTGCGCAAACGTTTCTTTCACTGCGGTGTATTCGTCCGCAAGGTCAGACAACATGCCGGTTACCTGCGAACCTTGCCCAGGGAAAACCAACGCAAATTGTGATGCCATGTAAACCTCGTTATTGCTATGAAATATTTAAATATTAATAAGTTACCAGCGCCGAACCCCAAGCGAAGCCGCCGCCGAAAGCCTCTAATAATAGCTTGTGTCCGCGTTGAATGCGACCATCGCGTATGGCGACGTCTAACGCAATAGGCACCGACGCGGCACTTGTGTTACCCGTGTATTCGAGGGTTAGAACCACCTGCTCAAGGGACATATTAAGCTTTTTCGCGGTCGCTTGAATAATTCGACGGTTCGCTTGATGCGGAATGAGCCAGTCTAACTCTGCTTGGCTAACTTGATTATGCGCAAGTGTGTCGGCCACTAACTCACTGAGCTTATTCACTGCGACTTTGAATACTTCGCTACCTTTCATGTAAAGCCATGCGTCATCGTCACTAGCAGCTGCGTTAAAGGCATTGACATGCCCAGCGCCGAGTAATTCAGAAAATTCACCCGCACTATGTAAATGGGTCGAATGCACCCCTGGCTCCTCGCTGGCAGACAGTACCATCGCACCGGCACCGTCCCCGAACAACACAATAGTATTGCGGTCATTTGGATTGCATAAACGTGCGAGTACGTCAGCACCAACCACCAATATATGTTTGGCTTGGCGATTTCGAATGTATTGGTCGGCTATCGACATTGCGAACATAAAGCCAGCACATGCAGCGCCAACATCAAATGCAGGGATATCCGTCACGCCCAATGCATGCTGAAGTTCGCATGCAGCACTGGGAAACGCTTTATCGGCAGAGGTGGTCGCAAGGACGATCATATCTAAATCTTGGGCATGCAACCCTGCCGCCGCCAATGCCGCTTTTGCTGCAGGTACGCTCATGGTGACTACGGTCTCGTCAGCCCCAGCGATACGCCGCTCAGCTATGCCGGTGCGATCGCGAATCCATTGATCTGAGGTATCAACGCGCTGTTCTAAATCATGGTTGGTCAAGCGTTGGCGAGGGAGATAATGGCCTGTTCCAGAAATTCGTGCGTGCATTGTCAACAATCAGCCTTATATAGGCGTGCTGACCACTATTCATTACGGTTATCGGAAACCTGTGCCAGCAACGCATGTTCAATTCGGTCATGAATTCGTTGGGGAAGCTCCACACTGGCTTCGTCAATGGCATGTGCAATCGCACTAAAATAGGCATTTGCAGACGCATTCCCATGGCTTTTCATGACCACGCCACGCAATCCTAACAGACTCGCACCGTTGTACTGGTCGGGGTTGAGCCACTGCCATGATTTTTTATGGCGTTTGAAAAGCAACTTGGCGAGCACTTTAGTCAAGAGATGGCCTTGAATGCTCTGTTTTAAATTATGATAAAGTAGCTCTGCCATACCCTCGCAAGCTTTTAATGCAATGTTGCCAGTAAAGCCATCACAAACAATCACATCAGCACGACCTGAGAACAAATCGTTGCCTTCCACAAAACCAATGTAGTGAATACCCGGAGTTGCTTTAAGTAACTGCGCAGCCTGCTTCACCGTATCATTACCTTTCAAGTCTTCGCGACCCATGTTAAGTAAGGCTACACGAGGATAACTTTGGCGATTAATTTGTTGCGCCATCACCGAACCCATGATGCCAAACTGGCACAAAGTTTCCGCGTCGCACACTGGGTTGGCACCCAAATCGAGTAATAAGCTTTGACGCCCGTCTTGCTGTGGTAAAGGAGCAACAAGTGCAGGCCTGACAACCCCTGGAATGGGTTTTAAGGTAAGGTAAGCCATCGCCATTAATGCACCGGTATTACCCGCGCTGACACAGGCATCGGCACTACCATTATTGACGAGATCTAATGCAGCACGCATGGATGAATCAGGCTTGGCGCGGACAACGGCACTAGGTTTATCGTCCATAGCAACCACTTGACTGGCATGCTGTAGCGTTACCCGAGGCGATTGTGAAATAGCCGGATAACGGTCAAGAATCGGCTGCAGCACTTGCTGGTCGCCGACTAAGATAAAATCAACTTGCGTATACGAAGACAGCGCTCTTGCGAGCGCTGTCACCACGATGTCGGGGCCTTGATCACCCCCCATCGCGTCTAACGCAATGGTTAGTTCAGTCATACACCTTACTTGGCGACGACTTGCTTGCCTTTGTAATAGCCATCAGCAGACACATGGTGACGACGATGCGTTTCACCAGAGGTTGAATCCACCGACAGTGTAGGCCCGCTCAGCGCGTCGTGAGAGCGACGCATGCCACGTCTTGAACGTGTCTTTTTGCTTTTTTGTACAGCCATTTACCCTATCTCCTAAACTATTTACTTACGTTTTAAACCTTGTAATACCGCAAATGGATTCGCTTTTTCTTCCGCCTCAGGCGGTAGCTCACCATAAGTCATGGTATCACGGTCAACTTCACATTCTTGCGGTGCATGCATGGTGACGATAGGTAATGCCAAAAGAAGTTCATCTTCGACAACATTATGCAGCATGACTTCACCCAATTCGTTCAGCTCGACGCCCTCATAGGCTTCTGGCAGCTCATCTTCTTTTTGGCGCTTCGTTAAAGGCGCGTATTGAAAATCGCTGACTAGCTGTAACTGCATCGGTTTATTACAACGCTGACACAATACCTCAACCGTCGCTTCTGCATGACCTGCGAAGAAGCTGATTTTTTGTTCATCAACACCAAACCGTAAGGACACCTCAATGTCTTGCGGTGTGTTGACGACTGCTTCCCCGAGCCGGAGCATTTTTCCTGATGGCACAAGGCCGTCATAGGTCAATCGCTTCTGCGCGCTCTTAATGGGGTCTACCGATATCGGTATTCTTACCTTTTGCATAGCGCGCGAATGATATAGGCTCTGCCCCTTAGAGTCAAAGGAAATTCTTGTTTATTCCCAGTTATGTAAGAGGTACACCATGGGCACAACCACCACCCGACCAATACTATTAGCCTCGAGTTCACGTTACCGGCGCACATTATTAGACAAGGTTGGCTTGCAGTTTAGCAGCGCAAGTCCAGATATTGACGAAACGCCACTAGCCGGCGAATCAGCACCGCAACTCGTCGCGCGGCTGGCGGCAAGTAAAGCTCAGGCGCTTACTAGCCAATACCCTGAGCACATTATTATTGGTTCTGACCAAGTCGCAGCATTAGCCAACGATGACGGTAGCAGCCAGATACTCGGCAAGCCAGGTAACTACGCCAACGCCGTGCGCCAATTAGGCGCCTGTGCGGGGCGTCGAGTGGTGTTCTATACCGGACTAAGTGTGCTATCGGCGGCTGACGACACCCAAGATACCATGATCAGTGAATTTGAAGTTAAATTCCGGGACTTGTCGTTACAAGAAATTGAAGGCTATATAAAGAAGGAAGAACCTTTTGATTGCGCTGGCAGTTTTAAAAGCGAGGGTCTAGGAATTACCTTATTTGAATATTTACGCGGCGATGACCCGAATAGCTTGATTGGGCTACCGCTGATTGCACTATTGCGCATTTTGCGTCAACAATATGCGATCAACCCACTGACGACAGCTTAATGCTCAATGTTGCACTCGCTTACCCTGCCAGCAGTAGGTCCTGCAATGCGGTGATATCATCAATCACCGCATAGGGCGCTGCGTCTGCGAGGCGCTGTGCTGAATGTACACCATAGGTCACGCCAATGCCGACAACGCCGGCGTTACGCGCCATGTGCATATCATGAATAGAATCGCCGATCATCAACGCCTGATGCCCTTGCACGCCGACTTGTTGCAAAATTTCATTCAGCATTTGCGGGTCAGGCTTGGATAATACCTCTTTGGCGCACCGAGACGCACTAAAGTAATGGCCTGTATTGGTTTGTCGCCAAGCCCGCTCCAAACCAGGGCGCGCTTTCCCCGTCGCGACCGCCAATTGATAACCTGCCTGCTGCAATGCACTGAGCACACCTTCCGCACCTGCAAACATTGGGGTTGGCGTTTGCTCACGCTCTACATAAATCTCGCGGTATACATCAATGAGCTGCTCTTGTTCAGCTTCACTGACGTTAAAAAGACGCGCTAATGCGACGGGCAAACTCAGCCCAATAATGTCATGAATCGCTGTGACGCTCGGAATCGGTAGCTTGCATTCCCGAGCCAGAGTCTGCAATGCCGAAACGATACGAGGCACGGAATCCATCAAGGTACCGTCCCAATCAAAGATAACCAACGGATGGGTATGCGGAGTAAACCGAGTCGAAGCGCCCACAGTCATCAAGCCTTAAATCTTAGTTAGTTTATCAAGTACGCTGAGTAATTCAGTATCTAACGGTGCCGATACTGTGAGCCATTGCTGCGTTTTGGGATGCGTAAAGCTTAAGGTTTCCGCATGTAAAAATAATCGGCTCAAACCCAATTGTTGCATCTGATGTGAAAAAGCTTCATCGCCATACTTGTCATCCATCGCAATAGGATGGCCAGCCGCCTGGCTATGCACGCGAATTTGATGGGTACGACCCGTCACTGGGCTTGCTTGTACTAACGTACCTTCGGCAAAACGTTGGCGAATTTTAAACCGGGTTTCAGATGCTTTGCCCTCACCGTCTACCCGCACCATGCGCTCACCACTTTGTAGTACCTGTTTCTTCAGTGGCGCTTTAACGGCGCGATCAAGTTTACTCCACTCACCCGCAACTAAAGCCACGTAGATCTTCTTCATGTCTTTATCACGCAACTGAGCATTCAGCCCGCGCAGCACACCGCGGGTCTTTGCGACTAGCAAGCAGCCAGAGGTTTCACGGTCTAATCGGTGCACCAGTTCGAGGCTATCGTCACCCCGCAAACTACGTAAGGCTTCAATGAGTCCGAAACTTAACCCTGAGCCCCCATGCACCGCCATACCCGCAGGCTTATTCACCACAATTAATGCATCGTCTTCAAACACGATACGACTATCGAGTTGTGACACGATATTAAGGTTGGGGTTTGGGCCTTCGGTTTTTGGTGCAACGCGCACTGGCGGAACACGAACCTCGTCCCCGGCCTGAAGCTTGTAGTCTGGCTTGATGCGTTTTTTGTTCACTCGCACCTCGCCTTTGCGCAAAATGCGATAGATCATACTTTTGGGCACGCCTTTGAGCTGCGTGCGCAGAAAGTTGTCGATGCGCTGGCCTGCCATATCTTCATCAATATGGAGCCATTGCACTTGTTGTTGAGTCGTTTGCTGGGTATCTGTCATGGCGCGCATTCTATTAAACTCTGCTTGTCAAAGCCAGCGAAACAATGCGACAATAAGTCATTGGATAAGTAGGCGGTGAGAACCTCGTCAGCATACGGTTAGAGATGTTGATGCGTCAGGTCCAGTAAGCACAATTAAAGAGCGTACATGTTTAGTTGTGTGACACCACCCCCTACATCAAATCCATGTAATCAGAAGCAACAGCACCAACACGGCGTAACGTGTGTAGGCTTAGTAAAAATTTTTAATTACACGTCACTGTAATTGCAGGTAATACCAATGTGGGTCAAACCCTTGGTCTCGCACGACGGGTAATAGCATTTAGAACTGTGTCAGGACCCTTAGTCTTACCAGACCGTTAGCACGAAGGCCGTTATTATCGCCTTCCTGCAGTTCTAAATGAGCAAAGAAAGCGCATAAAAAGCAAACAGATACGTACGTACACGCAGAGGCGTGTGCCGTGTAGTGTTGTGGCTATTTTCGTAACTTTTATGAAGAGTCACAAACTATGAAAAGAATGCTAATCAATGCCACGCAACAGGAAGAGCTCCGGGTTGCGTTGGTGGATGGCCAAAAACTATATGATTTGGATATCGAAAGTCCAGGTCATGAACAAAAGAAGTCAAACATTTATAAGGGTAAAATTACCCGTGTTGAACCCAGCTTAGAAGCTGCTTTTGTTGACTACGGCGCAGAGCGCCATGGTTTCCTACCGCTTAAAGAAATCGCTAAAACTTACTTCCCGAAAGGCTATAAATTCGAAGGCCGCCCGAACATTAAAGACGTTATTCAAGAAGGCCAACAAGTCATTGTTCAGGTCGACAAAGAAGAGCGTGGGCAAAAAGGCGCAGCCCTAACCACTTTTATTTCATTAGCTGGCAGCTACCTTGTTCTGATGCCAAATAACCCGCGTGCAGGTGGTATTTCTCGTCGCATCGAAGGCGATGAGCGCAGCGAGTTAAAAGACGCGTTATCAAGCCTAACATTGCCTGACGGTATGGGCTTAATTGTGCGTACAGCGGGTGTCGGTAAGTCTGCTGAAGAACTTGCGTGGGACTTAAAGGTATTACTGCACCATTGGCAAGCCATTGAAGAAGCGTCTGAATCGCGCCCTGCACCATTTCTTATTCACCAAGAAAGCAATGTTATTTTCCGTGCTATCCGTGATTATTTACGTCGTGATATCGGCGAGATCCTGATTGACGATACGACTATCTTTGAGCGTGCGAAAGAACACATTAATTTAGTCCGTCCCGATTTCGTGCAACGTGTGAAGCTGTATAAAGGCGACGTACCATTATTCAATCATTATCAGATTGAATCGCAAATCGAATCTGCATTTCAGCGTGAAGTTCGCCTGCCCTCTGGTGGCTCAGTGTCTATTGACCCAACAGAAGCGTTGACCTCAATTGATATCAACTCTGCCAAAGCAACCAAAGGCGGTGATATTGAAGAAACAGCCTTACAGACAAACTTAGAAGCCGCAGAAGAAATCGCACGCCAGTTACGACTGCGTGACGTGGGTGGTCTGATTGTGATCGACTTTATCGACATGACACCGCCGCGCCACCAACGTGAAGTCGAGAACCGTTTGAAAGAAGCGCTCAAGCAAGATCGTGCCCGCATTCAAACCGCACGTATTTCACGCTTTGGCTTACTCGAAATGTCGCGTCAGCGTCTACGCCCATCTTTAGGTGAATCGTCGAACCATGTGTGCCCGCGTTGTAACGGCCAAGGCACCATTCGTAGTAACGAGTCATTGGCGTTGTCGATTCTGCGTTTAATTGAAGAAGAAGCACTGAAAGAAAATAGCGCGCAGATCAATGCCCAGGTGCCTATCGAAGTCGCGACCTATTTGCTCAACGAAAAGCGCGCGTCGGTCAGCGATATTGAAACTCGCCACAAAGTGCGCGTGTTGGTAATTCCAAATCAGAACCTTGAAACCCCGCATTTTGACGTACAGCGGTTGCGCAAAGATGAATTAGACGGTGCTCAAAGCATTGAATTAATTGCACAAGCGGACGCGAAAGGTTTAGTGATTTCGCCAGTTAAAGAGCGTGTCGCTGATGAGCCAGCGTTAAAGACCTTGGTTGCACCCGAGGCTCCTGCCCCAACCCCTGCTCCTGCGGTGAAAGCGAAGCCAGCCAGTGCGCAAGCGTCGGTATTGACGCGCCTAGCCAATTGGCTTAAAGGCTTGTTCAGCAGCGATGAAGAACAAACGAAAGAGCAAAAGGCACCACAGCGCCAGGCAAATCAACAAAACCGTCGTGGTGGACAAAATCAGAACCGTCGTGGTGGCCAGAATCGTCGTCGCAATCAGGATGGTCGTTCTGGTCGTCGTCCAGCCAAAGCTGATGACAGTAATCAAAAGACTCAAGAGCAGCCAAATACGCGTCAGGACCAAGCGAACGATAACGACAACCGTGAGCCGAAGAATGCGGATAACAAAGGTCGTCGTAATCGTCGTCGCAAGCCATCTCAGCGTTCTGATGCACAAGAGCAAAGCCAAACGGCGAACCAGGCACGTCAGGAACAACAACCACAAACTGAGCAGCTAAAAGAGCGTCGCCAGCGTCGCAAGCTAGACAAATCAGTGCGTGTAAAAGGTGTGCCTACCCAAGCTGACGCCAACGCGAACAAAGATGCGGCCCCTGCGCCTGCTGAGTCAAAGGTAGTCGAGACTAAAGCGCCTGCAGCTGAGCCGCAAGTCGCTGAGCCAACTCAACCTCAGGCACAAGTTGATGTGCAACAGCCAAAAGCAGCAGACGTTGTTACTCAAGTTGAAGACACCCAACAAGCGCCTGTTAACCAGCAAGCCAAAGTGAACACGACCAGTGAAGCACCGACGCAAGCGGCTGATAGTGAGCAAGCGACGCCGGCAGACGCCGACAGCGAGATCAAGGAAAAACCGGAATCTAAGCCGAAAGGACAACGTGATCGCCGTTCTCCACGCCATATGCGTGCAGCGGGTCAGCGCCGTAAGCAAGAGCAAGCCGACGAGCAAGCGAGTCAAACCGCTGAACCTGTGCAGGCACCATCAGATGATGCTGTTGCTAGCGCGGTAAGCACTGAAACGCAGCGCGAGCAACCTGCAGCAGAGATGCCGGCCGCCAAGCCAGCACAGCAGCCTGTTGACTCGAATGTGGTTGCTGAGCCAAGCACGCCAGCTGAGCCTGTTAGCAGTAGTGAGCAAGTTGCGAGTACTGAGCCGGTGGTGGAAAGCGAGCCAGCTCCGAAAGATGAGCCACAGCCAGTCGCTGCAGAAGCAGTGGCCGAGGCGCCTGTTAGTGCTAAAGCATCGGCTAACAAGACCGTTCGCCACTCAGCGAGTGCCGCAATGACAAAAGCGAGTCCATCAGCGGATGACGATTTAGGCCAAGCCCTGAATGTCGCAGCTGACGATAGCCGTCAAGCGATTCAGTCGCCACAACAGGTTGCGACCTTAGCACAAGCTAAGAATAAGGCATCAGCCCAAGCCGCTCGTTGTAGCGTAGACGCTTAAGCCATCGGGCAGACCAAAAGCCCGTCAATACTCCGGTATTGGCGGGCTTTTTTCATCTTAACTTAAAGCTCGATTTTGTCTTTATTGTCTTCTAGTACTTTGACCCCTAGACCGCGCACTTGCAGCAAGTCTTCGATATCTTTGAACCCACCGAGCTTTTCACGCAATTCAATAATAGCTTGTGCACGAGCCAAGCCAACACCACGTAGCATACGTGCTAGTTGCTCTGCTGATGCTTGGTTGATATTGATTTTCTCGTCTGCAGCGACCGCCCCCGATGTCATCGAGCTAGTTCCTTGGAGGGCAACATTCACAGCATGCGCAGTTGTGCCAGCCAGCGCAGGGGTTAAACACAATGGAGTTAATACAGCAGCTAAAAGAAGTGTTTTTGTGAACATAGAATTTCCTTATTAAAAAGGCTGCATCCATTGCAGCCTCTTTATTCTAGCTCACCTGTTGAATCGCGTAATTAAAAGACGCGATTGCCCACCATTAGTGCAAGTTTTGCTGAATTTTCTTCAACACGTCATTGGGTGACTGAGCGTCGCGTATCGGGCGCCCCATCACCAAATAACTTACACCCGCACGAATCGCCTCTTCAGGCGTCATAACACGCTTTTGATCATGTTGTTCACTGCCGGCTGGGCGAATACCAGGGGTTACTAACAGAAAATCCGCACCTAAACTTTCACGTAGCAAATGCGCCTCTTTAGCCGAACATACTACGCCATCCAAACCGCACTGTTTTGCCAGTTGGGCTAAAGTAAGTACTTGAGCAGTCAATGGCTTGTCAATGCCCACCGCTTCTAAATCGTCTTGTGACATGCTGGTTAACACGGTGACCGCAATAAGCTTTGGTGCTTTAGCACCATAAGGCTCAAGGGCTTGCTTCGCCGCTTGTAGCATTGCCTCGCCACCACTGGCATGTACATTCACCATCCACACACCAAGTTCAGCGGCGGCGGCTACGGCTTTGGCTGTTGTTGCTGGGATATCATGAAATTTGAGGTCTAAAAACACATCAAAATTAAGTGCATGGAGTTCGCGGACTAGATCAGGGCCAGCGCTCGTGAAAAGCTCTTTACCAACTTTGACTCGGCATAATTGCGGGTCTAACTGATGGGCAAAAGCCAATGCTTCTGCAGCGTCAGCATAGTCTAATGCGACTATCACTTTTTTCATGGTTGCTCCTTTCAACGTGTTGATTATTCACCGTCGAGCCCTTTGGTTGGTTTCATGGTGGCCCAAAACTTACACGACGGACAATGCCAATACAGGGTTTGCCCAGCAAAGCCGCAATGGCGGCACATGTACTTATTACTTTGCTTCAAGCGCTCCGCGACCATGTTTCTTAGCATCACCAAGCTGTCTTTTGCTTTACCTGATTCCGCGCGCTGTACATGCAATTGAATTAACTTATGGAAACCTTTCGTGGTAGGGTTTTGAGCAAGGGCTTGGAACAAAAACTGCTCGGCTTCCTCGACGTGGTTTTGTTCAGCGATTAAATCTGCCAGCATGATCACGACACTTGCACTCGGGCTCTTTTGCACACATTCGTGTAAATAGCTGACCAAGCCTTGAGTGTCCTCGATTGCAATATAAGCATCTTTAATCAAGGGTAATGCTTCACCGATAAACTGAGGGTCTTGATCAATAATCCTTGTCAGTAAACCCAGCGCTTTTTTATAACGTCCCTGCCCCATCCACCAGCGACCAAGGGCCAGCGTTGCCCGTACACACTTTTTATCATGCTTAAGTGCCTTATCATAAAACTTAAGGCTGCTTTCAGAGCTATCTTGAATGTCAGCGAGTTCGCAGTAAAACTGCGCTATTGTTGGTTCAACCGACTTGTCGGTACGAGATATTTTTAACCCAACTTTAATTGCCTTGTTCCACTCATGGGTGGCTTCGTATATTGCGATTAAGTGGTACAAGCTAGCTTCACGGAACTTAGGCTGGCGTTGTAGATCAGTAAACATGGACTCGGCGCGGTCATAGAGGCCGGCAGAAAGGTAGTCTTCACCCAATTCAAATAGTGCCTGATGGCGGTCGTGCTCAGACAAGGAAGGCCGCGAAATTAGGTTCTGGTGAATGCGAATGGCACGCTCAACTTCACCGCGGCGGCGAAAAAGTTTACCCAGCGCCCAATGGGTATCGAGGGTTTCACTATCAACATCTAGAATATCAACAAACATGTCGACGGCTTTATCACTTTGATCGGATAACAGCAAGTTAATGCCAGTCACATATTTTTGCGAGAACTGCTCTTGCTCTTTTCGTTGCTCATTACGAACACTGTTGCGCCCCATAAACCAACCATAGGCGGCGGCTATTGGCAGTAACAGAAACAACAACTCAAGCATATGGGGCTCAGTGCTTCTGTTTAGCGAGTGCTTTACGTAATCGGCGATTACGCAGCTTTTCGCGACTGTAGCTTAGGGTCATACTGAGCGCACCGAAGAAAAACCCAATCCCTAGAAAAATGCCAAGCAAACTAGCCACTGTCATGTCTTTTTGTGCTGCAATAAAGTTGACTGGGATAACCATTTTGTTGTGTGCGCCAAATACCAGTGCAAACACAAACAAGACAAGCAAAGGTAAGAGAATGAATAACGCTCGCCACATAAAGTCGTCCTTCCCACTTAGTTTCAACACTTAAAAATCAATCAGTTATCAAAAAAAAGGCATGCTATTATAGCATGCCTTTTTAGTGAACCTAAGGTCAAGCGCTATGCGCTGCGTTAACTCGGTCACGAAGTGCTTTACCTGGCTTAAAGTGCGGGACGTATTTACCGTCTAATTCCACCTTTTCACCCGTTTTAGGATTACGCCCTACTCGTGGCTCGCGATAATGCAGCGAAAAGCTCCCAAAACCTCTGACCTCGACTCTATCGCCACTGGCCAGAGCTTGTATTAACGACTCAAGAATATCTTTCACCGCTTTTTCAACGTCTCTGGGGCTTAAATGTGGCTGCCTGTCAGTTAAACGTTCGATCAACTCTGATTTTGTCATACCTGATCCTCAATTAACCTGTTAGCAGCCACTTCGCTTACTAAAGAATTAGTCTTCTTTAGCCGCTTTGAAGGCTTCAGCCATTGCGTTACCGAATGCGCTGTCGTCTTGCTGGTTGTTCACCGATTCTACCGCTGCTTTCTCTTCAGCTTCGTCTTTCGCTTTGATAGACAAGCTTAATACGCGGTTCTTACGGTCAACGCCCATGAAACGAGCTTCAACGGTTTCGCCAGCTTTCAACACATCGCTCGCGTCTTCAACACGGTCACGCGAAATGTCTGCCACACGGATATAACCTTCAACGCCTTCAGACAACTCTACAGTTGCACCTTTAGCGTCAACTTCTGTAATAGTACCAGTAACAATAGCACCCTTCTTGGTAGCTGTCAGATAGTTGTTCACTGGATCTTCAGAAATTTGCTTAACGCCTAATGAAATGCGCTCGCGCTCTGCGTCAACCTGAAGTACCACAGCTTCAACTTCTTCACCTTTCTTGTACTCACGCACAGCTTCTTCGCCAGCATTGTTCCAAGAAATGTCAGACAAGTGAACCAAACCGTCGATGCCACCGTCTAGACCGATAAAGATACCAAAGTCAGTGATAGACTTGATCTTACCGCTAACTTTATCGCCTTTCTGATAAGCTTTTGCAAATTCTTCCCATGGGTTTGGTTTGCACTGCTTCAGGCCAAGTGAAATGCGACGACGTTCTTCGTCGATTTCAAGTACCATAACTTCAACGTTGTCGTCCAAGTTAACCACTTTAGAAGGATGTACGTTCTTGTTGGTCCAGTCCATTTCAGACACGTGTACCAAACCTTCAACGCCTTCTTCGATTTCAACGAAGCAACCGTAGTCAGTTAAGTTGGTTACACGACCAGTCAAGCGAGCGCCTTCTGGGTAACGAGTAGCGATATCGCTCCACGGATCTTCGCCTAACTGCTTCAGGCCTAAAGATACACGTGTACGCTCACGATCAAACTTCAACACTTTACAGTTGATTTCGTCGCCAACGTTAACGATTTCACTTGGATGCTTAACACGCTTCCAAGCCATGTCAGTGATGTGCAGAAGACCGTCAACACCGCCTAAATCTACGAACGCGCCGTAGTCAGTCAGGTTCTTAACGATACCAGTAACTTCCTGGCCTTCTTGCAAGTTCTCAAGCAACTCTTCGCGCTCAGCACTGTTTTCTTTCTCGATAACAGCACGACGTGAAACAACTACGTTGTTACGCTTCTGGTCAAGCTTGATAACTTTGAATTCTAAGTCTTTACCTTCTAAGTGACCCGTGTCGCGTACTGGACGTACGTCAACCAATGAGCCAGGTAAGAACGCGCGAACACCGTTTAATTCAACAGTGAAACCGCCTTTAACTTTACCGTTGATAACACCGATAACAGTTTCTTCATTCTCATAGGCTTTTTCAAGCTGCAGCCAAGCTTCGAAGCGCTTAGCTTTCTCACGAGAAAGGATGGTTTCGCCGAAGCCGTCTTCTACTGCATCCAGAGCTACGTCTACTTCATCACCAACTGCAATTTCAAGTTCGCCATTGGCGTTCATGAACTGTTCAGCTGGGATAGCACTCTCAGATTTAAGGCCTGCGTCAACTAAAACGAGGTCTTTCTGGATTTTAACAACAGTACCTTTAACGATGGCACCTGGGCGAGTTTCGACTTCTTGTAAGCTTTCTTCAAAAAGCTGGGCAAAATTTTCGGTCATATGATTAGATACTTTAAGTTAAGTTACATCCAATGACGTCACTGTCAAATGGGGTTGTGAATGATTATCGCCGCCTCCTTGGCAGCGACCGTGATAACTCAGCGAACTGAGCCTAGAATACGTCTCTGACGATGGCTTCAAACTGACAACTGAGTATGGGCATATTGCAACACCGTATCCAGTACAGCCTCAATAGGCATTGAGGTCGAATCCAACATAAGAGAACCTTCCGCTGGCTTCAATGGCGCCGCAGAGCGATTTGTATCCCGTTCGTCACGCTCACGAATTTCTGTGACGAGTGCTTGCATATTAGCATCCAAGCCTTTTTCTTGCAATTGGTTAAAACGTCGCCGCGCGCGCTCTTCAGCACTCGCAGTGAGGAATATTTTAGCTTTTGCGTCTTTAAACACCACAGTACCCATGTCGCGACCGTCTGCGACCAGGCCTGGCAACTCACGAAATGCACGTTGTCGGCGTAGTAGCGCTTCGCGCACACGTGGTAATGCAGCGACTTTTGAAGCTTGATTCGCCACCTCTTGGGTACGAATTGCCATGGTCACGTCTTCGCCCTCAAGCACTACATGCGTAAGTCCGCTTTCTTCGTTGGCAATAAATTTGACGTCTAAGTCAGTCGCCAGTGCCACTAAACTCTCTTCGTCCTGAGGGCCAAAATTATGGTGCAGTGAAGCAACCGCCAGAACACGGTAGATGGCGCCACTGTCTAACAAGTGCCAGCCTAGCTTTTCCGCCAACAAACGGCTAATTGTTCCCTTGCCTGAACCGCTTGGTCCATCGATAGTAATGACCGGAGCCTGATCTGACATAATGTCCTCTATGCTGGTTAAATTAGGTCACGGCAGCTGATTTTTACAGACTGCCGTTAATGAGGCGGCATAATTATACGGATTTTTGTAAAAAAAGCCATGTAACAGTGTCGTTACATGACTAGCTTAAGGCTTATTTTTTACAAACAGATTGAAAATCATGAAAGAAATTAGGATAGGTTTTCGCACAGCAATCCGGGTCTTGAATAGTGACCCCGACGTCACTGAAGCCAAGCAAAGCAAAGCACATCGCCATGCGATGGTCGTTATAGGTCGCTATGCTGGCGTGCTGTAACTGCTGTGGCGGCGTAATACGGATGAAATCTTCACCTTCAACCACTTCGGCGCCGACCTTTTTTAACTCTGCAGCCATCGCACTTAGCCGATCAGTTTCCTTCAGTCGCCAGTTATAAATATTGCGAATCTCGGTCGTACCTTCGGCAAACAAAGCCGTAGTGGCAATCGTCATCGCAGCATCGGGAATCGAGTTAAGGTCAAACACCCCGCCACGCAGCGCGCCCTTGGATACGCTAATGAACTCGTCGCCCCATTCCACGTTAGCGCCCATTTGCGCTAATACCCGCGCGAATTCTTTATCCCCCTGCAAGCTTTGCAGCCCCACCCCATCAACTCGAATGGGTCCGCCAGCAATTGCAGCGGCAGCTAAAAAGTAAGAGGCGCTTGAGGCGTCGCCTTCAATTAAATATTGCTGAGGTGATTGATAGCTTTGCTGCGACGGTACGCGGAACTCGCGCGCACTTATGCGCTCTACTTCCACACCAAACCGCGCCATCATGGCCAAGGTTAGCTCAATGTATGGAAGCGACACCAACTCGCCAGTTAACGTCACCAGGGTGTCTTCTTGGTTATAGGGTAGCACCATTAATAATGCACTAATGAACTGACTCGACAGGCTGCCGTCAATACACACACTGTGCCCGCTAAACCCTTGGCCGCGAATCAATAAGGGCGGGTAACCCTCTTGTTGCTGGTAAGTAATCTGTGCCCCGAGCTGCTCAAGCGCATCGACTAACGGCCCAATCGGGCGCTCAGCCATCCGCGGCTCGCCCGTTAATTCGAATTCACCTTGGCTAAATGCTAAGGCCGCACATAATGGTCGCATTGCGGTGCCAGCGTTGCCTAAAAACAAACGCTGAGGTTGCGGACAATTGAATAGCTGCCCTAGCCCCTGCACTTCAACTTGTAATTCTCCGTCGATATCACGAGTTTGCAGTTGCACACCCAGTTGCCGCAGCGCCGCGCGCATGTGGCGGGTATCGTCACTGTCCAGCATGTTACGCAGCACTGTCGTGCCTTCGGCCAACGCAGCCAACAATAACGCGCGGTTGGCGATACTCTTGGACCCCGGTAAACGAATACGCCCCTGTGCGCCTGTATAGGGCTCTAGATGCAATTCAGGTACTTCTTTCATGACGATAAAATACGCTCCATCGCCGCACAAAAGGCATCGTTTTCGTCCGCTAAGCCAATGCTCACACGCAAATGATTCGGCAGTTCATAACCAGCCACTGGACGCACAATCACCCCAGCTTCCAGCAATTGCTGATAATACTTACCAGCTTGCGGGCCTACTTCTATGGTCAAAAAATTGCCGTGCGAAGGAATATAATTTAACCCCTGAGCGTCACAGAAATCGATGAGTTGGCGCATGCCACGGCTATTTACCGCAATCGAATCAGCTAAGAACTTTTCATCCAACAAAGCAGCTAATGCCGCAGTTAGCGCGAGCTGATTCATATTAAATGGTTGGCGAATACGGTTCATGAGATCGGCAACATCCGGGTGTGATACCGCGAAACCTGCACGCAAGCCGGCCAGACCATAGGCTTTGGAGAAGGTGCGCGAAACCACTAAATTAGGATAACGATCAAGCCATTGCATCGAGGGCGCGCGCTCATGCTCAGGTACGTACTCGTAATAGGCTTCATCCAGTACCACTAGCACATGGGTCGGAATCTTATCCAAAAATGCCTGAAGCTGCTGCTTAGTTAAGAAAGTACCGGTTGGGTTATTCGGGTTGGCGATAAAAATCATCCGTGTTTTCGACGTCACGGCTGCAGCCATCGCATCTAAGTCGTGACCATAGTCTTTGGCCGGTACTTGCACTGGCGTTGCACCAATGGCTTTGGTCACCAGTGGATACACTACAAAGGCGTGCTGGGAGAAAATAACTTCATGCTCGGGCTGGACAAAGGTGCGCGCCAGCAGCTCAAGTACATCATTTGAACCATTGCCCAAGGTGATTTGACTTGCATCTACGCTGAATTTGGTCGCCAACGCATCTTTCAAATAGAAACCATTAGCGTCAGGGTATCGGGCGAGGCCCTTGACTGCCGTCGTCAGAGCCACTTGTACAGCCGGACTGACTCCTAATGGGTTTTCATTTGATGCTAATTTCACAATATTTTTAATACCTAACTCGCGCTCAAGCTCTTCAATCGGCTTTCCAGCCTGATAAGGTTGCAGGCTAGTAATACCTGGCAGGGCCAATTCAGCGGCCTTAAATGTTGTTGTCATAAGGTTACCTGTTGTGTTTTTTATTTCAGTTTAACCGTGCTGCTGCGCGAAACGGGTCATAAAATCGACCAGCGCTTGAGCCCCTGCGTATGGCATCGCGTTATACATGCTTGCGCGCATACCACCGACAAATCGATGCCCTTTCAAAGCAATTAAACCTTGCTCTGCCGCCTGGCTTAAAAACACGTTGTCGAGCTCGGGTTTAGCCAGTTGAAATGGAATGTTCATAATCGAGCGATTGCGCGGATGCACTTGGTTGCGATAAAACGGATTGTTATCAATACACTCATATAGCAGCCGTGCTTTGGCGTGATTTTGTTCACCCATAGCGGCAACGCCACCTTCCCGTTGCAACCACTTGAACACTTCACCTGATAAGTACCACGCCCACGTATTCGGGGTGTTATACATCGATTTTTCAGCAGCTTGAACCTGATAGTTCATTACCGTGCAAACGCGCGATTGCCGTGTTGCCAATAAGTCTTTGCGAATAATGACCACAGAAAACCCTGACGGACCGATATTTTTTTGCGCACCCGCGTAAATCACGCCGAATTTGCTGACATCAAGTGGTTCCGCCAATATCACCGACGACATATCAGCCACTAAGGGCGCTGCAACATCTGGCACCTCATGCAATGCAATGCCATCGACAGTTTCGTTCGGACAATAGTGCACGTAGGCGGCACCATCTGAAAGCTGCCAGTCCGCCACAAGTGGAATGGCTTTGCCTTGTGGGGTTTCTTCAGTTTGCGCAGCAAGGTTAACGTGACGCACATATTTCTTGGCTTCATCGAACGCAATTTGAGACCAGCTTCCAGTGGTTACGTAGTCAACGGTTGCGCTTTCATCGGCAATATTAAGTGGTACCGATGAAAAGTGATTACGGCCGCCACCATGCATGAATAGCACCGCATAGTTGTCAGGAATCGACATCAAATCACGCAGATTCTGTTCAGCCTCTTCCGCTAGTGCGATGTATTCAGGGGACCGGTGACTCACTTCCATCACCGAAATGCCACGCCCCTGCCAATCTAATAATTCAGCCTGCGCCTTCTTTAGCACAGCAGCCGGCAGCATCGCCGGCCCCGCAGAAAAGTTATAGATTGTCATCTTGCTCGTTTCCAGCTACATCGTTAGCGTCAACTTCTTCGCCTTCGACTGCGTCGGTATCGCTATCAGCAATACGTTGCAAGCCAACCACAACTTCGTCGTCCGCCGTACGAATTAAGGTCACGCCCTGAGTATTACGGCCCACTTGCGACACTTCATCTACACGAGTGCGCACTAAAGTACCGCGGTTACTGATAAGCATCATCTGCTCACCAGGCACGACTTCAAGTGCACCCACAACGGCGCCGTTGCGCTCGCTGACTTTGATCGATACAACCCCTTGAGTTGCTCGGCTCTTCGCTGGGTACTCACTGAGTAAAGTTCGTTTACCAAAGCCATTCTCAGTGACCGTTAATACAGCCCCTTCTTGATCACTGCCTTCCAAAGTACGCGGTACAATCAGTGACACCACACGTTGGCCGTCGGCCAAACGAATACCACGCACACCTGTTGCAGTGCGGCCCATTGAGCGCACTTGGTCTTCCTGGAAACGCACCACTTTACCAGCATCTGAGAACAGTAAAATATCCTGGTGGCCGTCGGTAATATCGACACCAATCAGTTCGTCGTTATCAGCAAGGTTCAGTGCAATAATGCCGCTTGAGCGTGGACGAGAATAATCAACCAATGGCGTCTTTTTCACCGTACCGTTACGCGTTGCCATAAACACAAACTTGTTATCTTCAAAGTCAGTAATTGGCAGAATCGCGGTAATTCGCTCGCCATCCTGAAGCGGCAATAAGTTAACGATTGGTTTACCGCGCGACGCACGGCTAGCCAGCGGTAACTGGTAAGTTTTCATCCAATACACGCGGCCATGAGTCGAGAAACACAAAATCGTGTCGTGGGTATTCGCCACCAATAGACGTTCAATAAAGTCTTCGTCCTTCATTTTGGTCGCTGCTTTACCTTTACCACCGCGCTTCTGCGCTTCGTATTCAGTCAACGGCTGATACTTTACGTAGCCTTGGTGTGACAAAGTGACAACCACGTCTTCTTGTTCAATCAAATCTTCTAAATTAATGTCATGGGCAGCCGCGGTGATTTCAGTACGGCGGGCATCACCAAATTCCGCTTTGACTTGTTCCAGTTCTTGCTCAATCACTTCCATCAAGCGCTCTGAACTATTCAAAATGTGTAGGAATTCAGCGATTTTCTCGAGCAGATCTTTGTATTCACCAAGGATCTTTTCATGTTCAAGACCGGTTAGCTTGTGTAAGCGTAATTCTAAAATGGCTTGTGCTTGCACTTCAGTTAAGTGGTAAGTGCCTGACACGACGCCAAAACCGTCCTCAACCCAGTCTGGGCGTGCCGCATCAACACCAGCACGCTCTAGCATCACGGCAACGTCGCCCAGGCTCCAGCCGCGCGCAATCAAACTCGCTTTTGCTTCAGCGGGTGACGGCGATGCCTTAATTAGTTCGATAATTTCTTCAATATTGGCCAGCGCTATTGCCAGGCCTTCCAACGTATGCGCACGCTCGCGAGCTTTGCGTAGCTCATAAACAGTACGGCGAGTCACCACTTCACGACGGTGTAAAATGAAGGCTTCAAGGATTTCGCGCAAAGTGAACAGCTTCGGTTGGCCGTTATCCAAAGCTACCATGTTGATACCGAACACCACTTGCATTTGGGTATTGCGGTACAAGTGATTGAGCATAACTTCGCCAGATTCGCCGCGCTTCATTTCAATCACTACGCGCATGCCGTCTTTGTCCGATTCGTCACGCAGGCCACTAATGCCCTCTAAACGCTTCTCTTTGACCAGCTCAGCAATTTTCTCGATCAGACGTGCTTTGTTCACCTGATATGGCAATTCATGCACGATAATGACATCGCGGCCGCCGTCTTCAATCACTTCAGCACGGGCGCGAATATAAATTTTGCCACGCCCGGTACGGTACGCATCGATAATGCCTTGACGCCCTGAAATAATACCCGCAGTTGGGAAATCTGGGCCAGGAATGTACTCGAGTAACTCGTCAAAACCGATATCTGGGTTTTTGATCATCGCCAAACAACCATCAACAACTTCGTTCAAGTTATGTGGCGGAATGTTGGTGGCCATACCTACAGCGATACCGGATGAACCATTAGCCAGCAAGTTAGGGATACGAGTCGGTAATACGTCTGGGATTTGCTCTGTACCGTCATAGTTAGGCACAAAATCGACGGTTTCTTTGTCTAAATCGGCCAATAGCTGATGGGCAATTTTAGACATGCGCACTTCGGTGTAACGCATCGCTGCAGCACTGTCGCCATCCACCGAACCAAAGTTACCTTGGCCGTCGGCAAGCATGTAACGCAAAGAGAACGGCTGGGCCATCCGTACAATGGTGTCATACGCTGCGCTATCGCCATGTGGGTGATATTTACCAATCACGTCACCGACCACACGCGCCGATTTTTTATATGGCTTATTGTAATCGTTCCCCAACACACTCATCGCGAACAATACGCGGCGGTGCACAGGCTTTAAGCCGTCGCGCACATCCGGCAAGGCGCGACCAATGATGACGCTCATCGCATAGTCAAGATAAGAGTTTTTCAGTTCGTCTTCGATATTTACCGGAACCACGTCCTGGGCATGCTCGGTCATACACAAATTCCCTACACTTATTGAGCTAGTGAATAGCTAGCTTTAATTATCTGCGTTGTTTACGCTTGTCATTGTTATTCGCGCTCGCTCACCAAATCGGTCTGAGAGCGCGCAAATCATTACGTTCCGCGTGAACTTGCAGGTGATGCGATTTAACGCCCTAGGATGGCGTCTAGCAAGCTCTTAATTGAGTGCAATGAGCATACCACAGGGTAATCATCTTGACGAGGGAGAAAGCGATTCACGATTGGCTGATATCTAAGCGTGCAGACCCACTTAGTCTGGTATCCCTGGATGAGGTTCAGTACACTATCAACCACTTCATACTGCTTTTATAGGAAAGCCCCTTTCATGTCGCAAAATGTGGATGCTCAGGAAATTGATAAATTTAGTGCCGTCGCCTCACGTTGGTGGGACCCAGAGGGCGAGTTCAAGCCCTTGCACTTAATTAATCCACTGCGGGTCAATTACATCGAAACCCATAGTGACGGCTTATTTGGTAAGCGAGTGCTGGATGTCGGTTGCGGGGGCGGATTGCTGTCTGAGGCGATGGCAAAGTTGGGTGCACAAGTGAGTGCCATTGATATGAGCGCTGAAGCATTAGACGTTGCGCGTTTACATGCACTAGATGCAGGTGTTCAAGTTGATTATCAGCAAAGCACCGCAGAGCAATTTGCCGAACAGCATGCTGGTGAATTTGACGTCGTTACCTGTTTAGAAATGCTTGAACACGTGCCAGACCCCGAAGCCGTGATTGCCGCCTGCGCGCGCCTCGTTAAACCGGGTGGCGAGCTATTTTTCTCAACCTTGAATCGTAACCTCAAAGCGCGCTTGCTAGGTGTCATTGCGGCCGAGTACATTTTACGCTGGGTACCTAAAGGCACCCATGACCATCACAAGTTTATTAAACCGAGTGAGTTATTAGACATGGCCGAACGTCATGGAGTGCATGCCCATGATATGACTGGGCTGCATTATAACCCGCTTAGTCGCGAGTTTTTCCTCAGTAATCGCAATGTGGATGTTAATTACATTGTGCATTGCCGCAGCGAGGCGTGAGCGGATGACCCTAAGACGTCCGCGTGGGGTGTTATTTGATTTAGATGGCACCCTGTTAGATACCGCTGCCGATTTACACCATGCCTTAACTCAAGTGCTGAATACCCACAGGTTGCCGTTGGTGTCTCTTGAGCAAGCACGCCCAGTCGCATCCCATGGCTCTGCAGGTTTACTTAGCCTCGGCTTTGGCTCTAAATTCAATGCCGACACCCAAGCGGATCTGCGTGCGGCGTTTCTATCGGTGTATGCGGCTGACCCTTACAGTCGCACCCAGTACTTTGACGGCATCAGCGAGTTACTCACCCAACTGGATGCGCAAGATGTGCAATACGGTATTGTGACCAACAAGCCCACACAATTTACTCAAGCCTTATTACCCCACTTCCCGCAATTGGCAGCTTGCCGAGCGGTGGTGTGCGGCGATACGCTCGATGTGGCTAAACCGCACCCTGCACCACTTTACCTCGCTGCAGAGCAACTTGGCCTTGAACCAAACGAATGTTGGTACGTCGGTGACGCTGAACGTGACATCCAAGCTGGCCGCGCGGCTGGTATGCTGACCGTGTTGGCGCACTATGGTTACGTTAGCGAGCAAGATACCCCCGCTTTGTGGCAAGCCGACACTGAGATACAATACCCTTTACAATTGCTGGATTTGTGGACGTAAATTCGCGCTCACGCAGCAGGTTCGTGGTGCTGCGAGCGTTAGAATAATGTCAACCATTTTAATAACCAAACAATCTGAATCCCACGGCATAAATCATTAGCCGTTTAAACTCGTGGGGTATAGCAACAATTGCAAAATCTCAACCCTAAAAAGACGAAAAACTTGCAATTATTAGGCTTGAGAAAGACCCACTTGAGGTCTAGTATATCGGCAAACTCCCAGACACAATATATAGTGTGAATTTCACGCAGTAGTCACACATTAACACTATATATAGTGGTTACAACTTAGCCATCAGGCAGCGCTAACAGGTATAATAATCATGAGCCAATCTATTCAGGTTACGAAACGCAATGGTGTCCGTGAACCCCTCGAACTCGATAAAATTCACCGTGTCATCAGCTGGGCCGCAGAGGGTCTTAAAAACGTCTCTGTCTCACAAGTAGAAATCAAGTCACATATCCAGTTCTACGACGGCATCAAAACCTCAGATATTCATGAAACAATCATTAAAGCCGCTGCGGACCTGATTTCCGAAGAAGCCCCTGATTATCAATATATGGCTGCTCGGTTAGCTATCTTCCATTTGCGTAAACGCGCGTATGGCCAATTTGAGCCGCCCCACTTATTCAAGCACGTCAGTAAAATGGTTGCAGACAACCGTTACGACAAGCACTTGCTTGAAGACTACAGTGAAGAAGAATTCAATCAGATGAACGATTTCATCGATCACTGGCGTGACATGAATTTCTCTTACGCTGCGGTGAAGCAGTTAGAAGGCAAATACTTGGTACAAAACCGGGTCACTGGGGATGTCTATGAAAGTGCTCAATTCCTCTACATCTTGGTAGCTGCGTGTTTATTTGCAAAATATCCGAAAGCCCAGCGTCTTGACTATGTGCGCCGCTTTTATGACGCAACCTCTGAATTTAAGATTTCTCTGCCGACTCCAATTATGTCGGGTGTGCGTACGCCGACGCGTCAATTTAGCTCGTGTGTACTGATTGAGTGTGGCGACAGCTTGGACTCAATTAACGCGACCGCCAGCGCGATTGTCAAATATGTATCTCAACGCGCCGGTATCGGGATTAATGCAGGCCGTATTCGTGCCCTTGGTAGCCCTATTCGCAATGGGGAAGCTTTCCACACGGGTTGTATTCCATTCTTTAAGTATTTCCAAACGGCCGTTAAAAGCTGCTCTCAAGGTGGCGTTCGCGGCGGTGCAGCCACCCTGTTCTATCCAATTTGGCATTTGGAAGTGGAATCATTGTTGGTGCTGAAGAACAACCGCGGTGTTGAAGAGAACCGCGTGCGCCACTTAGATTACGGCGTACAGTTCAACAAACTGATGTACCAGCGCCTAATTAAAGATCAACACATTACCTTGTTTAGCCCGTCTGACGTACCTGGCTTGTATGATGCTTTCTTTGCAGACCAAGACGAGTTTGAGCGTTTGTACGACCAATACGAGCAAGACGAGAGCATTCGCAAGAAGCGTATTAAAGCGATCGAGTTATTTGGTTTGTTTATGCAAGAACGCGCTAGCACAGGCCGTATTTACTTGCAGAACGTTGATCATACCAACACCCATAGTCCGTTCGATCCGAAAGTTGCGCCTATTCGCCAAAGTAACTTATGCCTGGAAATCGCGTTACCTACCAAGCCGCTGACCCATGTGAACGATCCTGAGGGTGAAATTGCATTATGTACACTGTCAGCTTTTAACTTGGGCTCGATTCAGTCGTTAGATGATTTTGAAGAGATGGCCGACCTTGGCGTGCGCGCATTAGATAGCTTATTAGACTACCAGGACTACCCAGTGCCTGCGGCTTGGAATGCAACCAACGGTCGCCGCACCCTTGGTATTGGTGTGATTAACCTGGCGTACTATTTAGCTAAGAACGGCGTTAAATACTCGGATGGTAGCGCCAATGGCTTGGTACACCGTACCTTTGAAGCCATGCAATACTACTTATTGAAAGCATCGAATAACCTAGCCAAAGAAAAAGGTGCGTGTCCTAAGTTCAACGAAACCACCTATGCCCAAGGCATCATGCCAATCGATACCTATAAAAAAGATGTCGATAGCATTTGTAATGAACCATTGCATTACGACTGGGACGCACTGCGCGAATCAGTAAAAACTCACGGTTTGCGCAACTCAACATTGTCCGCGTTAATGCCGTCAGAAACCTCATCGCAAATTTCCAATGCGACCAATGGGATTGAGCCACCGCGTGGGCACATTAGCGTGAAATCATCGAAAGATGGCGTGATGAAGCAGGTTGTACCGGAATACGACACGTTAAAAGATGCTTATGAGCTGCTTTGGTCAATTCCAAGTAATAAGGGCTATATCGAGCTGGTTGCGATTATGCAGAAGTTTATCGACCAAACTATTTCAGCCAATACCAATTACGATCCAAGTAAGTTTGAGAGCAGCAAAGTACCGATGAAGCAGCTGCTACAAGACTTACTGTATGCCTACAAACTTGGGGTCAAAACGCTGTACTACCACAACACCCGTGACGGCGCTGCGGACAACCAAGCCAATGTTGCTGGACGTAAAGCACAACCTGAACCGCAAGCGCAGCAAGCTGTCACTGCGGTGATGGACGAAGACGATGATTGTGCTGGCGGAGCATGTAAGATTTAACCGTAAGTGTGCCGGCACTCTTACGAGTGCCGCAATTTTCAAGGCCACAGCAGGCAAGTATTAGGTATCAGTCCACATGAAATATTCGACTTTTAATCAGGCGCACGTTAACCCACTGGGTGAACCGATGTTCTTTGGCAATTCAGTCAACGTCGCCCGTTACGATCAACAACGTCACAGTATTTTCGAAAAACTGATTGAGAAGCAGCTCAGCTTTTTCTGGCGCCCTGAAGAAGTTGACGTAAGCCGCGACCGCGTTGATTTTCAGGCCATGAGTGAAAGTGAGAAGCACATTTTTATCTCTAACCTGAAGTACCAAACTTTGCTCGATTCCGTGCAAGGTCGCAGCCCTAATATCGCGTTTTTGCCCATTGTATCGCTGCCAGAATTGGAAACTTGGATCGAAACCTGGTCATTTTCTGAAACCATCCACTCACGCTCTTATACGCATATCTTGCGTAATTTATTCAGCGACCCGAGCGCGGTGTTTGAAGACATCGTAGTGAATGAGGAAATTAAGCAGCGTGCGACTGATATTTCTAAGTATTACGATGATTTAATTTTCCATACCCAGTTATGGCAAACCCACGGTGAAGGTGAAATCACTATCAATGGTGAAACCTTCCTGGTGACCAAGCGCGAACTAAAGAAAAAGTTGTTCTTGTGCATGAACTCGGTCAACGCCCTAGAAGCCATTCGCTTTTACGTCAGCTTCGCCTGCACCTTCGCATTTGCTGAGCGCGAAATGATGGAAGGCAATTCGAAAATTATTCGCCTGATTGCCCGCGATGAAAACCTGCATTTAACCTCAACCCAGCATGTGCTTAATTTGTGGCAGTATGGTGAAGACGACCCTGAGATGCAGGAAATTGCTGAGGAACTTAAAGACGAAGCCTTAGCCATTTTTACCGCGGCGGTTGAGCAAGAGAAAAAGTGGGCACATTACCTATTCAAAAATGGTTCGATGATCGGCCTTAACGAGCAAATGCTGTGTCAGTACGTTGAGTACATTGCCAACTTACGCATGGCGGCGATTGGTATGGAGCCACAGTACGATCAAACCAGCAACCCATTGCCTTGGATGAACAAGTACTTAGTCTCGGATAACGTGCAAGTGGCACCGCAAGAAGCAGAAATTAGCTCGTACTTAGTCGGTCAAATTGACAGTGAAGTTAGTGCGACAGACTTCGGTGACTTCGATTTATAAAGACCAATGTGGCGATGAGTAAAACTTTGTGGATTAACGTCACTCGTACGAATCAAGACGATGTGACGTTTAGCGTGCCAACTGACGAAGCGTGCTCGCTGCTGGTCAGTATGGAACGCGCAGGCATAGATACCCACTACCATTGCCGTAATGGCTTTTGTGGCGCATGCCGCACTCGACTATGCGCTGGCACCGTCGAGTACACCACCGACCCACTCGCTTTCGTGCGACCGGGTGACATACTTCCCTGTGTCTGCATTGCGACAAGCGATTTAGACTTAGAGCATTAAGGTTAGGCTGCAACACGCAGTTATGGGTATGAAATAGATAAAAGTGATTAAAGGTATCGTTTTAATCTATTTTATTTATAAGTGCCCGTTTCTGTATACTACTGCCATTGTTTATAATGACTACTAAGCGAAACCGCTCGTATTCATTCGCCAAGCGGCAATTCGATTCATAAGCTTGGGCCACATGCGCATTCATTTTAATTGGGAGTTATCATGTTAACAGTTATTTTTGGTCGACCGGCATGTCCATTTTGTGTTCGTGCAAAGCAAATTGCAGAGCAACTTAGTGAAGAGCGTGATGATTTTGAATATCGTTACGTTGACATTCATGCAGAAGGGATCAGCAAAGCCGATCTAGAAAAAACCATCGGCAAGCCGGTATTAACTGTGCCTCAGATTTTTGTTGATGAGAACCACATTGGTGGCTGCACAGAATTTGAAGCCTATGCACGTGAGAACTTAGGCTTGTATCAACAAGCGTAATAGTACCAAGGCGACATCAGTCTACAGATAAGAAAGCCCGCAGTTGCGGGCTTTCTTATGTCTGGCTGTGGTTCCCCAGTTACAACGCCGCTAAAGCTTGCTGCAGGCGCTGCTCTGATACTGGATACGCCGTACCTAATTGCTGCGCAAACAACGATACCCGCAATTCCTCTAGCATCCAGCGGAAGTTCAATAGCGCCTCACTTGGGCTGTCTCCCTTCGGTACCTGCTTCAATTTTGCTTGCCATTGGCTTTCAAGCTTCTCAATCGTTAACATGCGCAGACGATCACGATTCGGATCCACCGCCAATTTCTCTTGTCGCTGTTGTAGCGCTTTTAAGTAGCGTTCAATATCCGCCAAGCGCCCACGACCAAATTCACTCACAAAGCCTTTAAACACCAAAGTATTCAAGTGTGCTTTGATATCTGCGTACGACTGCACTTGGTCAAAAGGTATTTTACCTTTCAAATTTTTCTGCAGCCCATGACTTAGTACCAGACAACGTTCTACTGCCTTAGCGATATCCAGCGTCACTGTGTTCAATTCGGCACGAATCGTATCAAGGGCCTGCTTAAACGATGCTTCGTCATTGACCTGCATGCTCGCAAGCAATGCATCAATCGCGGCATCGATACAGTCCTCTATCAGCGCCTCAACCCGACCCCAAGGGTTAAAATACATCGCCAATTTGGACTTATTAGGTAAGTTTTCGCGTAAATACTTCAGCGGCGACGGCACGTTAAGCAGCACTAGCCGACGTAAACCTTGCTGATGCGCCATGGCAGCGCGTTCAGGGTTATCGAATAACTCAATAGCCACCGAATCTTTGGTATCGCGTAGCGCAGGATAAGCTCGAATCGCGAACCGTCCCTGATGCTTTTCAATGCTTTGCGGTAATTCGCCAAACGACCACTGGGTCAAGCCTTGCTGTTCGATACTATCGCCTGCTGTCGCCACCAATGTGGCTTTTACCTGACCTTGCAGTTGATGCTGCAAGGCTTTCAAGTCGCGGCCTTGAGCAAGCAGATTACCGTCGTTATCAAACACCTTGAAGTTCATACGTAAATGAACTGGCAGCGTCGACAAATCCCAGTCTTCAGTGGTTAGGCTTACACCACTCATACGCTTTAGCACCCGACTTAATCCATCCAGTAAAGACCCCTCACCCACCTGCATGGCTTGCAGCGCCGCTTGCGCGTAATTAGGTGCTGGTACGAAGTTTCGGCGTAAACGCTTGGGTAAGCTTTTAATCAACGCCACCACTAATTCTTCGCGTAATGCCGGAATTAGCCAGTCGAAGCCATCATCCTGTACTTGATTGAGGATGCCTACCGGTAGTTCAACACTCACGCCATCGTCCTCTGCGTTGGGGTCAAACTGATAGCTCAATGGCAAGCTTAGGCTGCCTTGACGCCATTCATCAGGGTAGCTTTGCTCGGTTACAAAAGACGCTTCCTGAAGCATCAATTGCTCACGGGTAAAGACTAAAATATCTGGCGAACGCCGCTGTGCTTGACGATACCAGCGCGCTAAGCTGCGATCGTCATAAATGTCAGCAGGTAATACTTGCTCGTAACAAGTAAATAAAGCCTCTTCGTCGACTAAAATATCTCGTCGCCGCGATTTATCTTCAAGGGCTTGAATCTGCTCAATCGTAGCTAAGTTCTTTGCAATAAAACCTAGTGGCTTAGCACTATGCTCACTGATCTGGCCGTTAACTAGCGCTTCACGAATATAAATCTCGCGCGCCACCACAGCATCAATAGGGCCATATTGAACCTTGCGCTTAGGTACAATCACCACGCCATACAAGCTGACTTGCTCAAAGGCCACCACCGCGCCACGCTTCTTCTCAAAATGTGGCTCTGAATGACTGCGTTTGACCAGATGCTTAGCAAGTGGCTCGACCCATTCGGGCTTGATCATGCCAACAGTACGCGCGAACAAGCGCGATGTTTCGACTAGCTCTGAGGCCATCAGCCACTTTGGTGGCTTTTTAAATAAACCCGAGCCAGGAAACACGTAAAACTTGCGGCCGCGTGCGCCATGAAATTCATGGCCTTCATCTTTCATCCCAATATGCGACAGCAGACCTGCCAATAGTGCTTGGTGGACTTGCTCCAAACTGGCTGGTTCGTCATTAATCGGTAGCTTTAACTCACGCACCGTTTGACGTAACTGAGTGTAAAGGTCTTGCCACTCACGAACGCGCAGATAATGAATGTATTCTTGCTTACACAACTTACGGAACTGGCTGTTCGACAACGATTTCTGCTGAGCCTGGAGGTAATCCCATAAACTTAAATACGCCATAAAATCTGACTGCGGGTGGTGAAAACGCGCGTGCTTTTCATCCGACTTTTGTTTTGCATCCGCAGGCCGTTCACGCGGGTCCTGTATCGACAAAGCTGCCGTGATGATCATAAGCTCACGCACCGCACTGGTATCGCGCGCAGCCAACACCATTCTAGCCAAACGCGGGTCAATTGGTAGCCGTGCAAGCATGCGGCCACTGTCCGTTAAGCGAAGTTCGCGCTGTCGTCTTGAGTGAATCGCATGCAGCTCTTCAAGTAAACTTAAGCCATCGTTTACGAAACGTTCATCGGGGCGCTGCAAAAATGGGAACTGACGAATATCGCCAAGACGCAACGATGTCATCTGCAGAATAACCGACGCAAGATTGGTACGCAGGATTTCGGGATCCGTATAATCGGGACGCGACAAAAAGTCATCTTCGCTATACAAGCGAATGCAAACGCCCGGCCCTACCCGACCACAGCGGCCTTGACGCTGATTGGCACTGGCTTGAGACACTGGCTCTATAGGTAAACGCTGAACTTTGGTGCGATATGAGTAACGACTTAAGCGTGCAAAACCAGGGTCAACGACATAACGAATACCGGGCACGGTAAGCGACGTTTCCGCCACATTGGTGGCCAGCACAATACGCCGCCCTGCATGGGGCTGAAATATTCTATTTTGCTCACTTGCCGATAACCTGGCAAACAAAGGCACCACTTCCAGCCCTGTTTGACGACCCAACTCACCGGCACGGTAAGCATCATTCAAAGCATCTGCACTATCGCGAATTTCTCGCTCGCCACTTAAAAACACCAAAATATCGCCAGGGCCATAAGCAATTAACTCAGCGCACGCAGCGACGATGCCTTGATACATATCCTGATCGTCACTGTCATTAAGGGGCCGATACCAAGTTTCCACAGGGAAGGTTCGCCCTTCAACACTAATCACAGGCGCATCGTTAAAGTGTTTGGAAAAGCGCTCAGTTTCAATCGTTGCTGACGTAATGATGAGTTTAAGGTCGGGTCGCTTAGGTAGTAGCTGATGCATTACACCAAGCAGAAAATCGATGTTCAAAGACCGTTCGTGGGCTTCATCAATGATGATGACTTCGTACTGACTCAAGTAGCGGTCATTTTGCAGCTCAGCCAGCAAGACACCGTCGGTCATTAATTTTACTGACCCTTGGTCACTCGATGTATCTTGAAAGCGAACCTTATATCCGACGCTGGCTCCAACGCTTTGCCCTAACTCTTCTGCAATTCTTGTGGCTACTGAACGTGCCGCTAAACGACGAGGCTGGGTATGCGCGATAATGCCTTTCGCACCATACCCCATCGAGAGTAAAATCTTTGGTAATTGGGTGGTTTTACCCGATCCGGTTTCACCCGCAACTATCACCACTTGGTGGTTGGCTATTGCATCCCGAATACCACTTTGATGCGCGACCACCGGCAGCGATTCAGGAAAGCTAATCTTGGGTAATGCCGCCGTGCGCGTGGCCACTTGTTGAATTGACGCCTGAATAGCGTGCGTGAGCTGTTGCTCAGCTTGGTCTCGTTGTTCACCAGACAGCTGCTTAAGTCGTTTTAGCTGTTGGGATAGCTTAAAACGATCGGCACTACGACAAAGGGGGATAGCTTGCGCTAAAGCTTGAATAGAAGCGTTCATGAATGACCTATTTTAACTACTTAGCGCTATTTTAACAGCCAAGCGCAGTTGTCGCCAAACATGAACGCTGCAAATTAACTAAGCATGGTTCGCAAATGCATCTTTTAGGTGCAAATGAATCGCTTTCAACACTTGGCTACGGCTTATGACACCGACCAACTTTTGTTGATAATCGACCACCGGATACACCTTAGGCCGATTAGCGCCAAACTGCTGAGCTAAATCGACAATCGCCATGTCCATGTTGACACTCAACACCTGCGCACTCATACAGTCAGCGACCGTTGCCGATTGCTCATTATGGTAAGTGCCCTCCAGCATCATTTTTAAACAATCCTGCTCAGATAAAAAACCCACCACTTGCTTAAGATCATCAATCACGGGGCCACCGATCGACTGCGCATCAATCAACCGTGCAACAGCCTCTTCAATTGGCATGCTAGGTTTTAACACCGCAGGGTGGCGACTCATATAATCAGCCACTTTTAATGAACGTAACGGCATATGTGTTACTCCTCGTCGCGATAAATTTTAACGTCCAATGGCGAAGACGAACTCTGGCTGGCACGGTACATCCCCTCTGTGTTGAACGGCATGTGGATATTGCCTTGCGCGTCAATAATAATCACCCCGCCAGTGCCGCCCGCTGCCACTAATACATCGTGAATCACTGCATCGCCTGCTTCTTCAATACTTTGGCCTTGATACTTAACCCGCGCACAGATATCAGCGGCCACATGATAGCGAATGAAATACTCGCCGTGACCGGTTGCAGACACTGCACAGCTTTGGTTATCTGCCCATGTACCAGCACCAATAATGGGCGAATCGCCAATTCGGCCATATTGCTTCGCGGTCATCCCACCAGTCGATGTGGCGGCGACTAAGTTGCCATCGCGATCAAGGGCGACCGCACCCACGGTGCCCATATTGAATGCAGGGTCCCAATCAACCAGCGCAATCTGGTCGCCCGTAGTCGAGCTTTGTTGTAACCGCTCCAACGCCTCTTGTAACTGTTGATAACGGTGTTCAGAGTTAAAATGGTCATTGTCGACCTCTGCGTAACCAAGCTCGCGGGCGAATTCTGCTGCGCCTTCACCACTTAACATCACATGGCGAGACCGTTCCATCACATCACGGGCAAGCTGTATCGGGCTCTCAATAGTTCGTACACCAGCAACGGCACCTGCATCCAGGGTGTCGCCGCGCATAATTGAGGCGTCCAATTCGTGGCCACCATCAAAGGTGTACACCGCGCCAACGCCTGCATTGAACAACGCATCACGTTCCATTGACTGCACCGCCGCGATCGCAGCATCGAGACTGCTACCACCTGCCTGCAGAATCTTATACCCCACTTCAGTTGCGTGGGTTAATGCTGCTTCAAATTGAGCTTCACGCTCAGGGCTCATATTGTCGCGAGTAATTGTGCCTGCGCCACCATGAATAGCGATGGCGATTGGCGCATCGTCGGCTGCAACGGTTTGCCACATAGGGCTAAGGCCAAGGCCTATGGTCACTGTTAAGGTCGTTATTTTATGTGCTAACGTCATTGGGTTCCCTTCATTCAATTACTTAACTCAGTTACATTCTATTCAGTTTCATTATGGACATGATTGTGCCTCGCGTACAACACCCGTGCGATGGTATGCTAATCCTATGAATTGAATCACTGATGCTAAGACTCTATTTGCAATGACAAAAACTTTATACTGGTATGATTTTGAAGCGGGCGGCGCCAATCCGCGCGTTGACCGCCCCAGCCAATTTGCGGGGGTCCGTACGGACGAACAGTTAAATATTATCGGCGAACCGCTGGTTGAATATTGTCAGTTAGCACCAGATTACCTGCCTCACCCTGAAGCTTGTTTAATTACTGGTATCACCCCACAAAAGCAACGTCGTGAAGGCTTGATAGAAGCTGAGTTTGCGGCGCTCATCCATGCGCAGTTTAGCACCCCAGGCACAACCATCGCCGGTTACAACAACCTACGCTTTGACGATGAGATGACGCGCTTTATGCTCTATCGTAATTTTTACGACCCCTATGCGTACAGCTGGCAGAACGATAATAGCCGGTGGGATTTAGTCGACTTAGTTCGCGCGTGTTACGCACTGCGTCCTGACGGCATTGAGTGGCCGCAAGTGGATGATAAAGTGAGCTTTAAATTGGAGCTTTTAAGCCAAGCGAATGGCATCGCGCATACCCAAGCCCATGACGCGATGTCCGATGTCTACGCGACCATCGGGATGGCGCAGCGAATTAAGCAAGCGCAACCTCGACTCTACGATTATTACTATCAAAAGCGACGTAAAGCCGCAGTCGCTCAGTTGCTTGACGAGGCGTTAGTACAAGCCAAACCACTGGTGCACATTAGTGCGCATTATGGCACCGAGCAAGGTAATGTAAGTTGGGTGTTGCCCCTCGCGCACCACCCATCTCAAGCCAATACCGTCATTGCATGGCGTCTCGATAATGACCCAAATGCCTGGCGTATCCATAGCCCCGAGGCAATACGCGAGGCGCTTTACACGCGCAAAGCCGACTTGCAGGAGCAAGGTATTGCTCGCCCTGGTTTAGTCACAATTAGCACCAACAAGTGCCCATTTATTGCGCCTGCAAGCACACTTGAAGCGAGCCGAGCCGAGACATTCGGGCTCGACTGGGCCGCTGCGATGCAAGCAAGACAAACGTTGATCGATAACCACGAACTGCGTGACAACCTATTACAGGTGTTTCAGTTAGCCGAACCACCTGCGCCCACGGATGACGATGTCGATGCCGCATTATATTCAGGTCCATTCTTCTCGCAGCAAGCGAAAAGTCAAATGGAGATGATTCGAGGCAGCCACCCAGACCAACTAGGAAGCTTAGCGCTGCCATGGGACGATGCGCGCTTACCCGACATGTTATTTCGCTACCGAGCACGTAACTTTGGCCACACCCTTTCCCACGCAGAACAGCAAAAATGGCGCCGGTTTTGCCAGGAACGCTTAATGCACGGCTACCCGGGTGGGCTCAGTGTGGATGACTTTGTATTAAAGTTAGAACACTTGGCGGAAGTAAATCAGCAAAACAGCCGTAACATGGCTATTTTGAAAGCATTGGCTGAATACATTCAAAGCCTTTAAACAAAATTATAAAAGTAAAACTCAGTAAATAAAAAGGCCACTTCATCGAAGTGGCCTTTTAACGTTTGGCGTTAGCAATCAAGCCCTACGCTTTGTCTGTACCTTTGTTGGCATCTTTCGGGCCAACACGCAGCAGGTGTGCCAATGCAGGGATCAAGATCAGTGCCCCCAGCATGTTCCAAATAAACATAAAGGTTAGCAAGATACCCATGTCTGCCTGGAATTTAATTGGTGACCAAATCCAGGTAGCGACACCGATAGCGAGAGTAAGCCCTGTGAAGCCAACCGCTTTACCCGTTTTGGTTAGCGCGTACTCGTAACTTTCAAGCAGCGACAAGCCTTCACGCAACGCTTCACGCATTTTGCTGTAGATATAAATACCGTAATCGACACCGATACCGACACCCAATGCGATCACCGGCAACGTCGCCACTTTAACCCCTATACCTAGGGTCGCCATCAACGCTTGGCTCATAATGGTGGTAAACATCAATGGCAGCACGATACACAGCACAGTGCGAATGCTTCTAAAAGTTAACAGACACAGTGCGATAACCACACTGTACACCCAAATGAGCATCTCAATTTGCGCGGTCTCGATGACCTTGTTGGTCGCCGCCTCGATACCAGCATTACCCGCTGCCATCAAGAAATCGAGCTCTTCAGTCGGGAACTCTGTCGAGAACGCCCGTACTTCCTCAACTACCCGGTTCAGGGTCTGCGCTTTGTGGTCATTCAAGTAGATAACGATCGGTGCCATCGAGCATTCTTGGTTCATCAAGCCACTTGGCGCTTGGGAAATCGAGGCATTAATCACGAAATCGTCGCGATTCACGCTATACCACTTCAGGTTACCTTCATTGGTGCCGGCCATGCCCATTTTAGATGCATAGACAATAGAGCGAACCGCTTGCACGCCATCCACGTTTTCCATGTGCCATTGGAAGCGATCCATCAGCGCCATATTGTTATAGGCAATACACTGACCTGGTTGGGTTTCCGCCATGACCACGAAAATGTCCGTGCTCGCGCTATAGTTTTCCACCATAAAAGCGTTATCAAGGTTATAGCGCGAATCCGGACGCAACTCAGGCGCACCGCTGTCCAGATCACCGATTTCCTGATACTGACCTTTCCACAAGCCGAACATCGCAAGCACCAGTGAAACAGCCACTGCTCCCATCGCCCAACGCGGCGTAGCGAAGCGAGTAAACGTTGCCACCACTGGGTGCTTAGCATGACGCTTAGATTCTTGGTACTGCAAACCACGCTTCGATACATCTAAATAAGACGTCAGAATCGGCAATAAACCTAAGTTGGTCAGCACAATGACGGCCACACCAATACTAGCGGCAATCGCAAGCTCTTTGATCACCGCGATGTCAATCACCATCAAGGTCGTAAAGCCAATCGCATCTGACGCCAGCGCGGTGAGACCCGCAACATATAAGCCGCGGAATGCATAGCGCGAAGCCAACATTTTATCCGCACCGTCAGCACGATTTGCCATCACCGCATTGATAATTTGCACGCCGTGGCTGACACCAATTGCGAACACCAAAAACGGTACCAGCATCGAATACGGGTTAATACCAGAACCAATCAAGTGAATGATACCCAACTGCCAGATTACCGCGATAATTGAACAGCTCAGTACAATAAGTGAGCTGCGAACGCAGCGACTGTATAAGAACAGCATCACAAAAGTGATGATCATCGCAAACACGAAGAACATACCAACCTGGTTGGCGCCCTCGATTAGATCGCCGACGACTTTCGCGAAACCAACAATCTGAATATTAATGGTATCGGAGCTGTACTGCTCACGTACTAAGCGCTCTAAGTTCTGCGAAAACTCAGCATAGTCTAGTTGTTCGCCAGTTTCAGGATTGATCTCGCTAAGCGGCACGTACACCAATGCCGAGCGGAAATTGTTCGCGACTAGGTTACCTACTTCACCTGAACGCAATACGTTTTGACGCAACTGCTCCAAGCTCTCTTGGCTACCGTCGTAACTATCAGGAATCACGGGGCCGCCAACAAAGCCTTCTTCGGTTACTTCTGACCAGCGCACGTTTGGCGTCCAAATCGAACGAATTTGCGAGCGATTCACTCCCGCGATATACGACAATTCATCGGTCACTTGACGCAAAATGTCTTGGTACTCAGCGTCAAAAATTGTGCCTTCTGTGGTTTCTACCGACACCCGAATGGCATTACCTAACGCGGATAAATCATCCTGATACTGATAAAAGTTCTGAATGAACTCGTGGTTTTCCGGAATCATCTTGTTAAAGCTGGCGTCCGGACGAACCTGCATGGCGTTATACAGTAAGAAGGCGGTAATCACCGCAAACCCAACTAGCCACCCCGCGCGAAAACGAAATAACAGGTTCTCAGCCACGGAAGCTCGACCCTGAGAGAATTTAACTTGGCTATCACTCATTACGGAATCCTTTTAGCGTGCTGGAACTTGAGGGGACAGGAACTGCATGACACCGCCGCGGCCTACCAAAATAAACTCGCTGCCAGCATCTTGTAGTACGCCACTCAACGGCACGTTACTGCTGTGCTCAAAGCGTTGCGCCTCTAGCGTGTCTTGATCGAAAAACACTAACGTGCCCGAATGACCTGCCAACACCACGGTGCCATCAGCCATTAAAGTGCCGCCATTTAGGTTGTATCGTGTGTTTGAGCTGAGCGCACTAAAGGTGTCCCCGTTGTCTTCAGACACAAATACGTTGCCGCGCAAACCATAGACCCAAAAGCGCCCTTGTTGGTCAAATAAACCACCAAAGAACGAGCCCTGATAAGGTGAATCTAACAATTCAAAGCTAGCGCCATTGTCGTCGCTACGAAACAGTTGGCCTGCTTCAGCAATAACAAAAATATCGCCTGCGTCATTGCTGACTAATTTGTTGAGGTGAAATGCCGTTGGGTTATCTAAACGCTCACTGACAATAGCCCATGAGCTGCCGCCGTCGTGGGTTTCAAGCAACATCCCAAACGCGCCGACCGCAAAACCGTGCTCAGCGTCAGTAAACAACACATCAAATAATGGTTTGGTTGGACCTACGTCCTGCTGAATTTCAGCTGCCTGAACTTGAAATGAGAGTTCATCGAGTAAAAACTCATACTCAGCCGCTTCATCGTCATCTTCTGCGTCTTCAATGCGCGTTAGCAAGGTCGCTTCACGTTCTTGTAACCACTCCAGTTCTATATTGAGCAACTGAAAGCCGTCCAACATGCGCTGCCAACTTGCACCAGCGTCCTGGCTACGTAACAACACGCCATCATGACCCGAAACCCAAATGGTATTCGCATCGACATAATGCGCTGATGTGAGTAACACACTGGTTGGCACCTCGGCTTGCTGCCAATCCTGCTCCCCCTGTTTGGTCAAGATAGTACCAAACGCCCCAACAACAATGGTTTGGTCTAAATATCGATTCAACCCAACCATAACCCCTTGCTGCGCTCGTTGTGCTTGCGGGGATGGGGCAAAAATAACGTCGTAATCGTCGCCAGCTTGCTGCGCATGTGCTGAAAAGCTAGCCAGCAAGGCTGTACAGATTGCGATCCACTTCATTTATATCTCCTGAGGCGTCCATATCGCTGTGAACTCCGATTGTATAGTCTAACAGGCGTTTGAAAACCCCTTAGTTAAAAAAAACTCATAAAAGGATTAAATTTAACGGGGCTTAAAAGCGGGTGAGCCTAGTGTAAAGGATGTGAAACTTATGTTTTACTCTCTGGTCTTACAAATAGTTGCAAAAATGTAATATTGCTCTCATTCTAAGCAGGTGAGGCAATGCTTATTTTATTTTGGTATTTTTTGGTGTAGCTTACGCGATTATAAGAAGCCCTTATAACAAGTATAAGCACAGTAACAAGGACAAAGACGATGAGAAAAACTCTATTAACCGCTGGTGTAATGGCGCTTTCGCTGGTGTCAGCTAGCGTTTATGCAGCAGTGTCAGAGCAGGAAGCTGCGCGTCTTGGCAACGATTTGACACCGATCGGTGCAGAACGTGCTGGTAGCGCAGATGGTCGAATTCCAGAATGGACCGGTGGTTTGTCACGTCCAGGTGAAGACGTGAACCGTCCGCGCAATCCATTCGCTGACGATGAGCCACTTTATACCATTACCCGTGACAACCTTGACGAGCACCGCGATCGCTTATCGCCAGGCCAGATTGCCCTTTTCGAGCGTTACGACACTTTCTACATGCCGGTGTATGAAACACGCCGTACATCGACTTATCCGCAAGAAATCTTTGACATTATTAAGCGTAATGCCACCCGTTCTGAATTAGTGCAAGGCGGTAACGGCTTAGAGAACTTCGAAGTCGCTATCCCATTCCCAATTCCAGAAAATGGCTTGGAAGTCATTTGGAACCACCTGGCCCGTTACCGCGGCGGTGCCGTTGAACGTACTGTGGCGCAAATTCCAGTGCAGTCGAATGGTCGCTTCGAAGCGGTTCGCTTGCGTGAGCTGTTAGTATGGCCTGAGTACCTTGAAGGTGGCCGTGATGCGAACGATGACAACGTACTTTTCTACTTCCTACAGCAAGTATTGGCCCCAGGTCGTTTAACAGGTACCGTACTTCTGGTTCACGATACCATTGATCAGGTTCGTGAAGGCCGCCGCGCTTGGATTTACAACGCAGGTCAGCGCCGTGTGCGTCGTGCACCAAACGTTGCCTATGACGGTCCAGGTACTGCAGCTGACGGTTTGCGTACGTCTGACCAGTTAGATATGTTCAACGGTGCTCCAGACAAGTACAACTGGGAATTAGTCGGCAAGAAAGAAATGTATATCCCGTACAACAACTACAAGCTTTTGAACACCGACTTGTCGTACAGCGATATCATTATGCCTGGTCATGAAAACCCAGAGTATACTCGTTACGAGTTGCACCGTGTTTGGCACGTAGAAGCGACGTTGAAAGAAGGTGAGCGCATGATTTACTCGCGTCGTTCATTCTTCATCGACGAAGACACTTGGACAGCATCAGTGATTGACCAATATGATGGCCGTGGTGACTTATGGCGTATTTCGCAAGCCTACCATATTCAATTCTACGGCAACGATCTGCCTTGGATGGCGATGGAATCGGTATACGACTTAAATAACGGTCGTTACATCACCCTAGGCCTTGCCAACGAAGAAAGCCAGTACATGAACTTTGACATTACACCTCGTCGCAGCGACTTTAGCACCAACGCCCTGCGTCGCATGGGTATCCGTTAAGATTCAATGCGATTCGTTAGATGCTGAGTTAAATGCTCAGTTAAGTAAAAGCCCCGCGAATTGTGGGGCTTTTTATTGCCAGCACAAAAATCGTGCTTCAGTGCGTCACTAATGGAATTTGACTAAACGTGCCATCAATGACGAGGTGTCCCAGCGCTCACCACCGAGCGCTTGCACTTCAGCATACAGCTGGTCAATCACCGCAGTGACAGGCAAAGTTGCGCCATTTTTTCTCGCTTCTTGCATCGCAATGTTTAAATCTTTGCGCATCCAATCCACCGCAAAGCCAAAGTCGTATTCACCCTGCCACATCGTGTGAGAGCGATTTTCCATTTGCCAACTACCCGCAGAGCCTTTGCTAATTGCAGCGACCAAAGCCTCTGGGTCAAGGCCTGCACGCTTACCAAATGCTAAGCCCTCTGATAACCCTGACAACACACCAGCAATACATATCTGATTCACCATTTTCGCTAACTGGCCACTACCTACAGGCCCTTGCAAACCACTGTGGTGTGACATGACATCTAACATAGGTTGCACTTTAGCAACGGTGTCCGCACTACCACCCATCATAATCGTCAATTTGGCATTTTCGGCGCCGGCTTGGCCGCCAGACACTGGTGCATCAAGGAACTCGACGCCTTGCTTTTCACAGGCTGCGCCAAGTTCGCGCGCTAGATCCGCCGATGCTGTGGTATGATCAATCAAAATACTGCCCGGTTGCATATTGGCAAGCACGCCCTCTTCGCCATATACCACACTACGTACATCATCATCGTTGCCAACACATACAAACACGACCTCTGCATCCAAAGCTGCCGCTGCTGGGGTGCTTGCCGCGCGGCCGCCATGCTGATCACACCAAGCCTCTGCTTTACTCGCGGTACGGTTATATACGCAGACATCATAACCGGCTTGCTGTAAGTGACCTGCCATGGGGTAGCCCATCACGCCCATACCGATAAATGCTAATTTCTTACTCATTATCACTCCTAGGTTAAGCCAAATGACTAAATTATAAGTTGCCAATCATTGTTTAGCGCTCACTACGCAGTAGCAAATGCTGGTAACGACCCAATTGCCGGAACGGGTCTTGCTGGCGATACAAAAGCTCCATTGCAACTAAATCGTCACGAGCTTGGTCTTCCCGCTCGCGCAAATAATCATGAATGCACCGCACGCCACTGTGCTTGAATACGGTGAGCTGTTGAGCCAATGCCCAATCTTTTACGTGCTCAATATAAAGAGGCCGCTGAGGACTAAAGCGTACTTTCTTTTTGACTTCAAGCCCTGCCCTAACATAATCAAAGTTACCGTACACTAAGTTTGCCATCTCTTTGGCACGGCGATTATAAAACATCAGCGACACCCAACCCTGCTCAGCCAACAATGGCCGCAGCGTTGCAAGGGCACGTTCTGGTTGCGCCAGCCATTCAAGTACTGCATGGCATAAAATGACATCAAATGTTTGCCCAGCGAGCCGCTCTGGTAGCGCCTGTAACCCCGCCACCTCATAACGATACTGTGCACACAAGCCAGCTTGTTGATGCGCTTGTTGCGCCGCTTGTACCATTTGCGGCGCAATGTCGGTGTGCACAACCTGATGACCTTGCCTGGCGAACAGCTGATTAACCTGACCAATACCAGCACCCACGTCTAACACCCGTAGTGGTTTTTCACTCGCAATTAACGCGGCCAGGTCAGCTGCTAAAACTGCTTGGCGAATAACCCCTTTTGAGGTCTGGTAAATATTTTTCTCAAACCGTGCTACATCGTCGGCGAACGCGCGATCATGTGGTTTATGCGGGACTGTCAATGTCAATAAACTCCACGTTAATGTTCAACGTCTGGGCGAGCGCTTCACCCAGTGCTCGCGCGCCGAAACGTTCCGTTGCATGATGGCCTGCCGCTAAATAGTGAATACCGCGTTCACGTGCAACATGCACAGTTTGCTCTGATATTTCACCACTTATAAAGGTGTCGGCGCCTGCATCACAGGCAGCATCAATGAAACTTTGCCCACCACCGGTGCACAGGGCAACACGCTGAACTTGATGGCCACCACCTGATACCTTAGCTACCAAGTTACGACCCACCGCAGCGCTTAAGAGCGCAGCAAACTCATCGAGTTCCACATTGCCTGCTAGCCCTTGATAAACGATACCCTGAGGCATTATCTGCGTCACGGGCTGAATATCCTTTAAGCTAAGTGCTCGCGCTAAGCCTATGTTATTACCCAGTTCCGGATGCCCGTCGAGGGGCAAATGATACGCGATCAGGTTCATATCGTGGGCAAGTAACCGCTTGATGCGCTGATACTTCATGCCAGTAATGACCGCCGACTCGCCTTTCCAGAAATAACCATGATGCACTAATAACGTATCAGCACCGCGCTCAACGGCTGCATCGATTAACGCCTGGGACGCAGTCACCCCAGTTACGATATGGCCAATAGTTGCCTGTCCTTCCACTTGAAGACCATTTGGACAGTAATCCTGATAGTCCTGAGGCCGTAACCAAGTATTTAATGTGTCGAGTAATTCGCTACGGGATACAGACATGAGCTCTCCTTGACTTAATGGCTAGTCACATGAGTCCAAATTTGTTGACAGGCTCGCTGGGCAACAAGCTGGAAAATTAGACAGTTGTTAAAAAGTCGGTTATATAAATATCTTGCGAAAATAAATAGTAACACAACAGGACCAAACGAAGGACTAACCGAATGAGTGAGCTGGATAAAGATCAGGTACTTGAAGACTTTGAAACTGCGTATAAAAAGGCCCATGGCAAAGCGCCCAAAGTTGAGGCTAATAACGGCTGGTATAGCGTTGATGGCGGCAAGAATATGCGCTTAGCGCAACTTGACGAGTGGACTCAAGAGTTGAAGTCATCAAAATCGACAGCAAAAGCCGATACAAAACCCAAGACAAAGGCCAAGACAAGTTCGGCAACAAAGCCAAAGAAAGCAACTAAATCAAAAACCAAGAAATCAGCGGGTGGAAATTTCGCGGCTGAAAGCTGGCAGAAATATTTAACCGCACTACCAGCAGATTGCAAGCCGCCACGTGGCATGCAAGGCACTCGTCATAAATAGGTTGTGGGTTGCATGGGCTCGAGTTACTGACTCGATGCCCTGTTGCTCTAATTGAGCTTAGCCCCGAACCAGGGGAACGCGTACCTTACGGTGACGGTGAATTAAAAAGGCACTACGGTGAAATTTGAGCTTTTGTGGCCCGAAATCTCCCATACTTATTTCGTAGTTGTCGTCATCTAGTTCGCGTACGACTTGACCCATTTTACCTTGGTGCTCACCACGCTTGATGAACACCGTTTGACCCAAAAACTGACGACTATTGTACGTAAAACAAACACCAGCCATGACAGCCTCTTATCGCAATGAACTAAATCTATACACGTCAAGCCGATTATTACCGTTAAACTCGACTCTCTAGTCATTATCGGCTAGCTGGCAAAAAACTCAAGTGCTACAACCCTAGCTTTGCGGGTTACGTTCAATGTAAATTGTGATATCGCCAACGTGAAAGCCAAAATAGGTCATACGTGTACGATTAATCATGCGGTCTTCGTCTATAAGATACATCCAATCATCAAGCGTCACTTTGAGTTCACGCCCACCAGCTTCGACTTGCAACTGATACACCCAATTTAGGGCTAAACCAGAGGTCGTGCCTACGGCCGTGCCGACTACATCACCGGCGGTGCCCTCGTAGGTGTTCGGCCCCGTTTTAGTTAAATACCAAATACGCTTTTCTTCACGACCATCGTCCCAAAAAAAGTCTTCGTCCAGAACACCTTCATTGCCGTCCCATGTGCCTACCATGGTGGCAGTAAAACGACCTGTGACCTCGCCTGAACGACTTTGCACGACACCATGAGCAGTCAGTGGTCCATTAAAAAATTCTTCAAGCTTGAGCTCCGGTGTGGTGCCTGCATAGTCATCAATACTGGCCGAGCAACCCGTTAAAATAAACAAAGCTAGGCATACCGCGAAAAATTGTTTCATTATCGTGCTCCCACTAACTCGTCACGATTGCGACGAAAACTTGATTGTTCGCTTAACCAAATCGCTAGAAAACGCTCAGCGAAGTTCTGATCATCAATTGCACCTAGCAAGCCTTGATCGTTGTAAAACCTGATCTGTTGGTCAACGTGGCGTGCAATCAGACAATCACCTTGGCTGACGTCAGGCCATATTTGACCAAGCTGTGCAAGCCAAGCCTCGGCCTCAGCGTCGACGCTGTAGCCTAATTTGTTCCATTCATCGCGCGTAGTATCAATTAATTGCTGAGCACGAATGTCGCGTAAGTAATTAAGTTGCAACGCGGTTTCTTGCTCATCGGGATAAGCGCCTGATGCGGTAAATAAGGTCGCATCGTAGACACGAAAGAAATACACACGCAAACGGGTCTCACCGACCTTGCTAAGATCGTCTGTCACGTCAGCATAGCATTGCTGCTGTGCCTGCGCCGTTGGCACCATAAGAACACTCGCAGCAAACATGATTGCTGCGCAGCAAGATACCCAAATACGATTTAACTTACACATAGCGTTGTTCCTTATCCTGTCCAAGTGCAACCATACGAACTACCAGCAGCATTAATAGTCCCCAAATCAATGAGTAGCCTACAGCCATTAACATCGGGCTAGTTAAGCGCTCAGCGGCACCTAAACCAACGCCAGCAAAGTATGTAATTGGCCCGAAGATCACACCTGCAATGAACGCCAACACATAACGCCCCTTCAGCCATGTGAATACAACCAATGCCATCGCGGCGAAACCAAGCCATAGTAGAATTAACCACGCTGGAAGCAAGTCAGTGCCGGTAAAACGGATCGCGCCCATTGCAACCATCAGGTATTCAGCTAGCAAGCCCACGCCAATTAACGTGATTAACATGTATCGTCGAGCCCACAAATACCGCCAAGCGCTGGCGTATAGTGCTACCACACTTAACGCCGTCAACCACAACCAATCTTCCCGACCCCAAACAGCTAGAAACCAGACTAAATCAAAGAAAAAGAAATGAACAAGCCGGGTAATTTGGCTTAGCTGGTTGCGCAATAATTGCCAGATACTGTTCGTAACGCCTCCTTAGCTGACGGCTTGGTTGCCATCAACTGAACCGCACTCACGCGGCGCTCAATAAACCCGCCCTCACAATAGCTCAGGTAATAATTCCAGAAGCGTGAAAAGCGCTCGTCATACCCAAGTGTCTGCAGTTCGCTATGCTTCGCATTAAAAGCTACACGCCAATCTTCCAGCGTGCGGGCATAATGTAAGCCGATATCATCCACTTGGCGTATGACCATATCCGTATGTTTACGCGTCAAGGTGTGTAACAGTTCATTGGATGGTAAATAACCACCAGGAAAGACGTGTTGCTGAATAAAATCAACGTCGCGGTTGTAGCGCTGCATTCGCTGATCCGCAATGGTGATCGCCTGAAGCACCATCCGCCCTTGCGGTTTCAGCAGACGACTACATTGCTTAAAGAAGCTTGGTAAATACTCTTTACCCACCGCTTCGATCATTTCAACCGACACAAGCTTGTCAAACTGACCAGTTAGATCTCGATAGTCTTGGTTGAGCAATGTGACTTTGTCACTAAGACCCAAGGACTCCACCTTACTTTGCGCATACGCCAACTGTGCGTCTGAAATCGTGGTAGTGGTGACATGGCAGTCGTAATGTTGTGCGATGTATACAGCAAGACCGCCCCAACCTGTGCCAATCTCAACGACGTGATCGCCTGGCTGAATGTCGAGCATGTCGCATAAGCGCTGCAATTTGTGCTGTTGCGCCTGGTCCAAGCTTGCTGCAGGATTTGGATACACCGCACTGGAGTACTGCATTAACGGGTCCAGAAAACGGGTGTAAAGCTCATTGCCTAAATCATAATGCGATAATATGTTTTGCTTGGCTTTGGACTTTGAATTGCGGCGAGCTAAAAACGCCAGCTTTTGGAATGGCCATGTTAACCAGCCGTAACGCTGGCTAATGGCGTCCATCGCGTCTAAGTTCTGGGCAAATAACCGAATCACCGAGGTCAAATCTGGACTGCTCCAGTCACGGTCGATGTATGACTCACCGGCACCAATGTCACCATTGAAAATAAAGCGCCGATACATGCGCGTGTGGTGCACATCAATGCGCGCCTTCAATGGGTCCTGTTTGTTACCAAACTCTCCTACCACTACCCCGTCTTCAGTCAAAACAAGGTAACCATGCTGTAATTGGGTTAAAGCGCGGAGTGCGATATCGCGACTTACCTTTTCAGCAAAGTTTGCGGTTTGCGTGGCGCTCATTGCTCGTTGTTGTTCGGTCATGCTGACAATACCTTTTTATTAAAATCTAGCTTCGTTACGAGCCAGTATCTTGTCCTTTTACGGCAGCCTTATGTTCGGGTGTTCGAATAAAATGGGACTCGCTTCACGAATAGCTTTAATGCCTGCCAATAAATTCCCCAAACGATACGAATGGTCATCACTGGGAATGTTTTTAGTACGTTATTAATACCTTGCTGGTTCAATGTCTGACGTTTTAACGCCATACTGGCGTCAAACACCAGTTGACCAGCTTTATGTGCCTCAATATGAACTAAGGCGCTTTGGCTGGGCTGTGAAATTTTCCACTGATATACCATGTCCATTGGATTAAACGGCGACACATGGAAGGCCTTCTCAGTTGGGTCTTGAGTCGCTAAATCAACTAAATAGTAATGCCGCTGATTCCACGGGGTATTACTCACCTCGGCCATCATATGGGTGAATTTGTCGCCTTGCTGCAAGAAATAGCAATTAATCGGACTGAAGAACATCCCCCAACAGCGCAGGTTGCCCAGAAAGAAAATCCGCCCGGTGAGTTCTGCTTGGCCAGCGTGTTGCGAATGAAGATGATTCATCTGTGCTAAGACCGCTTGCTCCAGCGACGTCGCACCCCCCCACAAGCCTGGCAGGTAATCGCGGCTGTTAAACGCCAGCGCAGCAAACTTGGCGTCAACTTTAAAACGCTTGCTCAATTGGGCTATTTGCTCTAATTCATCAAGGGCAAGCCACCACTGCATAAAAGGATAGTTAAAGCTGTGGGAGCGCGGCGTCATGCGGCGGTGGCGCACTGAGCCTTGGTATATCGCACTATCCATGACTGCGCTCAAGCTCCGCTACATGTGGCGCTAAATTAAATCGTGCAGCGACATCAAAAGCGCTACGCACGCCGTCTTCATGGAAGCCGTTATACCAGTAGGCCCCTGCGAAATGGGTACGCTGATGACCACAAATCGTGTCTCTTTGCTTACGCGCAGCCATAGACTTCAACGAGTATTCCGGGTGATGATAAATGAACGAACGCAAAATGAGCTCTGGCTTTATTTGCGCTGTGTTGTTTAAGGTCACACAGTAAGTTTTACCGGCATCGAGGCCTTGTAAAATGTTCATGTTGTAGGTGACTGAAGCCAACTGTTCGTCTCGCGCAACGCCAGCTTTGGTCGGCGGTAGCCAGTAGTTCCAACTGGCCCAGGCAGCTTTTCGCTTTGGCAATAAAGCCTCGTCATTATGCAACACCACTTCATTGGCTTGATAACCAATCGCACCGAGCACTGCCTGCTCTTGAGCCGAGGCGTCTGCCAGCATGGCCAGGGCTTGGTCGCTATGACAGGCCAAAACCACGTGGTCAAAAAGCTTGACCTCACCCTTGGCTGTAGTGAGTTCGACGCTATTCTCGTGGCGTACAACCTTAACAATTGCCGTATTTAGGTGAATTTTATCCGCAAACGTGCGCGTCATTGGTTCAACATACGCACGTGAACCGCCTTCAATCACAGCCCACTGTGGTCTGTCACTCACATTAAGCAGACCGTGGTGCATGAAAAAGCGCAGGAAAAAGCCTAGTGGAAAATGAGCCGCTTCTTTTAACGTAGCTGACCAAATGGCGGCGCACATCGGGTATAAGTAGTTGTCTTTAAACAGTGGCCCGACCTTCAACGCATCAACAAACTCAGTCAACGTGGTGTTGTCTAGTTCATCTAACCGGTCGCGGTTGGCCTCATACTCATTTTTCGCAGCTTGATTAAAACGCAATATATCCCGCAGCATGCGGTAAAAAGAAGGTCTCAGCAAATTGCGTTTTTGCGCGAACAAGGTCGCTAAACTGTGTCCGTTGTACTCTAAACCAGTGTCTGGATTATGGACGCTAAAACTCATTTCAGTGTCTTTCCACGCCACGCCTAACTCTCGCATTAGATGACGAAAACGTGGATAGGTTCGGTCATTAAACACAATAAAACCAGTGTCGATAGCCAAGCCGTCGACATCTACGGTTGCGGTGTGACCACCAATATAATCGTTTGCTTCAAATACTTCGACGTCGTGCGCTTTGCTTAATAAGTAGGCGCTAGTTAGTCCGCCAATCCCAGACCCAATGACCGCTATTTTCATTACTTAAGAATCCTTCATCCGACGCGCTATGGCTAATTGCACAGCCGTTGGTAACTTGTGCATGACACGTAAAATCCAACCAAATACGCGCGGGAAATATATTGTTTGTTTGCCCTTTTCAAGCTGCTTGCGCAGTGAGGCTGAGGCCTGCTCCACCGTAATGCGCATCGGCATCGCAAAGTCATTGGCGTCTGTCATCGGAGTTTTGACAAAGCCAGGAGACACCGTCACCACTCGTATACCCTTTGGATGCAAATCCACACCCAGGCTTTGAGCGAAATAATATGTTGCCGCCTTGCTGGCACCGTAGGCTTGTGCGCGCGTGAAAGGCAGTAAGCGGCTCATGCTGTCAATAAAGGCGATGGTCGTGTTGGCGCGCATTTGCGGCAGCAATGCAGCTGCACAGTTCACCATACCAAAGAAGTTTGCCGCGAAAACCCGTTGCACCAAGGATGGGTCATAGTGCTGCGCATCATCAATGTACTCACAGACCCCAGCACTTAAAATCACCAGATCAATATCCTGCAGCGGGCTAAGATACTGTTCACACGCTTTTACGTCACTCACATCGAAGGCCAACGCAGTGACTTGCTGCGGTTTGAGTTCAAGGGCAGTAAGCGCCGCAAGTTTCTCTTGGTTGCGCCCACACACGTAGACACGATGCCCGGCAAGAATATAATCGCGAGCAACCTGTTCACCGATACCTGAGGTAGCGCCTGTTATCACTATATTCATTAGTTTTTCATCCGTGATTTGACCTGATTGGTCAGCCAGCCCATGACGGGAACATGCTCATACACCATAGCGCCCATATCGTAATAATCCGTGTGCTCAAGGATACGCGCACCGTCAGCAGTGAACTTTAATTGCGTTACACCCGGCACCACCACCTCTTCACCACGTTGAATCTTGGGATGCGCAAAGCGCATTTGCCAGGTCAGGTAGCCACCTTCACTATTCAGTAACTGGTGGGTAAAGTCGAAATGACAGTATGAGACATTCTTAATACTGTTGACTAGATAAGTTTTCAACGCAGGTAAACCATCTACCCGGTGCACGGGGTCACTAAACGCGACATTGTCCGCGTACACTCGGTTCAACTCATCCACATTCGCCTCTTCCATTTTGGCGTAGAAATTCTTAAGTGATTGAATAACATCATCTTGGGACGACATACTCATTTTTTCAGTCCTTTAAATGTGGCGATAAAATCGTCTCGGGCTTGGCTATGGTCGACCATAGGTTGTGGGTACTTGGTATCGCTATTCTGTTCTGAACCACGGGCCCTAAGGTAATGATGCGGTTCATGAATGTATTTATTTGGTACATCCTTCAACGCGCTCACCCATTTACGGATATAGCGCCCCTCGGGATCAACTTTTTCACTTTGTCGGGTCGGATTAAATACCCGAAAATAAGGTGCCGCATCCGTACCCGTAGAAGCGCTCCATTGCCAACCGCCATTGTTCGCAGCGAAGCTACCGTCAATCAGGTTCTGCATGAAATGACGCTCGCCCAGGCGCCAATCTAAACGTAGGTCTTTGACTAAAAAATTTGCCACTATCATGCGCACCCGGTTATGCATCCAACCCTCAGCTTTTAGCTGGCGCATACCGGCATCAACGATAGGAAACCCAGTGTTGCCTTCACACCAACGTTTGAAATCGCTATCGTTTGCGCGCCATGGATATGCGTCGGTGTATTCCAAAAATGCTTTACCCATGCTCAAACGTGGCACTGCATACATGAGGTGAAGATAAAACTCGCGCCACGCGAGCTCACTCAGCCAAGTGTGCGCACCTTGATTCAACCCGTGTGGAAAGTCTGGGCTTTGTTGCTGTAGCATTCTGGCAACCGTTACGGGTGAAATCACTCCCAATTCGAAAAACGGCGATAGCCTAGAGGTTGCATCTAGCGCCGGTAAATCACGCGCTCGCGCGTAGTCTTGCACTTGTTCGTCTGTAAACCGACGCAAACGCTGTTTAATCGCATCTTCGCTCGCAGCCCAGCTTGACGCATCGCGTTTGTCGTAGCGAATCTGAATTGGAGTAAATTCGCATTCAGAGCGACTCACTATGCGGCCCGGCTGCGTTAAGCCGCGATGCGCTAACAGTGCAAGCCAACTCTTAAAAAACGGGGTGAACTTTTTATAATAGCCAGCTGTTTTTGGCGTCACACTACCTGGCTCTAACAGCACGTTACTATCAAACCAATGGCATTCAATTTCGTGCTCTTCGAGCCAGGCATTCACCGCGCGGTCGCGTCGCACCTCATCCAATGGGTAGTCGCGGTTCGCATAAAGGGCTTCGACGTTGTGTTTTTGGCAGAACTGATGCAAGGCTTTGGGGGTGCCAGCATAAGTATCCAGTTCAATATGGTGAAGCTGAATTCCTTTGGCTGCTAACGCTTGCCCCAAATGATTCGCTTGACGCTCGTATAAATCTGCTTTGATTGGTGCCCAATCATGCTGCTGCCATTGCTCTGGCCAACTACATACCACGGCAATTACATGCTGATGATTGCTACATGCCTGTAATAGCGCCTGATTATCCGTGATACGTAGGTCTTGGCGAAACCACACTAATGCTGTCATAACCTTACCTTTCAAAACTATTCAACAGGGTGATTACAAGCCATAACGCAGTTTTAGATCATCAGGGTAAGGTTGCAGGTAGCTCTGCTGCTGCAAGTAATCGCTTGGATGTTTACGTAAATAATGCCGAACCAAGGTTAAAGGTGACATCAGTGGCACCACGCCGTCGTGATATTGCATAATCAAATCGCTTAGCTCCTGACGCTCTACCCCATCGAGTTCGTCACTAAAAAAGCCCTGAATATGCTGTAATACATTAGTGTGGTTCTTGCGACTGGCAGGCTTTGCCAATGCAGCCATTAAAGTCTCGATGTAATAAATGGCAAATTCTTGAGTCATTGGAGACGTCGCCGCGAGCTCGCGACCTAAACGGCGATAGACGGGCTGATTGTGGGCCAATAACGTAAACTTTTGCGCAGCGTGAAATGCCTGAATATCCGCCGTCGTATACGGCTGAGGAATAGCTTTCCAGGCAGCATACACAAAGACTCGCAGGACAAAGTTCTCGCGCAAAAGGGGATCATTTAAACGACCGTCTTCTTCAAGTGGTAACGCAGGTTGCATGCGCTGCAATTGGCGCGCAAAGATACCCATGCCATCCTTTTGATTAGCGTTTTCACCGGGTGTATAGACTTTTACCCGCTCCATACCACAACTTGGCGACTTGGCACACAGCACATATCCGCTCAGTTGCTTAAATTGCTCGTTACGTTGAATTGCAAAGTCGACTAGTTGTTGGGTAACATTAGCGCCCGTTTTTGGAATGACTGCTTGTGGATTTTCAACTTCCCCTTCCAGTCGAATCGTCGGCCTGGGTGTCCCCAGACCAATCCCGACTTCAGGGCAAAAAGGAACCAATTCAATATGTCGACGTAATTCTTTGTCGCAAAATGCAGAGCGTTTGTGGCCACCGTCATAGCGAACTTTTTGACCGACAAGACAAGCACTTATTCCTACTTTTATGGTCAATTTAATTCTCCGTTGCGTATAAATAGACTAACCTTTCGAAAATTACGTGCTTATTAATTAATTGGATCGCGCTTTATTTAAGATCCATTCAACTGGTGAGTGCGTATTTATTAGTTAAGTTAAGCCAGAAACCTTGAAGTAACCTATGTCAAATTTAGAGCAGTCAAAAATTGCATTGTTTCCGCTGACCTCGCATGTGTTGCCAGGTGGGCGTTTGCAGCTGCGTATTTTTGAGCAGCGCTACATTCGCATGGTCAAAGAAGCGCTTACCGCCCAGTCCGGGTTTGGTATCTGTATGCTTAACCCGAAAGGCAAGACCGAAGACAATACGCACATTCTACCTATCGGTACATTGGTACACGTAGTCGACTTTGAATCACTTCCTGACGGAATGCTAGGAATTACTGTAGCTGGTGAACAACTTTTTGAAATTCAGGACATTGATACCGCCAAAGATGGCCTTCGTAGTGGTGACGTGACCTTGCGCGAGCACTGGCCAACGTCAGCCATCACCGACGAAGACATCTTGCTACGCCAGCGTTTACAAGAGGTGTTTGACGCGTATCCAGAGCTTTCCCAACTATATCCTGAAAAGAAGTTTGACGATGAACCATGGATTTGTCAGCGCTGGCTTGAAATTCTGCCGTTAGAGCCACAGAAGAAACAAGAGCTGCTTTCCAGTAAGCATACGCAACCAGTGAAAGAGTTCATTCGCCAGTTAGTTGAATGATCTTTTACGCTTCCTTTGCGTATCTAATCTTGAGTCATCGATTATACTTGTTATCGTGTACGAAAAGTTGTGGTTTAAAGTTGTCGCAATAGCTGGCATAGTGGTAGGTGGAAAGGCAGGATCACTTTCCATGCTTAATCTTCCAGTTCAGCGATTTGGCATAGTAATCGAACACTTAATAAGGCACTTGTGACTTAATCACCAGTGATAATAACAGGCAAAATTATGATGCGATTAGCACCTCAAAGTGAAGCGCCGCGCGCTGCAGTTACTTCCCCGAAGTCTGCCGCTACTGCAGATGACGCCCAACATCTTGCAGGTCTTTTAGCGAGCATTGCCAATTCCCGTTGCCGCCGTTCTTTCAGCGAATTGTTTCGCTATTTTGCACCAAAGCTTCTTGCTTACGGTTCGCGCCAGTTTGGCAATGAACAGATAGCTGCTGACTTGGTTCAGGAAACAATGACGAATGTTTGGCACAAAGCACACCTTTTTAACGCCGACAAAGGCGCTCCCGCGACTTGGATTTTCACCATCGCACGTAACATTCGTTTCGACCTTCTGCGCAAGAACAAACACCGCCGTGATGAAATCAGTGCTGATGAATTATGGCCAATCTTATCTGAGCAGAATGAGTCGCTGGAAGATGATTACGCCCTTGACCGTGAAATTCTGATGCAGGAAATTGGTGCTTATTATGCTCAATTACCCGAAGCACAACGCGAAGTGATTGAGAAGATTTATATCGAAGGTAAGTCACAGCAAGAAGTATCTGATGCCCTAGGTATTCCCCTAGGCACAGTAAAATCTCGCACTCGACTTGCTTTGATTAAATTGAAAGAGCTGATTGCATAAATGATTAAAGCGCATCCAACCGATGCCATGTTGCATGCCTACGTGGCAGGTGAATTAAATTCAGCCTCTGCTCTGGTCGTGTCGACACACCTAGACATGTGTCCACATTGCCGCAGAATGGCGAATGCAGTAGAAGAAGAACTCGCTTGCGAGTTTGAATCTGCCCCTGCCGCACAATTAGACGGCGACGACATGCATTTAATGTTGGATGCGATTTTTAGCTCTAGCGCATCGAAATTCGACACCGAAGTTTCGCCCTACCCAGCCCAGGCTGAGGCCCAAGCTCCAGTCAAACCCAAAGACGCTATGATTACGTTGGAAGGTAAACGCTTTCAACTGCCACGCTCGCTTGCTAATCAGAAGCACCGCATTGGTCCATGGAGTAAAATGATGGGCAACATGTGGCGGGCCCCAATCAACCTTGGTACGGATGAAGTTGCCAATCTTATCTATATGGATCGCGCAACTAGTGTCCCGGAACATACCCACCGCGGCACTGAGCTTCAATTAGTGATTAACGGCGTATTCAAAGATGAATACGGCAGTTATAGTGACGGTGACATGTTGGTGTTAGACCATACCCACCAACATACACCAGAAACGACTGACGAAGACTGTTTAATTTTGGCAGTCATGGATGCCCCGCTGCATTTCACATCGGGTATCAGTCGGTTATTGAACCCGTTTAGTAGTTTGTTTTTCCGTTAGGCATAGTTCGAGTCTAAACTCATTAGTTACCTCTGTTTGGCTCAAAACAAAAGCGCTAAACAGCAGACACAAAAAAGCACGCTATTGCGTGCTTTTTTATTGTCTGGGAGCCTACTCAAGATTTAGCGTCTTCAACTCTTACCTTAAGCTTTTGCCCAGGCCGGAATGTCACCACTCGACGCGCTGAAATTGGGATATCCTCTCCCGTCTTCGGATTCCTTCCCGGTCTCTCTGACTTATCGCGAAGCTCAAAGTTACCAAAACCTGATAACTTAACCTGCTCGCCATTTTCAAGCGCCGAACGAATTTCCTCGAAAAAGAGCTCCACCATATCCTTGGCGTCTTTTTTGTTTAAACCATTCTTCTCAAACAAGTGCTCAGCTATTTCAGCTTTTGTCAGTGCCATAATATTTAGCCATCCCTTAGTACCGCATCGAATTCACTTTTGAGTAATTCGACCACGCCGTCGACAAACTCGTTCACTTCGTTTTCTTCAAGGGTGCGTTCGATATCTTGCAATATCATTGACAGCGCCAAGCTCTTCTTACCAGCTGGCGTATTTTGCCCTTGGTATACGTCAAACAAGTTTAGGTCAATTAATCGGTTTTCGCCAAATTTCTCAATAACAACAAGGATTTCGCCAGCTGGCGTGGTTTCATCCACCAGCACAGCCAAGTCGCGGCGAATAGATGGATAGCGCGATACCTTAGTCGCTTGCGGCAGCGAGCGCTGCAACAATGCCGATAACGCCAGCTCAAATACAAATACGCGACCTTTTAAACCGAAGGTCTTGCTGAACTGAGGATGCACTGCACCCAAGGTACCAACAAACTTTTCTCCCTGATACACAGCAGCACTTTGGCCCGGATGTAAAGCACTGTGCTGGTGCGCTACAAAGCGGAACTGCTGGGCGTGCCCAGTTAACCCTAAGATATTTTCAACATGACCTTTAAGATCATAAAAATCAACCGCTTGTTCGCCGTCAGACCAATGTTCGCCTTGTACATTACCCACTATCACGCCAGCCAACATCGCTTCCTGACGTACGCCATTTTCAGCCTGACTATCAGGGACAAAGCGCAAGCCCGTTTCAAACAGCCGTACACTCGTGCGCTGGCGCTTCTGGTTATAACCAACCGCGCTTAACAAACCTGGCCATAGGCTTAAGCGCATTGACGACATTTCCACCGAAATTGGATGTGGCAAAGTCAGTGCAGCTTGCTCTGGAAATAGTGCAGCTTGGTGTTTCGGGTCAACAAAGCTGTAAGTGATAGCTTCCTGATAACCTAAAGACTGCAAACTCTGCTTCACTGTACGCAAGCTTAAGTCAGACTCCTGGCGTCTGCTCATGCGCAACTCAGCCCGTGGTGCGACCGAGGGGATATTGTTGTAACCATACACCCGCGCAACTTCTTCAATTAAATCTTCTTCAATCGCAATATCAAAACGATACGTCGGTACTTCAACGTGCCAGCCAGCACTTGTTTGCTGCACGCTAAAGCCTAAACGATTCAGAATTTCAGTCACTTGGCTATCTGCTACTTTCACGCCTAGCAAGCGTGCCAAACGCTCGCGGCGCAACGCTACGCTGGCTGCTTGTGGCAGATGGTTCTTCGCCACTGACTCGCGCACAGGCCCTGCCTGACCGCCACAAATCTCCAATAGTAGCTGGGTGGCCCGCTCCATCGCTGTGCGCTGAAGTTCAGGGTCAACACCGCGCTCATAGCGATGTGAAGCATCGGTGTGCAGACCAAAACGACGGGCGCGCCCCATAATGGCTTGAGGCGCAAAAAATGCACTTTCTAATAGGATGTCTTGAGTCTGAGCCGTCACGCCACTTTGTTGACCGCCGAAAATACCGGCCATCGCTAACGCTTTCTGGCTATCGGCAATCACCAGTACATCGTCTTGTAAGCTGACTTCCTGCCCATCTAATAACGTCAGCGTCTCGCCTGGCTGTGCCATGCGCACCTCAATATCACCTTCTATCGCATTTAAATCAAATGCATGCATCGGGTGACCTAGTTCAAGCAATACATAGTTGGTCACATCGACCACCGCATCGATTGAGCGCACACCACTGCGACGCAAGCGTTCCTGCATCCAAAGCGGTGTTGGTTGGCTCAGATCAAGCCCTTTAATGACGCGACCTAAATAACGAGGGCACGCAGCTGGAGCTTGTAATTCAATCTTGACCGCGTCCTCGATCGTTGCCGCCACAGGGGTTACGCTCAAGTGCTCGACATCTAAATTGTTCAAAACCCCTACTTCACGCGCAATGCCTTTGATACCAAGACAATCAGCGCGGTTAGGCGTCAGGTCGACGTCTAAAGTCACGTCATCAAGACCAAGCCAATCGCGGTAATCTTTACCCACGGGTGCATCGGCTGGCAGCTCAATAATACCGCCGTGATCGTCATCTAAGCCAAGCTCTTTACTTGAACACAACATGCCGTGGGATGGCTGACCACGCAGCTTGGCTTTCTTAATTTTAAAATCACCAGGCAAAGTCGCGCCTACGGTTGCGACAACAACTTTAAGGCCTTGCCGACAATTCGGTGCGCCACATACGATATCGAGTAGCTCGTCTCCACCCACACTTACCTTGGTTACTTGCAGTTTGTCGGCATCCGGGTGCGGGCCACACTCGACAACTTCGCCGACAAACACGTTGTTGAACTTTGCTGCAACAGGTTCTATACCGTCGACTTCCAAACCGGCCATACTTAACTGCTCGGCCAATTGTTCACTGGTAAGCTCTGGGCTCACCCATTCACGTAACCACTGCTCTGAGAATTTCATGGGTGGGCTCCTTATTTAAACTGCTCGAGGAAACGAAGATCGTTTTCAAAAAACGCGCGTAAATCATTCACGCCATAACGCAACATAGTAAGACGTTCAACGCCCATACCGAAAGCAAAGCCGGTGTATTTTTCGCTATCGATGCCTACTGCTTTTAATACATTGGGGTGAACCATGCCACAGCCAAGAACCTCTAACCAATCACCGCCCTTACGACGCACGTCCACTTCTGCAGAAGGCTCGGTAAATGGGAAATACGATGGTCTAAAACGAATTTCTAAGTCTTCTTCGAAGTAATGATGCAGGAAGTCATGCAAGATGCCTTTTAACTCCGCAAAGCTGACATCGGTATCTACCATCAAGCCTTCAACCTGATGAAACATCGGCGTGTGCGTTTGGTCGTAGTCATTTCGATACACTCGGCCTGGCGAGATGATTCGAATCGGCGGCTGTTCAACTTCCATAGTACGAATTTGCACACCTGAAGTCTGCGTGCGTAACATCGTACTTGGGGTAAAGTAGAAGGTATCGTGATCAGCTCGCGCTGGATGCTGCGCAGGGATATTCAAAGCGTCAAAGTTATGGAAGTCGTCTTCGACTTCAGGACCTTCTTTGACACTAAAGCCCAGTTGTCCGAAGTAATCTTCAATGCGCTGAATGGTGCGTGTCACCGGGTGCATGCCACCGCGCTCACTGCGCCGACCGGGCAAGGTCACATCAATTTGCTCAGCGGCTAGTTTAGCGTTCATCTCAGCTTGTTTAAGCTCGTCATTGCGGGCGTTCAACACTTGCTGAAGCTCTTGCTTGGCTTGGTTAATTAACTGCCCTGCTTTGGGCCGCTCTTCGGGAGATAGCTTACCCAGCTGTTTAAGCTGCTCTGTTAATAAACCTTTTTTGCCCATGTAATTGACGCGTACTTCGTCTAATTCGGCGGGCGAATTGGCCCCAGAAACCGCTGTTTTGGCTTGCGCCAATATCTCGTCTAACTGCATGATTCCCCTCAAAACTTTTGCATTTCAACCGGCAGCTGACGCGCCGCGATCAATGTGGATTCTGCGCATATAATGAAAGCCGCAATGATACCTGAAAGTGCACAGAAAAGGGAGACATTAACCAGTACAAACCAAGCAATAAAATCAAGCCAGCCTCGGAAATAAAAAACCAAGGCTGGCATCTTATTTGCAACAATCAAGGCTGGCATCTTATTTGCAACAATATAAATCTCTACAAACAAACTAATGATGCAAAATTATGGACGTTTCGTTTTCTGCCAACCAAACTTATGCTCTGTCTCACATATCATCGGTTAAGAGTGTCAAGCAGACTATGCCTTCAGAGAATACAACCAAGTCAGACGCTCCTCCAGAAGCCAGTCTCGAGACAATAAAGAAGCTTGGTAGTCTGGTCTTAGGAAAAGGAAACATCGAGCGGTGGGAAGCCGAAGGCCTGGAGCTGGACGATGCGGTGTATGAAAAAGCCTATGAAGCATTTAATGAAGCCTTTAAATGGGGGCAATCTCAGGGAAGTGGGCTTTCCAGCATAAGCCATTCGTTTAACGCACATGATATTGTCGCATCCGCTCAGGAAGTGCCTGCATGGTTTGAAGCGGAACGTGCGCAGTACATCGATCAGCATCAACACCCTGCCGTTCGCGAAGCTTTTGCAGATGGCGCTTTGTGGTATGGGCATATTAATTCAGTCTTTGCCTGATACCACTTACCAGCAGGCAATGTATTGCCGACCCTGCAAGAAAAAAGTGAGTCAGCGACCAGTACAAGCCAGATAATTTGCTAATCATATCTATAAAGGTACTAAGAATTATACAAGCTATATTTAAAAACATTTTATTAACATAAACTTGATCTATGGCGGCATATTGTTAATATAGATCGAATATATTAAGATAAAATGGAGAATATTATGAAAACGTTAAATCAACTTTTTATTTACATTACTTTCATCTTAACATTAATTGCTTTCCCAGCTTCTTCATCTGAAGAATATGCTGATATCAAAACTCCTAAGGAATTAGGCCTACCAGCTCTTTTATGGGAAGGATTAGATGAAACAGATAAAAAAACTGAAGTACTTCAAAGTAGCTGGTTTGACAGTGGCTCGGGACCTGGTCAATTAGAGTGGCAAGATCAGTATTATCAAAGCCAACTTTTGAGTACCGCCTTTGCTTCTGGTTATATGACAAGCATCAACTACAGCTGGTCTGGAACTTTTAATGGCTGGAACAACGTAGAAGTATATTTAGCTATTGTAGCTCCAGATGGGCAAGTTGTTGGTTCTGCTGATGTTACAAATTCTTCAAGCGGAACTCTATCCGTCCCTTCACAAGAGTACCCCGCTAGCTACTCTATCGGTTTTGTATACATCGTAAATCAACAACCAAGAGTGATGATATATCAGGGACCATTTTTTGGAGGAGTAAGCGTAACCGTTCTTTACCAGTAATAATGAAGCCAGCCTTGAGCATGAAATCCAAGGTTGGCATTTTATTTGCATATTGAAAAGAGTTCTTAAGATAAATTGAAAGGTGCAAAATATGAATATTTCGTCTTCTGTCAGCCAGACTTATACTCCCTCTCAAACCTCACCAGTTCAAGAAGCAAAACAAACAGAGCCCGCAAAAAACACAGCAAAATCAGGTGACACTCCAGAGATATTATCCGGGGTCGCTATGATGAAGATGTTAGGTGCTAGTGTGCTGGGGAAAGATAACATCGAACAATGGGAAGCTAAAGGGCTGGAGCTGGACGATGCTGCTTATGAAAAAGCCTTTGAAGTATTTAACGAAGCCTTTAAATGGGGAAATAGTCAGGGGGGTGACCTGTCCGGGATAAGCTATTCGTTTAACGCTTACGATATTGTCGCATCGGCGCAAAATGTACCAGAATGGTTTGAAACGGAGCGTACACAGTATATCAAGCAACAGCAACACCCTGGCGTTCGCGAAGCTTTTGCTGATGGCGCTCTGTGGTATGGGCATATTAATTCAGTCTTTGCCTGATACCACTTACCAGCAGGCAATGTATTGCCGACCCTATATAAAAAACAAGAAAAAAGGGCCTTATAAGGCCCCTTCTCTAATCTTACTTACTCGCGAGAGTGACTGACTTACGCCAGACCTTCTTTTGCTTTCTCTACCAGAGCAGCAAAACCTGCCTGGTCGTGAACCGCGATATCAGCTAAGATTTTGCGATCGATCTCGACAGAAGCTTTCTTCAGACCGTTGATAAAACGGCTGTAAGATAAACCACTTTGACGCGCCGCAGCGTTGATACGAACAATCCACAATTGGCGGAATGTGCGCTTCTTCGCACGACGGTCACGGTATGCGTATTGACCTGCTTTCGTGACAGCTTGTTTCGCTACACGATAAACACGACTACGTGCACCGTAATAACCTTTCGCTTGCTTCAGTACTTTCTTGTGACGCGCACGCGCGACCACACCACGTTTTACTCGTGCCATGCTCTATCTCTCCTAACGTCTATGACTTATGCGTACGGTAACATACGGTCAACTAATGCTTTGTCATTCTGGTGTACCATAGTTTTGGCACGTAAATGACGCTTACGCTTAGTCGACTTCTTAGTCAAAATGTGACGCAGGTGAGACTGCTTGCACTTGTAACCGCCTGAAGCAGTTTTCTTGAAACGCTTAGAAGCGCTCTTTACAGATTTCATTTTAGGCATTGCTAAAACTCCGCATTGTAAAACTGGCGATGCCAGTGTAATTAAAATGTGACAGGGTGAAACGCGGCTTCTGTTGCCAGAAGTCGCGTTTACTTGTAAACCACAATCACGACTTAGAGGGTGCCAAAACCATAATCATTTGGCGACCTTCGGCCCGACGAGGGAAGGATTCGCAGGTTGATACTTCTTCGAGGTCATTTTTAATGCGCTCTAAAAGCTCAATACCCAACTCCTGGTGTGCCATTTCCCGGCCACGGAAACGGATGGTGACTTTAGCTTTGTCACCGCCCTCAAGAAAGCGACGCAGGTTGCGCAGTTTGACCTGGTAATCGCCTTCATCAGTTCCAGGACGGAATTTAACTTCCTTAACCTGAATCTGTTTTTGCTTTTTCTTCTGTTCTTTCTGCTGTTTACTCTTTTCGTAGAGAAACTTGCCGTAATCCATTACACGACACACAGGCGGCTCAGCATTAGGGCTGATTTCCACAAGATCAACGCCAGCAACAGATGCTGCGTCCAGTGCTTCACTTAAGCTGACAACACCGATTTGCTCGCCTTCTAAACCAATCAGGCGCACTTCTGATGCGTCAATATCGTCATTAATCCGGGTTTTATCGGCCTTTTGGCCACGTTTTCCGCCTTTAATGTTGTATTCCTCCAAACAGAATTATAATTTGCGTGTATCGACATCGTCGCTAAGGTGCTTGGCAAATTCTTCAAATGAGAATTTACCTAAGTCATCACCCTTGCGCGTTCTAACGGCTAACTCGCCGTTTTCAACCTCTTTGTCACCAACGACAACGAGATAAGGTACACGCTGTAAAGTATGCTCGCGAATTTTAAAGCCTATCTTCTCATTTCTCAAGTCAGCAGTCACTCTAAAACCTTGTTTTTTCAGTTTTGAAGCGACATTTGTCACATAATCAGCCTGTTTATCGGTGATATTCATGAGCACGACTTGAGTTGGCGCTAGCCAAGTTGGGAACAAACCTGCGTATTCTTCAATCAAAATACCCATGAAGCGCTCGAGTGAACCCAAGATAGCGCGGTGGATCATCACCGGAACGTGGCGCTCGTTATCTTCGCCCACGTACGTTGCACCCAAACGATTTGGTAACGCAAAGTCTAGCTGAATCGTTCCGCATTGCCAGTGACGACCTAAGCAATCGAATAAGGTAAATTCAATCTTAGGGCCATAGAATGCGCCCTCACCCGGCAAATACTCAAAGTCGATATCGTGGCTCTTTAATGCTTGCGCCAAAGCAGCTTCTGAACGATCCCACATTGCATCGTCGCCGAGACGTTGCTCAGGGCGCGTAGATAATTTGACATCAATTTTATCAAAGCCAAACGCTTGGTACGTTTCATATACCATGCGGATACAACCTGCGACTTCTTCTTGTACCTGCTCTTCAGTACAGAAAATATGCGCATCGTCTTGCGTAAAACCACGCACGCGCATTAAGCCATGTAATGCACCTGACGGTTCATTACGGTGGCAACAGCCAAATTCAGCCATCCGCAATGGTAAATCACGGTAAGACTTCAACCCTTGATTAAAGATCTGCACGTGACCTGGGCAGTTCATTGGCTTAATCGCGTAATCACGCGATTCTGAATGCGTGGTAAACATCAGCTCCGAGAATTTCTCCCAGTGACCTGATTTCTCCCACAACACGCGGTCCATCATGAACGGGCCTTTGACCTCTTCATAATCAAACTCGCGTAGCTTTTCGCGAATGAACTTTTCCAGTTCCTGAAAAATAGTCCAGCCATTGTGGTGCCAAAACACCATACCTGGCGCTTCTTCCTGCCAATGGAATAAGTCTTGGGTCTTACCAATTTTACGGTGGTCGCGTTTTTCAGCTTCTTCCAACCGTTTCAAATAGGCATTAAGCTCTTTTTTATCCGCCCAAGCGGTGCCGTAAATGCGTTGCAGCATTTTATTGTCCGAGTTGCCACGCCAGTATGCACCTGCCACTTTCATAATTTTAAAGTGTTTACAGAAACGCATATTTGGCACGTGCGGGCCACGACACATATCAATATATTCTTCGTGATGATACAAACCAGGGCGGTCATCACGTGCCACGTTCTCATCTAAAATTTCAACTTTGTATGGTTCATTGCGTGCTACAAAGGTTTCGCGCGCTTCGGCCCAACTAACCTTCTTCTTTACCACGTCGTATTCAGTTTTCATCAGCTCTTGCATGCGCTTTTCAAGGGCTTGCAGATCGTCTTGGCTAATTGGACGATCAATATCAACGTCGTAGTAGAAACCATTGTCAATGGTCGGGCCGATCGCCATTTTGGTGTCCGGCCATAATTGCTTAATTGCATGCCCTAATAAATGCGCACAAGAATGGCGAATAATTTCAACGCCTTCGTCGTTTTTCGGGGTAATAATTTCCAGCTGAGCGTCGTGTTCAATCACATCAACTGCATCGACCAAGGTGCCGTTGACACGACCAGCGACGGTTGCTTTGGCTAAACCAGGGCCAATGTCATTAGCAACATCGAGGACTGAGACTGGGCGATCAAATTCGCGTTTACTACCATCGGGAAGAGTAATTACAGGCATGCTTGTTCCTTTTCACAGTGGTGACACCTACCAAGTGCCACATGTATTTTGTTTTCAGTTCATGATTTGAATGCGTTAAACTAGCCGCCGAACTATACCGAATGCGGCACTGAAGCGCAACGAAACGAGCACCTATGACTGTGATTCTTGGCCAACTTGCAGCGCTTAGCGCAGCACTATTCTGGGCACTGGCTACCCTTTTATACAATCGCTCAAGCTTGCATTTATCCGCCGCACAACTGAACTTAGTTAAAGGCTTAGTGGCTTGCCCCCTACTAGCGCTATGTATCTATATGTTTGGTTTCGGTTTAGCCCTTGACGCAGCATCGCCAGCACTCTGGCTGCTGCTATTAAGCGGCGTCATCGGGATCACAATTGGTGACACCTGCTACTTTTCCGCCTTACGCCGTCTTGGCCCCTGGCATACGATTTTGCTCGAATATTTAGCGCCACCGTTTGCAGCCATTTTAGCTTGGTGGTTGCTCAAAGAACGCCTCTCTTTACTTGAAATCATTGCGGCATTTACCGTCATAGCAGGCGTCATCTTTGTTTTGACCGAAAAGCGCCAGCGAATACAAACCACGCGGTTAAGCCGTTCAGGGGTAGGCTTCGCGATTATAGCGGCCTGGTGTCAGGCGGTCGATTTGGTGATGGCGTTTCATGCCTTGCAGGCGTTTGAAATCAACGCCCTGCAAGCTGCGCTAGTACGCTTAAGCGGCGGTACGGTGGCATTAACCTTAGGGCTACTGGTTTTTGCGCCCAAGCTACTTTTAAGTACGCGCCAAGCCTTGGCGCAAACCCGGTTACTCCCATTGCTGGTAGCGATTTTTCTCGGCACTTTTCTGGCCATCGGGCTGCAACAATTAGCCATCGCCCATGTGACCCCAGGCATTGCCCAGACGTTGCTCGCCACTGCTCCGTTGTTTATGATTGCTATCAATACTTTACAGGGTAAGCCCACTTCGTTACGTGCCATACTCGGTACCTGTTTAGCCCTCGCCGGGATCGGCTTACTGCTGATGCCAAGTTAAACGAGCTCAATAGTCGAGCGCGCGAAACCAGACAGCTTTGCTACACTCAAAATATGACGCATAACCGTGTTTGGGGTGACCAATGAGCGAAGCCAAAGTGAAAGACACCGTAGTCCAATGCCCCATGTGTGGGCACACCATTCATTTAGACATAGATATCAGCGTGGAAGAACAGGACTATCAGGACGAATGCCCAGCTTGTGGTGAAAGCATTCATGTGCGCCTGCATCGCGAAGTCGGCGATGACAGGCTGCATGTTAAAGTGGATGCCGACGATGAGCAGTATTACTAATCGGGCGCCGTAGCGCTTAAGTTAAAGCACGTGCAGCCAGCACGCGTTTAACCGTTTCCACGGTCGTAATAGTTTGTTGGTCGGCTTCAATATTGACCCGGCCACCCTCGCGAATAGCGCCTAATGTAGTGGCCTGTAAGGTTTCTGGGATTAGGTGCAACCAAAAACCTTGCGCATCGGTTTCACCAACCGTCAAACTCGCGCCATCCACCGCCACAAAGCCTTTGCTTAATATGTATTCCATCCATTGGCTGGGCACTTCAACCCGCATGCTGCAATTATGCTCGGTATCATTGCGCTGGCTAATCGTGCCCGTGCAATGAATGTGGCCGGACACAATATGCCCACCGAGTTCGCGCCCTACGGTTAATGAACGCTCAAAATTAACCTGATCGCCCACTTTTAACGTACCTAGGTTAGTAAGCCGCAAAGTTTCATCAATGACATCAAAGTGGGCATAACCATGTTCACTGTCTTCATGGAACTGGACAACGGTTAAACAACAACCATTAATCGCAATACTCGCGCCAATTTCCAAGTTTTGTAGGTAGCTTGGCTTGACCTTTAGACGTAAATGACGAAACTGGTCTTGCGCAGTATTTTTATCTTCAATGGCGTCAATCAACGCTTGGGTTTGAACAATACCGGTGAACATGCGAACTCCCATCTTTGACAACATCTTGGTAAGCACGCGTCATTTATATGAACGGGTGCGAACGTGCAAGGGCATAAGTGTACTTGCTTTGGTGCGCGTGCAAAAGCAAAAGGCGCGTTTAGTGCTTGGCTGTTTGATCGGGGTCTGTATGCTCAGCGCCTGTAGCGATCGAGGTGGGTTAGAAAGCGACTGGCAGCGCTACCAGGGGCGTCTAACTCATTTACTTAACGAGGATACCGCGTCCCCCAGTCCGACGCCGATGCCAATTATGCCGCGCAGTGGAGATATGCGCATCGAAATTGATCGCTTAAGTATTAACTTGCTGGATAGTTTTCGCCTTGACCGCTGCCGCCTTGGGCAAGTTATCGCGCAGCGCAATAGCGCGCTGGGTAATGTGCAGTCGACCAGCGCAAGGCTACGCTATGAACTCGATAGTATGCTAGCAATTGAAGAGTGTTTAGCCACGCAAGTCGCTGAAGACCCCCGCTTGGTCGAGTTGTTGTCAGAAGCTTTGGCACATAAACGCCAGACCTTACCTCTTTATATCGACCAGGTGCTCACGCGCAGCGACGAATTTCGTCACGCCATGCGCGCTGCAAACCGAACGCTGGTGGTCGGCGACGCACCAGGCTATGACGCCACCCTTGCTGCATTAAGTTACTTTGCCACGCTGTTTGAGTCAGCACTTAACGGCGATACCGATGCGATCAACCTAGCACCATACAATAACCATATGCAGCATTTGGCGCAGAGTGACTTTCTCCCACGTTATTGGCGTACCATGCAGCAAAACGCTGCCTGGCTCGAACAGCTAAATCTCACCTTGACCGACGCCGGCGACAAAATTGGCTGCCGACCACCATCCATTCCAGAGCGCGCAACCTACTTGCATAACGTGATGATGAATATCTTTGCTGCAGAAATACAGCCTGCCTTAGCGCGCTGGTCGATGTACCATAGTGACCTCGCGCCCGTGCTGGCGCAATTACGTGATTACAGTGTGCAAGGCGCTTGGCACGCCTATGTTGACGAGCTTATCGCCGAAGGCAGCCATGCCGATCATGTAGCGTTACGTACGCTGCGTCATGCACGGTTATGGCAAGCGGCCTTGGCGCAATGCAATATGCAGCCAGGGCGCAATTAACCCCAGTTGCGCAGGCTTAATTCTTGTGCTGGTATTTATTCGCGGTGTTAATCACATTTTGCATGTCAAAAGCGCCCAAATGCCAACGCCGCGCGACCTTTTTAAGCATATTAACACCAGCAATACTATTGCCATGCTCATCAAGTGCGGGACCAATGGTACTGATGCCCATACGACCGGGCACCACCGCCATGATAGCGCCGGAAATACCGCTTTTTGCAGGTATGCCCACATCCACAGCAAAGCGCCCTGAACCTTCGTACATCCCTGTGGTGAACATTAAGGTCAACACGATGCGCACGGTTTCTTCACTGATGAGTGCTTTGCCGGTTTTTAAGCAACGCCCCGCGTTGGCAAACACCGCGGCAATACGGGCTAAATCCAAACACGTCACTTCAATCGACGTTTGTTTAAAATACGGCACTAGTTTGTCTTCTTCGCGCCCTACCACTAACCCCTGCCCGCGCAAATAGTAGAAAATTGAGCGATTAACATCCTTTTCCTCTTCCTCCACCATTTTTTTGTTGTAGTCGATATCCTGATTGTCAGCCAAGTCGCGCACGAACTGCAGCAACCGCGCGAAGCGCTCATCCCCGTTTTTACCTTTGATGTGAGCGGTACATACAATCGCCCCCGCGTTAATCATCGGGTTTGACGGCAACCCGTTTTCACCTTGTTCAATCGCAGCCACCGAATTGAACTGATCGCCACGCGGCTCACATGCCACGTGCCTAAATAAATAGTCGGCGCCGACGTCTTCCAAAGCAAGCGCAAGCCCAAGTGCTTTAGACACACTTTCCAGTGGAAACTTAGCCCCTGCCTCAGCGCCCTGCTCAACACGCCCATCGGTGCCTACCGCCGCGATGCCAAACAGTTCTTTGTCCTCAAGGTCAACCACATCCATCGTGGTTGCAGTGTCCCCTTTGTGCTTCTTTTGCTGTTCTTCCTTGACCACTTCAGCCATAAACGCTGACATATCTTCACTAATGCACTGCATAGCCGCTCCAGTTTACATTTAACCTACGCATCAATACCTTGGTATCAAATCCATTACGCTTAGCTTAGTCGAATTAAACCTAGTTGAAACCGCTTGTTGTTGCAGGTGTGACAGAACTTGCCGATACGCTCATGATTTGTGCAAACAGTCGGTGGCGTGACAAAAAACACTTGCACCCTTAGTAGCAACTCTCTATTATTAGCGCCGTTCGCAGGCACAAGCCGCGTACCATGCGTCCTTAGCTCAGTTGGTTAGAGCGCTGCCTTGACATGGCAGAGGTCGGTAGTTCGAATCTACTAGGACGCACCAGATACTGAAAAGCCCCGTTACGCAAGTGACGGGGCTTTTTGTTATGGCCACTTTCAACCCCAGAAAATCCGCAATTCAGGAACAACAAAGCGCCCACTAGCATGACGTTAACCTGTTTACATGTGCTTAGGTTATTGTCAGCCATGGGCGCTCCTTGAGTGATCCTTGTCTGGCCTTACTTGCCAGAGGCAGGGGTTGAGCGAACTCGCTATCTCATTTAGTTACCAAAATCGTCATAGCGAACCCGCGCTGAGTCTACGTTAAGCTCTTTAAGCATAGCTAAGGTAGCGGCAAGCATGCGCGGCGGACCACAAATATAGAAATCGTATTCGCTTATATCCTGCTGCTCAAGCCATGCTCTGGCAACTTCGTGCACAAAGCCCTCAGCATCACCCCACTGACAAGTTTTCCGGGGCTCCGAAAGAACTGCAGTAAAACTTACCTTATTGAGATTGTTGAGCGCAACGAACTCATCAGTATAGAGTAACTCACCACGATTGCGCGCACCGTAGAAAAACCGCATCGGCCTTGGCTGCTGGCTTTGCAGTTCTTCCTGGATCAACGCTCGCAATGGCGCCATACCGGCTCCGCCACCAATGAAGCAAAGCTTACGCTCGTCGCCTTCAAGGCGTTGGAAGTCGCCAAACGGGCCTTCAGCAACGATAGTTTCACCAGGCTTTAAGTTGCACAGATACGAAGACCCCACACCTGGAGCTGGCGCTCCTGGTGTCTGTGGTTGATAGCGCACAGTAAATACCAGTTCATTGCCGCCTGCGGCAGTTGCCATGGAATAACTGCGGCGTACCGAGTCATGTTTAAACTCGCTTGCCTCAATCGCATGCCATTCCTCTGCAAATTCTTCAGGGACGTCGGCCGGACGACTCCGCCCTGCACCTGCCGGAATCAAAAATTGCAGATACTGGCCGGCAGCGTATTCCACTTCGCCTTCTCCCTCAATAACAGCAAAACGCAACTCTTTGAGCATAGGGGTAATAAACCGCGAATTTATCAGCTGTAAAGCATACTTGCGTGCCTCAACTGCCGGCACTTCAACCTTGTGCAGAGTCTCAATGCTGTGTTGACAAGCCAGACGATAGCCTTCATCTAGCTGAGCTTGCGACAACTGGGCACGGTCACTGACCGTAATTGGCGTGTCAGGTGCCGTTTTGACCGTACAAAAGCCACACGTACCACCACCGCCACAGCCGCTTGCCACCGCTATGTCGTTATGTTGCAGAACCTGCAACACTGTTTTATGGGCTTTATCGTTGAACTTAAATTGTTGCTCACCAACACTCGCGGTCAGCGACGCTTTACGTAAAGTGAAGCGCATTTCACCGCTATTCAGTAACTTAACCAGTAGGATAAAGCCGGACAACGCGAACCACAGGGTCATCACAGCGAAGGCAATCGCTACCAGATTATTAAAATTCCGGCCACCGGTGTAGTCGATAAAATGAAGTCGGAACATCCAGTCAGCAACCACCCAGGGCGTATTTCTATGGTCGATAACGGTGCCCGATGCTCTATCCACATATACCCGGGTATTCAAATCATCGTCAAAATCGATCCGAAAACCTTGTCCTCGCCAGTCATGTAACTCGCGAGTACGCTCAATCGGCGTCGCCCGGACCATACTGCCGGGGCCAGAATAACTTGCCTGCGCAATTTGTTGCGCAAAGTCCTGATCTGTTTGCCACTCACTACCATCACGACCGTCAAGATAACGAATGCCGTCCTGATGATGAACTTCGACCCGCGGCAGACCTTGCGTTGTGTAGCTATGCACCTTAGTCACGCCACTGAGATCATCCCACCAGCTCGCTGAAATATTGGTTAACTGGGTTTGGCTGAGCGGTTCCGACTGGAGCGGTTGATAATGTTGCCGACCGCTCATGCCATGATGGTCAACCAGAGCGAAATACAAACCACTGACCGTCCATAGTAAGAGCTGAATCAACAGGATTAATCCGGTCCAGCGGTGTAACCATTGTAAAAACTTCATACTGGTTTCCTCCGCGACGCCCAAATGGTTTGTAATAGCAGCACAGTGCCAGTAAACAGAAAGGCAAAGGTGGCAAAGATAAAGGCTCGCAACCACCAGGTGGTAATGTCCACACGGTCCTTGTAATCCATAATATGGAACATCCACATAATGTCGAAGCCACGCCAGAAATCGTGGCGTCGGACGGTCATTTCACCGGTCTGCGGGTGCAGATATAAACTGGTATTGCCAAAATCTTTAAAATCGACCCTCCAGATAGGTAAGAAGCGCTCATTGAGCTCGCTTGGGGCAACGTCTTCAAGGTACTCGACAGCACTAATGTTCGGCTCGCCTTTGGCGTAATACGCTGCTGCCAGATCTCGAATATCGTCTGCCGTAAGTTCAACAAGTGCTAAGGTATTTAAATCGACTAGAAACTTACCAGTGTCCGAATGTAATTGCGCAAAGTCCTGAAACTCTCCCTTCACAAGGCGATTTACCAGATGGATCTGAGTTGCCTGTGGATAGCTGTCGAGCACTGCCGGCAAACGGTTCACCATTGACGAATCAAGAATTTCCCCATCCGCCTCCTCGGTCAGATGCTCCCCGTGAATAAAGGGCAGCTGAACAATGACCATGTAAGCGCCAGAGATAGCCCAAATGACCATCTGCACGCCGACAATAATCCCTAACCAACGATGCCAGGTTCGAAACACAGAGGATTGATATTGCATAGATTTACCTCAAGAAGAGGGCGACCGTTGCAATCGGCCGCCCACACTGGTTAAAACTCATAACGTACCTTGGCGTACAATTTACGGCCCATCAGGTCGTAGGTCATGGTGTCTGTATTCGCATCCGTCCAGCTTTGGATATAAGGCGCTTTTTTATCAAACAGGTTGTTCGCACCTACAGTCATGCTCCAGTTGTCAGTCAGGAAATATACGCCCTGCAGATCGTGATAGAACACATTCGGCGCTCGCGCTCCAATGTCTCCGGGTGACGCATTGATGTCCGTCGCCGAACCTATCATGCGAATGTTGTAGTTCGCCTGCCAGGTATCGGTGCCCATGGTTATCGATGCATCCGAGCGTAAGCGGGCATAACTACCGCTACCACCAGTGATATGGCCTGCATACTCAATTGGTTGAGCTCCAGCAAAGGGTTCTACCGTGTACTTGTCCAGATAAGTCATATTCAGATTGAAGGACGTATTTAGGCCAACAAGCTGGGTACGATAGTGAACAGACGCGTCAACACCCGACACATTCTCAGTGGCTACGTTTGCGACCTGTGAAGATAAGTAGTCGATCGCCCCCGTTAACGGATCGCGAGTAAAGCTACCGTCATTACAGAACGGATGCGACAGGTCTTCAGAGTTATAACAAGCATTCAGCTTAGTGGAGCCTGCAACTCCGCGAATGGCGTTCTCAATTTTGATATCAAAGTAATCCAGAGTCACCTGGAGCCCTTCGACAAAATTAACATCCCACACCATACCAGCGGTAAAGGTACTCGCATCTTCAGGCTGGAGCTCAGGGTTACCGCCGGTTTGGGTTAATACACTTGAGCCTAGCTGGGTGTAACCTGTTGGCACTCCGTCCGCCTGACAGTTAGCTGCCACGGTTGAATTCGTGCCAAGTTGGTCCCAACCAGAACACGGATCGGTCGTGGTTAAATTACCCTCCCCAATACCACCAAACAACTCAGGGATATTTGGCACCCGGAATGCAGTAGACTGTGTCGCGCGTAATTTAAGGTCCTGATTGACATTCCAATGCAGACCAAGCTTATAATTTCCGTCGCTGCCGAAAGTGTCATAGTCTGAATAACGATACGCAAAATCTACTGCCACGTAATCCGCGAAACGCTGCCCATCGATAAGTGGAATCGAAGTTTCTACGTAGGCTTCATTAACCTGATACTGGCCACGCAAAGGCTCTTGACGGTTAGTGTTCATAATGCCCGCAACCACCGATGAATCTGGCTCACTCCAGCCACGCTCAGTGCGGCTTTCCACGCCAAATGCGATAGGAATCACACCCCGGGCCGTTTCAAACAAGTCACCGGCAATGTTCGCGGTGATCGAGCGTTGCTCGTTACCACCTTCGTTGCTCGTACGAAACAGCATATAGTCGAGAGCTTCCTGGCTCACATTGCCGTAGCCCAGCAAATCGGCACAGGGTACTCCACCGGTGCCGCAGGTGTCCGGATTGATGGTCCGTTGCATGCGCTCGAGGTTCACAACGTTGGTGGAGGCGTCTGTGCCACTGGTGCGACCGAAGTTATATGCCACTTCCCAAGCCCAGTTGTTATTCCACAGACCGTTAAAGCCGGTTACCACACGGAACGTACTAATGTCCTGTTCGAAGCCACGTGGCCCAGCTTCTTCCAGTCGGCGCTGCACGATACGTATGTCTTCGCCCACCGGGTTGTGTGGATGATCCGCAGCATAATCGATATCGCGCAACGTACCGGGCGCCCCAACCTGATTTGAGCGACGATTGTTATAAAGCAGTTCGGCAAAGGCGGTGGTCTCTTGACCCAAACGATAATCACCAAAGCTGGAGAAGCTTAGCGTTGTCACTGGATTGACTGCGTTCAATGTAGCGAATGAGTTCACATTGTGAAGGCTCGGATCATAGGGTAAATAGCCGCTAGGATCTTCGGCTCCCGGTTGATTAAAGTTAATCATGCTGCCCTGGTTGGGGCCACTGGTAATTACCGCCCTGCCACCTGGCGTCGAGGCGCTGCCCACACAATTCAGTTCACCTGGAACAGTTTCAGCGAGGGCGCAAGGAGCGCGGTCAGCCATATTAACTTCTTCAGTGCTACGGTAACTTGCCGTGGTAACAATCCGGCCGCGGTCAGAACTGCTCCCGAACATCATGTTAACCTGTTGCTCGCCCCCGTCACCGCGGTCACTACCAGCCACCCGGGCCTCCGCCATGAACCCTTCGTAACTTTTACGGGTAATCACGTTGACTACACCCGCAACCGCGTCGGCGCCGTAGATTGCTGATGCGCCGTCTTTTAACACTTCAATGCGATCAACCATGGTCAGAGGAATAGTGTTCAAATCCACTGAACTATTCGCCCCAGTACCGCCGTTAACTACCCGACGGCCATTCAGTAGAACCAGTGTGCGGTTAGCGCCAAGCCCGCGCAGATTGACTTGGGTCGTTCCCCAGCCCCCACTGTTCCAATAGGCGCTGGTCTGGTTGCCACCATAACCAGCAGACGCTGACATACGCTGCAGGACAAGTTCCATTGATGTCAGGCCGGTGGCCTCAATATCTTCCGCTGTAAAGACCTGCACCGGCGCTGCGCTCTCTTCCTCAGTGCGCAAAACTCGTGAACCCGTGACTGCGATGCGCTCGTAACTTTGCTCAGCCGTAGACTGATTTTCGTCCTGAGCTAATAACTGCTGGGCTGGTAACAAACCGAGACTGACGGCCAGGGAGATTTTTGAAATTTTATTCATTGTCGTGTTCTCCGCTTATTGCACATTAAATGATCGAACACGTTATTGATAACAGTTATAAAGATGTATATGCAACTTCGGATTTTTCCGATTTTTCTTATTAAAGCCCCTATTACAGGCTTTCTATACAACTGTAAAAGTTTCAAAATCCATTCCGGGCGGCCTAGTTGTATAGTCAACTATATTACTACATTCGTACCAGGTTAGTCGGCTTCAGCTGGTCGTATTTGCTTCCGCCGATTAGTTGTACATGAATTTATATATTCTATAAGTGAATAACAATTTATAAAATAGAGTTAAAATAGTTTAAAGAATGATCAATGATTATGTTGATCGGCTTCCATCTCGATAATCACGAAGTCCTGTTCCTGACGTTCGACCTTGACCTTAATCTCGTCCCCTTCACTCAAGTGATCTGTACCAGTACTTTTGGACACCGAGCTAAGTGAGTAAAATCACTTAACGAGGTGAATCATGAAAGCAAATAAAATACGCAAAGTCCACACACAAGAATTTAAAGCAGAAGCCCTGAAAT